>CAILTK010000035.1 GCA_903837135.1 uncultured Caulobacterales bacterium
CGGGGCCGCCGCGTCGGCGCCGCCGGCCGCGGCGGCGAGGCCGAGCACGCCGAGCGCGGCCCGTCGGGTCACCGCAGCGCGGGAAACGGCCGAGCGTTCGGCCTCGTCGGTATTCATCGGCCGGTCCTCCCCGGTTATGGACCGCCCCGGCGCCGCGCTTGCCGCGCGGTTCAGACCAGGGAGGCGTAGCGTTGGCGGGCGGCGGCGACCTTGGCCCGGGCGCGCTCCACCTCTTCGACCTCGGTGGCGGCGAGCAGAGAGTCGAGCACCCGGGCCAGGTGCTGGCGCATGGCGCGGCGGGCGACTTCCGGCTGGCGGGTGCGCAGGGCGGCGATGATCTCGCGATGCTCGTCGACGCGCGGGCCGACGCCCGCGGCGTGGGCCTTGTCGGCGAGCAGCTGATATTGCGGCGAGCGGGCGCGCGCGTCCCACAGGCCCGTGACGGTCGACAGCACCACGCTGTTCTGCGAAGCGGCGGCGATCAGCAGGTGAAAGCGGCGGTCGGCGTCCTCCGCCGTGCGAAAGTCGCGCTCGTCGCCGGCCTGCATTTCCGCGGCGAGCGTCTCGAGCTCGTCCAGCTGGGCGTCGGTGATGCGCACGGCGGCGAGGGCGCAGGCCTCGCTTTCGAAGCCGTGGCGCGCCTCGAGCAGCTCGAACGGGCCCACATCGGTGGCCCCGGCCTTGCCGCCCTTGGGGTGGCGGGCCAGAACATAGACGCCCGAGCCCGTGCGCACCTCCACCAGGCCGTCGAGTTCGAGGGCGATGATGGCCTCGCGCACGGTCGGACGGGAGACGGCATGGATCTGGGCCAGTTCACGCTCCGACGGCAGGCGCCGGCCGACCGGGTATTCGCCCGCGGCGATGCGCGCGGCGAGATCCGCGGCCACGCGTTCGTAAAGTCGACCCTGATCCGCCTTGGCGTTCATGGGTTTCACCCTAATTGGTCTAACCAATCTGGACAAGCCGAAATGCGCCGCTTAGCCTGGGGGTCTGAATGTCAGAGACACCGAGCATGAGCCAAGCCGCGGCCGGCGCCAACGCCCAACCCGATACCGCCCGCGAGCCGGACGCGCCGTTCCGCATCCGGGCGGCGCGGGTGATCGTCACCTCGCCGGGGCGCAACTTCGTCACCCTGAAGATCGAGACCGAGCAGGGGATCCACGGCGTCGGCGACGCGACCCTGAACGGGCGCGAGCTGGCGGTGGCGGCCTATCTCAACGACCATGTGATCCCGGTGCTGATCGGGCGCGACGCGCGGCGGATCGAGGATATCTGGCAGTATCTCTACCGGGGCGCCTACTGGCGGCGGGGTCCGGTGACCATGCGCGCCATCGCCGCGGTAGACGTGGCCCTGTGGGACCTGAAGGCCAAGGCGCTGGGCGCGCCGCTCTACGACCTGCTCGGCGGCAAGAGCCGCAACGGGGTGATGGTGTACGGCCACGCCAACGGCGCCGATACGGCCGAGACCCTCGACGCCGTCGGCCGCTACCTCGACGCCGGCTACAAGGCCGTGCGGGCCCAGTCGGGCGTGCCGGGGGTGAAGATGGCCTACGGCGTCGGGCGCGGGGATCTCTACTACGAGCCGGCCGACGCTTCGCTGCCGACCGAAACCCTCTGGGATACGAGGGCGTATATGAACTTCGCGCCCAAGCTGTTCGAGGCCCTGCGCGTGCGGTTCGGCGAGGGCCCGCGGCTGCTGCACGACGTGCACCACCGGCTCACCCCGATCGAGGCGGCTCAGCTCGGCAAGCGGCTCGAGCCCTACGACCTGTTCTGGATGGAGGATGCGACCCCGGCGGAGAACCAGGAGGCCTTCCGTCTGATCCGCCAGCACACCACCACGCCCCTGGCGGTCGGCGAGGTGTTCAATACGATCTGGGACGCCAAGGACCTGATCCAGAACCAGCTGATCGACTATATCCGCACCTCGGTGGTCGGCGTGGGCGGGATCACGCATCTGCGCCGGATCGCCGACTTCGCCGCCCTCTGGTCGGTGCGCACCGGCAGCCACGGCGCCACCGACCTGTCGCCGGTGACCATGGGCGCGGCCCTGCACTTCGACACCTGGGTCCCGAACTTCGGCATCCAGGAATACATGCGCCACACGCCCGAGACCGACGCGGTCTTCCCGCACGCCTACACCTTCGCCGACGGCCTTCTGCATCCCGGCGACGCGCCGGGCCACGGGGTCGACATCGACGAGGCCCTGGCGGCGAAATACCCGTACGAGCCGCGCCAGCTGCCGGTCGCGCGCCTGACCGACGGGACCATGTGGAACTGGTGACGAATCTTGGCGCTGGCGCGGTCGGGCGCAGCCAGATCTGACGCGGAGCCCGCAGAGATTGCGCGAAGCGCGCAGAGACCATGCCAGCTTTGGTTGGGAACGGCGGTGTTTCTACCGCTCTTCGGCGCGCTTCGCGCTCTGTGCGAAGCCTCCGCGGTCTCCGCGTTGATCCTGTGGGCCGAGACCGGCCGCGCCGATCGCGTTCCAAACTGGCTAGGCCAGATGGCATAAGAGATTTGCATCTGGCCTGACCAATATGCTAGCTTCCGGCAACGGCGCGATTCATGACGCCATTCAGGGGGAAGCCATGCAACGACTGCTTTCGGGCGCGAGTCTCGCTGTTCTGGGCGCCTTGGCCTTGGCCGTGGCCGGAGCCGCGCACGCCCAGGACGCCTCCGCCGCCCCGCCCGAGGTGGTGGTCACCGCTCAGAAGCGGTCGCAGAACCTGCAGGACGTGCCGCAGGCGATCCAGGCGGTCACCGGCAACCAGCTGCGCGCCGAAGGGGTGGTGGAGTTCACCGACCTCACCAAGGTCGCGCCCTCGCTGGTGGTCAGGCCGGCCGAACAGCCGGTCAACTCCTCGGTGTCGATCCGCGGCGTCGGCACCTTCGCCTTCTCGATCGGCGTCGAGCCGGACGTGGCCATCATCGTCGACGACGTGCCGGTGGCCTTCGAGGCCCGCGCCTTCGCCGACCTCAACGACATCCAGCGGATCGAGGTGCTGCGCGGGCCGCAGAGCACGCTCTACGGCAAGTCCGCTTCCGCCGGCCTGATCAACATCGTCACCCCGGCGCCCTCCACCAGCGCGGTCACCGGGCGGCTCAACGCCATGGGCACCACCGACGGCGAATACCAGTTCGGCGGCGCCATCTCGGGTCCGATCACCGACACCCTGGCCGGCCGGGTGAGCCTGAACTACGACAACTTTCCCGGCAATGTGAAGAACCTTTACGACAACAAGGACGTCAACGGCCGGGAGCTCGGCTCGATGACGGCCAAGCTGCAGTGGACGCCGATCCCGAAATTCACCGCGGTGTTCGACGTCAACTTCACCGGCGGGAACACCACCATCGGCCGGCCCTTCATCGCCCTGGCTCCCAACGCCAATCTGCGCGGCAACGCGGCCCTGCCGCCATCGGTCTGGGCCCCCGGCGTTACCGCCTCGGCCGACAACGCCCGCGTCAGCAACAACTTCACCTCGGGCAATCGCTACGACGCCTGGGGCGAGTCGCTGAAGCTGTCCTATGACCTGAATTTCGCGACGCTGATGTCGATCACCTCGCACGACTTCTACTTCCTGAAGGACCGGCTCGACGTGGACGAGGGCTCTTCGCCGGTGATCGACAACCGCCAACCCGACGGCCGCTTCACCTATGATCAGTGGACGGAGGAGTTGCGCCTGGTGTCGCGCTCGGACCAGCCGCTGCGCTACACCGCCGGTCTGTTCTACGCCGACGACCAGTACACCCGCCGCTTCACCCGCGGACCCTACTTCTCGCTGGCGAGCTGGTACGCTACCGCGGGCTCGGAGCAGTACGCCGGCTTCGGCCAGGTCGACTGGGACATCCTTCCGGACACCACCGCGACCCTGGGGGGCCGGGTGCAGAAGGAGGACATCGCCTATACCTTCCACGACATCCTCAACAGCGCCTACTTCGCCGGCGGGGCCAACGAGACCTTCGGCACCTACAAGGCGGCGCTGCAGCACAAGTTCACCAAGGACCTGATGGTCTACGCCTCCTACGCCACGGGGCATAAGGGGCAGACATACGACCTCTCCACCGGCTTCAACCTGAACCGCGAACTGGCCGGACCGATCAAGCCGGAGACCTCGGGCAGCGCCGAGATCGGCGCGCGCATGCAGTTCTTCGAACGCCGGCTGACGGTGAACCTGACCTACTTCGACGCCTACTACCGCAACTTCCAGGCCCAGGGCATCGAGACCCTGCCCGACGGCACGGTGAACTACCGGCTGGCCAACGTCGGACGGCTGCACAACAAGGGCGTCGAGCTCGACTCCAACATCTACGCCGGCGACTTCACCTTCGGCTTCGACGCCGCCTACCTCGACGCCAAGATCGTCAGCTTCCCCAAGGCCCAGTGCTATCCGCTGCAGACGGTGGCGCAGGGGTGTTCGGGCAGTCCCGCGTTCCAGAACCTCGCCGGCGGCACGCCGCCGCAATCACCCGAATGGAAGGGGACCTTCACGGTCGACTGGCATCACCGGATCGGGGTGTCGCCGTTCGACGCGGTGTTCCAGGGCGTCTACAGCTATGAGAGCAGCTTCAATTTCTCGCTGAGCCAGGATCCGCAGACGGTCCAACCCGCCTACGGCATCCTCAACCTGGCCGTCGGCGTGCGCAACCCGAGCCAGCACTACGAGGTGATGGTGTTCGTCAACAACGTCACCGACAAGCACTACTACGCCGACATGTTCAACTCGACGACCACCTACAACAGCCAGTTGGCGACCCAGATCCTGCCGCCGCGGGACTACTTCCGCTACGCGGGCGTGAGGGTGAACTACACCTTCTAGCGTCGGCCGCACTCGTCAGCGGGACGGGCGGTTAAGCGTGGATCGCCGGTCGCCCGGCATGCTAGGAATCCCCCTGGACCAAGGGGGACCTTAGATGCGCGTTGCACTGTTTATCGCGGCCCTGCTGGCGCTGACCCCGGCCTTGGCGCATGCCGCGGGACCGCAGGATCTCCCCGACCGCTTCATCGCGGCGTGGAATGCCCATGATCTCAAGGCGTTCGCGGGCCTTTACACCGCCGACGCGGTCTGGGTCCCGATCGCAGAAGAGCGGACCGAAGGCCGCGAGGCCATCGTCTCGGAGTTCGCCAAGATTCACACGGGCGACGGCTGGGCGGTGAGGGCGACGATCACCAAGAAGGACACGCCGGAAATCCATCTGCTGCGCCCGGACGTAGCGACGATCTTCTTCCACCTGAACTTTCTGATGAACGGGAAGCCCATCCCCGGTGTGCAGAGGGCCCTGATCCTGGTGGCCAGCGCGAGCGAGGGGGGCTGGAAGATCGCCGCGGGCCAATTGACCAAGGAGTCGCCCGCGCCCGCCAACTAGGGCGCCGGCAGGATCGGTCCGGGGTGTCCCGGCCCGATCGGGCCCCATCCCGGTCGGAACCGCTGATCCGTTCCAGCATCAAGGGGTTAGCGGCTATACGGGTATAGCTCCCAGTCTTGTTCCCATACCCCGCCCGGTCTACGCCCGCCCCATCTTCTAGGGAGTTCGGGCATGGCGACGTTGGACGGCGCGAGGGTGTTGGTGATCGGCGGCGCCTCGGGCGTGGGGTTCGCCGTGGCGGCGGCGGCGAGCGCGGCCGGCGCCGAGGTGGTGGTCGGCTCCAGCCAGACCGCCCGAATCGAGGCGGCGGCGCAGAAACTCGGCCGGGGCGCCGTGGGGCGGACCGTCGACGTGAAGGACGAGGCCTCGGTCGAGGCCTTCTTCGAGGCGGCCGGCGCGTTCGATCATCTGGCCTTCACCGCCGGCGACTGGGGGCACATGTTCGGCCCGACCCGCGATCTCGACATCGACGCCAGCAAGGCCCGGCTGGAGGTGCGCCTCTGGGGCGCGGCCCGCGCCGCCAAGCACGCGATCCGCCGGATCGCCCCGCACGGCTCGATCACCCTGACGGGCGGCATGCTGGCGCACCGGCCGATGCCGGGCGCGCCGCTGACCACGGCCTCGGCCCACACCACCGAGGGCCTGGCCATGGGCCTGGCGCGCGACCTGGCGCCCGTCCGTGTCAACGCCGTCTGCCTCGGCCTGATCCTGAGCGAACAGGTGCAGACCATGGGCGAAGCCGTGCTGAAGGGCTTCACCGCCAACCTGCCGCTGCCGCGGGCCGGCACGGTGGAGGAGGCGGCCGAGGCCTACCTCTACCTGATGCGCGCGACCTATGTGACGGGCCAGATCGTGCGCGTCGACGGCGGCGGCAGCCTGGTCTGAACCCGTGGACCGCGCCTGCGCGATACGGGGCGTGTCCGGCGGCTTGCAGCGTGGAGCGGCAATTGGGCGAACCCGCGCTTGCCCCTTGCCGGTCGCGGTCTCATCTACCGGCCAGGTGACGGATGGAAGCGATGAGCGACGCGGTCGGCCCCGGCGATCTTGTTCTGTGCGTCAACGCCGCGCCGAACCACGTCACGGGCAGGCCCGTGCCCCTTCAGGCCGGGGAGACCTACCGCGTGATCGCCGTCATGGATTTCGCCTGCCCGTGCGGGCGGTCTGACGCCCTGCTCGACGTCGGCGTCGACTTTGCCTGGTGCCAGACGCGTTTCCGGCTCTTGCCCAAGCCCAGGTCCGAACCCCGGACGCGCCGCGCTTCGGCGCCCAAGGAGACGGAAAAGGTTCGATGACCCTTGGACGCCTGACCCTTGACGCCGACGCCTTCCGTCGCCGCCTAGGCCGCTCGGCTTCGGACCTGTGATTGGCGTGCGGCGTGCGGGCGCCCCGTTTCCTGCGGGCGTGCGGCGCCGCCTTCGATGTCGAAGCGTCCGATCAGGCGAGCGAGCTCGGTCGCTTCGGCGTTCAGGCTCACGGCGGCCGCCGTCGCCTGCTCGACCATCGCCGCATTCTGCTGGGTGACCTGATCCATCTGGTTCACGGCAAGATTCACCTCGGCAAGGCCGGAGGCCTGCTCCTGACCGGAGACGGAAATGTCTGCGATCAGGTCGGCGATATTCGCCACCCTGCCGACGATGCCGGTCAGCGCCTTGCCGGTGTCTCCGACCAGGCGAACGCCGCGCTCCACCTGCTCCGAACTGCTGGCGATCAGGCCCTTGATCTCCTTCGCGGCCTCAGCGGATCGTTGCGCGAGCGCCCGCACTTCCTGCGCCACGACGGCGAAGCCACGGCCGGCGTCGCCCGCCCTGGCCGCTTCGACCCCGGCGTTGAGGGCGAGCAGGTTGGTCTGGAAGGCGATCTCGTCGATCACACCGATGATCAGCGTGATCTTGTCGGAGCTTTCCTTGATCTCGCCGATGGCCAAGACCGCTTCGCGCATCACCTCGCCGGATTTCTCCGCCTCGCTCCTGGTCATCGAGACCGCGGCGTTGGCCTGTTTGGAGCCTTCGGCGCTGCGTTTGACGGTGGCGGTTATCTGGTCCAGGGCGGCGGCCGTCTCCTCGAGGCTGGCGGCCTGTTGTTCGGTGCGCCGTGAAAGGTCGTCCGAAGCGCTGGCGATTTCTCCGGCGCCGCTCTTCACGCCGCGCGTGGACGTCGCGACCGCGCTCATCGTCTCCTGAAGCTGGGACATCGCGGCGTTGAAGTCCGAGCGAAGCTTGTCGAAGGTCGGCTCGACGGCCGCGTCGATCCGATATTGCAGATTGTTGTTCGCCAATTGGGACAAGCCGTCGGCGATCTCGCCGACGGCGTTGACGCGGCCGGTCACATCGGTGGCGAATTTGACGATCTTCATCACGCGGTGATTGAGGTCGAAGATGGGGTTGTAGGACGCCTGGATCCAGACTTCCCGGCCGCCCTTGCCGATGCGCTTGAACTCGGCGGCGACGAACTCGCCGGCGTTCAACGTCTTCCAGAACACCTGATAGTCCGGCGACTGGGCATAGGCGGGTTCGACGAACAGGCGATGGGACTTGCCCTTGATCTCGTCGAGGCGGTAGCCAAGCAGGTTCAGGAAGGTCTCGTTGGCGGTGATGACCTCGCCCGCTGGGGTGAACTCGATCACGCCCTGGACCCGCGAAATGGCCGCGATCTTCCCTTCGGCCTCCGCGCTCCTGAGCTTTTCGGTGGTGATGTCCGTCGCGACCTTGACGACCCTCGTCACCTTGCCGTTCGCGCTCCTTACCGGATTGTACGACGCCTGAATCCAGACGTCCTTGCCGCCCTTGCCGACGCGCTT
Source organism: uncultured Caulobacterales bacterium (assembly GCA_903837135.1). GTDB lineage: Bacteria > Pseudomonadota > Alphaproteobacteria > Caulobacterales > Caulobacteraceae > CAIOYC01. Next base: position 8,165 of record CAILTK010000035.1, read on the forward strand.
GTACTCCCGGGCGTCGAACTCTCCCCGACCGAGCTTGGCCCAGAATTCCTTGTAGTCGGCGCTCTTCACATAGTCCGGCTCGACGAACAGGCTGTGATGCCGGCCGCGGATTTCCGACAGGTCGTAGCCGAGCGCCCGGCAGAAGTTTTCGTTCGCCGCGAGGATTTTTCCCGACGGATCGAACTCGACGATGGCGAGGGAACGACCGAGCGCTTCAAGAACGGCTGCCGACCTTGAGGATGCGCCAAAACCAATCATCGCGAATTTCCTATGTCAAATATGAATATGGGAGACGCGAAACCCGATCCGCGGGGCCTGCCTAAGACTTTTAAGTTAATTCGCTTGTAATCGGGCGCTAAGGGTGAATCCGTATTTTGTGTGTTCCGGTGAATACACCCACGGTGTAATCGAATATATCTCGGAATAGATGATTATGGGTTGGTTAGTTTTACCAAGGATGCCATCGATCCAAGCTGTGATTACATATCTGGCGCCGGGTGTATTGGCGAAACGAGGGTGCGCCTTGTGCGTGGACCTGAAATCTCGCGGTCTCACCGCCTCGATCGGTCGTCTCCCGTCCGACCTCCGAGGCCAAGAGCGGACCTCCCGCGTGATGGTGAGGGCCCGTGGCGGGTCACGCTCGAGATCTTCGCCTGAAGCGGCGCAGTCCCGACCCTCGCCGGCCGCCTCGGGGCGCGGCGGCGCAAGTTTCGGGCGGACCGACCGGGCTGCGGCCTGTAAGGCGGGCGGATGATTTGGTAAGCCGGGCGACGGCGCGGAAGCGCCGCCGGCGCGGCGCCGGCGACGGGGGCGATCGCGTGCAGGGCAGGCAGAGCGGCGGGCTGGAGGTGCTGGCGCAGGCGGCCGCCGCGGCCGAGGCGTATCGGCGGGAGGTGATGGCCGAGGCGCGGACCCACACCGCGTCCTACGCCGACATGCTCGCAGCCTTCGCCGGGCCGACGCCGGAGACGGGCGGGAGCGGCGGCGACATCATCGCCGAGCTGGTGCGCAAGGCGACGCCGGGGATCCGCGCCTCGACCGGGCCGCGCTTCTTCGGCTGGGTGATCGGCGGATCGCACCCGACCGGCGTGGCCGCCGACTGGCTGACCGCGGCCTGGGGCCAGAACGCCGGCAATCTGATCGCCGCGCCGGCGTCCTCCGCCGTGGAGGCGGTGGCGTGCGGCTGGCTTCTGGACCTGCTCGGCCTGCCCTCCACAGCATCGGTGGGCCTGGTCACCGGCGCGACGGTAGCGAACTTCGTCTGCCTGGCCGCGGCGCGCGGCGAGGTGCTGCGGCGCGCCGGCTGGGATGTCGAGGCCGACGGCCTGTTCGGCGCGCCGCCGGTGACGGTGCTGATCGGCGCCGACGCCCACGCCACGGTCTATTCGGCGCTGAAATACCTCGGCCTCGGAGCCCGGCGTGTGCGCACGGTGGCCACCGACGCCCTGGGCCGCATGCGGCCGGACGATTTCGACCGCGCGCTCGCGCAGGTCGAAGGGCCGGCGATCGCCATCGCCCAGGCGGGACAGATCAACACCGGCGCCAGCGATCCGTTCGAGGCGATCGCGCCGTCGGCCCGCGACAAGGGCGTCTGGCTGCATGTGGACGGCGCTTTCGGCCTGTGGGCCCAGGCCTGCCCGACGCGCGCCCATCTGACCCGCGGGGTGGCGCTGGCCGACTCCTGGGCCACCGACGGGCACAAATGGCTGCAGACGCCTTACGACTGCGGCTACGCCATCGTCCGCGACGCCGAGGCCCACCGGCGGGCGATGGCGATCTCCGCCAGCTATCTGCCGCCGCCCGAAGGCAGCGAGCGGGACCCGTCCGCCTACGTGCCCGAGCTTTCGCGCCGGGCGCGGGGTTTCGCCACCTGGGCGATGATCCGCCAGCTCGGCCGGTCGGGCGTCGCCGACATGGTCGAGCGCTGCTGCGCCCTGGCCGCCGAGATGGCCGGGCGGATCGCCGCAGAGCCGGGCGCCCGGCTGGTCTGTCCGGTGGAGCTCAACCAGTTCATGATCCGCTTTCGCGGCGAAGCCGGGGCCGGGGCGGGCGACGACCTGACCCTGGAGACGGTCCGCCGGGTGCAGCAGGACGGCGTCGCCTTCATGGGGCCGGCGCAGTGGCGCGGGGAATGGGTGATGCGGGTGTCGGTGACGTCGGCGGCCACGACGGCGACGGACGCCAGACTCAGCGCCGAGGCGGTCGTCGACGCCTGGCGGGCGGTGCGGGCGTCCCCGGGCGAAGCGACGGAGCCGGCGGCGTGAGATTCGAGATCATCGCCCGCGCGCGGGCGGCGGGCCTGGCCGGCCTGGGCGCGGTCACCCTCGCCGCCTGCAGCACGACGACGCCCCTGCCGCCGGCGCACGCGGACGAGGCGCTGCAGGACCACAGCTGCGGAGCTCCCGCCGCGGCCCGCCCGGCGGGTCCGGCGTCGTGACCGATCAGGGCCTGCCCGGCGCCGGCGCGCCGAGGCGTCACCTGGGCGTGGCGCACGCCACCGTCCTGGCGCTCGGCATGATCATGACCACCGACACGCTGAAGACCGCGCCGACCGTGGCGCTCAACGTCGGCGCCTGGCATTTCTTCGGCCTGTGGGCGGCGGGCGGCGTGCTGTCGATGGTCGGCGCGCTCTGCTATGTGGAGATGGCCACACGCTTCCCGGACCCCGGCGGCGACTACAGCTTCCTGCGCAAGGCCTATGGCCCTTGGGTGGGTCTGCTGTTCGCCTGGTCGCGGTTCTCGATCATGCACACCGGCTGGATCGCGCTGATGGCCTTCATGTTCGCCGACTACGCCGGGACCGTGCTGCCGCTGGGCCCGGTCGGCCGCTGCCTGTTCGCCATCGCCACCGTGGCGGCGATGATGGGGGTCAACCTGCTGCACGTGCGGCGCGGCTTCCTGATGCAGGCGGGGCTGGTCGGCCTGGTCGCGCTGGGATTCGCCGCCGTGGTGGCCGCGGCGCTGACGCTGGCGATCCTCGGCGGCCTGCCCGCCGCCGCCGCGCCGGCGCGAACGGCCGCGCCGCCGCTCGGCAGGATCTCGGTGGCGTTGATCTACATCTTCCTGGCCTACGGCGGCTGGAGCGACGCGGCCACCCTGTCGGCCGAGGTGCGCAGCGATCGGCGCGGCATGCTGGTCGCCCTGATGGGCAGCATCCTCATACTGATGACGATCTATCTGGCGCTCAACGGCGCGATGATGATCGGCCTCGGCCAGGCGGGGCTCGCGCACAGCACAGCGCCCGCCGCGGAGCTGATGGGCCGGGCGTTCGGCGGCGCCGGCAAGGGCCTGATCGTGCTGGTGGTGGGCGTGTCGGCGGTGGCCAGCATCAACTCCACCCTGATCGTCGGCGCCCGCACCAGCTACGCCGCCGCGCGCGACACGCCGGCGCTGAGCCGGTTCGGGCGCTGGGACGACGCGCGCGGCGTGCCGGCGCGGGCGGTGCTGGCGGAAGGCGGGGTCGCCATCCTGCTGGTGATCGCCGGCAGCTTCGCGTCCAGCGGCTTCAACGCCATGGTCGACTATATGACCCCGGTCTACTGGTTCTTCATGGGGCTCAGCATGGGGGCGCTGATGATCCTGCGCCGCCGGTTTCCCCAGGCGGCGTCCGACCGGCGCTCCTGGGCGCGCACGCCGCTCTACCCCCTGTTCCCGGTCGGCTTCATGCTCATCGCCGTCTACATGTTCGCCGCGTCGCTGCTCGACCTCGGCGTCGGCGCGCTCTACGGGGCCGGCGTGATGGCCGTGGGCGGCGTCGCCGCCGCCGTCCTGGTGCGCCGACCGGCGGCCGGCGCGCGGGTTCGGGGCTAGACCGCGGCGTGGCGCGCTCCACCCCCGCGACCATCCTCCTGACGGCGCGGGGCGCGGCGTTCGACCTGCACAGCTATGCCTATGAGCCCGGGGCGGACCGGATCGGGCTGCAGGCGGCCGAGGCGCTCGGCGCGCCGCCGCGCTGCGTGCTGAAGACCCTGGTGGTCAAGATCGACGGCAGGCCGGCGTGCGTGCTGCTGGCCTCCGACCGCGAGGCCAGCCTGAAGAAGGTGGCGGCGGCGTTCGGCGGCAAGGCGGCGGCGATGGCGCCGCCGGCCGAGGCCGAGCGGCTGACGGGCTACAAGGTGGGCGGGATCAGCCCGTTCGGGCAGAGGCGCGCGCTCCCCACCGCGATCGACGCTGCGGCGTTGGCCGAGGCCCTGGTGTTCGTCAACGGCGGCCAGCGCGGACTTCAGCTGCGGTTGAGCCCGGCCGACCTCGTCCGCGTGGCCGAAGCGATGGTGGCGGACCTTGCGGCCTGACCCTCAGTGGTGGCGGACGACGGTGAAGCGGCGACGGGCGAGCTCGTCGTGCAGGCGATAGAGCCGGGCCCGCGACCCCTTGGGCGCGCGGGCGATCTGCTGCAGGACCCAGTCGATGGCGCGGGGACCGTGGAGATCCTCCAGGTGATCCGCCTCGTGGGCGAGCGCCCACCGCGCGCGCGATTGCGGATCGAGCAGGGGCAGGACACGCTTCAGACCGTCGAGCATGCCGATAGTCTGTATGCGCCGTGGTTAATGTGGATTTACCGGCGGACGAACCCTACGTCATCGCTGCGCAAAGGTGGTGGACGCCCGCGCGTCAATGTGATGACGATGCGGCCGCAGGGCCGCAAAATCGCCCCAACCGCAAGTTTGATCCCGCGTATGACCTCACCCAGTGAACTCCTTGAACTTCAGGGCGCTTCGGGCGCCCGCTACCGGTTCAGACGGGTCAAGGACCCGGCCGCCCTGCCCGCCGAGGGGGGCAATTTCGTCTACGTCAGACATCTGGACGAGGGCGCCCAGCTGATCGCCTCGGGCGCCGCCGAATCGCTGCATCAGGCGAAGACCTTCTGGTCCAAGGCGGTGGAGCGCCACGGCGCCGATTCGATCTACGTGCGGCTGAACATCGCCAGCAAGCAGCGCCTGTTCGAGCACGGCGACATCGCCGAAGCCCACCCGACGCCGATGCATCTCGACGGCGAGGCCTCCTCGCGCATCGCGTGAGGTCGGCGCGGTGGCGCCCTTCCGTTCCCACTTAGGGGGAACGCCAAGCGACAGCGCCGCCTACGCGTTCCGCGCGGTCAGGCCGCCGTCGACCGGAATGACGGCGCCGGTGACGTAGGCGGCGCCGGGCGCGCACAGGGCGGCGACCATGTGGGCGATCTCCTCGGGCCGGCCGTAACGGCCGAGGGCGGTGCGGCGGCGGGCGAACACCGCCTTGTCCTCTGCCGGGATGGCGCGCGTCATGTCGGTGTCGATCGGCCCAGGGCAGATGCAGTTGACGGTTATTCCGGCCCGTCCGAGCTCGACGGCCATGGCGCGGGTCAGGCCGATCACGCCCGATTTGGCGGCGCAGTAGGGCGAGTCGTTGGCCGTCGCCCCGAGCCCTTCGGTCGAGGCGATGTTGACGATGCGCGGACAGCCCGATTGCTTCAGGAACGGCAGGGCGGCGCGGACCACCCGCTGGTGGGCCTTCAGATCGATGGTCAGAATCCGCTCCCACACGTCCTCGTAGTCCGGCGACGACAGGGGGACGAAACCGGCGACGCCCGCGTTGTTGACGACGAGGTCGAGGCCGCCGCAGGCTGCGGCGATCTCGGCGACGCCGTCCGCGATCTCGCCCGCCCGGCTGACGTCGAGCTTGCGGGCGAGGGCCGCGCCGCCCTCGGCTTCAATCAGCGCCGCCGTACGCTCGGCCCGGTCGAGGCCGACGTCGGTGACGGCGACCCGGGCCCCCTGTCGCGCGAGCGTCAGGGCGGTCGCCAGTCCCATGCCGCTTCCCGCCCCGGTGACGAGGGCGATCAGGCCGTCCAGCGGACGGGAAGGGGACGGCGTCATCAGGGCCTCCGGACGGGGTCATGGGTCGGTCGGGGACAGGACGGAGCGGCCCACGCCTTATGCGAAACCGGCAGCGCTCGTCGGAGCGGGCTCAGGCCGCCATCTCCGCGTCGCCGCGCAGGGCCAGCGCGGCGGCGATGGCGTCGAACAGGGCGGGGGCGGTGAAGGGCTTGGCGAGGTGCATGTCGGCGCCGGCGGCCAAGGCGCTGGCCACGTGTTCGGGCAGGGCGTTGGCGGTCAGCATGATCACCGGCGTGGGTCGGAGCCCCTGCGCCTGTTCGTGACGGCGGATCTCGCGGATCGCGGTCAGGCCGTCCATCACCGGCATCTGCATGTCCATCAGGATCACGTCGAAGGGCGCGCCGCGGACCGCATTCAGCGCCTCCTGGCCGTTCTCCACCGAGGTCAGGTCGGCCACGCCCCCGTCGAGCATGAGTTCGACCACCTTGCGGTTGGTGGGGTGGTCGTCGGCGAGCAGGATGCGCGGGGGCCGCTCCTGCGCCTCGGCCAGGGCCTCCGCCGGCGCCGCGGCGACGACGTCCTGCGCCGTCGCGGGCTCCAGCGGCAACTCCAGCCAGAAGCGTGAGCCGAAGTCGGGCTTGCTGGTGCAGTCGAGGGTCCCGCCCATCAGGCCGGCGAGGTCGCAGCAGATCGACAGGCCGAGGCCCGAACCGCCGTAGCGGCGGGTGATCGAGGTGTCGGCCTGCTCGAAGCGGCCGAGCACCTTGCCCTTGTCGGCCATGGCGAAGCCCACGCCGGTGTCGGCCACGGTGATGCGGGCCAGGCCCGAGGCCGTGCGTTCCGCGATCAGTCGCACCTCGCCCCGGTCGGTGAACTTGACCGCGTTGGACAGCAGGTTGGTGACCACCTGGCGCACGCGGACGAGGTCGCCCATCACCGTCTGGTCGATCTCGGGGCTGATTTCGACCACGAGCCGCACGCCCTTCTCGTCGCATTTGAGCTGGGACAGGCCGGCGACGGCGCGAAGCATGGCCCCGGCCTGGAAGGGGGCGGTCTCGATGGCGATCTTCCCGCTCTCGATCCGCGCGGTGTCGAGGATGTCGGACAGGAGGCGCTGTAGGGTGTCGCCCGAGGCGCGGATGATCTCGGCCATCTCGTGCTCCTTGGGCGGAAGGTCGGAGCGGGTCAGCATGTCGGCCACGGCGACGACGCCGTTTAGCGGCGTGCGGATCTCGTGGCTCATGTTGGCGAGGAAGTCCGACTTGGCCTTGGCCAGGGCTTCGGCGCGCGCGGTCGCCTGGGCCAGCTCCACCGCCTGCTGCTCCAGCGCGCGGGTCTGGGCCCTGAGCGCCAGGGTTCGGTCGTCGACCATGGCCTCGAGCTCCCGGCGCTTGCGATGCAGGTGCGCCGTCCGCCACAGGATCAGCAGGACGACGAGACCGAACAGGGCGAGGACTTCGAGGCCCCGGCACCACCAGGTCTGGTGCCAGGCGGGCTGGACCTCGATCGGCAGGCGCAGGGTCTGCGGCGGCCACGCGCCCATGGGGTCGGAGGCGCGGATCTCCAGCCGGTAGGCGCCCGGCGCCAGGTTGGTGAAGCTGGCCAGGGGGCGGGTGGCGTCGGTGTCGATCCAGGCGCCGCGCCGACCGGCCAGGCCGCCGGCGCCGACGAGGCGATAGGCGTAGCGGACGCGGTCGGCCGCGGCGTAGTCGAGGGCGGCGAAGCTGACCTCCAGATCGTCGCCGCCCGGCGGCACGCGCAGGGCCTGGCCCGGGCCGAGCCGCCAGAAGGGATCGCTGCTCAGGCTCTGGCCGTGCAGGCGAACGCCGGTGACCACCAGCGGGACGCGCGAATGCACCGGCTTGACCAGCTCGGGCCTGACGATGACCAGGCCGCCGCGGCCGGCGAACAGGATCTCGCCCGCCGAGGTGCGGATCCCGGCGGTGTAGAAGAAGCTCGACACCGGGACGCCCTCCGACGAGCGGTAGACGTCCACGTGAAAGGTGTTCGGGTCGATGCGGGCGAGGCCGTTGTCGGTGCTGGCCCAAAGATAGCCTTGCCGGTCTTCGACCAGCTTGTTCACGTTGGTGTTGGGCAGGCCGTCGGCGACATCGATCCGCCGGAACCGGCGCGGCTGGCCGGCGGGCGCGGCCTCCGCGACGGAGAGCCCCCGCCCGAAGGTCGTGACCCAGAGCCGGCCCCGGCTGTCGGTGGTGATGCTGGAGATGAAACCGCGCGGCGTGGTCGTGTCGTCGGCCCGGGGCGTGAGCTTTTCGATGCGGCCCGTGCGCCCGTCGTAGCGGTTCAGGCCGTTGTCCGTGCCGATCCACAGATCGCCGCCCGGATCGAGCCACAGGGTGTCGATCCTGCGATCGGTGAGCTGGTCCTTGGGAACCGCCAGCTCGGGCGACAGGACGTCGCCGCGGCCGAGGCGAAAAGCCCAAAGGCCGTCGCGTCCGGCGACCCACAGGCGTGCGCCGTCCCGCACCACCGACTGCACCCGGGCGTCGGGCTGCCGGCCCGGCTGGGCCACCCGACGGGCCTCGGTCCCGTCCGCGCGCAGGCGATAGAGTCCGAGGTCGGTTCCCACCAACACGGTTCCGTCCGGCAGCGGGGCGTAGCTGCGGACCGAACCCTTGGGCAGGCCGACGGCGGACGGCGTCCGGTGATCGACATGGTCGGTGTCCGGATCGACCCGGTCGATGCCGTGGCTGGTGAAGCCGATCCACACGTGGCGGTCGGGAGCCTCGAACACCGTCACCGGCGTACGCTCCGACAGGGCGGCCGAGGGCGCCCGGTCTCCCATCAGGGTGGAGAAGGCGGCGCGCCGCGGATCGTAGCGGGTGATGGCGCTGTTGGCGCCGATGAATAAAAGGCCGCCCGGCGCGCGGTGCATGGCGCGGATGTTCTGGTCGCCGTAAAGCAGACTGCCGTTGCCGGCGCGCACGTGGCGCACCGCCAGGGTGGCCGCATCGACCGCCAGAACGCCGTCGTCGTAGGTCCCGAGCCAGATCTCGCCCGGCGCGACCTCGGCCAGGGCGCGGATGCGCGCGCCGAGGCCCTTGGCGCGCTTCTTCTGCGACTCCGCGATCGGCGTCCCGTGCAGGCCGCCCCCCTTCAGCACGCTTGGGTCGACCACATAGGCGCCGCGGCCTTCGGTGCCGACCCAGAGCCGGCCGTCCCCGGCGAGGATCAGGGCGTTGACCTGCAGGGCCGCCTTGGGGTCGAGCACGACGGGATCGATCACACCCGTCCGCTCATCCCGCCGCAGAAGACCCTTGTGCGTGCCGATCCACAGCGCCGAGCCGCCGGAGGCCAGGCTCAGAATGCCGGAGCTAAGGGCGTCGTCGACCGAGTCGCGGCGAGGACCGGCTGGCGTCGCCGGCTGGATTCGACCGTCGCGGGTCATCCGGTCCAGTCCCGCTTCGGTGCCGATCCACAGCCCGCCGTCCGGCGCGTCGGCCAGGGCGTGCACGCCGACGTGGCTGAGGCCGCCCCTGCCGGCCCCGTAGGTGATGAAACCATCGGTATGCGGATCGAACCGCGCCAGGCCGGCGGACGGGGTTCCGATCCACAGCCGGCCGGCCCGGTCCGTGTGCAAGGTGTCGACCTGGCTGTCGGGCAGGGCGCCCGGTTTGTCGCCGGCGTTATAGATGCGGAAGTGCAGCCCGTCCCAGCGGGCGAGGCCGTTCTGGGCGCCGACCCAAAGAAAGCCCTGTCCGTCGGTCTCCAAGGCCATGGGGATGGCGGAATTCGGCAGCTGTTCTTCCTGGGCCACCGGCTGCAGCAGGGTGGTCGCCAGCGAGTCCCAGCGCTTGGCCGCATCGACCGGGGAGGCGACCAGCGAAGCGGCGAGCATGAGTGCAGCCGAAGCCAATGAGCGCATGGCGCCGCCAAGTCGCTGCCCCGCGCCCACCCGCACGTCCCGCATCTGATCCCCCACAGTCGGTCCCCAACCGGAAGAGTAGACATGGGACTGCATAAGATCGCGTTAAGCGGGCGTCGGGCGCTGAGCTCAGGTATGCGGCGTTCGCCTGAAGACGCGACGCCGGCGGGTCACAGATATTTGGTCAGCGCCTTGAGTTCGTCGAGCGAGTCCTGGGCGGACGGCCCGCCGTCTTCGGCCGCATCGCCCAGGCAGTGATCGATATGGTCGTGGATCAGCGCCTTCTTGGCGGCCTTCAGCGCGCGTTCCACGGCATGGAGCTGCTGGGCCAGGTCGAGGCAGGGGCGGCCGGACTCCATCATGGCGATGACGTTGCGCAGATGGCCTTCGGCGCGCTTCAGGCGCTTGACGATGTCGGGGTGGGTCTGGTGCGAAGCCTGGCTCATGCGTTTGACTTATCCACGGGGGGAGGATAGGTCAAATCCCGCTAATCCTCCCGGGGGGGATGGCCGCGGCGCCCACGCCGACCGCTTGCGCGGGGCTGTGGCCGCCGACGGGGGGCCGTCGGCGCAGTGTCACGGATCGAACATACAAGGCGATCGCGCCGCCGCCGCGGCTGCGCCGGACGTCCAAGTCGGAGAGGCCATTATGCGACCGACCGGTCCCCTGAGTGTCGGCGTCCTGCTTTGCAGTCTTGGCCTCCTGTTGGGCGCTTGCCAGCGCCCGAGCGCAGAAGCGCCCGCGGCGCAGATGTTCATCAGCGATCATGGCCTGTTGACGGTGCCGGCCGGGTCTCCGCTTCGCGCCCACCTGCAGATCCAGGCTGTCGGCGCCGCCGACGGCGCCTCGGTGCTGGCCGTCCCGGCGATGGTGGAGGCCGACCCGGCCCGGGTGGCCAACATCCTTGCGCCGGCGGCGGGGCGGATCGTCGCCCTCAAGGTCACGCTGGGGCAGCACGTCCTCCAGGGGCAGGCCCTGGCGGTGCTCGCCTCGGGCGATGTCGCCCAGGCGGCCGCCGACGCGGTCAAGGCGCGGGACACCCTCGCGCTGACTCGCAAGGCGCTGGACCGCGCTCGCGGCGTGGAGGCGGCGGGAGGCTCGGCCGCCAAGGATCTCGAGGCCGCGGAGAGCGCCTACACCCAGGCCGTCGCCGAAGACGCCCGGGCCCGGGCGCGGCTTCGGGCGCTGGCCGGGACGTCGACCGGGTCGGGCCCGGGCGCGGCGGACCTCGTCCTGCGCGCGCCGCAGACCGGCGTGGTGACGACCCTGGCCATCGCCCCGGGCGCGGTCGTCGGCGACCCGAGCACGGTGCTGATGACGATCACCAATACCGACCGGGTGTTCGTCACGGCCAACGTCGCGGAAGGCGATATCGGCAAGGCGCCGTTGGGGGCTTTGGCCGACATCGCCCTGAGCGCCGATCCGGAGCGGATCCTGCGGGGACGGGTCAGCGAGCGCGACGCGGTGGTTCAGCCGGATACGCGCCGGCAGAGGGTCCGCATCGCCCTGGCGAACCCCGGCGGCCGGCTCATGCCGGGCATGTACGCCACGGTGCGCATCGCCGCGCCGTCGGCCGGCGGGATCGACGTGCCGCAATCCGCCCTGCTGATGAACAACGATTCCATCAGCGTGCTGGTGGAGTTGCGACCGTGGGTGTTCCAGCGCCGGGCCGTGCGGCTCGGCGACGAGACGGACACGGCGGCGCGCGTGCTCGGCGGCCTGCGGACGGGCGACCGGGTGGTGACCCGCGGCGGTGTCCTGCTCAATGATTAACCGCCTGCTGCAGGTCTGTTTCGACCATCGCCGCACCTTCATGGCTCTGGCGGGCCTGCTGGCGGTGATCGGCTACTTCAGCTGGACCAAGCTGGCGATCGAGGCCTATCCGGAGCTGTCGCCCGTCACGGTGCAGGTGACCACCCAGCTGCCCGGGCTGGCCGCGGAAGAGATCGAACAGCAGGTCACCGTCCCGCTCGAACGCGCGCTGGGCGCCACGCCGGGTCTGGTCTCGATGCGGTCCAGCAGCACCTTCGGCCTGTCGCTGATCACGCTGGTGTTTCGCGACGGCGCCGAGGACTATTGGGAGCGTCAACGGGTTTCCGAGCGGATCGCGCAGGTGACGCTGCCGACCGGCGTCACGCCTACCCTGGACCCGCAGTCGGGTCCGTCGGGCGAGATCTACCGCTACACCCTGGAGTCCGAGACCCGGAACCTGATGCAGCTGTCGGAAATCCAGCGCTGGACGGTCATCCCGGCGCTGAACCAGGTCCCGGGCGTGGCCAACGTCGACAACTTCGGCGGCTATACCAAGGAGTTCCAGCTCGAGCTCGATCCGGACCAGCTTACCCGCTACGGGGTGGCGGTGGGCGACATCGTGGGCGCCATCAACGCCAATACCGCCATCGCCGGCGGCGGGCGCGTCTCGCGCGGCGAGCAGTCCTACATCGTGCGCGGGGTGGGACGGGTCCTGACGCTGAAGGATATCGGCGGGATCGTCGTCGCCCAGCACGGGGGCGTCCCCATCCTCGTGCGCGACCTTGGGCGCATGAAGATCGGCCACCAGGTGCGCGAAGGCGTCGTCGGCAAGGACAACAACCCCGACTCGATCGAAGGCATCGTCGACCTCCTGAAGTACGAGAACCCGTCGAAGGTGCTGGAGCGCGTCCATGCCCGGGTCGACGCCCTGAACCGGCAGCTCGCGCCTCAGGGCGTGAGGATCGTCCCCTACATCGACCGGGACAACCTGGTGCACGCCACCGTCGAGAATGTCGCGCGCACCATCGTCGAGGGGGTGATCCTGGTCTGCGTCATCCTGGTGCTGTTCCTCGGCAGCGCCCGCGTGGCGCTGATCGTCGCGGCGACCATACCCGTGGCCCTGGCGACGGTGTTCATCCTGATGAACCTGTTCCACATGCCGGCCAATCTGTTCTCGCTGGGCGCCATCGACTTCGGGGTGATCGTCGACGGCTCGATCGTGGTGACCGAGGCGTTGCTGCGGCTGCGCGAGCGACTGCCGGGCGACAGGATGCCCGACGATCTCGCCGTCAGCACGGCGGCGCAGGTGGCGCGGCCGATCTTCTTCGCCACCCTGATCATCATCACCGCCTATTTTCCGCTGCTCGCCTTCCAGAACGCGGAGGGCAAGCTGTTCCGGCCGATGGCCTATACGGTCGGCTTCGCCCTGTTGGGGGCCTTGCTCTACGCGCTGATGCTCGGGCCTGGCCTGACCTACATCGCGCTCAAGAACCCGATCGCCGTGCGGCCGGTGCGCTTCATCGAGTCTCTGCGCGTCGCCTATCGCAAGGCCTTGGCGCGATTGCTGACCCGGCTGCCGGCGGCCTATGTCACCGCCGCCGCGGCGCTCGTGGCCGTCGTCCTCCTCGGCGCCAGCGTGGGCCGCGAGTTCCTGCCGGATCTCGACGAGGGAGCCCTGTGGATGCAGGTGCAGATGCCGACCGGCCTGTCGCTCGACAAGGCCAGCGAGATGGCCAGCGAACTGCGCCGGACCGTCAAATCGTTTCCGGAGGTCGCCTATATCGTCACCCAGACCGGACGGAACGACACGGGGTCCGACCCGTGGACGCCCTCGCACATCGAATCCGGAGTCGGCCTGAAGCCCTACGGCAGCTGGCCGGACCATGAGTCCAAGGCCGAGTTCGTGCGCCGGCTCAGCGATCGTCTGGCCAGGATTCCCGGCATGCAGGTCGGCGTCAGCCAGCCCATCGTCGACGGTGTGAACGACATGGTCGGCGGCGCGCACAGCCCGCTGGTGCTGAGGATCTATGGCGCCGACTTCAAGGAGTTGCGGCGCGTCGGCGACGAGATCGTCGACATCCTGCGCCGGACGCCCGGCACCGGGGAGGCCTCGATCTTCCAGGAGCCGCCGATTCCGCAGATCGTCATCGAGGCCGATCGCGAGGCTGCGGCGCGCTACGCAATCAACGTCGGCGACATCATGAGCCTGGTGCAGAACGCCGTCGGCGGCGCGCCCATCACCCAGGTCTACACCGCCGACCAGATCCACAACGTCACCGTTCGCCTGCCCGCCGACGTGGTCTCCAGTCCGCAGAAGCTCGGCGCCCTGGTGCTCACCGCGCCCGGCGGGGCGCAGATTCCGCTGAGCCTGGTGGCGCATATCCGGCTGCAGACCGGCGAGAGCACGATCTCGCACGAGCTCGGCGAGCGCCAGCTCACCATCCGCATCGACAACCGCGGACGCGCCCTGTCGCAGTACCTGGCGGACGCGCAGAGGCGGATCGATACCCAGGTCCATTTCGACCGCGGCGCGTACCGCCTGGAATGGGCCGGCCAGTTCGAGAACGAGCAGCGGGCGCAGTCGCGTCTGGTCGTGGTGATGGGACTGGTGCTGCTGGTGATGGCGGTGTTGCTGTTCTTCCAGTTCGGGACCCTGCGCCACGCCCTGCTGATCCTCGGCGTGGTGCCGCTGGCGGCGCTGGGCGGGCTGATCGCCCTTCACCTGCGCGGGGAAACCCTGAACATCGCCACCGCGGTCGGTTTCATCGCCCTGTTCGGCGTGGCGGTGCAGAACGGCATCATCATGGTGTCCAACATCCGCCGGGTGCGTGACCGCCATCCGAGCCTGCAGGAGGCGGTGGTCGCCGGCGCGGCCGAGCGGTTCCGTCCCGTGCTGCTCACCGCCACGGTGGCCTCGGTCGGGATGCTGCCGGCGGCCCTGGCGACCGGGGTCGGCACGGACGTGCAGCGCGGCCTCGCCACGGTCGTGGTCGGCGGCCTGGCCATCGCCACCTTGCTGACCCTGTTCATCCTGCCGGCCTTCTACTTCGCCCTCGAAACCTATTTCGAGGCGCGCGCGGAAGATGAGCCCGAAGCGGAGCACGAGCATTGAGCCCCCCCGTCAAAGCTTCAGGGCCGCGGGCGGCGGCGCTCGCCGCGCTTGTCGCGCTGACCGCTTGCGCGGCCGGACCGGACTATTATCGGCCGGCCCTGTCCGCCTCGGCGGGCCTGGGCCCCGCCGCCGACCAGACCCGGCCGGAGGCGCCTCGGCCTGCGCCGGAGATGGACGTTTCCGCCGACTGGTGGAGCGTCTTCCACTCGCCCGATCTCGACGCCCTGGTCGCCGAGGCGCTCAGGAACAATCCCACGATCGCCGCCGCAAGGTCGGCCCTGCGGGCGGCCCGCGAGCAGGTGCGGGCCCAGCGCGGCGCTTATTTCCCGAGCATCGGCGCCAGTCTGCAGCCCAGCCGGGCAAGGTTCGCCCCGGTGCTGGCGAGTCCGCTTCAGTCCGGATCGGATCTGTACACCCTGGATACCGCCCAGGTGACCGTGTCGTATGCGCCCGACCTGTTCGGCGCCAACCGGCGCGCCGTGGAATCGCTGGTCGCGCAGGAAGACCAGCAGAGGTTCGAGCTGGAGGCCGCCCGGCTGACCCTCGCCTCGAACGTGGTCCAGGCGGCGATCCAGGATGCGCTGCTGCGCGCGCAGATCGAGACCTCGAGGGCCGTCGTCGCCGACCAGCGTCAGACCCTGGCCTCCTTCGAGCGGCAGTATGAGCTCGGGCAGGCGTCGAGGGCCGACCTCGCCGCGCAGCAAGCGCTGCTGGCGCAGAGCGAAGCGACCCTGCCGCCGCTGGAGAAACAGTTCCGGATTAACCGGGACCTGCTGGCCGCGCTGGTCGGGCGCACGCCGGCCGAGCCGGTCGCGACCCACTTCGACTTCGCGACCTTGACCCTGCCGGAGCGCTTGCCGCTGAGCCTGCCGGCGCAGATCGTCGAACACCGTCCCGACGTCCGGATGGCCGAGGCGCAGCTGCGCGCGGCGAGCGCGCAGATCGGCGTGGCCGCCGCCGCGCGATGGCCCAACCTCGACCTCACCGCCGCGGCCGGCAGCGCGGCGCTCAGCGTCGCCCCCGCCTTCGGCGGCGCCAACAGCTTCTGGAGTCTGGCCGCGACCCTGACCCAGCCGGTGTTCGACGGCGGCGTCCTGCGCCATCGCGAGCGGGCCGCCCGCGCGATCTATGATCAGGCCGCCGCACAGTACCAGGGCGCGGTGGTCGGCGCCTTCCAGAACACCGCCGACGTGCTGCACGCCCTGGCGACCGACGCGGAGGCGGAGCGCGCGGCGCAGGCCTCCGAAATCGCCTCCCGCCGAAGCCTGGAGATCGCCCGTCGGCAACTCGGCCTCGGCGACATCAGCCGGCTTGCGCTGCTGACGGCGGAGCAGAACGAGGCGCAGGCGAAATCGGCCCTGCTGCAGGCGCGGGCGAACCGCTACGATGATGTGGTCGCCCTGTTCCAGGCCCTGGGCGGCGGCTGGTGGAACCGTCAGCCGACCTCGGCCGCAGCGAAGACCGAAGCAGGGGAGGGAGCATGACGGCGTCCGCCACGACAGCCCCGATCGACGTCTATCGCGATCCGGCCGTGTACGACCGCGAACGCGTCGTGATCTTCGCCAGGACCTGGCAGTTCCTCGGGCTCGAGGCGGACCTGGTCCGGCCTGGCGACTATCTGGCGGAGACCCTCGCGGGCTACCCCATCGTCGTCGTGCGCGACGAGGAGGACGTTCTGCGCGGTTATCACAATGTCTGCCGCCACCGCGCCGGGCCCCTGGTCGGCGAGGCCCGGGGACGCTGTGACCGCGAGTTCGTCTGCCGCTTTCACGAATGGCGGTACGGCTTCGACGGGAGGCTCAGGGAGGCCACGGGGTTTGGGGCGGGCGAGGGCCTGATCGTGGCGGACTTCGGTCTGTTGCCGGTGCGGGTGGAGGCCTGGCGGGGCTTCATCTTCGTCAACCTCGACGTATCGGCGGCGCCCTTCAGCGAACAGCTCCGGCCGCTGGACGAGCGGCTCGGACACCAGCCGCGACGCTCGGCCAAGGTGCGCGATCGCCATCCGGTCGCCTGCAACTGGAAGGTGTTCGTGGAGAACTATCTCGACGGATATCACAAGGAGGGCGTCCACCCGGCGCTCGCGGTCGAGGCCGGCTCCAAGCGCTACGACATCCAGATGGCCGGCGAGACCGCCCTCTACGAGGTGCGCGGCAGCTCCGGGCCGGCCGAGAGCCTATGGGCCTGGATCTGGCCGAACACCGGACTGTCGGTCTATCGCGGGGTATTGATGCTCGAGCATATGCGGCCGGTCGGCCCGGACAAAACCCAGATCGAGCACGTCTTCCTGCACGAGCCCGAAGACCCCCGGGTGGAGGCCGCCATCCTCAACGCCGAACGGATCACCGAGGAGGACGCCTGGCTCAGCGAGCGCGTGCAGGGCAATCTGGACGCCGGGGTCTATCGGCAGGGAATCCTGTCCCAGGCCCACGAAGGGGCCGTGGTCTGGTTCCAGGCCGAGGTGGTGAAGGCCCTGGGCTGACACGGGGGGCCGCGACGGGCTGAGGATGGACCGGGCCGGTTGGAGGGCCGTGGCCCATTCCCGTCGGCTGCGGTTGACGCCACGGCGCCGTTGCGGGACCGGGACGGGAGGCGCAATCTCCAGTCAACGACAGAAACGATGGGAGGATCGCCATGGCTCCGGCCGACGATCTGGCGTTCGCGGTGGAGACGCCGCCGTTCAAGCCCTTGCCGCAGAAGGCGCCCGACGTCTGGGTCGAGCGGCGCGCCGACGGGACCATCCTGATCGGCTCCAACCACCCGTCGGGCGAGGGACCGCGTTCGATCGGTCACCTTCTGGCCGAGAAGGCGGCGGCGCATCCCGACCGGCCCTACATCCGCCAGCGCGAGCCGGGCCACGGCCCCTGGCGCGAGGTCAGCTATGGCGAGGCCAAGCGCGCCGCCGACGGCATCGCTCAATGGCTGCTCGATCGGGGCCTCGGGGCGGATGACGCGGTGATGGTGCTGTCGGCCAATTCGATCGAGCACGCCCTGACCATGCTCGGCTGCTATACGGCGGGCGTTCCGGTCGCGCCGATCAGCCCGGCCTATTCGCTGATCTCCGCCGACCACGCCAAGCTGAAACACTGCTACGCCATGGTCCGGCCGAAGGTGGTGTTCGCCCAGAACGCGGCGATGTTCGCCCGCGCGTTCGAGACCTTGCGCGCGCTCGATCCCGGCCTGATCTTCGTCAGCGTGGACGGCGGGGACGGCAGCCTGCCCCTGTCGGTGCTGACCGCGACCGCGCCGACGGCGGCGGTCGCCGCCGCCCTGGACACGGTCGATCACGCCACCACCGGCAAATACCTGTTCACCTCGGGCTCGACCGGCATGCCCAAGGCGGTGCCGCAGACCCACGGCATGTTCGCCGGGGTGATCGCCGGGCAGGAAGGCCTTCGCGGCGAGGAGGAGGCCGATCCCGACCTCGTGCCTGAGGCGCTCGAGTGGATGCCGTGGAGCCACATCTCGGCGGGCAACATCGGCTTCAACAGCGTCTTGTGGTCGGGCGGGATCCTGCACCTCGACGAGGGCAAGCCGATCCCCGGCATGTTCGAGACCACGATCAAGAACCTCTACGAAGTCTCGCCGATCGTGTTCGGCTCCGCGCCCGTGGCCTTCGGCATGCTGGCCGAGGCGATGGAGCACGACGAGACCCTGCGCCGCGCCTTCTTCAAGAACCTGCGCTACATGGGCTACGGCGGCGCCACCCTTTCGAACGACGTCTACACCCGCATGCAGGCGCTGGCGGTGGCCGAGACCGGGCTGCGCATCCCGCTCGTCACCATGTACGGCGCGACCGAGACCCAGGGCATCACCGTGGTGCACTGGCCGACCGAGCGGGTGGGCCTGATCGGTCTGCCGCTGCCGGGCATCACCCTGAAGCTCGTTCCCAACGGGGCCAAGCTCGAGGTGCGGGTCAAGGGACCGACGGTGACGCGCGGCTACCACAACGACGCGGAGAGGTCGGCGGCCGCCTTCGACGAGGAGGGGTTCTACAAGCTCGGCGACGCGGCCCGGTTCATCGATCCGGAGGATCCGAGCCAGGGCCTGGTGTTCGACGGCCGCGTGACCGAGGACTTCAAGCTCGATTCCGGCACCTGGGTGTCGGTCGGCACCCTGCGTCCCGACCTGGTCGCGGCCTGCACGCCCTATGTGTTCGACGCGGTGATCGCCGGTCAGGACAAGCCGTTTGCGGCGGCGCTGATCTGGCCCGCGCCGGCGACTCTGGCCGGCCTCGGTCCCGACCCCCTGGCCGCCCTTGCCGGGATCCTGAAAGAGCGGATCGCCGCCTTCAACGCCACGGCCGGCGGCTCGTCGCGTCGGATCGGGCGATTCATTCTCCTGACCGAGCCGCCGTCGATCGACGCCGGCGAGATCACCGACAAGGGCTATGTGAACCAGCGCGCCACGCTGGAGCGCCGCCACGCCCTGGTGGACGGCCTGTTCGCCGAACCGCCCGGGCCGGGCGTAGTCCAGGTGTAGGATCATCCCTCCCCTTCATCGCCGCCGCCTGACGCTTCAGGCCCCCGTCACCGCATAGCCCACGCGCGGAAAGTGCAGGTGCAACCGACCCAGGTCGGGGGTATCGCGGCCGATAGTGACCCGGTTCGCGTCGGCGGACACCAGGGTTCCGGCGATGGGATCGCGCCCGTAGTCGTCGGCGGACACGATCACCGCATCGCCGACCGAGAAGCCGGACACGTCGTGCGGATCGTGAGCCAGGGCGGCCGCCGGCTCCGCGGCCCCGGCGACGGCGAGCGCTTCCTGGCCGGTGATCTCCTCGCGCGTCCCCTGGCCGATTTCGCCCACCCTGGCGCGCCAGGCGCGCACGTGCTCGAGCCCGGCGGTCAGGTGATCGAGCAGGTCGGGGAAGGCGCCGCCGAGCCACCAGAAATTCATGTGCGCCGCGATGTCGATCAGGCTCGGGCTCTCGCCGGCCAGATAAGGGTAGCCCGTGCTGGCCAAAGCCTGTTCGAGGAAGCCGGCGTGACCGCGCCACTGGCCGCGCATCGGCCCGGAGACGGCGGCCATGGCGGCGGGATCGAACGGGCGGCCGGACAGCTTCTCGCGGTCGGCCATGAAGGCCGGGTCGACCCGGTCGCCGAGCCGGCCGAAGATGATGGCGACAGTGGCCTGGAACATCAGCCGGTCGGACCAGAGGTTGACCGGAAACACCGGGCCGATCACTGCCTTGGGCGAGGGAAGGCGGCGCTCGATTTCCGCCAGGGCCAGCTGGCTGTCGATGTAGACGTCGGCGCCGATCTGCAGCACGGGGGCCCGGCGATAGCCGCCGGTGAGGGGCGTGAGGTCCGGCTTGGGCAGTATGTTGGGCGTCACGACCGACATCCAGGCCGCCTGCTTCAGACCGAGAAAGGCGCGCACCTTCTGCGAGAACGGCGAGGCGTCATAATGATGCAGGATGAAGTCGTCGGGTCCGGCCGGCATGGGTCGCTCCTGGCTATGAAGCGCAAGCCTAGCCTAGCTGACGTGGCGGCAGTTTCCGTACGGGCGATTTAAATCCTCTGTCCGCTGCGCCGGAAGGCGCCCTCGGCGAGGGCGGACCAGTCCTTGTCCTGATCGCCGTGGGCGATGGCCTCGATGAAATGATCGCGCAGCAGGGAGGCGAGGGGCAGGGGCACGTTCTCGGCCTCGCCGGCCGCCAGGGAAAGACGGACGTCCTTGAGGCCCAGCGGCAGTTTGAACGCGGCCGGCGAGAATTCGGCGCCAGCGATGAGCGCGCTGTAGGTCTTGTAGGCGGGGGCGGCGAACAGGGTCCCGGTCATCACCGCGAAAAGGTCCGCCGGCGCGACGCCGTAGGCCTTGGCCAGCGCGGCGGCTTCCCCGAGCGTCTCGATCATGCTGGCCAGGGCGAAGTTGCAGGCGAGCTTCACCACGTTGGCGCGATAGGGCTCGTCGCCGAGCGGCCAGATCGCTTTGGCGAAGCTCTCCAGCAGGGGACGCACGCGCGCCACCGCCTCGGGCGCGCCCGCGCACAGGACGTTGAGCGCGCCGGCGGCGGCCACGTCGGGCCGGCCCAGCACGGGGGCGGCGACATAGCCTATGCCGCGCTCGCCCATGGTCGCCGCCGCGCGCCGGGCGAAGGCGACCGATACGGTGGCGAGGTTCACGAAGATCAGGCCCGCGCGCGCCTGGTCGAGGGCGCCCGAGTTCAGCACCACCGCGTCGATCACCTCGTCGCTGGCCAGCATGCAGAACACGACGTCGGCGTCGAAGGCCCCGGCAGGGCGGTCGACCGCCTCGGCCCCCTGGTCCGCCAGCGTCCGAGCCGCCGCCGCGGAGCGGTTCCAGACCTTCAGGCTGTGCCCGTTGCGCAGCAGGTGCGCGGCGATGCCCGAACCCATGTGGCCGAGGCCGACGAAACCGATCTGCATGGCTTTCCTTTTGCGATGGCGCGTCCGCCCCGACCTCCAGGGGGCGGCCGGGGCGTCGCGCTTACCTCAGATCAGAACGGAATCCACACGCCTTCACGATAGTAGCCGCGGCCCTCGTGATACTCGCGCCAGCGCGCGTGGTCGTCCCAGTGCTGGTGGAAATACCAGTGATCGGGATGGTAGACGGCGCCGACGTCGGGGCCGTAGGCGTAGCGGCGCTCGGTGTGCCAGCACTCGCCGGCGCGGTTGCAGACGACATAGGCCGAGGCGGGGGTGGCGCTGAGGCTGACGGCCGCGCCGGCGATCGCGGTCATCAGGGCGGTCGCCGCGAGAAGGGCTTTCATGGAAGTCTCCGATGGCTGGTTGGAAACAAACTCAAGCTTAATGGCGGAGCCGCACTGCGGTTCCGTCCATACCAACGCGGTGAAGTGCGCGGTCCGTCGCGCGAGCGGGGGGAGCTGTCGTGCCGCGGAAGCGCCAAACCTAGCCTATCGTCATCCCGGAGAGCCGCCTCTCGGTTTCCGGGATGGAGGGCGTTGAGGGGGCGGGCGTCGGCGTTCGGCCGCCCCGCTATCGTCCCTTCGGCGTCGTCGGGGGAATCCCATAGGGCGCGGGCGGCGCGATCGGGGGCAGGCGGTCGAAGCTGCCGCTGACGCCGAGCGCGGCGACGGGGCTTTCGAAGCCATCGGCGGAGAGGCTCGAGACGCCGAAGAACCAGTCGTCGATGTTCACGCCGGCGAGCTTGCCCTCCGCGGCGCCCGTGACCAGGCGGCTGTAGCGCCACTGCGGTTCGGTGGTGTCGCGCCACCACACCCGGTAGGCGGCGGCGCCGGGAACCGGCCGCCACTTGACCGTGGTGTCGGGCGAGACCGCGCCCTGCAGATCGATCTGGCTCGGCGGCGCCGGGGCCGAGGCGAGGGCCGCCAGGGTGATCACGTTGAGCCGCGTCACCTTGGCGAGATACGGAAAGTCGACGCCGTCGAGCACGTCGCCGTAGGAGACGCCGTGCTCGACCCGGATGTCCTGATGCTGGCGGTCATAGTTCTCCGCCGCTTCGGTGACCCGCACGGCGGGGAAGCCCTGCTTGAGCATCTCCATCTGGTCGCCGCCGCGCCGGAACCGGTCGGGCCGGTACATCAGCCTGACCTGCAGGCCGGTCAGATAGCGATCGCCGAGCGTCTGCATGTAGCGCGCGAGATTTCGCGAGGGGCTGTCCAGTTCCTGCCCGGCGCCTTGGCGGGCGCGGGCCTGCTCCGGCGTTTCATTGGTCCGGGCGCCTTCGGAGAACACCCGCACATGGGTGTTGTCGATCTCGCCGCCGATGCCGTGGATATTGCCGACGATGTCGTTGTTGAGGTCCGCCTCGACCTGCCAGCCCTGCGCGACTGCGTAGTCGGCCAGCACCTTGCCGCCGAACAGGCCCTGCTCCTCGCCGGACAGCACGGCATAGACGATGGTGGCCGGGAACTTGTGCCGGGACAGCACCCGCGCCGCCTCGAGCACGGCGGAGGTCCCCGACCCGTCGTCGTCGGCGCCGGGCGCGGTCGACTTGGCGTCCAGCGGATCGCTGACCCGGGTGTCGACGTGGCCCGAGATCACCACCACGCGGCCGGGGTCGGTGGTCCCGCGCTGGATGGCGAGCACGTCCATCACCACCGTCGGCGTGGGGACGCGCTGGCCGGTGAAGGTCTGGGCCGGGGTCTGGATCTCCAGGCAGCCGCCACAGGCGTGCGACAGGGCGGTGAATTCCGACGCCACCCAGCGCCGGGCCGCGCCGATGCCGCGGGTGTCGGACGTGGTGTCCGACAGGGTGTGCCGCGTGCCGAAGGCGACCAGCCGCGTGTCCGTCGCCCGCAGGCGATCGGCGGAGACATCGGCCGCAAGGTCGCGCAACAGGGGCTGCTCCCCGCCGAGCGGCGCTTGCGCCTTCGCCGGCGCCGCGAGAACCAGGACGGCCGTCAGGCCCAACGCGATCCGCTTCAAACCAAATCCTCCAGACACCCGTCCGGGGCCACCTTATCCGCAATCGGGCCGCGGCGCCGAGCCCCCCGATCGGGGCGGCGGGTCGTGGCCGAATCTGCGCCGGCTTGCTAGGATTCCGCCATGACCACGCTGTTTCTCGCCCTGCTGCTGTTCGGGTCCCAAGGGCTGGAGCTGCACACGTATTCCGTCAAGCCGTGGGTGCTGACGGTCTCGCGCGACCGCTTCTCCGGTGCGGTGACCTGCACCGCAAAGGCGCGCGACGCGCGGATCGACGGCGACCGGTTTACCTTCGATCTCGGCCGCTATGTGGAGATCGGCGAGGCGGAGTACCGGATCGACGACGGCCCGGCGCACCGGCTGTCCAGCTTGCCCAGCGACGCCGGCTATCGCGAATCCTTCCACTTCGACCCGGGCCGGGATGGTCATCTGGTGTTCTTCAGCAGCGCCGACCTCGCCGGCGCGAAGCGGCTCTATGTGCGGCCGAGCGCCCGGAGCGCCGTGGTCGGCTTCGACCTCGCCGCCCTGCCCAAGCTGCGGGACGCCGAGGCCAGCCTCGGCTGCCCGGCCGGCTCCTAGCTCCGGCGGGGCCGGTGATCAGCCACACGGCGGGGATCCGCAGGGGCCGGCCTACGGACGCCGACGCCATCGCCCGCCTGACCCGCGAGGCCTACGGCAAGTGGGTCGATCTGATCGGTCGCGAACCGTTGCCGATGCAGGCGGATTACGTCGACGCGGTCGCGCGCCACCGGTTCGATCTGCTTATCGACGGCGACGACCTCGTCGGTCTGATCGAGACCGCGCCCGAAGGCGACCACCTGCTGATCGTCAATGTGGCCGTCCGCCCGGCGGCGCAGGGGCGCGGCTTCGGCAAACGCCTCCTGGCCCATGCCGAGACCCTGGCGGCCGAGGTCGGCCTGCGCGGGATGCGCCT
Organism: uncultured Caulobacterales bacterium; assembly: GCA_903837135.1. Taxonomy (GTDB): domain Bacteria; phylum Pseudomonadota; class Alphaproteobacteria; order Caulobacterales; family Caulobacteraceae; genus CAIOYC01. The sequence goes on from CAILTK010000035.1 coordinate 32,031, forward strand.
CTACACCAACGAACGGTTCGTGGAGAACATCCGCCTCTATGCGGCGCTGGGGTACACGGTGGAGCGGACCGAGACCCTGGAGCGCGGCGTCGTCGTGCACATGGTCAAGCCGCTCACGGGATAGAGCGACCGTAGGCAGGGCGATTGTGGCCCGCGAACTCCGCTCACTCGCCCCTGGTGAAGCCCTTGGCGACGAGCTCCTGGCGCGCGGCCGCCATCTGTTCGCGGAAGGCCGGCTTCTGAAGCATGGCCGAGACGAGGGCGATGCTGAGGGCGTGGCTGGCCTCGCCGTCCGAGGCGAAGTGCGAGCCGCACAGCTGGCGGCTGAAGGCATAGTCGGCCGCGCGGTCGAGGAGGGCCTGCGCCTTCTCGGGGATCAGGTCGGCGAGGACCAGCGACACCGTATAGGCCATGGCGGCGTGGCCGCTCGGATATCCTGTGAGAGGCTTGTCGTTCGGATCGCAGGTCTTGACCGAGGCGTCGACCGCCCACGGGCGCTTGCGGTTGAAGTAGGCCTTGGCCTCGGAGGCGGCGTAGCCGGCGTCGTTCTGCGCCGCCGCCAGCACCGCCGCGGTGGCTGGCAGGGCCTTGAGGTCGAAGCCGCCGCCGAGCACCGCGTAGAAGGCCGTGGGGTCCTCGTGGTCGTCGTCCCATTTGGCCTGGGCGTAACGCTCGGGCGTGTCGGCGGCGATCGCCGCCTTGACGGCGGCCATGTCGATCCGCGCCCGCAGCGAGCCCTCGGCCGGGGGCGGCGGCAGCAGCCGGCTGGGCTCGACGTCGGCCGGCGTCAGCACCATCAGCGCCTTGGTCTTGGCGCCGGCGGGCGCCGTCGCCAGGGCGGCGACGGCGAGCAGGATCAGCAGGGCCGGAGCGCGCATGCTCAGAACGCCGCCTTGAAGGTGAGCTGGAAGCTGCGGCCGGTCTGATAGGTGAAGACGTTCGCCGCGGCCGCGGCGAAATTCGTCGAGGTCGCTTGGGACAGGGCGGTGATCGGCAGGTTGGTGCCGGCGATCAGGCCCTTGCCCTTGAACGAGGTGATCGAGGTGTTGTCGAGCAGGTCGAGCACCTGGAATTCGATGCTGTAGTGATTGAAGCGATAGGTGGTGGTCCAGTCGGTCTCGTTGAACGAATGGATCAGGCCGGTCGGCCCCGTCGTCCCGCTGGCGGCGGTCTGAAACTGCTGACCGATCCACTTGGTGTCGATGTTGCTGATCACGTCGTCGTCGGCGGTGAACAGATGGTGGTGCTCGAAGCGGAAGCCCTGGGCGGCGGTCCAGCGGGGCGCCTTGGCGATCTGCTTGCCGTTGCCGCCCGGGTTGAGCGGGTCCTTCTCGGCGGTGGCCTGGTTGATGGAGAAGTTGCCGAACACCGAGAAGCCGAGCGGCAGGAGGTAGGTGGCCTGGCCTTCGATCCCCTTGTAGACGGCGCCGCCCGAGTTGCTGTCGTAGGTCTCCCCGTTGATGGAGGAGGTCGGGTCGGTGATGGTGATGGTCTGAATCTTGTGCTTGAAATCGATGTAGTAGATGTCGCCGTCGAAGGTCAGCTTGCCGGCGTTGAACACGGTCCCGAGTTGATAGTTGGTCGATTCCTGCGGCACCACGTGGTTGTTGGCCGGGGCGTTGACGTAGAAGGACGAGATGTTCGGCACCAGGAAGCCCTGGGCGTACTGGGCGTAGACCGACCAGTTGGAACGAATCCGGTAGTTGGCGGTCAGGAAGGGCAGGGTCTTGGTGTAGGTCCCGTCGACCCAGGACGGCTGGATCGAGCCCGAGACCGCGAGTTCCGGCGCGTGGATGAACAGCTCGAAGTGCACGTACTTCACGCCGGGCGTGATGGTCAGGTCGGGGGTCGGCTTCCAGTCGAACTCGATGAAGGGCTGATACTGGTTCCAGCCCGAGTATTCGTCGTAGGCGATGTCGAGCGGAATTTCGCAGGCGCCGTTGGAAACGGTGGCCGAGACCCGGGTCGGATAGTTGCAGTGCCCGGTGCTGGAGGCGTTGAACGTGGTGGCGGCCTTCTCGCGGAAGTCGTCCAGCCCGGTCAGCCAGTCGAAGTCGAGGCGCTGGCGCTGGGTGAAGGCGTGTTCGAATTCGGCGCCGAAGCTGAGCTTGCCCCACGGGGTGTCCTCGTGGAACTTCAGGATGTCGCCGATGACGCGGTACTCGTTGCGCTTGTAATAGCCGGGAATGCCGGGCGACTGGAGCGACTTGCTGTAGCCGCTCCCGGCGGCGGGATAGGCTGCGACGGGGGGCGTGTTGTTCGGGAAGGTGGTGACCACCTGCGACACCACGGAGCTCGGCGGCGAACCCTGGTTGGCGTAGGTCCAGTTGGCGCTGGGATCGGCGGCGTTGTTATTAGCGGAATAGGTGTTGTTGTCGTAGAAGTAGCTGTAGACCGTGTTCTCCAGGGTCAGGCCGTGACCGAAGTCGCCGTTCACACGGATATATTCAAAGTCGGTCGCCTTCTGGGTGTAGTTGTAACCCTTGAAGGTCGAGTAGGCCGGATTGGTGCTCAGGGCGAAGCGCTTGCCGTAGAGGGTGGTCTGAGCCAGCGTGCCGTTGGAGTTGTTGTCGCCCTGATTATACTTGTCGGTGTTGTGGGTGTAGAGCGCGGTGATCGACCAGTAATTGTTGATCGGCAGGGTGGCCTTGAAGAACTGGTTCTGGCCGCTGGACGGGCTGTTGGTCAGATAGCCCTCCGTCCGGTACTCCATGAAGTTGGCGACGACGTTGAGGTGATGCCATCCGTCGTCGAGCGGGCCGCTGTCGAGGGTGGTCACCGCCTGGTAGGTGCCGAAGCTGGCCAGGGTGGCGGTCTGGCGGAAGCCCGGCTTGTCCTCGAACGGCAGGGAGAACAGGTTCACCGAGCCGCCGAAGTTGGCCTGGCCGAAGTCGGACGCCCGGCCCGGGCCGCGGTCGATCACCACGCCGCCGATCACCGAGGAGGGGAAGAAGGAGTTGGCGTGGTGGCTCGGGCCGTTGGTGTCGCCCCAGGCGACGCCGTCGTAGGTGACGTTGAACTCGCCGTCCTGGAAGCCGCGCATGGTCAGCTTGGCGCCGTCGGTGGCGCCCGGGCCGTTGGAGTTGGGGATGGTGGCCATGGACGGCGCCAGCAGCACGGAGGTGGTGTAGTCGCCGATCCGCGGCGCGACCTCTTCGATGTATTTGCGGGTGATCACCGCTTCAGGTTCGGTGGCCGCGAGCGAGGAGCGGACCGGGGCCGCATTGGCCGCGCGTCCCGGCACCGCGGTCACGACCACCTCGTGCACTTCGACTTCCGGCTTGGTCGCGGAGGAGTCCGTCGTCGCCTGGGCCTGGGATTGCGCCAGGGCCAGACCCGGAACGGCGCAGACAAGGGCCAGGATGGACGCCGCAGAGCGGAGGGCGGCGGAAGTGCGTTGGCCTGACATGGCGATCCCCGAATAAGAACGAGGAAATCATCGCAAACAGCCGAACGGCGTCCCGGTTACGCGATCGCGGCAAAAGACTGATGCAGTGTTCCCCGAGGCGTCTGGGATCACGGCGAGGGCCTTCAGGTCCAGTGAATGTTATGTTTCCGCTTCATGTCGATTATATTACGAATCTTGTTTTATAATCGGAAATGGCGCTACAGGCCGCCCGCCTTGCAGGCCCGTTTCATCGGTACGCGGACGGTAACCGGAGCATGGGGGAATTTCATCTGAAATACATTAACAGTAAGTGCGCGCGCGGAACGACTAAGTACTCGTCCTGAGACTTCGCGCCGCATGGCGAGCCCCGCCGCCGCCTGCTAGTCTATCACCTAGTAGAGGCCTTGCGAGGGTCGCCATGGTCCGTTTATTTGTAATGATACTGTGTGCGCTTTGCGGCGGCTTTGTTCCGCACCGGCTGCATCCGAGACTTGCCCAGATTGTCGAATGGGCCACCGCCACCCCGGAGCGGGCGTAACGCGGCGACGCGACTGTTTCCGCCCGGCGCGGCGCGCGGCGGTTCGGCGCCTTCTTCCCTTTTCAGAAGCCCTGTTTCCGGCCCTGCCTCCCGTCGACGGCCGACATTTCACGGCCCCCTTCCGTTTCGAGCGCGTCGGGCCCAGGGTCGGGCTTCGGTCGACCTGTGGAGCACGGCGTGGCGCAATCATCCTGGTGGGCATGGGCCCTGGCGTCGGCGGTCTTCGCCGCCCTGACCGCGATCTTCGGCAAGGTGGGCGTGCAGGACATTTCCAGCGACCTGGCCACCCTCATCCGCACGGTGGTGATCCTGGTGGTGCTGGGCCTGCTGGTGGCGGCCACCGGACAGTTCCGCGCCGGGCCGGTCACGCCGCGGACCTGGGTCTTCCTGGTGCTGTCGGGCCTCGCCACCGGCGCGTCCTGGCTCTGCTACTATCGCGCCCTCAAGCTCGGCGAAGCGGCCAAGGTGGCGCCGATCGACAAGTTGAGCGTGGTGCTGGTGGCCCTGTTCGGCGTCGCCTTCCTTGGCGAGCGGCTCGCCCTGCGCAACTGGGTCGGCGTGGCGATGGTGGCGCTCGGCGCCCTGCTGATCGCCGCGCGGGCGCCGGCCTGACGGCGCTCAGCCGGCGGCGGCCGGGTCCGGGCCGGGAAATTCCGCCACCAGGCGCAGGCCCGGATCGGCGCTCTCGGCGACCAGGGTCCCGCCAAACGCCTGCACGGCCGCCGCCACCAGCGCCAGCCCCAGGCCGCTTCCGGGGGTGGTCCGGCTCGCGTCCTGACGGAAGAAGCGGTCGAAGATCCGCCCGCGCGCCGCTTCGGGCACGCCCGGACCGTCGTCTTCGACGGTGAGCCGCCGACGCGCGCCGTCCACCGCCACGGTGACCGTGGTCCCGCGCGGCGTATGGGTCAGCGCATTCTCCACCAGGTTGGCGACGGCCTGGCCGAGCACCCGGGGTTCGGCCTTGACCATGAGGCCGGGGCCCGACGCCGTCAGCCGCAGGGTCCGTCCGCCCGCCTCGGCGGCCGGGGTATAGGCCTCCACGACGCGGACGGCGACGGCGGCGACATCCACCGGATCGAGCAGCAGGCCGGGGGCGCCGGCCTCCAGTTCGGCGATGTGCAGGAGGGCCTGAAACGTCCGCAGCACGTCCTCGACCCGCTCGGACGCGGCGATCAGCGCGCCTCGGTAGGCCGGGAGGCTGCGCGGCCCGGCGAGCGCGCGCGCGATGTCCTGGTTGTGGTGGGCGAGGGGGCGGCGAAGATCGTGGGCGACTGCGGAGGTCACCTGCCGCAGCCCCTCGATCAGCCGGTTCTGGCGCTCCATCATGTTGTTGATGGCCCGGGCCAGCTGGTCGTGCTCGGAGAGGGCGCCCTCGCGCACGGGGATGCGCGCGCCGCGGTCGCCGTTGGCGTAGGCCTCCACGGTCGCGGCGATCTGGTCGACCCGGCGCTGCACCCTCTGGCCCACCAGGACGCCGCCCGTGAGGCCCAGCGCCGCGACCAGGGCGGCGAGCCCGACGATGCCGAACAGCAGGCTGTCGTCCTGCGCCGCCTTGACCGCCAGGTATTCTCCCACGGTGAGGCGCAGATCGCCCGGCTCCGGACGGGTGAAGGCCAGCACCGCGCCGCCGACGTGACCGTCGGCCGGCGGGACCGAATATGTCGACCAGAACTTCGGCGGCGATCCGGCCGGAGGGCGAGGCGGAGCGGGCAGGGCGCCCGCGACGAGGCGTCCCTGGGCGTCCTCCAGCCGGTAGTCTCGCCCGGGATCGTGGCGGCGGCTCGTCTTGGCCAGCAGCGCCGGCAGGCCCTGCCGCCGCAGAAGATCGGTGATGTCGTCCTCCACCTCGTCGAGTTCGGCGTGGGCGGCGCGATATTCGGCGCGGCGGACCATGACCAGCGCGCCCGCTCCGGCGACCACGAAGACGAGCACGAACAGCAGCGTCTGCAGCGCCGCCAGCCTGACGCTGGAAGAGCGGGTCAGGCGGTTAGGCAATGGAGTATCCGACGCCGCGCAGGGTCCTGATCGGATCGACGATGCCGTGACGGGTCAGCTTGGCCCTGAGCCGGCTCATGTGCGGCTCGATCACCGGGCCCGGGGCGTTGAGCTGAAGATCGAACACGCCTTCCAGCATCATGGCCTTGGTCACCGGTCGGCCGATGTTGAGGAGCAGCATCTCCAGCATGGCGAATTCGCTGTGCGTCAGCTCCACCGGCGCGCCATCCACGGTCACGCGGCGCGCCAGCCGGTCGAGCACGACGCTGTCCTTTCGGAGCACGCCCAAGGCGGTCGGCGGCCGCCGGCCGATCGCCTCGATGCGGGCGTCCAGCTCCTCGAGGTCGAACGGCTTGATCAGATAGTCGTCGGCGCCGTGGCGCAGCCCCTCCACCCGATCCGCCACCCCGCCGAGGGCGGTCAGCAGGATGACCGGCGTGTCGATCCCCGCGGTTCGCAGCGCCTTCAACAGGTCGAGACCGTCCAGCCCCGGAAGCATGCGGTCGAGGATGATGACGTCGTACCGGCCTGCGCCGGCCCTCAGCAGGCCGCCGCGCCCATCGCACTCGCTGTCCACGCCGTGGCCCCGGCGGATCAGGCCGGTCGTGACGAAATCAAGGGTCTGCGCGTCGTCCTCGACGATCAACAGGTTCACGGTCCACCAAGGGCTGGGCGAATGCGGAGGTATACGATGAAGGCTGCTGCAAGAAGCCGAGAAAACGCACGAAGTCAAAGCCTTGCGAAATCGAAAAGCCCTGGATAAAAGGCCCAGCCGACCTTCCTGGCCAGCCGGAACGACCCCGCCGACCCCCGGCGTCCCACTCCAAGGCGATCGCGTCAACTCTACTCTTACGTGCCGTTGGCGCGACGTGGGCGGCCGATCCGCCTGCGAGAAGGACGTCCGATCCCGCGCCTTTTCAAAGCGGGCTCAGGACGCCGCCGTTCGCTGCAAGTTTTCGAGCACAAATCCCGCGACCGGGCTAGGTTCAGGCCAAAATAGTTGCGGCGAACGGTTGCGGACGTCCGGCGCCGACAGAGTCCTTGTGAGCACGAGAGAGAGGTGTAAGTTCGCGTTTTAATTGTGGGGGCGACTATGGATGCGCAGATAGAGCCGGCGGCCGGGTATCGGGCGATGATAGACGCTGCGGACCCCGCCGTGTTCATGCTTGAAACCGAAACCGGTCATGGCGATCGCACGACCATGCTGAAGGTTCAGACTATGGTCGCGGCCCAGGGCGATTATGTCTTCGCCGAGGTCGGGTCCTACATGGGGGGCACGCTTGTCCCGCATTTGCTGGACAGCCGATGTTCAAGGGTCATCTCGATCGACAAGCGGCCTGATTTACAGCCGGACGAGCGCGGAGTCAGCTTTGACTACACGCGCTCCAGCACGGCGAAGATGATCGAACGGTTGCGAGAACGCTTGCCGAGCCAGTGTCTGGACAAGCTGCAGACGTTCGACTGCGATGCATCGGACCTGCTCGATACCGCTCTACAGCCGATCGATATGTGTTTCATCGACGGCGAGCACACCAACAAGGCGGCGTTTCGGGATTTTCTGAGCCTTTGGAAACACTGCAAGCCGGACTGCATCATCCTCTTCCACGACGCCAACCTCATATCGGACGGGATCTGCAACGTGGAGGCGCTCCTCGATTTCAACGGTGTCGAATACAAGAGCTATCTGCTTCCCGAGCTGATGTTCGCGGTCTTCATCGGGAAATATGCGGAGGCCTCCGCCAGCTTCGTCCCGGAGGCCTTCGAAAAGGACGCGACCTTCGCCCGTTATAAAGACGAGCTCTGGAAGGGCATCGCCAGGACCTATGCCGCCATCGGGTTGGTTTAGGTCCATCCTTCGACGAAGAGGCGCGCGCGACGTTGGGCGCCGGTGACGCCTTCGCTTTTTTGACCGCTGGTCGCGACCGTCCGCGCTCGGCGCGCTAAGGCTCGACCGCGAAGAGCTTGCGCATCGGCGTGACGTCCGCGTCGGCGGCGTGGCCGAGCCGGCCCGGCAGGCGGAAGGCGTCCTCGAGCGTGCGCAGCAGCGAATAATGGCTGTAGGGCGTGTCGTCGGTCAGGGCGCCGCGCCCGTGGTTGGTGATGACCACGGTGGGGATATGGCCCCCGCCGTAGTTGGACGCGGCGTTCGGGGTGATCCCGCAGCAGCCTTCGCGGCTCCTGCCCGATCCCTCGTCGAAGGTGATGACGATGGCCACATTCTCCTTCGACGACCAGACTGGCGCGTGCTCGATCCGCTCGACCAGCCGGCCCATGTAGAGGTCGCCGCGGCGGATCAGGTCGGCCTTATTGACGATGTCGCAGTCGGCCGGAACGCCCTCGCCGTGGAGGCCGTGCATGTCGTTGCACTGGTTGGGAACCACGAGCGCGAAGCTGGGAACGGTGTTCGCCGCCAGGTCCTGTTCGAACCGGTCGAATCCGACGATATGCTCGGCCCGGCGCGGGTCGGCCTGCACGTCGGCGAAGTTCATGAAGCCGGAGTGCTTGGAGGCGTAGAGGGCGGTCGAGCGCGTCCGGGTGTCGACCTTCGGATCGCCGGCGGTCACCGCGGGCGATCCCGGTTCGGGCAGGCTCTCGTAATAGCCTTTCCAGCTCAGGCCGGCGGCGGCCAGCTGGTCGCCGAGATGCGGCGCGCGGACGGTGTGGTCGGCATAGCCCGGCGCCTTGGCCCCGTCGCAATAGGCCGCCGTCGCGTTGGCATGGCAATAATAGGCGTCGTCGTCGTGAATGCCGAAGGTGTCGCCGCCGAGCAGGGCCACATAGTTGGCTTCGCTGGGATGCACCTCGGCGTAGAAGCGCACCGCGTTTCCGCCGGTCGCCGCGAGCCGCGATATGTTGGGCGCGCCGACGGGGTCCAGGATCTGTTCGTAATCCTTGTTCTCATCGATGATGACGAAGACGTGGGCGAAACGCGGGACGCCCTCGCTGTCGACCGCCGGCTTCGGCCTCAGGCCGGCGCAGCCGGACATCAGGGTCAGGCCACAGAGGCCGGCGAGCAGGACGGACTTCATCTGTGTTCCGCAAGGCGTAAGGGCGAGGCGCGACCGGAAGACGATTCGCATGACGACGACAACCAAGACTGCAGGTTTCCGACCGAAAGCTTGCGCCCCCGCAAGGATGTTGACGATGGAGCGCGCGTGGAATCCCGGTTTGACTTCGCCGCTGCGGCCCAGGTAATACTGTATTGAGCGCATCGCAGTCTTGCAAGACTGCAAGAAAAACTCTTCCGCCCCGGTTGGGTGGACCATTTCGCCGCGGAGACAAGGATGATGTCGAACAAGCCCCTGCCGCTGTTGGCGGCGGCCCTGCTGGCGCTGTCGACGGCTCCGGCGCTGGCCGCGCCCGCCTACACGGTGACGCGGAGCGTGCCGCTCGGCGCGCCGGACCGGTGGGACTACGTGGTTTACAGCCATGAGACCGGCCGCGTCTACGTGGCGCACGGCGACAGGCTGTCGGTGATCGACGCGTCGTCGGGCGAGGTCGTCGGCCAGGTGGAGGGTATCGCCGGCGGCGCGCACGGCACGGCGATCTCGCTCGCCACGGGGCAGGGGTTCACCGACGACGGACGCAACGGCCTGGCCCTGGCCTTCGACCTGAAGACGCTGAAGATCGCCAAGCAGATCCCCGCCGACAAGGACGCCGACGGGATCGCCGTCGACAGCGTCAGCGGCCACGTGTTCGTCATCGAGGGCGATCCGGCCAGCCTTACGGTGATCGATCCGAAGACCGACGCCGTGGTCGCCGTCATCAAGGCCGGCGAGAAGCTGGAGTACGGCGCCGGCGACGGCCATGGCTCGATCTTCGTCGCCGGCGAGGAGAAGCGCGACCTGCTCAAGATCGACGCCCGGACCAACGCCGTCGTCGCCCGCTGGCCGACCCCCGACTGCACCAGCCCGCACGGCCTGGCGGTCGACCCCGAGCATCATCGGGCCTTCATGGGCTGCGTGAACAGCACGATGGTGGTGGTCGACACCACCACGGGCGCCCAGGTCGCCAAGCTGCCGATCGGCCGCGGCAACGACGCGGTGGCCTATGACCCCAAGCGCAAGCGGGTGTTCAGCTCCAATGGGCTCGACGGCACGATCAGCGTCTTCCGGCAGGTCACGCCCGACAAGTACGAGGCGCTCGACACGCTGACGACGGCGATCAGCGGGCGGACCATGGATGTCGATCCTGAGAGCGGCCGGCTGTTCGTCGCCGCCTCCGACGTCGACCCGCCGACCACGCCCGGCGGCCGCCCGCATCCGAAGCCCGGCACGCTGCGGCTGATGATGCTGGATCCCATTCCCTGATTTGCGGCAGGAACCGGCGCCGCGCGGCCCCGTTGGATCGTTTCAGCTTTGAAACAGGTCGCGCGTGTTCACCTTCATCGCCGGTATCATCGGCCGGACCGGCGTCGCCGGCGTCTTCCTGCTGATGCTGGTGGAGAACCTGGTCCCGGCCATTCCGTCCGAGCTGATCCTGCCGCTGGCGGGGTTCGAGGCGTCGCAGGGGGCGTTCCCGCCGGTGGCCGCCATCGCGGCCGGCGCGGCGGGTTCGATCCTCGGCGGGGTCGCCTGGTACGGGCTGGGGCGACGCCTCGGCCTCGAGCGCTTCCGGCGGTTGGCGGCGCGCGGCGGACGATGGCTGGCGATCACGCCGCGCGAGGTGGACCAGGCGAACGCCTGGTTCCGCCGCAATGCCGCTCTGGCCGTCTGTCTCGGCCGGGCCATTCCGGGCGTACGCGGTGTGATCTGCCTGCCCGCAGGCATGGCCAGGATGCCGTTCGCCAGCTTCCTCTTGTGGTCGTCGATCGGCGCCGCGCTCTGGTCCGCCGTGCTCGTCGGCGCGGGGCTGGTGCTGGGACAGCGCTACGCGGCGGTCGAGCTGTGGGTCAATCCGGTGGCGGACGCTTTCTTCGGCGTCTGTGTCGCGGCCTATCTGTGGCGCGTGGTGCGGCCCTCAGGGCGCCCCGGACGGAACCATCGCCGGGACGCTCGCCGGGCGGCGGAGCCTGGGCGACAGCAGGATCAGCACGACCATGGCGATGGCGATCACCGCGGTCGCCGTGAACCGGCCAAACTCTAGCCCGCCCTGGGCGTGCGGCTTGGTCAGGGTGTCGCCGAGGGTGGCGCCGAGGGGGCGGGTCAGCACATAGGCGGCCCAGAACAGTATAGCCTGAGGGAGGGCCCTGAGCAGATGCAGCACGGCGACCACGCCGATCAATCCGGCGAACACGATCGCGGCCAGCTCGAACCCCCACGGGTCCCAGCCGCCGGGCGGCGCATGGGCGATCCTGCCCATGAGGTCGGGCATGGTCTCGGAGCTGAAATCGCCGAGCGCGGTGCCGAGGGTGTTGGAGACCAGGATGGTCAGCCAGTAGAACACCTCGTCGGTGCGGTCGGTGATGCGGTCGGCGGCGATCCGGCCCGTGGTCAGGCGCCAGGCGATCAGCACCAGGACCACCAGGCCGAGCAGCATGGCCGACGACAGCACATAGCCGAGGTGCAGGGTGCGATCGATGAAGTCCGAGGTGGTGGTGCCCACCGTGGTGGTCGCCACCACCACCAGCCAGTAGGTCAGGGCATGATAGCGGCTGGCGATGACCTGGCCGGTCATGGTGACGACGAAGAAGGCCAGGAAGATCAGGGTGGCGACGAGATAGCCGGCCTTCAGCGTCATCGACACCGCGTCGCCGCCGGTCTCGCCGACGGTGGTGGCGCAGATCTTCACCAGCCAGAACATCAGGGTCGCCTGGGGCGCCTTGCTCAGGGCCTCATGCACGAGGTTCGGCGCGCGCTGGTCGCTCATGGACGATCGTTCCTCGGTCGATGCGGGGCGTACAGGTTCATCAGCCAAGGCCCGAGATCAACTTGTGTTTTCGCAAGGCGGGTCGCCGGCCGGGCGCTCCTCTGCGGGCTCGCCGCCCCGGCGGCGGCGGTCGCCGGGCCGCCCTATCTCACCGACGACCCCCAGCCCACCGACACCGGGCATTGGGAGATCTACAATTTCGTGCAGTCCGGCGACGCCGACGGCGCGCTGAACGGCGAGGCCGGCGTCGACCTCAACTATGGCGCCGCCAAGGATCTGCAGCTGACGGCGGTGCTGCCGATCGGCTTCTCCAACCCGCGCGGGTTCTCCGCCTCAGGCCTGCGCACGGGGACGGGCGTGATCGAACTGGCCGCCAAGTACAAGCTCGTGCACCAGAGCGAGAGCGGCTGGCTGCCCGATCTCAGCGTGTTTCCGCGCCTCCTGATTCCCACCGAACGCGGCTTCGGCGTCGCCCGCACCAACCTGTTCCTGCCGGTGTGGGCCGAGAAGGACTTCGGCCCGTGGTCGGTGTTCGGTGGCGGCGGCTATGAGTTCAACCCCGGGCCGGATGCGCGCAACTTCTGGCAGGGCGGGATCGCCGTGAACCGGACCATGAGCAAACGGCTGCAGCTTGGGGTCGAGGTGTTCCGGCAGACCGCCGACAGCGCCGCCGGCGACGGCTTCACCGCGCTCAACGCGGCGGCCACCTACAAGCTGGTCGAGCACTGGTCGCTGCTGGCGTCGGCCGGACCCACCTGGATCCAGGGCGGCGGCCACGGCGGCGTGTTCTACGTCTCGCTGAAGGCCGACTATTGAGGCCGATCACGTCTTGCGCGAGGGCGGCGCCGCCGCCGGAAAAACCCGCTTGACCGGTGCGTCGAGGCATGAGACAAAGCTGCATGTTCACGATTTGTGCTTACGCACTGACGGGCTGAACGCACAGATATCCCCTCACTTCCCGATGATTCACGGCCAAGGAGTTGGCGGTTGGCGGCTGCGCGCAGGACCACGCCGCGGGGCAGATCCGCGCCCTCCGCCGGACTCGGCGACGTGGAGGCGCTCGCGCGCACCCACGCGGCCGGGGCGATGACGGAATTGGCGCGGCTGGCGTCGGGCGCCGAGAGCGAAACCGTCCGGCTGGCGGCCATCAAGGAACTGTTGGCGCGCGCGTTCGGCGCGTCGGCCCAGGACATCTCACCGATGGAGCAGGTCATCCGATGGGCCAGGACGGCCGAGGAAGCGACGCCCGACCCGTCGAAGCCCAGCTAGACCAGGCATTGGTCCGTCGAACCTGTCCCGACAATTTTTCCGATGAGCGGCGAGAAAGCGAACGCCCGGCCATAGACGTCGTCATCCCCTACAAACCCAGGCGGGTGTGGGAGAGTTATCACGCCTCGGACGCGCGCTGGCGGGTGGTGGTGGCGCACCGGCGCGCCGGCAAGACGGTGGCGGCGATCAACGGCCTGATCCGAACGGCGCTGACCTGCGCCCACCCCGATCCGCGCTGCGCCTACATCGCGCCGTATCTGGCCCAGGCCAAGGCGGTGGCCTGGGACTGCCTCAAACGCTACACCGCACCGATCCCCGGCGTGCGCTGGACCGAAGCGGAGCTGCGGGCCGACTTTCCCAACGGCGGCCGGGTGCGGCTCTACGGCGCCGACAACGCCGACGCCCTGCGCGGCCAGTATTTCGACGAGGTCGACTGCGACGAGTTCGGCGACTGGGATCCGCGCGCGTGGACCGAGGTGATCCGTCCAGCCCTGTCGGACCGCGGCGGACGGGCCAGCTTCACCGGCACCCCGCGCGGCAAGAACGCCTTCTATGACCTGCGCCAGCGGGCCCGGCGAGGCCCGGCCGGCGCGGGCGCCGAGGGATGGGCGCTGTGGGAGCTCAGAGCCTCGGAGACCGGCCTCTTGACCGACGCCGAACTCGACGACGCCAGGGCCGCCATGGACGCGGCGGCCTACGCCCGCGAATACGAGTGCAGCTTCGACGCGGCGATCGAGGGCGCCTATTACGCCGCCGAGATGGGCAAGGCCGAGGCCGAGCGGCGGATCGGCCGGGTTCCGGTCGAGCCCCTGGCCCGGATCGACACCTATTGGGACCTCGGCATCGACGACGCGACCGCGGTCTGGTTCGCCCAGGACGTGGGGCAGGAGCGGCGGCTGGTGGATTATCTGGAAGTGTCGGGCGAGGGGCTGGCCGACATCGTGCGCCGGGTCGAGGCCAAGGACTACCGCCTCGGCCGGCACGTACTGCCGCACGACGCGGCGGCGCGCGAGCTCGGCACCGGCCGCACGCGGGTGGAGACGCTGAAGGCGCTCGGCCTGCGCAACCTCGAGATCATGCCGCCGCAGGCGGTGGCCGACGGGATCAACGCCGTGCGGCTGGTGCTCGGCCGCTGCTGGTTCGACGCCGAACGCTGCGAGCGCGGGATCGAGGCTTTGAAGCAGTACCGCCGGGAGTGGGACGGCAAACGGCAGACCTGGCGGGAGAGACCCTTGCACGACTGGACCAGTCACGCGGCCGACGCGTTTCGCTATGGGGCCCTGGCGCGGCCGGTGCGGCTCATGCCCGAGCGGCTGGCCATCCCGAGCTTTGGGGCGGTGTGATGAAACAGCCCAAACTCGTGCTCTCCGACGAAGAGCTGGTGGCCCTGTGCCGCGAGGAGCTGCGCCAGTCGGCGGGGTTCGAGTGGGACCAGGAGCTGCTGGCCCAGCGCGAACAGGCGCTCGACTACTACAAGGGCCACATGCCCGACGTCCCCAGCCTGCCCAACCGCTCGCGGGCGGTGGCGACCGACGTGGCCGACGCCATCGAGACGGTGCTGCCGGACCTCGTGGAGATCTTCACCGGCGGCGACGACGTGGCCGTGTTCACCCCCACTGGACCCGACGACGAGCAGGCGGCGCGCCAGGAGACGGACTACGTCAACCAGGTGGTGTTCCACGAGAACGCCGGCTTCATGACCATCCTCACGCTCTGCAAGGACGCCCTCCTGTCCAAGGTCGGGCTGGTCAAATGGTGGTGGGAGGATCCGGCCGAGGCGGAGCTCAGCGAGAGCTTCGAGGGAAAGACGCTGGAAGAGCTGGTGGCGGCGGCGCAGGACGGGGAGATTGGCGATCTCCGCGAAAGCCTCGACGATATGGGCCAATCCAGCTTCGCTTTCACCCTGCGCCGGGAGAAGGAGGGACGGGTGCGGATCGCGGCGGTGACGCCGGAGGACTTTACCGTGGCGCGCGATACCGTCCGCCTGTGCGAGACCACTTATTGCGCCCACCGTTCGCGGCCGAGGGCGCAGGACCTCATCGGCGACGGAATCGATCCCGAGATCGTCGAGGGCCTGCCGGCCTATGCGCAGACCAGCGACGAGACCCTGATGCTGGCCCGCGACACGGCGGGCGAGCATCTCGACCAGCGCTCGGTGAACGGATCCTGGGGCCACCGCACGGTGGAGGTGATCGACCACTATCTGCGCGTCGACGCCGACGGCGACGGCCGGCCGGAGCTGTGGCGGATCATGACCGGCGGCGGCTCGGCCGAAGGCGTCCTGATCGAGAAGGAGCGGCTGGACGCCCTGCCGTTCGCCTCGGTCACGCCCTACGTGGTCACCCACCGGTTCTACGGCGAAAGCCTGGCCGACAAGCTGCTGGAAGTGCAGCGGATCAAGACCGCGCTTCTGCGCATGCTGCTCGACAGCGGCTATTTCGCGCTGAACCAGCGGCTCGAGGTGGCCATGGACCGGGCCAACGAGTGGACCGTCTCGGACCTTCTGCGCAACGAGCCCGGCGTGCCGATCCGCTCCTCGCAGGGCGACGCGGTGCGGCCGATCCAGGCCGGGGCGCTGAGCTTCGACGTCCAGGGCGCGCTGGAGTACATCTCCACCCTGGCCGAACAGCGCACCGGGGTGGTGCGCAACGCCCAGGGGCTGAACCCGGACACCCTGCACGACACGGCGGCCGGAGCGCTGGCGCTGATGAGCGCGGCGCAGAAGCGGGTGCGGATGATCGCCCGCATCTTCGCCGAGACCGGGATCAAGGACCTGTTCCTCGGCGTGCACGCCCTGATCCGCAAGAACGCCTCGGCGGCCCGGATCGCCCGGCTGCGCGGCCAGTGGATCCCGGTCGATCCCAGCCGGTGGGCCGAGCGCAACGAGATGACCATCGAGGTCGGCCTCGGCGCCTCGGGGCAGGGGCATGAGATGCAGCTGATGGGCCAGGCCCTCCCGGTGATGCAGGCGCTGATCCAGATGCAGGGCGGCGTCAACGGGCCGCTGGTCACCGGCCAGAACGCCTACCAGCTGCTCAAGCGCTTCTTCGAGAAGGGCCTCGGGTTCAAGAACGGCGACCTCTATGTCTCCAACCCGGCCGCCCAGCCGCCGCCGCGGCCTGCGCCCGCGCCCATGCCGCCGCCGCCCGGGCCCGATCCGGCGCTGCAGAAGGTGCAGGCCGACGCGCAGATCGCGCAGGCCAAGGCCGCCGCCGACATCCAGCTGCAGCGCGCCCGGCTGGCCGCCGAGATCGACCTGAAGCGCACCGAACTGGCTGAAAACCTGCGGATGCATCAGCAGAAGCTCGACCTCGACCACCAGCGGTCCCTGCGCGAGATCGAACTGGCCGCCGGCGTGAAGGCGGCCGAAGCGAGCGCCCGGCTGGGGCAGACGGAAGCGATGCCAACAGTGGAGGGATGAGAGGGGAATTTGCAGATCGTTGCATGCTAAGTACAATAGATCGATCCGAATAGTTATACTATAATTTTGTATTTAATTGAAAATTACGCGAGAAATAATGTAATTGTCATCAGGTGGTATCCTCTCAGATAACTCTATATTTGATCAATTATTTTCGTCAAATTTACAATGATTCGCGTTATTGATCGTGATGTGGCCGCTGATGGCGAGATGGCGGCGTTATATTTCTCTGGAAAGGAGTATCATGATTCCTGACGGACTTATATTTAGCCGTTTCGCCGGCGCTCCCCCACCGATTTCCCTCGACCCGAACGCCCCGCTTTTTGGGCGTGCTCTTGCCGAACAAAATGATGGAGGCCTCTTTGGACCTAGCTGGCGTGCGGCGGCATCCGGCCAAGCATCTCTATTTCCTTGCGCCTTTGGACGCCCGGACGGTGGCCTCCTTCCATCTATATGGGGCGCTAACTTTGACGCCCGGCCAACTACGACGAGCGTTGCATTAGCGAATGGCGTTGCGTCAGGTTTGGAACCGCTCGCCCAACCTGTTGAGGACGACTCAGCTTCTTTCGGCGGTGTCCCCTCTGACCTTCTGACCTCGTCGAACAGCGACAGTACGAATACTCCGTCGCTTGCCGGCGCCTCCGTCAACGCACCGGGTGACACAGCTGTTTCCACTGGCGAAATGATCGGAGGATCAGCTGCTTTTGCGCAGCCGGCGGCCCCTCCGGCGAGAACACCTTGGGATTATTGGTCTCCACAGGGGTGTGCCAATTGTCATGGCTATACGCCTGCGACCCTACCGTTCTATCCAGGAACTGCTCCACTTCCGTCGAATAGCAGTTTCCGGTCCAACGGCGCGGGCGGACCACCGCCGTCTCGATCGAATGGAAACGGTCGGAAGCAATGCGACTTTCAAGATCGTAACGATCGCGCTATCTGCTCCAGTCAACCCGACGCGCAATCGCGTGCTATTTGTAACAAATCAGCGACAGATCGATACGCCTATTGTCAATCCACAGGAGAAGTAGGTCATCCATCTCTAGATACATACAGGCGACTTCAAGGTTATCCACCCAGGCGGCCGAGAGGGGGTTCTTGACCGACGCCGAATACGCGTTCCAAACTCCGCACAGTGGTCGCGAACCACGCTATCAGTCAGTCCCCGCCCACGATCTGATGCGCTCGGGTATTCTCGCAGCGAGGGCGTAAGCGCTCACCCGGGCTTCGTCCGGCGCCTCCGCAGGGAAGTTGTCGTAAGTCCACAGGTTCATGTACTTCGAAATCGAACTGAGAGCGATCGCCAAGGTCGGCAGGTCGGCTTCAGCGATCATCAGGCTGACTTCAAAGCCAGATTTTGCGCGTTCGCCGTTGGGAAAATAGAGTTTGCCCACCTCGTTCAACCGTTGGCGTCCGAACATGATCTTAGGGCCATACGGTGTCAGGCGTACGGTGACCGACTGTCCACGCTCTTCTTTGGGGGCAAGGATGCGGCCCTCAACAACGATCGTTTTCGAATAGGCCAGGCCACCTGGAAGGCTGGACTTCCGCGAACTCCGCTGAGGACCAAGGCCAACGTGCAGTGACCAATCCCAACTTGTGATCTCCATCAGGTATCGTCCCTCGAAGAAACTTGAATCGAGTGGAGCGTCATTCACGTCATTGGATCCATGGCGGCGTCGCGTTGGCAAGGCCCATGTGCCTATTTTGTTCCGGGTTGGCAAGCTGTACCATGGCGGTTCGGCTACCCGCGGACAGCGCAGCCAAGACGCGCGTTTTGCGCAGCGTCGATCAAGATATCTGCCGGGTTCCCGAGTCTTCAGTCCGCTTTGCTTCCTCATGCCCGAGAATGACGAATCCTGGGCTGTCTAAAGGCGCGGGCATCCCGAAGCCTTGAGGCGGAGCAGCTTGGCGGGCGACTGAGGTGGACGCCTCCCGCCAGCCGAAGAACTTCAACACGGAGAACACATGAGCGACCCTGACACGCTGCGTCGCGCCGGCCGGGCGCGGGTGGAGTTGGAGGCGACGGCGGGGCTGATGGACGCGATGGAGGCGGCGCTGTTCGATCGGTGGGCGGCCACCGGCGTCGACGCCGCCGCGCACCGCGAGAAGCTCTATCACGCCGCCGCCGCGATCCGCGGCGTACGCAAGGCGCTGCACGAGGCGGTGCAGGCCGGGGAGGTGATCAAACACTCGGCGGCCATGGCCGAACTCCTGGCGCCGCCGATCTCGCGGCGAATATGACCGTCAGCTTGGCCGGAAAGACATAAAGCTGCTTGCACCGCGGCGTATGAGGCGGGATGACGCGTCCGCGTTCGGACGCTCCGCCCGCTTTGGCGGCGAGGTCTCAGGGGTGGGGTCGTACCGTGTTCGAGATACCGCAGGCCCGGCGCCGCACGCGGCGGCGGTCGCTCCGAGAAGTCCTTTCACACCACCTGTCGGCGCGGTGGCAGATCTACGCCTTGCTGGTGTTTCTGCTGGTGGTCGGCGGAGTCCTGTTGTGGGCCTACACCACCTTCCCGCCGCCGCCGAAGGGTTAGAGCCGGGGGGGGGGCACGCCGCCTGATCCGAACCCGCGCCGCTTTCGGACCGTAGCTGGAGCCCGGACACAGGTACGCCCCCCGGCGTGAGCCGAGGGGCGCCGCCACTGTCGAGGCGTGAGCGGCTGGTCGGGGGGGCGTCCATAAGCCGCTCGGTGTGCAAGCGCGGTGCGGCCGCGTTCGTTCCGTGAAACGGTAACAAAAAGAGCCGCCGCAGCCTTAAGGGCCGCGCGGCTCTCTCGTGACACCCCATGTCGCCCCTCCTCTAGGCGATGAAGGGCGGGGTGGGAACGCGACAGAACGTCATGCGCCCGGAGGCGGCAGGTCGGACAGGATCTCCGCTTCGGCGTGCGTCTCCTTGATGGCCTCGAACACCGAGGTCGGGTCCGCCGGGGTCGACATGGCGTGGGCTTCGGCATCGTGCCGATTGGGCAGGAGCGGATTGTCGCGCCGGATCTCCTCGAGAAGTTGGATGGTCTTGGCCGACTTCTGGTCGCCGAGGATGGCGAGTTCGAGGGTGAGCTGCTCGCGCAATTGCGCCAGGGCGGATTCGCGCCGCTGGGTCGAAAGGATCAGCACGGTCACGTAGACGCCGAGCAAGGAGGCGATGGTGGCCAGGCCGTTGAACGGCGGCGGATCGAAGACCCCGAGCCCAAGGCGGGGGGCGGCGAGGTTGAAGGCGATCCAGCCCCCCGCGAGCAGGGTCAGCACGCCGATGAACCGGGGCTGGCCGACCAGCGCGGTCAGCCGGTCGGCGGCGCGCTCGCTGGGCGTGGCGCCGCGATGATGCGCGGCGTGCAGCTTGGCGATCGCCCGCACCGTCTCGTCAATGTGCGGCGGCAGGATCGGGGGCTTGTCGGCTGACTCCGTCACCGCCGCGCGCCGGAAGGGATGTCTGAGGAAGGCTAGGATTTCGGTGCGGCCTTGGCCGCCTGTTTCTTGGCGTGCGTCTTGGCCATGTGGTGACCGACCATGCTGCCGACCACGGCGCCGGCGACGGCGTGGTGGGACTTGGCGCCGGCCGCGGCCCCGACGGCGGCGCCGGCGACGCGGCCCTGGGCGTTGGCCAGGCTGGCCGAGGCGAACACGGCGGCGGCGGCGAGGGCGGCGATGGCGATGCGGGTCATGGGATACTCCAGGTTTGTCCGCTAGCTAACCGCCGACGCGTCGCGGCGTTCCGTGGTCGCCGGACTTGATCGACGCCGCGCCCGAAAAAAGGGCGCGCCAGCCTGCACCAGATGTCCTGCGAGGTCGTCACCGGCGACGCCGCGGCGAGACCGCTTCAGGGCCATCCGCTCACGAACGCAAAGGCATTTCATGATCCAGACCCCACCGGCCGCGGCCGACACCCCCCTGTCCGTCGAGGAGGCCGTCTTGCTCATGGACGGGGACCTGCCTGACGACAGGCGCCCCGCCGAACAGCCATCCGAGGCCGCGCCCACGGCCGAAGACGCCGAGGACCCCGATCCCGACGCGGATCAGGTCACCCCCGGCGAAGACGCGGAGGAGGACGACCCGGAGCAGGCTCCGGTCATCGGCCCGCCGCGATCATGGGACGCCGCCGCGCGCGCGGCCTTCGCCAAACTGCCTCCCGACATCCAGCAGACCATCGTCGAGCGGGAGAGCCAGCGCGACCGCGCGGTCAGCAAGGCGCAGCAGGAGGCCGGCGACGCCCGGCGCCGGGCCGAGCAGGAGGCGGGCGAGATCGGCCAGTTCAAGGGCGCGCTCGACCAGCTGATCCGGCGCGGCCAGGCGACCTTCCAGGATCGCTGGGCTGACTTCGACCAGAACTTCCCCGCCCTGGTGGACCAGTTCGGCGCCGAACAGGCGCTGAAGTGGCGGGCCGAGCGCGACCACGAGCTATCGGAGCTGGCGCGGCTGAACGCCGCCCACCAGCAGACGGCCCAGCATCAGCGCGCCCGTTTCCTCGCCGCCGAGAGCCAGCGGCTGACCGAGCTGTCGCCCGAGCTGACCGACCCCAAGGCGGGCGGCGCGCGGCGCGAGAGCCTGGCCCGATGGCTGATCGAACAGGGGGTGCCGCGCACGGTGATCCCCGACCTCGACGCCCGCACGGTGGCGCTCGCCTACGACGCCATGCG
This sequence comes from uncultured Caulobacterales bacterium, assembly GCA_903837135.1. GTDB lineage: Bacteria > Pseudomonadota > Alphaproteobacteria > Caulobacterales > Caulobacteraceae > CAIOYC01. The sequence continues at coordinate 53,086 of CAILTK010000035.1, forward strand.
CTTCCGCGTCGGCGCCCACAAGGTGCAGGAAGCCAAGACCAGACCAAGCCCCGCGCCGGCGCGGCCGGGCGCCCGGCCCACCGCCGCGCAGGCGGCCAGACCCCAACACCGGACGGTCGAGACGGCCAAGTCCCGCTTCGCGCAGACGCGCTCGGTGGACGACGCCGTGGCCCTCCTCAACGCCCGATCGGGCTGAAAGACACCCTGACCCATGACCACGCCCAGCAACACCGTCACCACCCTGACCACGGTCGGGATCCGCGAGGATCTCGAGGACGTGATCTATCGCGTCGCGCCGGAGGAGACCCCCTTCATCTCCAACATCGGCTCGGCCAAGGCGAACCAGACCTATCACGAGTGGCAGACCGAGACCCTTGCCACCCCTTCGGCCGCCAACGCTTCGCTGGAGGGCGACGTCTTCTCCATCGGCGCCGGCAATTCGACCACCCGGCTCGGCAACTACTGCCAGATCTTCACCAAGGCCTACGGCGTGTCGCGCACCGACGAGGTGGTGAAGAAGGCCGGGCGCACCTCGGAACTGAACCGGCAGAAGGTGCTGAAGGGCATCGAAGCCAAGCGCGACGCGGAGATGCGCTTCATCGGCAACTACGCCTCGGGCGCCGAGTCGGGCGCGACGCCGCGCTATTCGGCCGGGGCGCTGGCCTTCCTGACCACCAACACCTCGGCGGGGGCAGGGGGCTCGAACGGCGGATTCGCGTCGGGGACCGTCTCGGCGGCCACCAACGGAACCTTGCGCGGCTTCACCGAAAGCCAGGTGAAGACGGTGCTGAGCGCGGCCTTCTCGTCCGGGGGCAAGCCGAGCCAGGCCTATATGGGGCCGACCTCCAAACAGGAGTTTTCGGCCTTCACCGGCATCGCCGCCCTGCGCAAGGAGACCAGCGGCGACAAGATGGCCAGTATCATCGGCGCCGCGGACGTCTACGTCTCCGACTTCGGCAATCTGACGCTGATCCCGCACCCCTACGGCCTGACCCGCGACTGCCTGATCATCGATCCCAAGATGTGGGCGGTCGGCGTGCTCGACGGCTGGAAGTCCACCGAACTGGCGCAGACCTCCGACAGCACCCAGTACGCCCTGACCTTCGAAGCCTGCCTCGTGGCCCGCAACGAAAAGGCCTCGGGCGTGGTGCGGGACATTCAGTAGCGGAAAACTCTCTCCTCTCCCGGTCTCCGGGGGAGGAGAGAGATCCGCGTCCTCCTGCGTCGTTCCGGCGCTTTTTCGAGCGCCCCACGCATCTCTCGAAGCCAAGGATCCCCCATGCCCAAATTCCTCCCCGACGATGCGCCTCAGCTGCCCGAACTGCCGGACGGGCAGGTGCTGGCGCGCGTGCTGCCGCTCGGCCACCAGAAGATCTTCACCGGGGTCACCGACCCCCTGGGCCACACGCCCGAGGACAAGTTCCCGACCCATCCCCGGGGCGCGGTGATCGCCCTGCCGCGGGCGGTGGCCGAGGCGCAGGAGGCGCATGGCCGGGTGGAGATCCAGTGAGCGGGGCCTTCCAGCCCCTGTTCACCTCCGCCGCCGGCGTCACGCACGCCTGGCGCGAGGAGGCGGACGGCGCGGTGGTGTTCGCGGCCAGCCAGGACGTCGGCGCGATCCTCGAGGGCAACAAGCGGGCGCAGACCCACAACGACGGCTACAGTCCGAGCCGGGAGCTGGCCCGCGTGGCCTCGATTCCGCTGGTGGTGCTGTGCAAGTGGATGACGGAGGAGGGGTGGGACCCGTTCTCGCCCGATCCCGACTGCCAGAAGCGGCTCGCCCGCAAGCTCGACAGCGACGAGTACCGCCATCTGCGGACCTCGGCCCTGATCGTCGGCGACCATTGGCGCAAGGCGATCTGACATGGCGCTCGACGGCACCTACGCGGGGCTGACCGCCTCGATCCAGGCCTGGATGAACCGGGCCGACCTGGCCGGCGAACCGATCGACGACGCGGTGACGCTGGGCGAGGCGCGGCTGAACCGGCTCCTGCGCCACCGGCTGATGCTGACCTCGGCGTCACTGGTCGCCTCGGGCGGCTCGCTCGGCTTGCCAGCCGACTTCCTGCAGGCGCTGACCGTCACCTTGGACACGGGCGCGCAGCTCGACGCCGTGACGCCGCAGGCGATGGCCGACGCCGTCGACCGCGGTGGGCCCGGGACCCCGCCGCCGCGGCTCTACACGGTGATCGGCCCTGACCTGCGGCTCCATCCGCCTCCGACCGCAGCGACCGCCGTGACCCTGACCTACTACGCCCACCTGCCGCCGGCGGCCGCGGCCGGCAACTGGCTGCTCAGCGGCTATCCCGATCTCTACCTCTCGGCCGGGCTCTACGGCGCGCTGATCTACACCCAGGACGACCGGGCCGCGGCGTTCGACGCCCTGCTGCAGCGGCAGATCGCCGAGCTGAACCTGGCCCACGAGGGGCTCGGCGCCCGCCTGCAGCCCCACCCCACCACCGTCATCTAGGAAAGCCCATGGCCGGACTGATCCACTTTCGCGCCAGCGACAATCTGAACAACACGCCGGTCTCGGCGGCCAATCCCCTGCCGACGGTGCTCGCCGGCGGCTCGGCCTCCAATCCCAACGGGAATCCCGCCGCGCCGTACACGGGCCAGCAGGCCCTGACCACGGCGGCGGCGGCCCTGCCCAACCGGGCGCTGGTCAACGGGATCGTGGTGCAGGCGCTCAGCAGCAACACCGGCACGGTCTATGTGGGTCCCGCCGGGGTGACGAGCGCCACCGGCTACCCCCTGGCGCCCGGCCAGGCGGTCAGCTTCGGCGTCACCAACGCCAACTCCATCGCCATCCTGGGCCAGACCACGACCGACCTGGTCGCCTTCGCGGGGAGCTGAACCATGCGGCGGATGTTTCTGGCGCTCCTGGCGCTCCCCATGCTGCTGTGGCCGACCCTGTCCGCGGCGGCCATCCCGGCCATACCGCCGGCGGCGCCGGTCCCGCAACTGATCCTGAACGGCATCGTCTGGCTCGGCGACAGCCGCGTCGCCCGCGAATACAACACCACCGGGGCGCCGACGCCGAAAGCGTGGAAATGGGACGGGACCTTCATGACGGTCGGGCACGCGCTGGCCGGCCAACGGCTGACCGACCTCGGCAACTTCGCCACCTCCGGATATCGTTCGGATCAGTACCTGACCTCGGCCAATATCGGCGCCGCGTTGGCGACACGCGCCAAATACGCGGCGATCTACGGCTGCTACAACGACATCATCCAGAACTATCCGACGGCCGCCACCAGCGGACAGCGATGCGCCTCCAATATCGAGTCGGCTTGTAATGCCTTCACCGCGCAGGGTCGCACCTGCATTATAATCCGGGAGCCTTGTGCCCTGCCGTGCGCAAGCGCCCAGATCGCGCAGATGATGATGGCTAACACATTATTTGACACGTATCGTAAGAATAGTCCGAGCGTACTTATTTACGATCAGCCCGGGTCGGTGCGCGACTACAATGTTAATAGCATGACCGCTTTTAAGCCTTGCTACGTCGCCGCAACATGCATCACTGCAACGGCCAACAGCCATGGAGGCCTTATTCTCGATGGAATGACTTCAACGAGCGGCATTTTGGCGGGCTATCTGGTCTCGGGGCCGTGCATCCAAGGCAATACCATTGTCAGCAGCGTGGCTTCAAACTCTGTCACGCTAAGTCAAGGGGCCGCCAACACCACATCAGCGTGCCCGGTGCTTTTCCAGTCGACCGAAGGTGGGGGTATCCATGAACTCAACCTAGGCGGATGGATGGACGGTGTCGCCTGGGCGGCGTTCGAATCCCAGCTAATCCCCAACCCTCCGCCGCGCAACATTGAGCCCTTCACCAACGCCGGGGGCCAAGCCAACCAGCAGCTCAGCAATCCGTTGTTCCTAATCACCGCTGGTGGCTCGGCTGCAACAGGCACTACCGGCGCGGTTCCTGCGAGTTGGGGCACGGCGCTTTCGAACGCAACCGCAGCTGTGTCCACATTCCCGCGACCAGACGGCTTTGGAAATAACTTTCAGATGGTTATCACGCCAAACGCCACACCCGCCTACGCGAAGCTTTACGAATCACTAACCGCAAGCAATTTCGCGCCTGGTGACAAAGTACAAGCGTCGTGCGAGGTAAATATAGCCGCTGGATCATCAAACTTAGTAGGCGTTGAGCTATATATACAGGTTTCAGTCGACGGGGCTGCCAGTTCTGAAATCGCCAGTGACGGATCTACGGATCCTGCCAAGGGTAGCATTTCGCAGACCGGATTCTCAATGGTGCGACAGACCGACCCGCAGGTAATACCCGCGGGAGCGATAGTCACCAGCATCAGTATGAACGTGAGAATATGGTTCAGTGGAGCTTCGTCGACGAATACAACGGCGAATATAGGAAAGTGCGAGCTACACAAAGTGGTCTAAGTTTCGTATCAATCTGTCGTCGAGATCTTGTCTGGCCGCGTCAGAAATCGATAAGGGTTTTAGTAAGGGGATTCTTTTACCGGCGCGCCCGTCCCACACGCCCAGCCGAACCCGGCCCGGCCCTGCAGCGGTCAAACGCCAAACTTAGCATATCTGCACTCTGCATGCGGGCAACGATAGTTTCGGCCCCTGGTGGCCGCCCCGCAGTTCGCCTCAGGCGCGGCGATTTCCCCCTCACACACAGGTCTTCCCATGCCCGACTCCACCACGCCCAACTATGGATGGACGCTGCCGACCAACAATGCCGACGACGACACCTGGGGCAGTCTGCTCAACGCCAACTGGTCGGCGCTGGACAGCCAGCTCGCGGCGGTCATGCCCAAGGCGGGCGGGGCGTTTACCGGGGCGGTGTCCGGGACCACGGCGAGCTTTTCCGGCGCCGTGGTCGCCGGGACGTTTTCGGGGCCGCTGACGGGCAATGTGACGGGCGCCCTCGCCGGCAACGCGGCCACCGCGTCGCTCCTGCAGACGGCGCGGACCCTGTCGTTCACCGGCGACGCCAGCGGCGCGATGAGTTTCGACGGCGGCTCCAGCCCGTCCGCCGTCCTCACCCTGGCGACGGTGAACCCGACCCCCGGCGTGTTCGGGTCGTCCGCGGCCGTGCCGGTGGTGACCCTGGACGGCAAGGGGCGGGTGATCGCGGCGTCCACCGCGCCTCTGGCGCCCGGCGCGCCCACCGGCGCGGTGGTGGCGTTCGTCGTGGCGAGCGCGCCGGCGGGCTGGCTCGAGTGCGACGGCTCCAGCCACGCCAACGCCGACTATCCCGCGCTCGGCGCCCTGCTCAATCCCGCCGGCCCGAGCTTCACCCTGCCGGACCTGCGCGGCCAATTCCTGCGCGGCTGGGACCACGGGCGGGGGCTCGATCCGGGGCGGAGCCTGCTGAGCGCGCAGGCCGACCAGCTGCAGGGGCACGTCCACCCGCTGAATGCGCCGAACGGCGTGCTGCCGGCGGGAACCACCGGCGAAGGCTTCACGGGCGTGACCGGCACCAACACCGCGACACCGGTGATGGCGAGCGGCGGCCCGGCCGGCGACGGAAGCAACGGGACGCCGCGCACCGGCGCGGAGACGCGGCCGACCAACGTGGCCGTCCTCTACTGCGTCAAGACCTGAAGCGGCGGATCGAATGGCGGACTCCCTGTTCGTGTCCCTGGCCCTGCCGCCGGGGCTCTATCGCAACGGCACCGACTATCAGGCGCGCGGCCGCTGGCGCGACGCCCAGCTGGTGCGCTGGTTCAACGGCGAGATGCGGCCCATGGGCGGCTGGCGGGCGCACTCGGTGGCCGGGGGCGCGGGCGCGGCGGGGGCCGGGATCGGCGGCGTGGCGCGCACCCTTTTGGCCTGGCGCGACAACAACAACTCGACCTGGGCGGCGCTCGGGACGGCCGACCGGCTCCACGTGATGTCGCGTTCCGGGGCCCTCAGCGACGTCACCCCCGCCGGCCTCTTGGCCGGGCGGGTCTCGGCGGTGAGCGGCGGGGGTTACGGCAGCGGAGCCTACGGCGCGGGCAGCTATGGCGGCCCGCGCGGCGACGTCTCCACCGTCTCCGACGCCACGGTCTGGTCGCTCGACACCTGGGGTCCCTATCTGGTCGCGGTCTCCCCCGACGACCAGGTGCTCTACCAGTGGAATCTCAACCCCGCCGCGCCGGCGGCGCCGATCGCCGGCGCTCCGTCGGCCAAGGCGCTGGTGGTCAGCAACGAGCACTTCCTGTTCGCGCTCGGGGTCGGCGGGGACGAGCGGACCGTCGCCTGGCCCGACCAGTCGGACAACACCCTATGGACCGCCGACGCCACCAATTCGGCGGGGGCCTATACCCTGCCGTCGACCGGGCGGATCCTGTGCGGCCGGCGGCTGCCGCAAGGGACCGGGATCTGGACCGACAGCGAACTGTGGATCGCCCAGTATGTGGGGGGCGTGCTGCTCTACGGGTTCCAGAAAGCGGACTCCGGCTGCGGGGCCCTGTCGCGCAACGCGGTGGTCACGGCCGCGTCGCAGGCCTTCTGGATGGGGCAGAACGGCTTTTTCGCCTACAACGGCTTCGTCCGGCCGCTGCCGTGCAGCGTCCAGGATCAGGTTTATGCGCGGCTCGATGCGCGCCAGGCGTCGAAGATCTCCGCCATGCGGCTCTCGGCCTTCCGCGAGATCTGGTGGTTCTATCCGTCGATCGCGGCGGACGGCGTGTCGCCCGGCGAGTGCGACAGCTATGTGGCCTACAACTATCAGGAGGACACCTGGACCATGGGGTCGCTGGCGCGCAGCTGCGGCGCGGACCAGGACGTGTTCGCCCACCCGCTGATGGGCGGGACCGACGGGGTGGTCTACGATCACGAGCTGGGGTTCGACTACGGCGGGGTCACGCCGTTCGCCGAGAGCGGGCCCTATGAGCTGCCGGGACCGATGGCGGGCGGCGCGCAGGTGTTCACCGCCACCCAGCTGATCGCCGACGAGAAGAGCCGCGGCGACACCACCGTGAGCTTCTACAGCGCCCTCTATCCGAACACGGACGAAATAGTGTCGGGTCCCTATAGTCTGGGCGCGCGGCCGACCGACGTGCGCTTCACCGGCCGGCAGGTGCGGCTGAGGTGACGGGCGCTCAGGCCGACGACTGGCGCTGGGGCGCGCCCCGTCTGATGGTGCAGCCGGCGGGGCGGCGTTGATGTTCGAGGCGGACTGGACCCGCTGCGCGCCATGGATCGAGGCCGCGCTCGCGCATGCGCGCGGCACGCACCGGATCGGCGACGTGAAGGCGATGGTGGAGGCGGGGAGGGCCCACTTTCACCCATTCGCGAACAGTGCGGTGGTGACCGAGTTCCTGGTCTATCCCCGGCTCAAGGCGCTGCACTTCTGGCTGTGCGGGGGCGACTTGCGCGAGCTGCTCGCCGTCGAGCCGCTGATCGCCGCCTGGGGGGCCGCGAACGGCTGCACCCGCTTCACCACCGCCGGGCGCGAGGGCTGGCGGCGGGCGCTGAAGGCCAAGGGCTACGCGCCGGCCTGGCATGTCTGCATGCGGGACCTGGGGTGAAACCTCCGTCTCGGAATGGGGCCCGAAAATCATCACATCCATCGGAGAGCATCATGAGCAAGGGCGGATCGGACACCACGACCTCGCACCAGGACACCAGCACCCAGGCGCTGGACCCGCAGCTCGCGGCGGCGCTGTATGGAAACCTGGGGTCCACCCAGGCGCTGGCGTCGGGCTATCAGCCCTACGGCGGTCAGCTGACCGCGCCGACCAATGCGGCGCAGCAGGCCTATTTCACAGGCCTGCAGAACCTGGCGACCTCGGGCGTCGGCGGATCGGCGCTGACCCAGGGGGCGAACACAGCGACGGCCGCCAGCACCTATACGCCGCAGACGATCACGGCGGGACAGCTCTCGAACACCAATCTGCAGCCGTACATGAACCCCTATACCCAGTCGGTCATCGACTCGACCCTGAACGACCTGAACCGGCAGACCCAGCAGCAGCTGCAGGGGAACGCCGCCTCGGCCACGGCGTCGGGCGCCTACAACGGCACGCGCCAGGGGGTGGAGGATTCGTTGACCAATCAGGCGGCGCAGCGGACGGCGGCCTCGACGCTCGCAGGCCTGAACAGCCAGAACTACACCCAGGCCCAGCAGGCGGCGCAATCAGACATCGCCGGCAACCTCGCGGCGCAGCAGGCCAATGTGAACGCAGGCCTGGCGGGGCAGGGGCTGAACCTGTCGGCGGCGCAGGCGCTGGGCGGGCTCAGCAACCAGCAGGTCGGTCAGGCGGAGGGGCTGAACAGCCTGCTCGGCGCGGCCGGTTATGGCCAGCAGCAGCAGGCGCAGGCGGTGGACACCGCCAACTACCAGGCCTGGCTGCAGAACCTGCAGAACCAGATGGGCCTGCAGGGGCTGACCAACCAGTCGCTGGGCCTGATTCCCAAGACCGGCACCACCACCTCGTCCGGGACCGGGTCGCAGGACACCACGACCACGGGCTTCAACCTGGCGAGCCTGTTCATGCCTAAGGGGAGCAGCTTCCTGGGGATTTCCTCCTAGATCCACTCCTCGTCCGCGTTCCTGTGGTGAAGCCGATGACGCGTCAGCGCCATTCAGGATTCGATACCGAGTTCACGCCCTTACCCTTCAGGAGTCTTTGAACCATGAAGTATCCCCCACGACGCGGCCGCGCCGCGCCGAACGCCATCGTGCGCCTGCCCACGGCGCCGCAAGCGCCGCGGTCGGCCAGCGTGCCACAGTTGACGCCGCGCGAGGCGGCGATGCTGCCCAAGGGGGCGCGCTTCGTCGGCCTGGACGGCCTTCCGCGGGTGCGCCGATGAACGACTACGACGACATCGCCGACCTTGACCCGGCGGCGGACCAGGCAGGCGCGTACCCGGCCGACCATGCAGACGCCGGGCTCGGCGATCCCGGCCCATTCGCTCCGCACGTCGATCCGGGTTCATACGGACTGCTCGCCGTGCCCGCCGATCTGTCCGACGGATCAGCGCCGGGCCCCGACGGCGGTTTTGGCGGATTGTTCACCCCGTCCCTGTCCTCGGCGGCGTCTTCGAGCGACGGGCCCGGCCCGCTGCTGTCGTCGCCCCTCGATCCCGGGCCGCCGATCTCTCCCTTTCCCACGTCTCCGTTCGCGACGGACGACGACGACGCCGGGGTCGGGCTTCTGCAGGCGCCGCCGTCCGCGGCGCAGCCTTCGCCCCTCGACGAGAATGACGGGGACGACCTGCCTGCCGCGATCCCGGATTACCCAGCCTCCGGAAGGCGCGACCAGCCGATCGCCGAAGCATCCCTGCCGCCTGTCGCCGGTGGCCCTCAAACCGCGGCTGCGCCTGCAGGGGCGCCGCGCCGGGCATCAAGGTCGACGCTTAGCCCTGCGGGCGCGGCCTTTATCAAGAGCTGGGAGCAGGGCCCGCATGGCGGCGTAGCGAAACAGCAATACCCGTCGCCCGAAGGGGGATCGGACACCATCGGCTGGGGCCACAAGATTCAGCCGGGCGAGAACTTCACCGGCGGGCTTTCGCCGGCGGCGGCCGATCGCCTGTTCGACGCCGACTCCCTCAAGCATCAGCGCCTGGTGCAGTCGAACGTGAAGGTTCCCCTTACGCCGAACCAGTACGACGCCCTGGTTTCGCTGGCGTACAACGCGCCCGCGGCGCTCAAGAACGAGGACCACTCGACGCTGCTGAGGTTGCTGAACAAGGGCGACTACGCGGGCGCCGCGGCTCAGTTCTCGCGCTGGAATCACGTAGGGAAAAAGGTCTCGCCTGGATTGACGGCGCGGCGGGCCGGTGAAACAAACATCTTCCTAAACGGGGCCTATTCCAACCATCGCTAGCGCTTGCAGAGAGGGCCTATGACTATTGGAAAGCGGAAGAGCGTCTTCCCGGGGTTGGCGCTTGCGCTTGCTTTGGCTGGAGTCTTGGCGACAGATGGCCTGGCCGCGTCGCCCAAGATCTGTACCCGGCCGATCGATGGCGAATGGACCATCGTCTCGTTTACCTCAGACGACGTCGCCGCAGTTTCTCCACAGGACGCCCGTAAGAAGGTGGGTCTGAAAGTCATCATCTCCAAAGACACCGTCACATTCCCCCCGGATACATGCCAAGTTGCTCGCGAAAAGCGAGCTTTCGCGTCGAAAGAAGATAAATCGTTGTTTCCGAGCCTTGCGTTGCATCCACTTAACATTTCTTTCGACTGCTCAAACAATGTGGATATGCAATCCTTCGATGTCGGAGAGGATTGTAATTATATATACTCTAGCTTTGACGGCATAAATTATAAACTTAGAAGAAAAAAATAGTATAAATAGATATTCACTGGTTCCCGCCGGGGCTTCCCTGCAGGTTCCGGGGGCCGAGCTTCCAACTTCTCGCGGGCGCGTGTCGTCTGGACAGGTTGCAGATCTTGGTCGTGCCCCGGGTTTGGATCCGATCGGCGCGCTCAGGGACCTGGCCAACACCGCCCCCATGCGCGACGTCGCCAGCGGCGTCGTGGTCGCGGGCCGCATCGCGCCGTTGTCTCCTCCACCCCATCGTCTCGACCCTTGTCGTCTCCAACCGTTGTGGGCCGCGGCCTTGGGCGCGGCGAGGTCTCCGCATGTCGCTTCCCCTGCCGCCGCAGAGCTATTCCGCCGACGATCAGGCGCAGACGCGCTCGCAGATCGTGCAGCAGCTCCTTCAGCAGCAGGCCACGCTGCAGCACCTGAGCGCGCAGGCGGCCAGCTACCCGGTCTGGGATCTGCGCCACTATGCGGCGCTGGCGCGGATCACGCTGGGGCAGGGGAACGACCAGCCGGCCTTCGACGCCGCGCACGCGGCGATGGCGGCCAAGCCCGCGCGGGACATGCTCTATGTCTATGTGCCGCCCGGCCGTTACGATCTCGACCAGCTCTTGATCTACAACGCCGCGGGCTTCTACTGCGACCCCGGCGCGGCGATGCTGCGGCAGAGACCTTGGACGGCGCCCAAGACCGATACCGGGCTCGGGCCGGGTTGGGGCGCGATCGCGGCCAAGCCGTTCGTCAGGTTCGGGGTCTACGATTCCGACGACGGGACCGCCTCGTCGGCCTGCAGCTGGCTGCTGCACGGCTTCAAGCTCGACGGCGGCTGGGCCATGAACTGGGGAGATGGCGCGCCCATCGACGAGCGTCAGCCGGTCCTGTTCCACTACGCGGCGACGGAGTTCAGCAAAAGCGACCGCGACCGCAACGCCTGCTTCGGCCAGACCGGCGTGCTGCTGCGCGGGGCCTTCGCCCCTCCGGCCCACCTCAGCGTGAACTCGCCGTTCCGGGTCGGCGACTACAACGACGCCCGCTTCCTGGTGGGCGAGCTCGATATCGACAACTTCGGCGGCGACGGCTTTCACCTGCAGGGGACCGGGGCGGGCGTGATCGGTCCGATCCGGGTGACCGGCAGCGGCGGCCGGGGGATCGTGCTGAACAGCTACGACAACAAGGTCGGCCTGCTCGACGCGGGCGGCAGCGGCCTTGAAGGGGCGGTGTTCCGCGGCGCCTTCTCCAACAGCACCCTGGCGGGAGCCAAGTTCTGGTTCACCGGCCTGCGCGCCAACGCCGGCGATCCCGCGGCGGGCGGCCTGGTTCAGGACTCGGGGCACAAGGTCGGCTGCTGGTTCGACACCTGCGGCGGCCTGAGCGCCGTGGTGCAGGTGCAGGACAGCGTCGGCTCGTCGTTCCGGATCGACGGCTGCCAGGCGCCGCATTTCGACCTGCACGCCGACTACGCCGGCCTGCCGCCGGCCTACCAGACCGAGGACTGCGGCGGGATCGACTTCGGCCTCGGCACCTTCGGCGTCAACGCCACCCAGGGCGGCTTCATCCGCTTCAGCGCCAGCCCCGCGCCGGTGGACGGTGTCGGCCCCTATCCACACTACAAGTACGTCACCAAGGCCAGCGCTCCGCTCATGGGCACGGTGCTGCAGCTCGGCCAGTACAACATGGTGACGGCCAACCCCGGCGACGCGGGTACGGACTTCGTCGATCCTCTGTGGATGGCGAGCGGGGACATGACCCTGATCGCCTATCCGGCGTCGATGCCGACCGCCGGCCAGACCCTGATCCTGAATGGTTCGACCGTCGCCCTGGGGCCGGCGGCCAACGCCGCGGACGTCGCCGCACAGATCAACGCAGCCGCCATCCCGGGCGTCACCGCGTCGAACATCTACAGCGCGCTGGTGGTGACCAGCGCGGTGGGGAGCCCAGCTACCCTGTCGATCGACGGGACGGCGGCTGCCTCGCTCGGCCTGGCGCCCGCCGCGCCGGCCCCCCGTCCCTATGTGGTGGACAGCCAGTCCTACTACGACACGGCCCTGGTCAACTTCGGCACCAGCATCCGGGCGCCGCGGTCGTGGATGGCCAACAGCGCCGGCTACGTCCCGTTCGGGCTCGGCTACGCGGGCGTGGTGGCGACCACGGCGGGGGTGGCGTCGCTGACCGCGTACGGCCGTGAGACTCCGGTCTCGATCGGCGTCGTCGATACCGACAAGAGCTTCCACTACCCGGTCTACGCCCAGCTCGACGCCGCCGGGCGCCAGTGCATCTCCTTCCTCGGCGCCTATCCACCGGCGCCGGCGCAAAACATCGGCACCGGACCCCTGCCCACCGATGGCTCGGCCTCCAACGCCTCGATCTGCGTCAACCTGAACCGGGTGATGGCGACCCTGCTCACCTTCGGCTTCGGCAACTACGCGCCCTGAACACCACGGGACTTTGCCCGTTCGCCGGTGCGACCCTTTCCAACATTCCGGAGACGACCATGACCGATCCCGCCGCCGCGGGCTGGTGGACCCGACTCATGTCGGGCGCCGACAACCGCACGCCGGCGATCGGCCGGGTGCTGGGCGCGGTGCTGTTCCTGAACCTTTTGTGCGCCGTGCCGGCGGTGATCGTCGGCGTGCTGCTGATGCAGAAGGCGGCTTGGGAGACCTGGCGCGGCCTGCTCGTGGCCCTGACCGGATATGCGCCGTCGATAGTGGGCGCGATCGCGCTGCTGATCCGGGTCACCAACCCGACCGAACCGCGCGGGGAAGCCGGATGACCCCCCGCCTGCTCGAGGATCTCAAGGCTGACGAGGGTCTGCGGCTGGCGGCCTATCCCGATCCGGCGACGGGCGCGGCGCCGTGGACCATCGGCTATGGACACACCGGACCCGAGGTGCATCCGGGGCTGACGTGGACCGAGGAGCAGGCGACCAGCGCCCTGCACGCGGATGTGGAGCGGGCGGTGGCGGGGCTCGACGCGGACCTGCCGTGGTGGCGAACGCTGGACGACGTGCGCCAGGACGTCATGGCCGAGCTCTGCTTCAACATGGGCGTCGGCCATCCGGCGCAGGACGGTCGGCCCGGCCACGGCCTGCGGGCCTTCGTGCAGACCCTGAACGCCATCCGGGCCGGCCGCTACGCCGCCGCCGCCGAGGGCCTCCTGGCCTCGCACTGGGCGCGCCAGGTGGGGGCCAGAGCCCAGCGCCTCGCCGCCCTGATGCGCACCGGCGCCCGGCCGGCGGACTGATCTATCGGCCTCCCGCTCCGTCGCCCCGACGGCGTTCACGCATCTCCCGATCGCCGAAGAAGGTGGGAATGCGGACGCGTGAATCTTCGAGGGGAAGGGCGGCGACCCATTCCCATCAAGCCCGAACGAGGTTTCCCATGACCCTTCTGTTGTCGCTGCTGAGCCTCGCCAGACCCGGGCTCGCCGCCCTGTGGTCGGCGCTGCAGAAGCCCGCGGTGCTGATCGCTCTGGCCTTCGCCCTCCTGCTCGGCGCGCTGGCGCTCGAGGACCGGGCCCGCACGGCGGCCGGCGCCAAGGCCAGGGCCGCCGAGGCCGACCTCTCCGCTGAAAAGGCCGCCGCCGCCCTGGCCGCGCGCCAGACCGCCGCCACCGACAAGCTCGCCGCCGCCGACGCGGGCAAACAGGCGGCGATCCAGACCGAGCTCACGACCCTGACACAGGAGATCCCCCGCTATGTGCCGCTTTCGACCGACGCCGGCTGTGTTGTCCCTCTGTCTGTTGTCAGCCTGCTCGACGCCGGCGCCGCCGGGCTTTCGCTTCCCCCAGCCCCCGGCGTCGCTGATGACGCCCCCTCGGCCTTCCGTCTCTCTGACCTCGCGGCCAACGCCCTCGCCAACGACGCGGCCAAGCGCGCCAACGACGCCCAATTGACCGACCTGCAGGCCTGGATTCTTGCTCAGCAGAAGATCTGGGCCGGGCGGGCGACCTCGGCCCCGCTCGGGGCCCGGCCGTGAAGCCGGAGTGGGTCGCGGTCTGGGTGGCGGTGAGCGCGATTGTGGTGGGCCTGCTGGTCCAGGCCCTCCTGATCGCCTTCCACCTCGGGCGCCATTCGGCCAGGCTGAGCATGGTCGAGAAAGCCTGCCAGGACGCCTCCGCCTCCGCCGGCGTCCTCGCCGCCCTGACCGCCACGGTGCACGCTCTGAAGGAACAGGTAGGGGCGCTGGATCACACCATCCGGAACCTGCTGATGCGACGCGGCGAGCAGGCGCGGGGAGCGGAATGAGCCCTGTTCTGAAGCAGCCGTAGCCGCCCTCTAACGTCGCGCAAGCCGCGCAGCCGGCCGCCGAAGCGGCGGCGCCTCGACCCAATCCGGAAACCTCCATGAAACGCTCATCCCGGCGCGGGTCCCCCGCGCCCGCCGCTGCGCCATGCGCCGCGGTCGGACCGCCGCGTCCGCTTCTCAAGACCCTCAGCTCGCGAGGGTCGCGCCCATGATCTACGGCGACGACTACGGCGAGGGCGACCTCTACGGCGACATCGCCTACGCCGACACGCCCCCGGCCCAGGCCCAGGCCGGGATGAGCGCCAATGGTCAGCCCCCCCCGGCCGTCTGGCCCATCCGCGGGCCAGGCGCGCCCGAAGCGGGCCAGCGGGTCACCGAGCAACAGGCCCGGTTTTTCAACTCAGCCCCGCCGGCGCCTCCCGGAGATCCAGGGGCGCCTGGGTCTTCCACCTATTTCCCTTTCTACGACACACCGAGCCTGACCGGCGCGCCTGGCAGCTTTCACGTCACCCTGGACGGGCAGCTCGTCTCGCCCGCCGGGGCGACAACGCCCACCACATCGGCGGCGGCGCAGGCGGCTCCGGTCCCCGAGGCAAAGGCGCCGGCTCCAACAGCTTCAAGCAACGCCGCCCCGGACGGGGGGGCGCTTCCTCTGCCACTGCCTCTGCCGGTCCCGCCCGGGCCCGGCGACAGCTTGCTGCCGTTGCCGTCCGATCCGACCGTGGGCGCCGATCCTGATCCTGCTGGCGCGGGGCAGCAGTCGTTCCCCCCACCGTCTTCGACGTCGCCGGGTAGTGCTGCAGGACCCGGGTTCGGCTTGCTGAACCGCCACGCGAACCTTTCGCCGCCGCCGCCGCTCGCCAAGCCGCCTCCACGTCCCCTGATCGGCGGACCCAACCCGTCCTGGACTGGCGACGCCAACAGCCGGCCGAACATGTCCGTCGGGGAGGATGTGGGTCGTTCGCTCTTCACCGGCGTGGAGAAGGGCTTGACGGGCATCGTAGGGCTGCCGGGGAGTGCGGACGACTGGCTGAACAAGCGGGCGAACGACGGAATCGTCGGGGTGGGACAGGCGTTCGGTCTGGTCAAGGATCCCGAGGGTCTGCGCCGCCGACTCAATGCAGCGTCGGACGCTCAGCGCCGACGCTCCGCTCTTACACGATACACGATCGACGATCTTGACCGAATGACCCAGTCGGCGCTGGGCCCCTATCACACGCCCCAGACGCTGCCTGGCCGGTTCGCTTACGAAGTCGGTCAGAACGCGCCGACCGCACTGCTTCCCGGCGGCATGCTGCTTCGCGTCGCCCGCGTCGCCGCGCCTGCGCTTGGCTCGGTGATCGCCGGTGAGGCGACCAATCAAAACCCTTGGGCGAAGGCGGCTGGTCAGCTCCTCGGCGGCGGATTGGTGGCTGGCGGCGAAAGCGCGCTTGCGAGGGGCGGGCGCATTTCCGCTAGCGTTGCTCCGCAAGCAGCTCCGACTGACGTCGCCCCCTCCATAGCGGAGACGTCAGGTGCAAACCCCATTTCGGCAAATGACGTACCGCCGCCGTTTAAAGAACGGGACGCTATCCGCAAGGCTGGAAACCGCCGTCTCTTCGTGGGCGCTACTCCGGATAAATTCTCCAAGACCGGGGCTCTCGTTGTGGAACGCATGAGGTCGGAGGGCAGGATACTTGGCGATGGTCCGCTCTTGAGGGGGAATCCCAACGGACTTCAACTTATTACAAGAGATGGCACTGTGGTCGACATCGACGGTCGGGTTGATATGTCGCACAAAACTCCCGTAGTCTCATATTGGAACGAGGTGGGCCGTTTTCATGGAGCCAGATCGCCGCCCGTGCGTCAATTCATGCTTGATCCGGAAAACTATGAACTGGAGCACAGTTCGACAAATCGCGCTGCTGGCGCACGGCTGAGAATGAAATATCTCCCGCCTGTTACACAAGGAGAGGCCCTTGAAGGTAAAAGATGAATCGAGAAAAGAGCTCGATGATGTTACATATCAGAGAATAAAATCATATTGTGAAGATGGCGACAAGCTCGCAGAGTCCGGATCTTACGATGCGGCGATTATGAAATATAACGAAGCTTTTCAGCTGGTTCCTCAACCGAGGGAGGAGTGGAACGCATCGACGTGGATATTGATCGCGATAGGTGACGCAGCTTTCTTGGCTGGCTACAATGAATTTGCTCGGGAGGTGTTTCAAGATGTGATGTATTGTCCAGGGGCGATCGGAAATCCATTTGTCCATCTACGACTTGGCCAGGTCCTGTTCGACGCGGGCGAGTTAGATAAGGCGGCGGATGAGCTGATGAGAGCCTATATTGGTGGTGAATACGATGTATTTTCCGAAGAGGATCCGAAATATTTCGAGTTCCTCAAGACTAGGGCCGTGATTTAGGGTGACTCGCGTTCCCAACGTGATCGCCTTCCGTCGCATTCAATCATCAATTTCGTAGCCGAGGCGCGTCGATCAAACCTTAAATTTTGACGACGTTCTTCAGTTTGGCTATCGGTCATGTAGTGCGGGGGGTAGAATGTTCGGGCTCAAAAATCGTCGCCCGACTTCGGAAGACGCAGCGGTCAGGGCGTACCTTCTCAAGTTCGTGGTCGTCAGTGCGCTTGCTTTGCCGCCTAAGGATTTGCTGGACGCCATGTCCTCGACATGGCCCCAGTCAGACCGGGACGGATTTTCCAAGGACTTGGCGGCCAACAGACGCGCGCGCAGGGACAGCCTTGGCCGCTGGAAGGCTCGGCTTTCCCCCAAGGAAGATTTGTTCTCGAGTGTCTCGCCCGAGCGGATCACGCCTCAACGACACGCCGACGCGCTTTGGCGGCTTGAGTCGTTTCAGACGCTCCTATGGGCGCTCGGTCTTGTCGATCGCCTCCCGGGTTATGACGCCCAGGCGGATCAAGACCTGCTGAAAACGTTTCCGCCCTCGGGCGAAATCGGCGTGTATCTCAAGCAGGCCCGCCTGCGGCCCTCGGCCGAGATCGAGCGCCAGCGTGATTTGGCGGAGCTCTGGCATTGGCGCAGCAGAACCCGCTGGCTGATCGAGACGGGGGCGCCGCTGAGCGCTGCATCGGGCTTCGAGAGCTACGACCAGATCGTTCGGTCCATCGCCACCAAGGATGCCGGCGGGATCGGCCCGGTAACAGACGAAGATTTCACAGCCTTTGGCAAAGCCTATCGCGACCTGACCGAGGACCAGTGGTCCATCGTTCGCTCCATCACCATGGAGCGGCATTTCGCGCTCAACTGGCTGTGCGGTTATGCCCCCGGCAACCAATGGGACGACACGCCGACCGATACGTGAGGGATCCACATCGGGGCAGTCTTTGGCGCCCTTCAAATAGGTATCACATCGACCTATTCTTCCGGTCGAGGCGCGGTCGTGAGCCTCGGCAGGGCGTCAAAGATTAGTAACCACGCGGCCGGATTCGTGATCCAAACTCTTATCTTGAGGGACGAGCTCTTTGTATAGGGATGCGCGCTATGGTATCTATTAATTTGTTGAAATGGATATTTTCTCGTCTCGCATCTGATGCGATCGATGATATCTATACGATGCAAAAGCCGGAAATTTATCAAAAATACGTTTATTAACAATTATTGTGTGGTCGGAAGGGGAGTTTTCGCTCTGGGCTAGTCTGGACGCGTAATATTTAGTCTGGTCTACTAAGGAGCGTCTGCTATCCAGTCAAAGTGGGCGTTGTCGAAGTCAGCATTCGGCCGCATCACCCTCCGCACACCTTCCCCCCCTTGCGCGCGAAGTCGGCTTCGGGCCCCAGCCCAACCCAGAGGCGGCGTTCGCCGGGTCTGCCGCGGCGGCGCTCCTTCTCGGAACCGTCACGCCCGTCCCGCGCCATCCCTTCGCTCCGGCGACCCTCGCCGACTTGATCCTGCTTCCCGCAACGGGATAACTGCCGGCGGGGGGCCGGAATTGACCTGGGTTTTCATTGCCGCGGCGGTTGTGATGGTGCTGGCGGCCATTCCGCAGATCAGCGCACGGTGGCGCGCGCGTGCGGGGCCGGCGCCGACCGCGGCGGCGGCGGCGGCGCCGCCGCCCTTGACGGGAACCGTGCTGCCGGCGGCCACGCCCGTGGAGCGGCTGCAGGCGCTGTCGCAGGCCCTGGAGAGCCAGGCGGAGAACACCGCCCATCCGCGCGACCTTTTGACCTTCGCCGCCTTCAAGGAGGCGGTGGAGATCCTGGCCTCCGACGCGGTCGATCTGGCGACCCTGCGCCAATATGCGCTCGGCCGGCTGTGGGCCCTGTCGTGCGCCGCATTCGAGGCCCTGCGCGTCCGGCCCGACCGGCAGGCCTTCCTGGAGGCGGCGACGGCGCAGTGGCGCACCTATTCTCCGGGGACCCTGCATTTCGTGCTGCGCTATTTCAGCAGCCTTCAAACCCGGCCCGCCCTCGGCGATCCGGTCACCCTGGCGCACGACTGGTGGTCGAACCACGCCATGCTGATCGAGAGCTTCCGCGAGTATTTCGACGCGCGCCAGGCGCTGAACGACCCTCTCGTGTTCGGCCCCGCCCTCCTGGCGGCGCAGGTCGACCTCGGGGCGATGGAGCGCTTTCTATCCCTGATCGACCATCCGGTCGCCCTGGGGCTGGCGGCGGAGCTCAAGCGCTGGAAGGCCGCGCGGATCGACGAGCGCGCTCTGTCGACCTTCGGCCGGTTCTGGCCGCCGCAGCCGGAGGAGATCCTGGTCGAGCCCGAGCCCTGGCGCGCGGCGCTGGAGCGGGCCGTGGAGGCGGTGGCTTCCGAGCGTCCGCGCTCGGTGGTGGTGATCGGCGGGCCGCGCATCGGCAAGTCAGGGTTCCTGCGGCTGCTCGGCGAACGGCTGGCCCTCGAGGGCTGGCGGGTGTTCGAGGCGACCGCCGCCGACCTGATGGCCGACCAGATCTATTTCGGCCAGTTCGAGGGCCGGATCCGCGAGACCGTGGCCGAGCTCGACGCCGGCAAGAAGGTGGTCTGGTGCGTGGGCGACCTGCAGCAGCTGGCGCAGAGCGGCGCGCACAAGAGCCAGGCGGCGAGCATTCTGGACCAGATCTGGCCGGCCATCGCCGCGGGCCGGCTCCTGGTGCTGGCCGAGGCCGATCCGGACGGGGCCAGCCGGACCCTGCAGAGCCGGCCGTCCCTGCGCATGCTGGTCGAGCTCGTGCGGCTGTCGCCGTTCGACGACGCGGAGATCCGCAGCTTCGTCGATGGGGTGTCGCGGACGCTCGAGGCGCGGCGCGGGGTCCTGGTCACGCGCGAGGCGCGGGAGGCGGCGATGCACTACGGCCTGCAGTACCTGCGCGCCGCCGACGCCCCGGGCGTGCTGGCCGACGTCCTGAAGCGGGCCGGGGACCGCGCCCTGGCCGAGGCCGACGGGACCCTGGCCGGTCTCTCGCCGGACCAGGGGCGGCCGGTGGACGCCGACCATGTGATCCAGGCCATTTCGCTGATGACCGGCCTGCCGATGGACATCCTCGACGAGCGCGACCCGATCGAGCTGTCGGCCATCCGGCGCTATTTCGGCGAGCGCGTGATCGGCCAGGACGAGGCGGTGGCGGTGGTGGTCGACCGCATCGCCATGCTGAAGGCCGGGCTGGTCGATCCACACAAGCCGATCGGCGTCTTCCTGTTCGCCGGGCCGACGGGGACCGGAAAGACCGAACTGGCCAAGACCCTGGCCGACTTCCTGTTCGGCTCGCCCGACCGGCTGGTGCGGCTCGACATGAGCGAGTTCCAGGCGGCCGAGACCGTGTCCAAGATCGTCGGCGAGCGCGGGACCGGCGGCGCGGGCGATCCCCTGGTGGAGCGCATCCGCAAGCAGCCGTTCTCGGTGGTGCTGCTCGACGAGTTCGAGAAGGCGCATAGCAACGTCTGGGACCTGTTCCTGCAGGTGTTCGACGATGGCCGGCTGACCGACGCCAACGGCCATACGGTGGACTTTCGCCACACCATCATCATCCTCACCTCCAACCTGGGGGCGACCAGCCATCGCTCGTCGGGCATGGGGTTCGGCCAGGCCAGGGACGTGTTCGCCGAGCAGCAGGTGATCGCCGCGATCGAGCGGGCGTTCCGGCCCGAGTTCGTCAACCGGCTCGACCGGATCGTGGTGTTCCGCCCGCTGACCCGCGCGGTGCTCTATCAGATCCTGCGCAAGGAGCTGGCCGCGGTGCTTCGGCGGCGCGGGCTGCGCAATCGCGAGTGGGCGGTGGAGTGGGAGCCCTCGGCGCTCGACTTCCTGCTCGAGCGGGGATTCTCGCCCGAGCTCGGGGCCCGGCCGCTGAAGCGCGCGATCGACCAGTATCTGCTGGCCCCGCTGGCGGCCACCCTGGTGGAGCACCGCTTTCCGGAAGGAGACCAGTTCCTGTTCGTGCGCGGCGGGGCCGGCGCGCTGGAGGTGGAGTTCCTCGATCCGAACGGAGAGGCCGGCGCGGAGAGTGTCGGTCCAGAGGGCGACGGCGACATCGAACTGGGCGGACCGACCCTGGCGGCCCTGGTGCTGAAGCCGCGCGACAGCGACGCGGCGCGCCATCTGCTGCGCCGGCGCCAGGAGGCCCTGGACGAGACCCTGGCCTCGGCGCTGTGGATGGACCTCAAGCAGACGCTCACCGCCGCGGCGGCGGATCCGGAGATCTGGACCCACCCCGGGCGCAGCGCCGTGTTCTCCGGCCTCAACCTGATCGACCGGGTGCGCGAGGCGGCCGACACGGTGTCGCGGCTGGCGGCGCGGCTGCCGCCGGCGGCGCGAGCCGACGCAGGGAGCGCGGCGCTGATCGGCCGGTTGGCCCTGCAGCTCCACCTGGTGGAGGGCGGCGTCGCCGATGCGCTCGAGGGCGCTCCGGCGGACGCCATCGTGCGGGTAGACGGATCGATGGAGGACGGCGGCGCGGCCGACGAGGCGGCGAAGGCCTGGGCGCGGCGCGTGTTCGCCATGTACCAGGGTTGGGCCGAGCGGCGGCGCATGAAGCTGCGCGTGCTCGCCGGCGACGGCGGCGGCGCCATCCTGGCGGTGTCCGGCTTCGGCGCCTTCCGCACCCTGTCGGCGGAGGCCGGGCTGCATGTACTGGAGGCGTCCGGCGAGGACTCCGCGCGACGGCTGACGGCGCGGGTGCGGGTCTGCGAAGAGCCCTCCGGCGATCTGTCGCCCCCGACCTACGCCCACGCCCTCAGGGCTATCGACGCCTCACCCCGCCCTCAGATCATCGTCCGCCGCTACCGCGAGCACCCCGCGCCCCTGGTGCGCGACACCGCCAGCGGCGGCCGCAGCGGCCAGCTGGAGCCGGTATTGGACGGTGACTTCGACCTGATCTTCGATCGGGGGGCGTGAGGGCGGGAGCGCTAACCTGCGTTGCGATGCGGCCGTCGCCAGCTCCGTCAGCTCAGCTCAGTGACAGCGGACACATGGAATCCATGCCGCTGCCACGCCGCCTGCCGCAGGCTGCGGCCTGCGAAGGAAGTTGAGTCGCCTTCGCAGGCCTTCGACCTGGTCCAGTCAGCTCCGGCGCCGATTACAGGAGCTTAACTCGCCCTGGGCAGCCCAGGATCATAAGACAGATCCAGCCAGTAGAGCGCGCCAATCCTGGCCAGGAGAGTACGCATGACCTTCGACGAAACCGCCACCCGACGCGGCGTCCTGTCGGCTGGCGCCGCCATGTTGGCGTTCTCGGTGCAGGCGGCTGCGCCAACAGCCCCATCGATCTACAGGCGGGCGATCGTAGTCGATGGCAATCTCTCCACCAGTTTCCTGTTCGACCCCACCCCGATCACGTCGCAGGAGGCCCAGCA
The DNA here is from genome assembly GCA_903837135.1 of uncultured Caulobacterales bacterium. Lineage (GTDB taxonomy): Bacteria > Pseudomonadota > Alphaproteobacteria > Caulobacterales > Caulobacteraceae > CAIOYC01. Next base: position 75,372 of record CAILTK010000035.1, read on the forward strand.
TATCCATGGCTCGGGGCTGACCGTCTTCAAGCAGACTCTCGGCGGCTCCACCGGCGACTTTGCCACCGCCGAGCAGGAGATCACGTCCGCCAAGGATGCGATCGCCCGAAACCCGTCGCTGTTCATGCTCGTAGAGCACGCAGGCCAAATCGCCGAAGCCAAACGCTCTGGCAAAGTCGGCGTGATCCTCTCTTTCGAAGCGGCAAGCATGCACGAGGGCCGGGTCGACTCCATTGATCACTTCGCGGCAGAAGGTGTGCGGGTCATGGGGCTTAGCTACAATATCGGTTCGCCCTTCGGCGCCGGCACGCTGCAGCCGGCGGACGCCGGTTTGACCCCGCTCGGGCGGGAAGCGGTGTCGCGAATGAACGCGCTTGGCGTCACTGTCGACCTCAGCCACTCCAATGACCTAACGGGTCTTCAGGCGATCGCTGCCTCGCGGATTCCCGCGCTGATCACTCACGCCGGATGCGCCGCCGTTCACGCGCACCCCCGCAACAAGTCCGACACGCTGCTGCGTGCGATCGCCGATCAGGGTGGCGCCTTCGGCGTCTACGACCTGTCCTATCTTGGCGGCTATCCAGCCAACCCGACGCTTGACATCTACATGCGCCACCTGACGCATGCGCTGAAGGTTTGCGGCGAGGACCACGTTGGGATCGGCAGCGATACCGACCTCTTGTCCATCGATACGTCGCCGACGGTCATAGCGGACTGGAACAAGAACATAGCCAAGCGCAAGTCCGCGGGCGTGATGGCGCCGGAGGAGGGGCCCCTGCCTTACGTGGAGGGCCTGAACGGACCGGGGCGCTGGGAGGTGATCTCCAAAGAGCTCGCGCGGAGAGGATATCCTTCGAGCGTGGTGGAGAAGGTCCTCGGCACGAACTTCGTGCGCGTATTCAACCGTACCTGGGCGGTGAAGGGTTAGCGTTTCTTGAGGCGTGACAACACCCTGAGCGTAACGTCCGCAACGCACGGTGTAAGCCGTCAGTCGATCAACGGCGCAGCATAGGCGACTTCCTCCCAAGGCACACCTTGGCGAAGGCCGTTTGCGGCCGCACTCATCCCCCGCACACCTTCCCCCCCTTGCGCGCGAAGTCGGCTTCCGGCCCCAGCCCGACCCAGCGGCGGCGTTCGTCGAGCTTGGCGGGATCCTCCACCGGCGCGGTGGGCGCCCAGGTCCCGCCGGCGCAGCGCATCTGGGTGCCGTAGCGCTGGGGGCGGCCGGCGTTGAGGGCCACCCGGTCCCATAGGGAAGCGAAGTTGGCGGGGTTGGTCTGCTTGTCGAGCACCGCCACGCCCATCCGGTTCAGGACCAGGAGCTGGGTCTGCGGATCGGCGTCGGCGTGCTCGGCGATCAGCCAGGCGGCCTGGTCGGCGTCCTTGCCGTAGGTCTTGAGGTCGAACCAGGCGATCCGGCCCAGAACCTGCCTGAGCCAGGCGGCGGCGGCCAGATCGGCCGCGCAGCCGTCAGTGGTCAGGCGGGCGTTGAGCCAGACCGTCCCGGCCTTGCCGAGCCCGGCCGCATAGGGCCTCTTCGCCCCGAACACCAGGGCGTGGCGCCAGAGCTGGTCGGCGGCCCGGTGGCGGTAGAGGGCCTGCAACTCGGGCGACTTCGCCTGCGCGGCGCGGGCCGCCTCGGCCGCCTCGGCCGCTTCGGCGGCGAACTCGGGCTCGGGCGAGGGCTGGCCGGCCAGGACCGCGTCGCGGGCGGCGGCGTAACGGGCGAAGGCGGCCTCGGCCGCGGCCTTCTCCTGGCCCCAGTCGGCGGCGTCGGGGGCCAGGAGGGCGCTGTCGAAGCCGGCCATGGTCATCTGTTCGGCCGGGGTCAGGCAGGCGTGAGCGGCCACCACCGCCGGCCAGCTCGCCTTGCCGTGCGCCGCGGCGACGGCGGTCTGCGCCCCGGTCTGGGCGGCGAGGAACAGCAGGGTGCGGCTGGGGGCGTAGCGCAGGGCGCCGAAGTCGTAGGCCGAGGGGTCGATCTCGCCGCGCGCAAGCGCTGCGCCGAGGGCGAGGCCGGTCGGCGGTCCCGCGGCCGGGCCCGGCGGCGGGCTGGCCGGCTGGGGCGCCGCGGCGGCGGTGGAGGCGGCGAGAAGAACCGCGGCGAGGGCGGCGGACAGAAGACGCATCGAAACTCCAGACCTTCGGGCCGAAACACTCAGCCGAGCGGCAGGCCGTCCCCCTCCGGGTCGCGGTCGCCGCCATCGTTCAGACGCTTTTGCATCAGAACGATGTCAAGCCAGCGACGGTGCTTATAGCCCACGTCGCGGAACACGCCGACCGGCTCGAAGCCCACCGCGCGGTGCAGGCCGATCGAGCCCGCGTTGGCGCTGTCGCCGATCACCGCCATCAGCTGGCGCAGGCCCAGCGCCTCGCAGCGGGCGATCAGGTCCCGCATCAGGGCGCGGCCGACGCCGCGCCGGGCCGCGTCGTGCGCCACATAGATCGCGTCCTCGGCCACATAGCGGTAGGCGCTGCGCGCGCGGAACGGGGCGGCGTAGGCGTAGCCCCACAGGCGCCCCTCGTCCTCGGCCACCAGCCAGGGCAGGCCGAGCCCGACGACGGCGCGCCAGCGGCCGGTCATATCGTCCACCGTCGGCGGGACCTCCTCGAAGGTGCCGACCCCGTTCAGCACGTGATGGGCGTAGATAGCCTGGATGGCGGCGAGGTCCGCCTCTGTCGCGTCGCGGATCAGCACGTCGGTCCCTGCATGTTCGCGGCCCCTGAACTTGCTTGGCTCAGCGCGGCCAGGACCCTTCCACCGCCTTGAGGGCGAAGGCGTAATCGAGCGCGACCTCCTTCAGGAAGTCAAACCGTCCGGCCGCTCCGCCATGGCCGGCGGTCATGTTGATCTTGAGCAGCACAGGCTGGTCGGAGGTGGTGCTGGCCCGAAGCTTCGCCGCCCATTTGGCGGGCTCCCAGTAGGTCACGCGCGGGTCGGACAGGCCGCCGGTGGCCAGGATGGCCGGGTAGGGCAGGGCGGCGACATTGTCGTAGGGGCTGTAGGCGGCGATCCGGTCGTAGGCCTCCGGGTCGTCGAGGGGATTGCCCCACTCCGGCCACTCGGGCGGGGTGAGCGGCAGGCTGGCGTCGCTCATGGTGTTGAGCACGTCGACGAAGGGCACCGCGCCGATCACCCCGGCCCAGAGATCGGGACGGAGGTTGGCGATGGCCCCCATCAGCATGCCGCCGGCCGAGCCGCCATAGGCGACGATCCTGGCCCTGGCCGTATAGCCCGCGCCGATCAGGTGCTCGGCGGAGGCGATGAAGTCGGTGAAGGTGTTGGTCTTGGACCTGCCGCGGCCGGCCTGGAACCAGCTCCAGCCCTTGTCGGAGCCGCCGCGCACATGGGCGATGGCGTAGATCCAGCCGCGGTCGACCAGACTGAGGGCGCGGATCGAGAAGCCGGGTTCGGTGGGCAGGCCATAGGCGCCGTAGCCGTAGAGCAGCAGCGGAGCCGAGCCGTCGAGCTTGGCGCCGGCCTGCATCAGTACGGTGACGGGAACCTGCGCGCCGTCCTGCGCCGTCGCGTGGAGCCGCCGCGCCTCATAGCGCGATGGATCGTGGCCCGAGGGGATCTCCTGGGTCTTGAGCAGGGTCCGGGCGCCCGTGGCGAGGTCGTAGTCGTACCAGGAGCGCGGCGTGGTCGGCGACTGGTAGACGAAGCGCAGGGCCGGCGCGGCCCACTCGTAGCCGCCCTCGAGCGAGAGGGCGTAGGCCGGCTCGTCGAAGCCGACCACGGTCTCGCCGAGGCCCTCGCGGGCGGCGACCACGAGGCGATTGTTGGCGTCGACCCGCTCGAGCCGCACCAGATAGTCGCGCCGGGCCACGACGCCGGCGATGTAGCGGCCCGGCTGATGGGCGATCCAGTCCCGCCAGTGGCGGCGGCCGGGGCTGGCGGCGTCGGTCCACACCAGCTTGAAGTCGACCGCGCCGTCGGCGTTGGTGTGGATGACGAGGCGGCCCTCGTCGCCGGCGGTCGGCCAGTGCTCGACGCCGTAGAGCAGGCCCTCGGTGCGCGGCTCGACCAGCCGGGGCTCGGCGGTGGGATCGGACGCAGGGATCAGCCAGGTGGCGGAGCAGTCGTGGTTTCCGCTCGATATCGCGATGTAGGCCCGGCTCTGGGTCACGCCCGCGTGCACGAACATGCCTTCGTCGGGCTCGGCGTAGACCAGGACGTCATCGCCCGCGCCGCCGCGCGCCGGGCGGCGGAGGACCTTGGCCGAGCGGCCGTTCTCGTCGCGCCAGACCCAGAACAGCCAGGCCGAGTCCGGCGACCAGACGAAGTCGCCGGTGGAGCTCTCGATCGGCTCGGGCAGCAGGTCGCCGGTGGCGAGGTCCTTGACGCGGATGCGGTGGTATTCCGAACCCTGGTCGTCCTCGGCGTAGGCGTAGAGGGCGTGGTCGGGCGAATGCTCGGCGTCGTGCACCTGGTAGTAGGCGTGGCCCTTGGACAGGGCGTCGACGTCGAGCAGGATCTGTTCGCCGTCCGTCTTCCCCGCGGGCCGGCGGGCCAGGATCGGGTGCTGGGCGCCGATCTCGTAGCGCGAATAATAGTCCCACGGGCCGTCGGGCGAGGGCAGGGAGCTGTCGTCCTCCTTCACCCGGCCCTTCATCTCCAGGAACAGGGTCTCCTGCAGGGCCTCGGTGGAGGCCAGCATGGCCTTGGTGTAGGCGTTCTCGGCCTCGAGGTAGGCCTTGATGTCGGGCCGCACCTTGTCCGGATCGCGTAGCAGGGCCTGCCAGTTGTCGTCCTTCATCCAGGCGTAGTCGTCGACCCGCACCCGGCCGAGCTGTTCGATCCGCTTGGGATCCTTGCGGGCGACGGGCGGCGTGGGGGTGTCGGACATGCGGGGAGTTCTAGTGCGCCCGCGGGGATGCTGGAAGCCTCGCCCGGATTCACGGCGAGATAGAATTTGATACCGCTCGTCCCGGCGAATGCCGGGATCCAGATCAAATGGCGCACCGGACTGGGTTACCTTCTCAAGGGTCTTCGCCCGACGGCGCTTTACGATCTGGGTCCCGGCATTCGCCGGGATGAGCGGAATAATGATCTAACCGGTGAGAGCGATAGTCCGCTACCCCGCCGGGGGTGGTTGACCTTCGGTCTTGGGCAGGGTCTCGTCGATGCAGGCCCAGCTGGGCGCCGACGCCGTCCAGATGGTTCCCGAGGGGCGCGCCAGCTCCGGATCGTCGAGGGTTCCCGCGCGGGCGATGATCAGGGTCGGCCGGGACTCGGCGGCGCTGAACAGGGGCGTACCGCAGGTCGGACAGAAGCGGCGGTGCATGACGTTGCCGCTGTCGGCCGTCGACACATAGTCACGGGTTTCGCCTTCGATCTCGAAGCCCTCTACGGGGAAGATCACATTCACCGTACCGGAGCCGGCGCCGAGCGCCTGGCAGTCGCGGCACCAGCAGACGCGGGTGGCCATCGCCGCGGCCGCGGTGCGGAAGCGGACACGTCCGCAAAGGCATCCCCCCTCGGCCATCGGCGGTCAGACCGGCCTGGGTTCGAAGGTCATGGCCACGCCGTTCATGCAGAAGCGCTTGCCGGTGGTCATGATCGGCCCGTCGTCGAATACATGGCCGAGATGGCCGCCGCAGTGGGCGCAGTGCACCTCGGTGCGGACCATGCCGAAGGTGGTGTCGCGGGTGGTGAGCACGGCCTGACCGTTCAGCGGCCGGTCGAACGAGGGCCAGCCGGTGCCGGACTCGAATTTGTTCTTCGACGAGAACACCGGCCAGTTGCAGCCGGCGCAGTGGAAGATCCCCGGCCGGTGCTCCGCGTTGAGCGGACTGGTGAAGGGGCGCTCGGTCCCTTCCTGGCGCAGAACCTGGAACGCGGCCGGGTTCAGCAGCCGGCGCCATTCGGCCTCGGTGTGCATGACCGGATATTTCTGCTCGGCGTCGGCGACGCGGCGGAAACCAAACCCAAACATCGATGTGTCTCCCTGAGCCGGCCGCCTGGGGCCGACTACCGTTAGATACGCACCTCAGGCCCGGTCGGGTGCAGGCCGCGGCGTTCAGCCGCCATAGATGACCGACAGGGTCTCGGCGACGCAGGCCGGACGCTCCTCGCCCTCGATCTCGATGGTGCACTCGTTGGTGAGTTGCATGCCGCCGGACTTGGCTTCGGCCGCCAGCAGTTTCTGGCGCATGCGCACGCGCTTGCCGACCCGCACCATGTTGGTGAAGCGCACCTTGTTGGAGCCGTAGTTGATGCCGCGGGTGACGCCCGACACGTTAAGAAGGCCGGCGCCGAGGAAGGGGATCAGCGACAGGGTAAGGTAGCCGTGGGCGATCGGCCCGCCGATCTCGCGGTTGGCGCGCTCGACGTCGACGTGGATCCACTGATGGTCGCCGGTGGCTTCGGCGAACAGGTTGACCCGCTCCTGGGTGATTTCGACCCAGTCCGATACGCCGATCTCCTGACCGACCAGGCTTGCGACATCCGCGTAGGCGACTTCCTTGGCCACTTCAGGCTCCTCCATCAATTTGCGGGGACCCTAAGCGGAGCTTGGCGTGCGGGCAATCGGCTAGATCACGCCTCCTCGTCCTCTTCATCCACTTCACCGGGGTCCTCCGCGCCCGCCAGGTCGTCGCGTTCGATGAAGCGGAGGGTGTTGCCGTCGGGGTCGTCGACGTAGAATTCGACCGTGCCCCAGGACTGCTCGGTGGGGCCCTGGTGCACCGGCGAATCGGGCCTAGCCGATGGCTGGAGGCCGCGACCGCGGAACTCGGCGAACAGGGCCTCGGAGTCCTCCACCACCACGCCGAGCGCCTGCCCCGGGACCCCGTCGCCGGCGTGGCTCGACAGGTGCACCTCGTCGGCGCCGCGCATCAGGACGGCGTAGGCCGGATCCTCGTCCTCGGGCCAGACGCCGACGCAGGTGAAGTCGAGCACGCGGGTGTAGAAGCCGATCGAGGCGTGCACGCGGCTGCATTTTATCACGGGGATCATGGTCATCCAGGCAGGATAGACGGGCGGCGCCGCCGTGGCCAACCCGGGTTTGCGGCCGGGACGATCCGGCCTACACCGGCCGCATGGCGGGGATGGAGACGGACGAGCCTTCCGGGGGCTGGGGCGAACTGCTGCTCGGGCCGCGCGCCGCGCTGGCCTGGATCCTCTTGCTCGGCGTCTGGCTGAACGCAGCGGACGCCCTCGTCACCGTGGCGCTGATGCCGAGCGTGGCCAGGAGCATCGGCGGCTACGCCTATTTCGCCTGGGCGGCCGGCGCCTTCATGCTGGGCGGCATCGTCAGCTGCGCCTCGGGCGGGCATCTGGCGGCCCGGCTCGGGCTCAAGCGGGGCTTGTTGATGTCGGCGGGCCTTTACGGTGCGGGCTGTGTGCTGTCGGCGGCGGCGCCCGGCGTGGCGGTCTTCCTGATCGGGCGGCTGGCGCAGGGCGTCGGCGCGGGCTGGCTGGTGGCTCTGGTGTTCGTGGCCATCGGCGTCGCCTTTCCCGAACGCCAGTCGGCGCGGCTGTTCTCGGCCCTGGCCGGCGTCTGGGGCGGCGCGACCCTGCTCGGTCCCCTGGTCGGCGGCGCCTTCGCCACCCTCGGCCTGTGGCGATGGGTGTTCTGGGCCTTCGCCCTGCAGACCCTGCTGTTCATGGCCGGCGTCATGCTCGCCCTGCCCACCGAGGCGCGCGCCAGGGGCGTCGCGGCCGGCGCCCCCTGGCCGCAGCTGGGGCTGGTGACCCTCGGCGTGCTCGGCGTCGCCATCGCCGGCGTGACCCGCGGCTGGCTCGCGCCCGTCGCCGGACTGGCAGGTCTCGCCATCCTCGCCCTGACCGTGGGGGTCGACCAGCGCGCCAAGGTGCGCATCCTGCCGCGCGGCGGCACGGACCTGCGTCGGAACATGGGGCTCGGCTACGCCGCCATCCTGCTCTATTCGGCGGCCTCGACGCCGCACACCATCTACAGCCCGATCCTGATCCAGCGGATGCACGGCTCGAGCCCGCTGGTGGCCGGCTATGTGGTGGCCTGCGAGGCGGTCGGCTGGTCGGCCGTGGCCCTGTTCGTGGGCGGGGTAGGGACGCTTTGGCAAGGCCGGCTGATTCGGATTGGCGGCGTGCTGGCGGTGGGTGGTCTCCTGGCCATCGCCCTGTCGCTCGGGTGGGGGCCCGTATGGACCGTCGCCCTTTCGGCCCTGCCGATGGGGGCGGGCTTCGGCTGTTCGTTCGCCTTCATTACCGCCCGGGCGGTCGAGGGAACGGACGGTCATGAGCGGGCGCTGGCGTCGGCCGCCGTGCCGACCCTGCAATCCATCGGCGGCAGCCTCGGCGCCGCCTACGCCGGCGTCGCGGCCAGCATGCTGGGGCTCGGACGCCCGTTCGACGCGGCGACGGCGGCGCGCGCGGCCCTGCCGCTTTTCGCGGCCTTCCTGCCCTTGATGGCGCTGGGCGCCTTTGCGGCGTGGCGGCTGGCGGCGGATCGGGCTAACATGGACTGATGCGGTTCGATGAGCGCTTCCTCGACGAGTTGAAGTCGCGACTGCGCCTGTCCGACGTAATCGGTCGCACCGTGAAGCTGCGCCGCCAGGGCCGCGAATACGTCGGCCTGTCGCCGTTCAGCAAGGAGAAGAGCCCGTCCTTCTTCGTCAATGACGACAAGGGGTTCTTCCACGACTTCTCCTCCGGCAAGCACGGCGACCTGATCGGCTTCCTGCAGGAAACCGAGCGGCTGACCTTTCGCGAGGCGGTGGAGCGGCTGGCGCTAGAAGCGGGCATGGCGTTGCCGGCCGAGGATCCCCGCGCCGCCGCCGAGGAGCAGAAGCGGCAGGGGCTGCAGGACTGGCTGGAGCTGGCCGCCAAATGGTTCGAGGGCGAGCTGAAGCGGCCGGCGGGGGCCAGCGCCCGCGCCTACCTCGAGCGGCGCGGCCTGCCCGAGGGCGAATGGGCCCGCTTCGGCCTGGGCTTCGCGCCGAATGGGCGCACGGCGCTGAAGGACTATCTGATCGCCAAGGGCGCGCGCCCGGCCGAACTGGTCGAGACCGGCCTCTTGATCGCGCCCGAGGACGGCGGCGCGCCCTATGACCGGTTCCGGGACCGGATCATCTTTCCGATCACCGATGCGCGCGGCAAGGTGGTGTCGTTCGGCGGCCGGGCGATGGATCCCGAGGCGCGGGCCAAATACCTCAACGGACCCGAGACCCCGCTGTTTCACAAGGGCTTCGTCCTCTACGGACTGCCGGAGGCGCGCAAGCTCTTGCACACGGGCGGCGAGAGCGCGGCCCTGGTGGTGGTCGAGGGCTATATGGACGCGATCGCCTGCCAGCGCGCGGGGATCGCCGCGGTGGCCCCGCTCGGCACCGCCCTGACCGAAGAGCAGATGGCGGTGCTGTGGCGGCTTCACCCCGAGCCGACGATGAGCTTCGACGGCGACGGCGCGGGCCTGCGGGCCGCCTACCGCACGCTCGACCGGGCGCTGCCGCTGCTGAAGCCGGGCCGCACCTTCCGCTTCGCCGTGGTCAAGGGCGGCAAGGACCCGGACGAGGTGCTGCGCGAACAGGGCCCGGCGGTGCTGAAGGCCCAGCTGGCCGATACCCAGCCCTTCGTCGAGGTGCTGTTCGCCCGCGAACGCGACGCCGCCCAGCCGCTCGACACGCCCGAGCGGCGCACGGCGCTGAAGGTCAGGTTGCGCACCCTGGCCGCTTCCATCGCCGACAGCGAGCTTTCCCAGTCGTATCGGCAGGCCCTGCTCGATCGGTTCGAGGCGCTGTGGGCGCTCGAGCGGCCGGCGCGGACCTACGACGAAGCCGCGCGCGCCTTCCGGCAGGGTCGGGGCGGGCGCAAGGCGCCGGCGCCGACCGGGCCGACGCCGGAAGGCAAGGCGGCGGCGCGCAGGCTGCACAAGGCGTTGCGGCCCGCGAGCGCCATGCTCGCCGCCGCGGTGCTCAGTCATCCGGATTTCATCGACAGCCAGCTCGAGGCCATGGACGTGCAGGGCTTCGGCGATCAGGCGCTCGATGGCTTGGCGAAGGAAATCATTCGCTTGCGGCTTTCCTTCCCCGCCCTTGACTCGCAGAGCCTAGGTCGCCATCTCGCCCATTCGGGCTTCTCCGAAGTCCTGGCTGAAATCGCGCGCGCGGCCGCTGGGACGCGGGCGTCTTTCCTGCAGCCGGACATCACCGAGGAGCGCGCCCGTGCTGATTGGTCGCTGGCTTATTCGCAGGCGTTGCACCTGGCGCACCTGGAGCGAGCGATCGATGACGCTAAATCAGAGGCGGATATAGACTTCGAAGCGCTGAGAACGCTGAAGGCCGAACGCGATGGGCTGAAACGTCGCATTAAGGCTGGTGAGTTCGACTCCCTATCTGAGGGAATCAGCGGCCCGCATTGAGACCTGAGAATGGCCGGCGGACGCGCCGGTTGGAGACACGAATGACGACGACCACGACCGAACCGACCGAAGGTGAAGGCACGACCAACGACGGTCCGCTTCTCGACCTGACGGACGCGGGCGTCAAGAAGTTCATCAAGCAGGCCAAGGCCCGCGGCTACGTCACCATGGACGAGCTGAACAAGGTTCTGCCGTCGGAGGAAGTCACCTCCGAAGCCATCGAAGACACCCTGGCCATGCTGTCGGAGATGGGCGTCAACGTGGTCGAGGCCGAGGAGGACGCGACCGACGCGGACGGCGGCGAAGTGGCCGTGCGCGAAGAGACGGCCGTGATCGAGACGGCCAAGCCGGAGAGCTACGACCGCACCGACGACCCGGTGCGCATGTACCTGCGCGAAATGGGCTCGGTGGAGCTCTTGTCGCGCGAGGGCGAGATCGCCATCGCCAAGCGGATCGAAGCCGGCCGCGACACCATGATCCGCGGCCTGTGCGAGAGCGCCCTGACCTTCGAAGCCATCATGGTCTGGCGCGAGGAGCTGGCCAACGGCCGCATCCTGCTGCGCGAGATCATCGACCTCGAGCAGACCTACGGCGGCCTGAACGGCGGCCCGGTCGACAACACCGCCCTGCCGCCGATCGGCGAGATCGCGCCTGCCGTGGCGGAGCCCGAACCCGAAGCGGCGGCCGAGCCCGGCGCCGAGCGGGCCGAGGGGGGCGAGGATTCCGACGACGACTTCGACGACGGCGCCGGCCCCACGGTGTCCGCCATGGAGGCGGAGCTGCGCGATGGGGTGATGGCCACCCTCGACGGCATCGCTGGGGAATTCGAATCGTTCCGCCGGCTGCAGGAGAAGCTGGTCGAGAACCGGCTGCGCGGCCAGGACCTGACCGACGAGGACCGGGCGGCCTATCAGGCCCTCACCAACACCATCACCCAGCACCTCAAGACGCTGAAGCTCAACAACAACCGGATCGAGGCGCTGGTCGAGCAGCTCTATGCGATCAACAAGCGGCTGATGGGCCTGGAGGGGCGGCTGATGCGCCTCGCCGACGGCTACGGCATCTCGCGGCCCGAGTTCCTGAAGGCCTATTTCGGCTCCGAACTCGATCCGGAGTGGAACGAGCGGGTGAAGCTGAACGGGGTCCGGTGGACCAAGTTCATGGAGAACGACGTGGGTCAGGTCGGCGACATCCGCCAGGACGTGGCGGCGCTGGCCACCGAGACCGGCGTGCCGATCGACGACTACCGCCGCATCGTCCAGACCGTGCAGAAGGGCGAGCGCGAGGCGCGCCAGGCCAAGAAGGAAATGGTCGAGGCCAACCTGCGCCTGGTGATCTCGATCGCCAAGAAATACACCAACCGCGGCCTGCAATTCCTTGATCTCATTCAGGAAGGCAACATCGGCCTGATGAAGGCCGTCGACAAGTTCGAGTACAAGCGCGGCTACAAGTTCTCGACCTATGCCACCTGGTGGATCCGGCAGGCGATCACGCGCGCCATCGCCGACCAGGCGCGCACGATCCGCATTCCGGTGCACATGATCGAGAC
>CAILTK010000036.1 GCA_903837135.1 uncultured Caulobacterales bacterium
ATGCCGGCGATGCTGTCGTCGCGGGTATGGTCGGCGAAGCGCAGGTCGTGGTCGCGGGCCAGGACCCCGATCTGCGGGGCCCAGGTCTCGGCGGTGAGCAGCTGGCCGGACAGAAGGAGGACAGGCGGCCGCATCACGCCACCCGGTGCAGCAAAGGCTGGCCGAGAGCGAGCAGGCCGGCGTTGCGCATGGCGATCCCCAGGCTGCGCCGCAGGGTCTCGGGCGTCAGCCAGGCGACATGCGGGGCCATCACCACGCGGTCGAAGGCGGCCAAGGGATGGCCGGCGCCCATCGGCTCCTGGCTGAACACGTCGAGCCCGGCCCCGGCCAGCCGGCCGCCGGCGAGGGCGGCCGCCAGCGCCGCCTCGTCGACGAGGTCGCCGCGCGCGGTGTTGATCAGGACCGCGCCGGGCTTCATCCGCGCGAAGGCGGCGGCGTCGATCATCCGGCGGGTCTCCTGCGTCAGCGGCGCGTGCAGAGAGACGATGTCGGCCTCGCCCAGCAGGGCGTCCAGCGCGCGATAGTCGTCCGGCCGCGCGCCGTTGGGCCCGGTGGCGGTATAGATCACCCGCGCGCCGAGCGCCTCCAGCGCCGGGGTCAGCGTTTGGGGAACGGCGCCGTAGCCGACGAAGCCGACCGTCCGCCCGCCGATCTCGCCGAAGCTGTCGACCACGCCGAGGTCGAGAGCCCACCCCTGCCCTGCCCGCGTGCGGGCGTCGAGCCAGACGATCCGGCGCAGCACCGCCAGCATCAGCGCCAGCGTCATCTCCGCCACGGCCTGGCTGTTGCTGCCCGGCATGTTGCAGACGGCGACGCCCCGCGCCCGCGCCGCCTCGAGATCGATGGTGTTGACGCCGACGCCGAGCTTCTGGATCAGCTTCAGGCGCGGCCCCTGGTCCATCATCGCCGCCGTCACCGGCTGCAGCACGTGCAGCAGCACCTCGGCGTCGGCGATTTCCCGCGCGAAGCCGGCCGCGTCGGTCTCGTCGACCACGGCGGTCTCGACGTTCGCCGTCCGGCCGGCGGCCTCCAGCGCGGTCACGAACCCCGGACTGGCGCGGTAGTGCAGCAGGAGCTTCATGCCGGTCGCGCCCCCTTCCCCGCGGCCACGCCGGGGCAGAAGGCGTCCCAGCCGGCGAAGACGGCGTCCGCGCCCAGCGCCTCCTCGATCCGCAGCAGCTCGTTCCATTTCGCCATCCGCTCGGAACGGGCGAAAGAGCCGACCTTGATCTGGCCCGCGTCCCAGCCGACGGCGAGGTGAGCGATGGCCACGTCCTCGGTCTCGCCCGAGCGCGCCGAGACGATGGTTCCCCATCCGCGCCCGCGCGCCGCCTCCAGCGCCCGCCGGGCGCGCGTCAGCGTGCCGGCCTGGTTGACCTTCACCAGCAGGGCGTTGCACGCGCCCGCCGCCGCCGCCGTCTCGACCCGCGCGGCGCTGGTGACCAGGAGGTCGTCGCCGATCATCTGCACCGTGTCGCCGAGGGCGCCGGTCGCCAGGGCCATGCCGTCGAAATCGTCCTGGGCCACCGGATCCTCGATCGACAGGATCGGATAGCGCCGGGCCCAGCCGGCGATCCGCTCGACCATGGCGGCGGAGGTCAGCGCCGCGTCGTCGAGGGCCATGCGATAGCGTCCCTCCGCGAACAGTTCGTTGGCGGCGACGTCGAGCGAGATGAACACCTCCTCGCCCGGCCGATAGCCGCCGCGCTCGATCGCCCGCAGCAGCACCTCGAGCGCCGCCTCGTTGGACTCGAAGCTCGGCCACCAGCCGCCCTCGTCGGCGACCCCGGCGGCGGCGCCCCGCGCCTCCATCAGCGTCCCGGCGGCGCGATAGATGTCGGCGGCGATCTCCAGCGCCCGGCGCACCGAGCCGGCCCCGGGCGCCACGACCATGAAGTCCTGCACGTCCGTACGCCGGCCCGCGTGGGCCCCGCCGCCAAAGATCTGGACCTCCGGCAGAGGCGTCCGCACCGCCCGGCCCTGCGCCAGCCGCCGCCACAAGGGCTCGCCCCCGGCCGCGGCGGCCGCCTGGGCCGTGGCCAGCGACACCGCTGTGGTCGCGTTGGCCCCGAGCCGCGCGAGGGCCGCCGTTCCGTCGAGAGCCTCCAGCCGCGCGTCGACACCGGCCTGGTCCGTGGCGTCGAGGCCCGCGAGCGCCGCGTGGATCTCACCCCGCACCGCCGCGACCGCGCCGTTCACGCCCATGCCGCCGAAGCGGACGCCGCCGTCGCGCCGGTCGACCGCTTCGTGCGCGCCGCGCGAGGCGCCGGCCGGGGCGATGGCCCGCCCGACCGCGCCGCCCGCCAGGGCGACCTCGGCCTCCACGGTCGGCCGGCCGCGCGAGTCCCACACCTGCCGCCCGGCGACCGTGACGATGCTCGATTTCATCCGTCCTCCAAACCTCGCGCCCAACGATCGGCGACCGCCCGCAGGGTCGGCGCGGGCGTCGCTATCAGCGGTCCGGCGATCCGACGCACCACGTCGCGTCCCGAAGCCTCGGTCAGGTATTCCACCGGGGACTTGCCGTCGACCCGCGCCAGCAGGAGCGCCGGCGTGAGCTCCGCCACCCGCGCCTCGAGGGCCGCCCTCGGCTCCCAGTCCGCTTCGACGAAATAAGCCTCCGCCAGGGCGTCCAGCGCCTGAAGATAGGCCGGCGCGTGCATGGGTCGCCACAGGGTCTTGAGCAGCAGGTGGGTGGCGACGAAGGCGAGGTCGAAGGCGGGGTCGCCGTACCAGGCGCACTCCGCGTCGAGCAGCACCGGCCCCGCCGGGCCGACCAGTATGTTCTTGGGACTGATGTCGCCGTGCACCAGGGCGATCCGGGCGGCGAGGGTGCGCGCGGCCAGGGCGCGCAGCCGGTCCGACAGAGGCGGATGGGCTTGTGCGGCGGCCCGAAGATAGGGCTCTATCCTCAAGGCGTCGAACAGGTCCGCGGTCTCGAACTGGCGCCGGACCTCCGGCCTGCCGGCCGTCGCGGCGTGCACCCGGCCGACCGCGCGGCCGACCCGCGCGGCGAAGGCGGGATCGATCCGGCCCGCCGCCAGCTCGCCTTTCCACACCGGATGCCGTTCGGGATCGAGATAGGGCATGACGAACAGCTTGGCGCCGAGGTCGTGGGCGAGGACGGCCGGCGCCTGCACCCCCTCCACCGCGCCGGCGATCCGGAGCCAGGCCACCTCATAGTCGGCGCGCTCGCGCGGGGCGGTCCAGTCGGCGGCGACGCGGAGCCGGCCCAGCGCCCGCTTCACGCAGACCGGCCCCGAGGCGAGGTCGACGCGGTAGATGTCGCTCGACACCCCGCCCGCCAGCGGCGTCATGGGCGGGCGTTCGCCGGCGCCGATCAGTCCCAGCCGCGCCAAAGACTCCGCCACCTCGGCCCGGTCGTCCATCGCTCAGGACCGCGCGTGAATCCAGGCCGCCATCAAATCGGCGGCGGCGATCCTCTCCTCGGCGCTGTCCTCGAAATAATGCGCGCCCTCGACCAGCGCGAGCGTCTTGTCCTCCGAGCCGATGAAATCGTGGATCTTGCGCGCGTCGGAGGGGAAGACGCCGGTGTCGGCCAGGCCCTGGATCACCAGCGCCGGCGTGTCGAACTTGCGAAGATGCGGCTCGCCCTGGCAGCGGGAGGTCTCCAGGCTCCACATCGACAGCCAGGTCCGGATCGAATTGGCGCGGCCGATGCTGGGCGTCCGATTGGCCACGGCCGGGTCGCCGCGATAGCACTGGTTGGGCTTGCGGTTCGACGGGTCGATGGCCGGATCGATACAGCGCAGGTCGCCCCAGCACCGGAACATGGGGAAGATCCGGTCCGGCGTGCCCGCGTCGTTGAGCCGTTTGAGCTCCGCCTTGGCCCAGTCGGTGATCCGTTGGTTGCGCGCGCGCTGGGCGGCCCGGTAGCGGTCGATGAAGGCGGCCGAATAGGGTGGGCCGTGGTCGGGGTTGAACGGGTCGAGCGCCGGATCGGTGGCCAGGGGATCGGTCTCGTCGGTCACCGAAGCGTCCATCCAGTCGGTCAGCACCTCCGGCCGCCCCTGGTGGGCGTTGAGGGAGATATAAAGGTCGGCCTTGGGCAGGCTGGCCAGGGTCTCGCGGCCGAGGCCGCCGACCAGGTCCAGGAGGGTCGGGGCGATGGCTTCGGCCTGGTAGGCGCCCATCAGCGAGCCCCCGCCGGAATTGCCCAGGATGACGATCCGCTCGACTCCGGCCTCCTCCCGCAGCCATTTCATGCCGACGCTGATGTCGATCAGCGCGTGTTCGAGCAGGAACTGGTCCTCGGCGCCGCGATAGCGGGTGTTCCAGCCGAGAAAGCCGAAGCCGCGTTCGGCGAAGAAGGGGGCGATGTAGTGTTCCGAGAAGTCGACGTTGTAGTGGGTGGCGATCACCGCCGTCGTCGGCCGCCGACCCTTCGGTGTGTAGTAAAGTCCCTGGCAGGGGTGGCCGCCGGCCTGGATGCGCGGCGCGGTCGGCGACACGCGGCCGACGAACGCCACATCGACTCTGTCCATGCGGTCCTGGCCCATGCGATCCTGGCCCGTGCGATCCTGCATCTTGCCGCTCTCCTCGCCCCGCCCTCGACGAGGCCCGGTTTGGTTAGATTACTAATCAAAACCCCGATCCGCCAGGGCGATTCGGACGCGGCGGAGGCGGGCGCGGGACCGGAGCGCCATCACAGGATGGCGAAGATCGAGTGGCGTATCCCGCGCGCGGTCTTGTGACCGCAGCCGACCGCCAACACCTCGTTCAGCCACAGATAGCGAGGGTCGGCGGTCTCGAAGACCGGGGCGATGCGGATGTAGTAGCGCGCCTGATCAACCTGCTCGGACTGGTCGGCGTCGCGGAACGCGGCGGCGACGTCGGCGCCGATCACCGTCCGCCCAGTGTAGGTGACGTAGATCAGGGCCCCGTCGTGCGTGCGCCAGACGCAGCGGGCGTCGAAGGTTCCGACCGCCCGTCCCGGTGCGGTCTCGCCGCTCTCCGACCAGTTGCCGCCGCCGGGCAGGATCTCGCCGCGGAGGCGTGCGCCCTCGAAGGCGCCGCCGGTGACGTAACCGATCCGGCGGCTGCGCCAGGGAGACGGGCCGAGCGCCATCAGCGCGCCCTCCACCAAAAAGTCGGCCACGCACAGCGGTTCGCTGTGAAGAACCGTAAAGTCGAACCGTACATCCATGATCCGGCGCCCTCCTTTGGTCCGCGCCCCACCAGCCGCCGGTTGTACGAGCCGTGCGGAAACCTGCCCGAAAAAGCAGCGCCGCCCGCGATCGCGCCCCGTCCCGGCCTGCATTTTCTTAGCACTCTAAGGCTTTTGCCTGTGATATGCATTGCAGCAGACGACTCGAGCGTCAATTAAGTTGACGTTTACGCGGCGAAGGCGCTTAATGGGCTCCAGAAGAAGGCCTTCAAAAGGCTGCGCTTTATGTGGATCGGGAGAGAACCATGGCCGAGCGGATCAATACCGAATTCGATATTCGCGGGGTCAACCACCTCGCCCTCGTCTGCAAGGACATGGCGCGCACGGTAGAGTTTTATCGCGACGTGCTGGGCATGCCCCTGGTGAAGACGATCGACCTGCCGAACGGCCGCGGTCAGCACTTCTTCTTCGACATCGGCAATGGCGACTCCCTGGCCTTCTTCTGGTTTCCGACGGCGCCGGAAGCGGCGCCCGGCGTATCGGCGCCGGCCAACTTGCCCACGCGCGGAACCATCGCTTCGGCGCATGGCTCGATGAACCACATCGCCTTCAACGTGCCCGTCGAGAAGTTCGACGAATACTACGACCGGTTGAAGGCCAAGGGCGTGGACGTCACCCGCATCTTCAACCACGACAACTCGCCGACCCAGTCGAGCGACACGGTGACCGCCGATGTCTTCGTCCGCTCGGTCTATTTCTTCGACCCTGACGGCGTGTGTCTCGAGTTCGCGGCCTGGACCCGGACCTTCTCCGACGCCGACATCGCCCACGAGCCCGTCGGCGCCGACGGCGTCAAGGTTCAGAACGTCATCCTCAAGGCCGAACGGATGATGGCCGACAACGATGTCCGCGCGATGGAGTCGGCCCAATAGGCCCGAGCCCTTCCCGGCCCGGCCGAACGGACCGGATCGAACCTCAACGATCCGGTTCGTCCCAGGTCAGGGGCGCGCCCCAATCGGCCGCCAGCGCGGCCTTTAGCTGGTCGACCGGGGCCTTTCCGATCCGCGCCTCCAAGGCCCGGGCGATCAGCGCCATGGCCTGCTGGGCGCTTTCGCGCATCTTGGCGCCGGTCGCACCGATGGCGACGACCTTGGATCGCCGGTCCTCGGGATCGTCCACCAGCTCGAGGATACCGAGGTCGATCATCTGACGGATGGTGATGTGGATCGCCTGACGGCTCACGCCGAGGTTCCGGGCGATGTCGGACGGTTTCCTCACCCCGATCACCACATTGTTCATGACCATCGACTGCGGCCGGGTGACCTCGGGCCAGCCCTGCTTGCGCAGATAGTTCTGAAGTCCCTCGTCGGCCCAGACGAACGCCTGCCACAGCGGGACGATCAGGTGTTCAACGCTTTCCATTCCGCCTCAAACCATCCGCGAATCGATCATGTCGTCCAGGAGGGACCTCGCCAGATAGCCCAGGCGCCGCCGACCATCAGCCTCCCATTCCCGCGTGCGCCTTCATCCCCGAAAGATTGAGCGATTTCCACTCATAATTCGACACGTTGACATACTCTTAGATAGCTAATCATATTGCTCACCAGCCGCCCCTTTCGATCCTGGTCGCACCAAAGCGTCAAGTAAATTGACAAACGGCGATTGCGGCGCCACCCTTCCCTCAAGGTTCGAAAACGAAACCGTCTTATAGGGGGAAGTCATGGCCAAGCTGGCCCGTCGCCTGTTGGCGACCTCAGCGACGATCACCGTCTTGGGCGCCGCCCTGGGCGTCGCTCACACTGCACGGGCGCAGACGGCTCAGGCCGCCGGCGCCGCTCCGGCGGCGCAGGCGTCGCCTGCCGAAGTGGTCGTCACCGCGCAGAAGCGCAGCGAGAGACTGCAGGACGTGCCGATCTCCATGGAGGTGATCTCGGCCAAGAAGCTCGACGATTTTCACGCGACCGACTTCAAGTCGAT
The DNA here is from genome assembly GCA_903837135.1 of uncultured Caulobacterales bacterium. Lineage (GTDB taxonomy): Bacteria > Pseudomonadota > Alphaproteobacteria > Caulobacterales > Caulobacteraceae > CAIOYC01. The sequence continues at coordinate 7,106 of CAILTK010000036.1, forward strand.
CATGAACTACACGCCGAACGTCTTCGTGGAGAGCACGGCGGGCGATGACGTGATCTACATCCGCGGGTTCGGCTCGCCGCCGGCCAACTTCGCTTTCGACCAGTCGGTCAGCCTTTACTTGGACGGCGTCTACGCCGGCCGCTCGCGCCAGGCCCAGGCGCCCTTCTTCGATACCCAGCGGGTGGAGGTGCTACGCGGGCCGCAGGGCGCTCTGTTCGGCAAGAATACGCCCGCGGGCGCGGTCAGCATCATCTCGGCCGGTCCGACCGCGACCTTCCAAGGCTCCCTCGAGGGCAGCTACAGCTTCGACCTGCACGGCTATGACATCAACGGCTTCGTCTCCGGTCCGCTGACCAAGGACATCTCCGCTCGACTGGCCTTCCGCGCCGTGGATCAGGATGGCTGGATCAAGAATACCTACAACGGCAAGAACGAGCCGGGCGACACCGAGGATCTCGTGCGCCTGACCGTCCGCTACGCCCCCGGCTCCAACTTCGACTATACGGTCAAGGCCGAATACAGCCACCGCAACACGTCGGGCGGCTTGAACGTCTCCGGCCCGCTCAACCAGCCGCAGGATCCGGTCGACTACCGATATCTGGACCGGACCTCTCCGTTCGGCCCCGAGGGCCAGAAGACCGACGCCACCCTGCTGTCGGGCACCGGCAACCTGAAGCTCGGGGACTTCACCCTGACTTCGGTCACTGGCTACTCAGGCTATCACTCCAATATCATCAACGGCTTTGACCAGAACATCCCCGGCGGCGGCGTCACCTACAACTCCGTCTACAACAGCTTTCCGGAACACTTCCGCCAGATCTCCCAGGAAGTTCGCCTGCTGTCGCCTGTCGGGCGCAAGCTCGAATATGTGATCGGCGGATATTATGACAACGCCTACTATCGGCTCGACCAGCTGCAGGGCTTCAACCTGCCGGCGTTCTTCTACAAGGGCGACGAGGAGACCAACTTCCGCCAGAGGTCCCAGACTCTGTCCGGGTTCGGACAGGCCACCTACCACGTCCTCGACAATCTGCGGCTGATCGGCAGCGTTCGCTACACCCAGACCGACAAGCGCGCCTTCTTCACGGGCGAACTGCTTGACGGCCCCTACCCGCTGCAGGCCCTGACCAACGCCGTCGGCAAGATCAGCGAGGGCAATACCGACCCATCGGTCACCCTCCAGTACGACCTGACCAAGCAGCTCATGGTCTACGCCACCTACGGCCGCGGCTCCAAGTCGGGCGGCTTCGTCAGCAACACCTTCGGCACGGTCAATTCGACCTTCACCTTCCAGCCGGAGAAGTCCGAAAACTACGAAATCGGCGTCAAGTCGACCCTGCTTGACGGTAGGCTGGTGCTGGATGGCGCCCTCTACGACACCAAGTTCAAGGACCTGCAGGTATCGGTCTTCAGCCCGAGCACCCAGAGCTACCTGACCGGCAACGCGGCCAGCGCCAGCTCCAAGGGCGTGGAGCTGACGGCCGCCTGGTACCCCCTGCCGAACCTCGATTTCACCGCCTCGGCCGCCTACCAGGACGTGACCTACGACAACTATCCCGGAGCCGCCTGCCTCGACACCGAGAGCCTGGCCCGGTGCAATCCCAACTCGGCGGCCAGCATCCAGGCCAACAATATCAAGGGCGCAGTCCTGCCCTACACCTCCAAGTTTTCCGGCAGCTTCTCGGCTCACTATCGATACGACCTGCCGGGCGACTATCGGATCGACAGCACCGTCAACGTCGCCGGACGATCGAAGTATTTCGACTCCGATAACGAGGACCCGCTGTTCGGCCTGCAGAAGGGCTACGCCAAGGTGGACCTGCGCGTGCAGTTCGCCCCGGTCGACCAGCGCTGGCACGTGGCCCTGGTGGGCAAGAACCTGACCAATGAGCTGACCACCGGCAGCGCCTTCGATCTGCCGGTGCCGATCACCGGCGTGGCGCGCGCCATCCTTTACGTCGAACAGAGCCGCAACGTCTCGATCGAAGCCGGACTGAAGTTCTGAGCCGGGCATGGAGGGCGCGATGAGCCGGTTGTCGCCTGCCGACGCGGCCGCAGCCCGGGACGTGGTGATCGCCTACGCCAACGCCCTGGACGCGCGTGACTGGGCGGGGTTCGAGGCGCTGTTCGAACCGATGGTGGAGATCGACTACCGGTCGCTGGGGACAACCCACGGGGTCTTTTCGGCGCGCGACTGGGCCGAACGCTGCCGGGTGCTGGGCGCCTTCGCCGCGACCCATCACAAGGTGACGAACTTCACCGTCGCCCGCGAAGGCGCGGACGGCGCGGTCGTGGGCGCCTACGTCGACGCCGCCCACTTCATCGAGGCCGAAGGCCGAAGGCTCGACGCCTATGTCCTGGGGATCTACCGCCATCGCCTGACGCGCCGCGACGAGGGCTGGCGCATCGCCGGGTGCGCGCTGACCGTCTCCGGCTATCCCGGCGGGCGCGAGCGGTTCGACGCCGCCTTCGCCGCCGCGCGGGCGGCCTTCGGCGGCTCGGAGCCGCGATCATGATCGACGTCCACTTCGTGCCGACGCCGAACGGGCACAAGGTCAGCATCATGCTGGCCGAACTCGACCTGCCGCACCGGCTGATCGGCTATGACATGCTCGGGGGCGCCCACCTGACGCCGGAGTTCCGGCGCATCAACCCCAACGCCAAGTTGCCGGCCATCGTCGACCCTGAGCCGATCGGCGGCGGCGCCCCGTTCGCGGTGTTCGAGTCCGGCGCCATCCTGCTCTATCTGTCGGAGAAGACCGGCGGGGCGCTGATGCCGCGCGATCCACGCCGGCGGTCGATGGCCCAGCAATGGCTGATGTGGCAGATGGCCGGTTTCGGCCCCATGCACGGCCAGGCGCATCATTTCGTCCGCTATGCGCCCGAGGGCCAGACCTACCCCGTAACCCGCTACATGAACGAGGCGCGCCGGCTGCTGGGGGTGCTCGATCGCCGCCTCGCCGAGGCCGAGTATCTGGCCGAGGACTATTCGCTCGCCGACATCGCCGTCTGGCCGTGGGCCAGGGCGGCCCGGGTGATCGACATCGACCTGGCCGATTATCCGCACGCCGAACGCTGGTTCGACGCCATCGCCGCGCGGCCGGCGGTGGAGCGCGGCACGGGCGTCAGGAACGCGCCCAACCTCGCCAGCGCCCGCCCGGTTCTGACGGCCGAGCAATGGTCCAACCTGTTCGGAGACAACATGCTGAGGAGCGGCGAGCGGTAGGCGGCGACAGCGACGGCGCGCCTCACGCGTCGTGTCCCCACGCGTGCTCGATGCGGCCATCGACGTTGCGCACCGCCACCCAGTCGCCGCCGGCCAGGCTGTCGTCCTCGATCAGCCGGATCACCGCCTCGGCGATGTCCTCGGGCCGGCATTTGGCGTAGCCGGACAGGATCGGCCCCATCCAGTCCGCCGAGCGGCCGCCCGCGCCGGTCTTATGCAGGATCGGAGTGTCGGTCAGCCCCGGCAGCACGCCGGCGACACGCACGTTCAGGCTGTCCTTCAGACCGGCGCAGCAGCGGTTGAACATCAACAGGCCGGTCTTGCTGGCGGCGTAGAGGGCGTCGCTGAAGCCCTGGGCCAGGGCGACGGTGGAGATGGTGTTGACGATCACCCCGCCGCCCCGCGCCTGCATGGCCTTGGCGGCGAGCTCGGTCGCCACGATCGGCGCCATCAGGTTGGTGGCGATCACAAAATTGATCTTCGCCACGCCGGCGTCGGGAAACTGCGGTTCGCCGCTCACCACCCCGGCGTTGTTGAACAGGATGTCGTAGCCGCCGTCCCGCCCGGCTTCGGCCAAGCAGGCCGCGAGGGCGGCCATGTCGCTGAGGTCCGCCCGCATGGCCCGGCCGACCGCGCCCGCCGCCTCCACGAGACGGACGGTCTCCGCCATGCCCCCCGCGTCGAGGTCGATCACCAGCACCTTGGCCGCGCCCCGGGCCGCCAGGGCCAGCGCCGCCGCCCGGCCGATGCCCGCCGCTCCGCCGGTGACCAGCGCGGTCCTGCCTCGGATGTCCATGGTGATCCTCCGTCCTCGCGGCCGGACCGTTGGAGCGCCGGCCACGAACGGTGCGCCGCACCGTGCAGATTGTAAATCTCATTGACAGAATAACTTAGTCCTCTACGCTTTTTGGCAAGGCGAGACATATCGCCGTCAGGGAGCGACGATGACCGAGGCCGCGCCGGTTGAAGAGCGCCTGGGCGCCGCCTTCCCGCCCGCCGCCGCCGCGGGGCGGTCGGGGCGGCGGATCGCCCTCGTCCTGCTGACCGCCATCGGCACGATCAACTTCATCGACCGGCAGATCCTGTCCGTACTGATCGAGCCCATGCGGGCGGACCTGCACTTCAGCGATACCCAGTTCGGGTTTCTGACCGGCTTGAGCTTCGCCCTCTTCTACGCCGCCCTCGGCGTGCCGGTGGCCATGCTCGCCGACCGCACCCACCGGATCCGCTTGATCGCCGCGGCCTGCTTCGTCTGGAGCCTGTTCTCCGGCGCCTGCGGCTTCGCCGGCAGCTTCTGGCAGCTGGCCCTCGCCCGCTTCGGGGTCGGTGTCGGCGAAGCCGGCGGCACGGCGCCCTCGCTGTCGGTGCTGGCCGACCTGTATCCGCCGCGGCAGCGCGCGGCGGTCACCGGCCTGTTCACCGCCAACGGCCCGCTCGGGGTGTTCCTGGCCGCCTCGGCCGGGGGGTTCGTGGCCGGCCGGCTGGGATGGCGCGGCGCCTTCCTGTGCATTTCGGCCCTGGGCATGATCGCCACGCCGCTGCTGCTCATGGCCGTGCGCGAGCCGCGGCGCGGAGCCATGGAGGCGGCCGCGGCGCTCCGCGTCCAGCCCGGCCCGGCGTCGGCCGCGCTCGGACGCACCGCAGGCCTGTTCGTGCGGCGCCGCACCCTCAGCCTGCTGCTCGCGGCCAGCGGTCTGTCGGCCTTCGTCAGCTACGGCATGCTGAACTGGATACCGGCCTATCTGATGCGCGAGCAGCATATGCCGCTCGCCGCCATCGCCCACTGGTTCGGCCCGGCGGCGGGACTCAGCATGGGCCTCGGCATCTGGGGCGGCGGGGCCCTGGTCAACCTGGCCGCCCGGCGCAGCGAGCGGGCCTACGCCCTGATCCCCGGCCTGGCCATGCTGGTCGCGGGGCCGAGCTTCGCCCTGAGCCTGATGGCCCCGTCCTGGCCGGTCTCGCTGCTGCTGATGCTGCTGCCGATGATGTGCGTCACCGTCTATGTGGCGCCCGCGCTGGCGGTGGTGCAGAATCTGGCCCCGGTCTCGGCCCGCGCCACGGCCATGGCCCTGCTCCTGCTCGCCTTCAACATCGTCGGCCTCGGTGGCGGTCCGCTCGGCATCGGCATGCTCAGCGACGCCCTGCGCCACGCCCATGTGGCGCGCAGCCTGCAGGGATCGCTGGTCTGGCTCGCGCCCCTGTCGATCGTCGCCGCGCTGATCTACTACGGCGTCTCGCGCACCATCGTCGCCGACGCCGCCCTGTCCCGATCGGAGCACGGCTGATGCAGGACCTCAACGGCAAGACGGCTTTCATCTCCGGCGGCGGCAGCGGCATCGGCCTGGCCGCCGCCAGGGCCCTCGCCGCGGAGGGCGCGCGCCTGATCCTGGCCGACATCGACCAGGGCCGGGCGGAGGCGGCGGCGCGGGAGATCGCGGCGCTCGGCGCGGACGCCCTGCCGCTGCAGCTCGACGTCGCCGAAGAAGGCGAATGGGCCAAGGCGCGCGCCGCCGCCGACGCCTTTGGCGAGGTCCGCATCCTGTTCAGCAACGCGGGGGTCGGCGGCGGCGCCGGCAGGTTCGAGGTCTACGACCCGGAAGTCTGGCGCTGGAACTATGCGGTGAACGCCCACGCCCACCTCTACGCCTGCCGCACCTTCCTCGGCGAAATGAAGGCTTCGGGCGAGCCGGCGCACCTGGTGATCACCGCCTCGATGGTCGGCATCGTGCCGCCGCCGATCTCGATCGCCTACATCTCCTCCAAGTTCGCGACCATGGGCATAGCGCTCGGCCTGCGCAACGAGCTGCGGGACACCGGCGTCGGCGTATCGGTGCTTTGCCCGGGGATGTCGGCCACCCGGATCGTCCGCACCACCCGCGAGCTGCGCCCCGGCGCCCAGGAGCAGGGCGCCGCCGCCGAGACCTCCGCGGCGATGGACCAGGTGCTGGCCGGCGGCATGTCGCCGGACGCCATCGGCCGCCGCCTGGTCAAGGCCATCCGGGCGGACGAGTTCTATATCTTCACGCACCCGGAATGGAGACGCTTGGCCGAGGCGCAGGTCGCCGAGATGCTCGCCGCCTTCGGCGAGTCCGCCGATCCCGGCTACGCCGGAGACGACATCGACAGCCTGCTCGCCGCCAACAACGCCCGGCGCATGAACGCCTCGGTGGCGCGCTGACCCCTTCCTCACGACAGTCCAGGAGCCAAGCCCATGTCCAGTCCCGACGAGATCAAGGCCCTCGCCCAACGGTTCTTCGACTGTGTCGAAGCCGGCGACATCGACGGCCTCGTCGACTGCTACGCGCCCGACGCCGAAATCTGGCATAACACCGACGAGCTGATCCAGGGGCCGCAGGACAACAGGAAGGTGCTCGCCGGCATGGTGACCCGCATCGTCGACCGGCTGTACGACGACCGGCGGGTGGAGATCTTCCCCGGCGGCTTCGTGCAGCAGCACGTGTTGCGCGGCACGCGCGTGCAGGACGGCGTCCGCGTGCACCTGCCCGCCTGCGTCATCTGCGCGGTCGCGAATGGCAAGATCACCCGCCTCGACGAATACTTCGACTCCGCGCGGGTCGCCGACTTCCGCAAATACGCCTGACCCCTCAATCCGCGAGTTGTCCCATGCCCGTCCTGCGCCAGGTTCCCCGCTCGGAAGTCACGGCCGAGATCATCACCCGATACTATGACCGCCTGTTCGGCGAGGGGGTCGACCCGGTGGAGACGCCCGGCACGGCCACCGGCACCCCGGGCGACTGGTGGACGGTGTTCGCCCTCTCGCCCGACATCTTCCAGCACGCGGTGGACGGGTTCGCGGTCTACCGCCATCCGGACCGCAAGATCGACCCGGTGCTGCGCGAGCTCGGCCAGACCCGCGCCGGCTGGGTGAAGGGCAGCCAGTTCGTCTTCTCTCAGCACTGCAAATCCCTGCGCGGCCTCGGCGTCGCCGACGACAAGATCGCCGCCGTGCCGCATTGGCAGGTGTCCGACCTGTTCGACGATAAGGAGCGCGCGGTGCTGGCCTACGCCGACTGCCTGTCGCAGGCCGGCGGGCGGACGCCCAAGGCGGTGTTCGACGCGCTGAAGACCTTCTGGAGCGACGAGGAGATCTTCGAGTTCACCTACATCACCTGCCTCTACGACATGCATGCGGTGATCACCCGCGCCCTGCGCATGGAGTTCGACAATCGCGAAGAGCCGATCGTCGAAGTCGCCGCGCCGGCGTCCTTCAAGGCCGCCGACTTCCTCGGCGGCGCCCGTCCGCCCCAGCGCTGAGGCCGAAGATGGAAAATCTCAGCGTCGTCGCCGAAGGCCTGCAGTTCGCCGAAGGGCCGATCTGGATGGCCGATGGCTCGATCGTCCTGGTGGAGATCAAACGCCAGACCCTGTCGCGCGTCGCCCCGGACGGCGGCGTGACCGTGATCGCCGAACTCGGCGGGGGGCCGAACGGCGCCGCCATCGGCCCTGACGGCGCCGTCTACGTCTGCAACAACGGCGGCTTCGAATGGTACGAGATCGAGGGCGCGCTGATCCCCGGCCACAAGCCGCACGACTATGCGGGCGGCTCGATCCAGCGCGTCGACCTCGCCACCGGCGCGGTCGTCACCCTCTACACCGGCTGCGACGGCGCGCCCCTGCACGGGCCGAACGACCTGGTGTTCGACACCATGGGCGGCTTCTGGTTCTCGGACCACGGCAAGTCCAGCGCGCTGGGCCGCGACCATGGCGCCCTCTATTACGCCAAGGCGGACGGCTCGCGGATCGTCAAGGTCCGGGGCGAGATGCTGGGACCGAACGGGGTCGGCCTGTCGCCGGACGGCGGAACGCTCTACGCCGCGGAGACGCCGACGGGACGTCTGTGGGCGTTCGAGATCGACGCGCCCGGCGTGCTCAAGCCGCCGCCCGCGCCCTGGCTGCACGGCCGGCTGCTCTGCACCCTGCCGGGATACCAGCTCCTGGACAGCCTGAAGGTGGAGGCGGGCGGCAAGGTCTGCGTCGGCACCCTGGTCGAAGGCGGGATCACCGTGTTCGATCCTGACAAGGAGGGCTGGAGCGACCTCGTGCGCTTCCCCGAACTCGCCATCACCAACCTCTGCTTCGGCGGGGCCGACCGGCGCGACGTCTGGGCCACGGCCTCCTCGAGCGGCCGGCTCTACCGCTGCCGCTGGCCCCGGCCAGGACTGAAGCTGGCCTACGGCGACTGAGACCGCGCATGATCGACCTGCATTTCACCGGCACGCCCAACGGCCAGAAGATCTCCATCGCCCTGGAGGAGACCGGCCTGCCCTATCGGCTGATCAACTACGACATCTTCGAGGGCGATCACCTGACGCCGGCGTTCGGCCGGATCAATCCGAACCACAAGCTGCCGGCGATCGTCGATCACGATCCGCCCTTCGGCGGCGGCCCGCACGCGGTGTTCGAGTCCGGCGCCATCCTGCAGTACATCGCCGAGAAGACCGGTCGGCTCCTGCCCAAGGACCCCCGCCAGCGGAGCGTGGCCCTGCAGTGGCTGACCTGGCAGGTGGCCGGCCTCGGTCCCATGGGCGGTCAGGCCTCCCACTTCCTGCGTTATGCGCCCGAGCGCTACGACTATGCGATCCGGCGCTACACCCTCGAGATGCAGAGGCTGCTGACGGTGCTGGAGCGGCGCCTCGGCGAGGCCGACTATCTGGCGGGCGACGAATATTCGATCGCCGACATCGCGGTATGGCCGGGCCGCTCCGCCGCCGGGGTGGTGAACATCGACATCGGCCAATACCCCCACACCCACCGCCGGTTCTCACGGATCGGCGAGCGCCCGGCGGTGATCCGCGGCCGCGACGCCGAGCGCGCCATCCCGGCGAAGTATATGCAGCAACAGGCCAGGCTCACGCCCGAACAGTGGTCCAACATGTTCGGCGAGCGCATGCATACGGCGGTAAATCTGTAGGGGCTCACCTTTCGATCCGCGGGCGAGCGGAGCCGGCCGCTCAGCGCGCCGCGTGCTGGCGTTCGCCCCAGAGGATCGAGCGGTGCTCGTCGGTGAAGCCCCGCAGGCCGCCCTCGATCACCTCGGGCCGGGCCACGCCGACCTGCAGGCCCGCCTGCACCGCCGGTCGGGCCATCATGGCCGCGGCCCAGCGTTCGATGTGGGGGTGGCGGCCGGCCTTTTCGCTCAGTTGCCGCCGCAGATACGGCAGGGTGGCCATGTCGGCGATGGTATAGTCGTCCCCGGCCAGCCAGGCGGCCTCGCCGAGCCGCTTGTCCAGCACCCTCAGCAGGCGATCGACCTCGCGGCTGTAGCGCGCGATGGCGTAGGGGTGCTGGTCCTTGGCGTAGTGGGTGAAGTGGACCTCCTGGCCGAACATCGGCCCGATCCCCGAGACCTGGAACATCAGCCATTGCCAGCAGATGGCGCGCCGGGTCGGATCCTCGGGCAGGAAGCGGCCGGTCTTCTCCGCCAGATAGAGCAGGATCGCGCCGGTCTCCCACAGGGTCAGGGGACGCCCGCCCGGTCCGTCCTCGTCGATGATGACCGGAGTCTTGTTGTTGGGGTTCAGCGCCAGGAACCGCGGCGTCAGCTGGTCGCCGGCCAGGATGTCGATCGGCTCGAGCCGCCAGGCCAGCTCCATCTCGAACAGGGCGACGCCGATCTTGCGCGCATTGGGAGTCGGCCCGCCGTAGAGGACGATCATCCTTCTTCTCCGGTTCGCAGCACGGACTTCGCCCTGGATCGCATCAGTGGAGAGACCATGGTCCGGCCAAGCCGTTCGTTGAGCCAGAAGGCGGCGTCCAGCAGGGCTTCGCCGTCGACCGCGACCCGCGGGCCCAGCGCGTAGGCCACGCTCTCGCTCGCCACATTGCCGGCGGCGCCGGGTGCGAACGGACAGCCGCCGGTCCCCCCGATCGCCGCGTCGATGGTGCGCGCCCCGGCGTCTACCGCGGCCATGACGTTGGCGACGCCCATGCCGCGGGTGTCGTGAAGGTGGACCCGCACCGGCAGGGGCCGGACCGCCGCCGCGACCAGGGCCGTCAGCCGCGAGACCTCGCCCGGACGCGCCACGCCGATGGTGTCGGCGATGGCGACCTCGCGCGCGCCGGCGGCGGCCAGGGTGCGCGCGATCGCCACCACCCGCTGCGGGTCCACCGCCCCCTCGAACGGGCAGCCGAACGCCACCGCGATGGTCGCCTGCGCCCGTCGCCCCCGCGCGTGGGCCAGCGCCAGGATCGCGCAACTCTCCTGCACGGTCGCCTCGCTCGGCCTGCCCTGGTTGGCCATTCCGAAGGCGTCCGTGGCCGTGCAGACCGCGCCGAGTTCGTCGACCGAAGTGGCCAGGGCGCGCTCGGCGCCCCGCAGATTGAGCACCAGGCCGATGCGCACCCGGTCCGGCCGCGCCGGCAGGGCGGCGATCACCGCCTCGGCGTCCGCCATCTGCGGCACCAGCCTGGGGTTGACGAAGCTGGCGACTTCGAGCCGCAACACGCCCGCCGCTTCGGCGCGCCGGATCAGGGCGACTTTGTCGTCGGTGGACAGGACGGTCGGTTCGTTCTGCAGCCCATCGCGGGGAGAAACCTCGACCAGTTCAATCATGCGACCCTCGGCCCGAGTGGGCACGCAAGCCCATCATTCGTCAAATTATATGACGACTCTACCGAAATGGCACGCGGCGACTCCCCTACGATCCTGAATTCGTCGCTTCGGAGACCCTGGACGGAGCCTGGCCTTGCAACAGCGTTTGGGAAGGCGAAACTCGCTGCGGGAATGACGGGTCTTCGATGGCGCGATCTGCGTGGCGCCGCGGCAACAGAATTCGTGCGGGGCGGGCTACCGCGGACGACGTCGCCACGATTTTGGACTGGGAAAAGCCGTCGAGCCAGCGAGATCGCCAAGCGGTACATAAGATCAGAAGCCGCCGGCCGAGCGATCATGGTGCGCCTTGAACGGAACAAGGCCGGCGCGATACCTGCAAAACGGGCTGTAAAATCACTCTGTATACGGAGGTTTATATACTTGCACGCCTTTGAAAAGGCCTGGCTGGGGGACTAGGACTCGAACCTAGAATGACGGTACCAAAAACCGCAGTGTTACCATTACACCATCCCCCAAGGATGGTCCGCGAGGGGAGGCCCCGGCGTCGGAAGGCGGTGCACATAGCGCACGGCGCAGGGCCTTGCAACAGCATGTCGAAATGGGCGCGAACCACCGCTTGCGGCGCCCATGCCCCTCCTCTATAAGGCCCGCCTCCAAGTCGGAGTATAGCTCAGCCTGGTAGAGCACCACGTTCGGGACGTGGGGGTCGCAAGTTCGAATCTTGCTACTCCGACCAATTGGATCAAGGATTTAGCGCGGGCGTCCCGAACGCCCGTCGCGCAGGGCCCAGCAGAGGCCCAAGGCCCTCTCCCACGCATCGCCGCCCCGAGCCGAGCCGCGGCCGGCGACCGCGCCCGCTGCAGGCAGGCCGCGCCAGGACGACCGAGCGTCGGCTTCAGCGAATCGCCGCCGGCCTCGGCCGGCTGGCGAGGTTATTGCTGCGCCTGCCCGGTGGCGTTGGCGGCGGCGGCCTGCTGGGCGGCCGCCTGGGCCTGCTGCGCCCTGGCGTTGGCGATCGCGACCTGCGCCGAATCCGCCGCGGCTTGTTGCGCGGCGGCGACCTGAGCGGCGGCCTGAACCTGCTGGCTGGTCTGCTCCGCGGTGGTCGACGCCGCGGTGGCCGACTGTTGCGCCGCGCTCGTCGCATTCAAGGCGGCGGCGTCGGCGGACGCCTTGGCCGCGGCGGCCTTGTTGTTGCTGTTGGTCACGACGACGATGCCGATGATGACGGCGACGACGATGGCGCCGAGCACCATCCATACGGTCCGGTTCGTCTTCTGCTCTTCGTGGATAAACGTCACCGGACCCTCGCAAAGCTTTACGCCTTCGCAGCTAACGTCTTCCTCTCCTTTGTTGTTCCGCTTGAGCCGGGCCGGACGTCCTGCGCCGCCCGGCGCGGCCGCGCACCGTCGCGCTTCCCTTCGCGCGCTAACGTCTTTGACGCGCCCCGGACGCGCGCTAGGGTGATCCGGACGGCGCCCCCCGCGCCCCGAGGGCCGGCGAGCGCCAGATGAAGCAGTTTCTGTTGACCATGGCCGGCGTGTTCGCCGGCCTCGTGCTGTTCTTCGTCGGACTGCCGATCGTCCTTCTGATCTCGCTGGCGAGCTCGGCCAAGCCGGCCGCGACGCCGGCCAACGCGGTCTTGAACCTCGACCTGCGCGAATCGCTGGCCGACCAGGACAGCCTCAACCCCCTCGCCTTCCTCAACGGCCGCTCGCTGTCGGTGCTCTCGGTGGTCGAGACCCTGCACCGGGCCGAGACCGACGACCGGGTCAAGGGGCTCCTGATCCGGCTGCCCGAGGCCGGCGTCTCCCCGGCCGAGGCGGACGAACTGCGGCTGGCGATCCGCTCGTTCCGCGCCCACGGCAAGCCCGTACTGGCGCATAGCCAGGGCCTCTACGCCCAGGGGATCTCCACCGCCTCCTACATGCTGGGCGCGGCCTCGGGCGATTTCTGGATGCAGCCGGGCGCGGCCCTGCAGTCGGTGGGCATCGCCTCCAGCGACACCTTCCTGAAGCGCTTCTTCGACAAGTGGCAGATCCATGCCGACTATCAGCAGCGCTACGAATACAAGAACGCGGTCAATCCCTACCTCTATTCCGACTATACGCCGGCCCACCGCGAGGCCGAGCTCGGCTGGATGACCTCGGTCTATCAGAGCGAGCTCGGCGAGGCCGCCGCCGACCGCAAGCAGGACGTCGCCAAGCTGCGCGCGACGCTGGAGGCCGGCCCCTACGTCGCCGAGGACGCCCTGGCGCGGCGGCTGATCGACCACGTCGGTCAGGTCGAGGACGCCAAGGCGGCGATCCGGCAGCAGAGCGGCGGGACCGAACTGGTCGACTTCGCCAGCTATCGGGCGGCGGCCCCCGCGGCCCTGGTGGCGAGCCCGAACAGCATCGCGGTGATCGGCGCCGAGGGCGAGATCGTCACCGGGACCTCGAAGAACGGCGGCCTCAACGGCCAGTCGGGGGTCTATTCCGACGACGTCGCCCAGGCCTTCCACGACGCCATCGACGACAAGGCGGTCAAGGCCATCGTCTTCCGCGTCTCCTCCCCCGGCGGCTCGGACACCGCGTCCGAACAGATCCTGGCCGGCGTGCGCGCCGCCAAGGCGGCCGGCAAGCCGGTGGTGGTGTCGATGGGGACCTATGCGGCCTCGGGCGGCTACTGGATCTCGTCGGAGGCGACAGAGATCGTCGCCGAACCCACCACCCTGACCGGCTCGATCGGCGTGTTCGGCGGCAAGTTCGCCCTGGCCGACGCCCTCGGCCATTTCGGCGTCGACCAGCGCAGCCTCGGCGTCGGCGGCGACTTCGCCTCCGCCTTCGCCTCGGGCCAGGAGTTCACCCCCAGCCAGTCGGCCCAGGTCTCGGCCTGGATGGACCGGATCTACGCCGGCTTCGTCCAGCGCGTGGCCACCGGCCGCAAGCTGTCGCCCGAGCGGGTGCGCGAGATCGCCCGGGGCCGGGTGTGGACTGGCGAGCAGGCGCGCCAGCTCGGCCTGGTCGACGGCCTCGGCGGCTTCTACGACGCGGTGCGCGAGGCCAAGCGGCTGGCCGGCCTGCCCGCCGACCAGCGGGTGACGCTGAAGACCCTGCCGGCCAAGAAGTCGATGTTCGAGGCCTTCTCCCACGCGCTGGGCGTCTCGTCCGCCTCGCTGAAGGCGGTCGCCGCTTCGGCCTGGCTGCTCGGCGACCCGCGCGCGCAGGGGCTGATGGACCAGCTGGCCCACGCCCGCATGGGCCCGGACGGCTCGACGGTCCTGGCGCCGACGCCGATCCGGTAGCCGCGGAAGAGCTCCAAGGATTCAACGCGGAGATCGCGGAGGGACGCGCAGCGGCGCTAAACTTTGGAATCCAGAGCAAACTATCCACCTTAAACGATTCCGTTTGAGGGCGGTTTGCTCTAGGTAGGGGTCCCTCGGAGGACCCGCCCATGGCCGACATTCGCCCCGTCACACCCGACTTCGCCGTGGCGCCCCAGCTCGAGCTGGAGGATCTCGCAACCGCCAAGACGCGCGGCTATGTGCTGGTGATCAACAACCGTCCCGACGGCGAGGCCCCGGACCAGCCGTCCAGCGCCGAGATGCAGGCGGCCGCGGAAGCCGAGGGCCTGGCCTATGCCTATGTGCCGGTGGTCGGCCGGCCGGGCGACGCGCAGGTCAAGGCCGTGGCCGAGGCGGTCTCGGGCGCCGGCGGACCGGTGCTGGCCTTCTGCCGTTCGGGCACCCGCTCGATCGTCACCTGGTCGCTCGGACAGACGGAACGCCCGCGCGAGGAGCTGATCCGTCTCGGTCAGGCCGCCGGATACGACCTGTCCGGCGTGGTTTAGCGGTGGGAGACGGCGACCCGCACCGCGCCCATCGGCAGGGGCTCCTCATGGCACCCCGAGAGCGAGATGTTGAGCAGCTGCATCGCCATGAGACACAGGATCGCCGCCACCGGCGGCTGGAGCCGTTTTGAAACAAAAACCGCTGCTTGCACGGCCATGACCGATACCCTTTACGAAACCTTAACCGGCCTTCGCAAACGGCGGGCCGTGGCGGACAGGGCCAGGAGCGACCGCGCATGATTCCGTTCGTCCACGAGATCGATCCCGCCTACGGCCGCGCCGTCGGTTTGACGCCGCTGGTCCGGCGGGTGACGGCTGAAAACCCCGGCCCCTTCACCTATCTCGGCACCGGAACCTATATCGTCGGCCGGGGCCAGGTGGCGGTGATCGACCCCGGCCCGGACCTGCCCGCCCACCTCGACGCCCTGCTGCACGCGTTGAAGGGCGAGACGGTCGCCGCCATCCTGACCACCCACACCCATTCGGACCACTCGCCCCTGTCGCACGCCCTGGCCGAGCGCACCGGCAAGCCGCCGGTCTACGGCCGCATCGACCCGATGGTCGGCTCGTCCGAGGCGGCCAGCGACACCGCCTTCCGGCCGGATATCGAGGTGGCCGACGGCCAGCGCGTGGCCGGGCGCGGCTGGACCCTCGAGGCGGTGGCCACGCCCGGCCACGCCTCCAACCACGTCTGCTACGCCCTTCTGGAGGAGAACCTGCTGTTCTCCGGCGACCATGTGATGGGTTGGTCCACCACCGTGGTGTCGCCGCCCGACGGCGACATGAGCGACTACTACGCCAGCCTGGCCAAGGTGGAGGCGCGGGATTTCTCCATGCTGATCCCCACCCATGGGCCGCCGGTGACGGCGGTGCGGCCCTTCCTCGCCGCCTACCGCACCCACAGGCTCGATCGCGAGCGGCAGATCCTGGCCGAACTTCAGGCCGGTCCGCGCCGGATCATCGAGATGGTGCCGGTGATGTACGCCGCGGTGGACCCGCGCCTGCACCCGGCGGCGGCCCGCTCGGTGCTCGCGCACCTGATCCACCTCGAGCGCAGCGGCCTCGTCGTCGCCGTCGGCGAAACCGGTCCGGACAGCGTCTTCCGCCTGGCGTGACCCGCCGCAACAACCGGTTGAAGATCGATCGCCGGGCGCCCTAAGACCGCGAGACAGGATCGGATCAGGAGTGTCGGGATGATGAGGGTGCGGAGCCTTGCAATGGCCGCGGCGGCGATCGGCCTGACCGCGGCGCCGACCGTCGCCCTGGCGGCGAGCTATTACGTGCTCAAGGTCGACAGGACGGTGCTTTCGATGACCGACCTGCAGTCGCCGCGGCTGACCGGCGCGATCGCCCAGATCTTCGAGGTGGTGATCCTGCGCACGCCGACCAAGGTCCCGGGCGTCCCCGCCGGCAAGACCGCGGAGTACCAGATCGTGCAGACCAATTTCGACTGCGCCAGGGACAAGCTGCAGCAGCAATACTCCGCCGCCTACGACGCCGGCGGCGTGTTCCAGTCCTCCGACCTCAAGGTTCGCCCCTGGTCGGCGATCAAGCCCGACAGCAGGGAGGCCATGCTCAAGGCGCTCGGCTGCTCGGGCGCCAAGCCCCAGGGCGGCGTCCCCCTCGGCGACGTCCGCGTCGGCAAGGTGATGGCCGACTACCGCGCCGGCCGCTACGACCGCTATATCCACTGAGGCTCAAGCCGGCCGCGCGTCGGCATGGTTACTGGATCGTTTCTTGTTTGCGCGCCGGGCGGAGGATCGCCCATGCGTCAAAACGAGATTCAACCGCCGGCCGCACCCAAGGCCCCTACGAAACAATCGCTGCGCGTGCTTGTGCGCGACGCCCTGATCGTGTTCGCCGTCACCGGCGCGATCTCGGTCGCCATAGGATCGCTGCCGCATTTCAACTGATAAAATCCTACCGCCCGCCGCTTCGCGGGGGAGATAGGGCGTGGACCAGCCCGGTTATTCCGCCGCCACCGCCTCGGGCCAGTGGTAGCCGTCGAACTTCTGGCGGATCAGCTTCTTGTCGATCTTGCCGGTGGCGCCGAGGGGGATGGTGTCGAACACCACGTCGTTGGGCATCCACCATTTGGCGATCTTGCCGTCGAGGAAGTGCAGGAACTCTTCCTTGGTCGCCGTCTCGCCCGGCTTGAGCTGGACGATCAAGAGCGGCCGCTCGTCCCACTTGGGGTGGACCAGGCCGACCACCGCCGCCAGCGCCGCCTTGGGATGGCCGGCGGCGATGTTCTCGATCTCGATCGAGGATATCCATTCGCCGCCCGACTTGATCACGTCCTTGGCCCGGTCGGTGATCTGCATGTAGCCGAGCGCATCGAGCGTCGCCACGTCGCCGGTGTCGAAGTAGCCGTCCGCGTCGAGGATATCGCCGCCCTCGCCCTTGAAGTAGGCCCGGGCCACCGAATGGCCGCGCACCTTGAGCCGGCCGAAGGTCTGGCCGTCCTGCGGCAGCAGCTTGCCGTCGTCGTCGGTGAGCTTCATGTCGACGCCGAGGGGCGCGCGGCCCTGCTTCAGCCGGTAGGGCATCTGCTCGTCGTACGGCAGGGCCGCCACGGTGGCGCACGGCACGCCGACGCTGCCGACCGGCGACATCTCGGTCATGCCCCACAGGTGCAGCACCTCGACGTCGTACTTGTCGCGGAAGCTGCGGATGATGGATTCCGGACAGGCCGAACCGCCGATCAGCACCTTCTTCAGATAGGGCAGTTGCGCGCCGGTCTTCTCCAGGTGCTGCAGCAGCATCTGGAACACCGTCGGCACGGCGGCCGAGACGCTGACCTGCTCGGTCTCCAGGAGCTCCAGGATCGCGGCGCCGTCCATCTGGCTGCCGGGCAGAACCAGCTTGGCCCCCACCGCCGGGGCGGAGAAGGCCAGGCCCCAGGCGTTGGCGTGGAACATCGGCACCACCATCAGCACATTGTCGGCCGCCGAAAGCCCCTGCACGTCGGCCTGCAGGCTCATCATGGTGTGCAGATAGTTCGAGCGGTGCGAGTACAGCACGCCCTTGGGGTTGCCGGTGGTGCCCGAGGTGTAGCAGAGCCCCGCCGCCTGGCTTTCCGGGAAGCCGCCCCAGGCGCAGACCTCGCTCTGGCCGGCGATGAAGCTCTCGTACGACACGCCCGGAAGGCCGGCCGGCACGTGGGTGTCGGAGGTCAGCCAGATCACCTTCTCGATCTTCGGACACTGCGGCAGGATGCCCTGAAGGATCGGCGCGGTGCTGCTGTCGGCGAGGAGGATCCGGTCCTCGGCGTGGTTGATGATGTAGACCAGCTGTTCGGCGAACAGGCGCGGGTTCAGCGTGTGGCACACCGCGCCCATGCCCATCACCCCGTACCAGGCCTCGATGTGCCGGTAGGTGTTGAAGGCCAGGGTGGCCACCCGGTCGCCGGGCCTGATCCCGTGCTCCAGGAGGGCGTTGGACAGCTTCTTGGCCCGGGCGTGGATCTGGCCATAGGTGGTGCGTACGATGCCGCCCTCGATCGCGCGGGTCACCACCTCGCGACCGCCGTGCCAGCTCGCGCCGTGATCCAGGATCCTGTCGACCGTCAGCGGCCAGTCCTGCATCAATCCCTGCATGCGCCGTCTCTCCCCGCGTATCGTCTGCCCAAGCCTAGTCCGAGCCTGACGTTCGGGCAACGCGTGGCGCGCGTGCCGGTAGCGCCCGGCCGGGCCAAGCCCTTATAAGGGCTGGGATGGCCCAACCGCGGTTTCCGATTCTGTTCATAACCTCGAGCCGTATCGGCGACGCGGTGCTGACGTCCGGCCTGCTCAGACGCCTGGTCGACGAGGCGCCGCACGCGGTGTTCACCATCGCCGCGGGGCCGCTGACCGCGCCCCTGTTCCGCGACACGCCCGGGCTGGAGGCGCTGGTTCCGTTCGAGCGCAAGCGCTTCGCCGGCCACTGGTTCGACCTGTGGGTGGCGGCGCGCAAGCGGCGCTGGGGCCTGGTGCTCGACATGCGCGGCTCCGGCCTCGCCCGCTTCCTGCGCGCCCGGCGCCGGGCGGTGAAGAAGTCGCTGCCGGCGGGTCTCGCGCCCATGCACAAGGTGCTGGAGGCGGCGCGGGTGCTGCGCCTCGAGGACGATCCGCCGTCGCCCTATCTGTTCACCTCGGCCGAGACCGAGGCCCGGGCCGAGGCCCTGACCCGCGGCGAGGGGCCGATCCTGGCCCTGGCCCCCGCCGCGAACTGGGTCGGCAAGACCTGGCCGCCCGAGCAGTTCGCCGTGCTGGCGGCCGAGCTGCTCGGCCCATCCGGACCGATGGCCGGCGGGCGGCTCATGCTGCTGGGCGGCCCCGACGACCGCTGGTCGGCCGAGGCGGCGCGCCGGTCCACGCCGCGCGACCGGCTGATCGACCTCGTCGGCAAGGTCGACCTGCTCACCGCCTACGCCTGCCTGAAGCGCGCGCGGCTGTTCGTCGGCAACGATTCCGGCCTGATGCATCTGTCCGCGGCCGCCGGCGCGCCGACGCTCGGCCTGTTCGGGCCCTCCGACGACCGGCTCTACGCCCCGTGGGGCCCCAATGCGCGAGTGCTGCGCGGGCCGCGCGACTTCGAGACCTATCTGAAGATCGATCCGGGCCTGAACCACGAGGTCTGCCATATGCTCGACCTGCCGATCGACTGGGTGGTGCGCGCGGCCGTGGGGCTCTACCACGAGACCGTGACACCGGACTTTTCGGTGGTGGGAGCGGCCCGTTGAGCGAGACCTTCGACCTGATCCTGCGCGGCGGCGAGGTGGTGAACCACGCCGGCCGCGGCATGGCCGACGTGGGCGTGCGCGCCGGCCGCATCGTCACCGTCGGCGACCTTCGCCGGGCGCACGCGGGCGAGGTGTTCGACGCGCGCGGCCTGACCGTGATGCCGGGGGTGATCGACAGCCAGGTGCACTTCCGCGAACCCGGTCTGGAATGGAAGGAAGACCTGGCCACCGGCTCGGAATGCGCGGTCATGGGCGGCGTGACCGCCGTGTTCGAAATGCCGAACACCGAGCCGACCACCACCGACCCCGAGGCCCTGGCCGACAAGCTGAGGCGCGCCGACGGCCGCATGCACTGCGACCACGCCTTCTACGTCGGCGGCACGCACGAGAACGCACGGTTCCTGGGGGAGCTCGAGCGGCTGCCGGGCTGCTGCGGGGTCAAGGTGTTCATGGGCGCCTCCACCGGCACCCTCCTGGTCAAGGACGACGCCGGCGTGGCCGAGGTGCTGGCGCACATCCGCCGGCGGGGCACGTTCCATTCGGAGGACGAATACCGGCTGGCCGAGCGCCGCCCCCTGGCCCGCACCGGCGACTGGACCAGCCACCCGGAGGTGCGCGACGCCCAGTCGGCGATCCAGTCCACCGAGCGGCTGGTGCGGCTGGCCCGCGCCGCGGGCAAGCGCATCCACGTCCTGCACGTGACCACCGCCGAGGAGATCGAGTTCCTGTCGCACCATCGCGACGTGGCCAGCGTCGAGCTCACGCCCCAGCACCTCACCCTCGAGGCGCCCGAGGCCTATGAGCGGATGAAGGGGCTGGCGCAGATGAACCCGCCGATCCGCGAGGCGCGCCACCGGGCCGGCCTGTGGCGTGGGATCGCCGACGGCGTCGCCGACGTGCTGGGCTCCGACCACGCACCGCACACCCTGGAGGAGAAGGCCCGCCCCTACCCGGCCTCGCCCTCCGGCATGCCGGGGGTGCAGACCCTGCTGGCGGTGATGCTGACCCATGTGGCGGCCGGGCGGCTGACCCTGGAGCGGCTGGTCGACCTCACCAGCCACGGCCCGCAGCGCGTGTTCGGCATCGCCGGCAAGGGGCGGATGATGGAGGGCTGGGACGCGGACTTCACCGTCGTCGACCTCAAGGCCGAACGCACCCTGCGCCACGCCGACATGAAGACCCGCTCGGCCTGGACCCCGTTCGACGGCCTTCAGACCAAAGGCTGGCCGGTCGCCACCATCATCCGCGGCCGGGTGGTGATGCGCGAGGACGAAATTCTCGGCCCCGCCGCCGGCCGGCCGGTGCGCTTCCAGGAGACGCTGGCGGCTTAGACTCCCGTCAAGCTGCTCCCCCCTTGGGGGAGCTGTCACGAAGTGACAAGGGGGCGGCGCCGCCGCCGGCGTTGATCGCCGCGTCGAACGTCGCGCGCGGGCCCCCTCCGGCCGCGGAGCCTGTCCTCGGGCCGGCCTTCGGCCGGACCCGGGGGCGGCCGCCTCCCCCATAGGAGGCCCATAGGGGGCCCATACGGGGGAGGAGCTTGAGCGCGCATCGACGAGGGCGAAATCTACAGGCCGTGGCGGCGGATCGGATTAGCGGCTAAAGCGGCGCGGTGATGTTGTCCCGCCCCGTTCTCGTCCTGCTGCTTGCAACCTGCGCCTCCAGCGCCGCGGCCCAGACCATGCCCGCCATGCCGGGGATGGCCATGCCGCCCGCCCCGGCCAAGCCCGCTCCCGCCAAGGACGACATGGCCGGGATGGACATGTCCGCCATGCCCGGCATGGACCACATGGCGATGACCGGCGCGCTCGGCGACTATCCCATGACGCGCGACGGCTCGGGCACCTCCTGGCAGCCCGATTCGGCGCCGCACGCGGGCCTGCACGCCGCGCTCGGGCCGTGGAGCCTGATGCTGCACGGCGACGGGACCCTGGTCTACGACGACCAGGGCGGCCCGCGCGGCTCGACCAAGACCTTCTTCGAATCCATGCTGATGGGCATGGCCAGCCGGCCGCTCGGCGGCGGCGAACTGACCCTGCACGGGATGATCTCGCTCGACCCGACCATGGGCAAGGGCGGTTATCCGGAACTGTTGCAGACCGGCGAGACCGCCGACGGCAGGGTCTCGCTGGTCGACCGCCAGCACCCGCACGACTTCATCGACGAGCTTTCGGTCACCTACGCCCACCCGCTGACGACGGCGTTCGGCGGGATCGGCGGGTTCGTCTATCTGGCCTACCCGGGCGAGCCGGCGCTGGGCCCGGTGACCTACCTGCACCGCTTTTCGGGCATGGCCAGCCCCGAGGCGCCGATCGATCACCACTGGCTCGATTCCACCCATGTGGACTTCGGCGTCGCGACGGCGGGGCTTCTGATCGGCAGGACGCTCAAGCTCGAGTTGTCGGACTTCACCGGCCGCGAGCCCGACCAGTATCGCTGGAACTTCGACCCGGCCCGCTTCGACAGCGGCTCGTGGCGCGTGACCTGGAACCCGACCCGCGACCTGTCGATGCAGGTCAGCCAGGGCTGGCTGCACAGTCCCGAACAGCTGACGCCGGAGGTGAACCAGCGGCGCACCACCACGTCCGCGACCTACAACCGCGCCTATGCCGGCGGGAACTGGCAGACCACCCTGGCCTGGGGCGAGGACGTGAACACGCCCGGCCGAAAGCTCGACGCCACCCTCCTGGAAAGCGCCGCCAGTTTCGGCCCGCACACCGTGTTCGCGCGCGCCGAGCAGGCCGACAAGGACGAGCTGTTCCTGGCCCCGAACCCGCTCGCCGACCGCGTCTTCCGGGTCGGCAAGCTCAGCCTCGGCTACGCCTACGCCATTCCCGTCGCGCGCCACTTTTTGATCGACCTCGGCGGCCTGTTCAGCGTTTACGACCTGCCCACGGCGATCAAACCGGCCTACGGTTCGTCGCCGCGCTCCCTCATGCTGTTCACGAGGGTGCGCCTCGACTGATCCTGCCACACGACCTGGAGGCCGCATGAACGGCGCGGAGGCGGTACTGAAGACCCTGGCGGATGCGGGGGTCGATATCTGTTTCTCCAACCCCGGCACCAGCGAGATGCAGATGGTGGCGGCCTTCGACCGCGAACCGCGCGTGCGCCCGGTGCTGACCCTGTTCGAAGGGGTCGCCACCGGCGCGGCCGACGGCTACGCCCGGATGGCGGGGCGGCCGGCGAGCACCCTGCTGCACCTCGGGCCCGGGCTCTCGAACGGCGGCGCCAACCTGCACAACGCCCGGCGCGCCATGTCGCCGATGGTCAACATCGTCGGCGACCACGCCACCTACCACCGCCAGTACGACGCGCCGCTGAACTCCGACATCGAGGCCCTGGCGCGGCCGCACTCGGTCTGGGTCAAGTCCGCCGAGAGCGCGGACACGGCGGCCGCCCTGACCGCCGAGGCCGTCGCCGCCAGCGGCGGCCCGCCGGGCGGAATAGCCACCCTGATCCTGCCGGCCGACACCGCCTGGACCGAGGTCAAGGCCCAGCCGTCCCCCTCCCCGCCGCTTCGCCGCGCGCCGCTGCCCGTGGCCGGCAAGGCGGTCGAAGCCGCAGCGAAGGCCCTCCGCGCCGCCGCCAAGCCGGTGCTGCTGCTGGGCACGCCCGCCGTGACCGAACAGGGCCTGCGGGCCGCCGGCCGGATCGCCGGCAAGGGCGTTCGGATCCTGGTCGACACCTTCCTGGCCCGCCAGCCGCGCGGCGCCGGCCGGTTCGCGCCGGACAAGATGCTGTACTTCGGCGAGATGGCGCTCGGCGACCTGGCCGGCGTCGACCTGATGCTGCTGGTGGGAAGCCGCACCCCGGTGGCCTTCTTCGCCTATCCGGCCATGCCCAGCGTGCTGGTCCCCGAGGGCTGCAAGGTGGAGACCCTGTCGGCCCTGCACGAGGACTCGGCGGCGGCGCTCGAGGCCCTGGCCGACGCCCTCGGAGCCCCCGAGGCGGTGGCGGTCCAGGGGCCGCTCTTGCCGGCCGCGCCCAAGGGCGATCTCACGCCCTATTCGATCGGCGACTCCATCGCCCGCTGGGCGCCGGAACAGACCATCATCTGCGACGACGCGGTGACCGGCGGCCTGCCGGTCTACATGCAGACCCGCGGCGCCCGGCCGCACGACTGGCTGTCGCTGACCGGCGGCGCCATCGGCCAGGCCATTCCGCTGGCGATCGGCGCGGCGATGGCCGAGCCGGAGCGCAAGGTGCTGTCGCTGAACGGCGACGGGGCCGCCGCCTACACCGTGCAGGGCCTGTGGACCATGGCGCGCGAGGGGCTGGACGTGGTGACGGTGATCTTCGCCAACCACGCCTATCGCATTCTGAACATCGAGCTGTCGCGCACCCGCGCCGGAAACGCCGGGCCGCAGGCGCGCCGTCTGCTCGACCTCGGCGATCCGCGCATGGACTGGGTCAGCCTGGCCAAGGGCTTCGGCGTGCCGGCGGTGCGCGCCACCGACGCCGAAGGCTTCGACGCCGCCCTCGCCCGCGGCCTCGCCGGCGAAGGCCCGATGCTGATCGAGGCGGTGCTGGGATAGGGAAAGACGCTTCTCTCGTTCCGAAGTCGTCACCCCTGAAAGCGCGCAGCGCTTATCCAGGGCCCCTTCCTGCGTCGCTCAGAAGCAGGTTCACGCAGAGATAAGGGACAAGGTCGGAACCGCTTCAGCCGGCCCCACTCTGCGCGCTCCGCGCCTTGCTCCGCGATCTCCGCGTTTATCCTTTCTCCGCCTGCACCGTCCCGGAAGGGAAGGCTGGGTCCCCGATGAGGCCCAAAGAAAAGGCCCGCGGATCGCGCCGCGGGCCCCGTTTCTCAGCGGACCGACGTCCTACTTGACGTTGCCCGGCAGGGTGCACTTGGCGCCGGCGGCCTTGGCCTGGCCGCAGGACATCAGATCGACGGCGTTGTCGTGCGCGTCGACCTCCATCACCCAGCCCGGCAGACCGTCCGAACAGGCCGTCTCGACGAGATCGGTGTGGTTCTGCTCGAAGCGGCCGAGCCAGTGGGCGCCGGTCACCTTGCAGGTGCCCTTGCCCTTGGCGGCCAGAGCCTGGGTATAGCGGCCGTAGACCTGCGCCGGATCGGACAGCTTGCAGGACTGGCCGAGCGAGCCCGCCTTGACGCAGTCGAGGACGACGCCCGCGGAGTTGTCCGAGGGCAGCAGGGCGATCCCGCCGTCCGGCCGGTTGCCGCAGGCGAGTTCGACCACTTCGTTCTTCTTGGAGTCGAGGCCGATATACCGGTACTTGGCCACGTCGCAGTTGAAACCGGATGCCTTGACCAGCTTGGTGTAGGTCGCCGCCTCCTGGGTCTGAGCCACCGTGGCGTCGGTCAGCTTGCAGCCGCCGAGCAGCGATTCGGCGTCCGCGCAGGGAACGGCGTGCTCGAGGCTGCCATCGGCCTTGCTCAGGAGGACAAAGCCGGTGTTGGCTTCGTTGCAGGCGATCTCATAGGCTGATCCGCCGTTGCTGAGCTTGCCGATGGTGCGGGTGTCCTTGATCGTGCAGGTCTTGCCGGAGGCGGCCGCCAGCTTGTCGATGGTCGCCCGGTCGGCCGCCTTGATGGCCTCCGCCGAGGTGAGCTTGCACTCGAGGTTGGTGCCGACCGCGATGGCGCAGTCGGTGGCCACGCTTTCGTTGGCGGCGGTGTGCTTGATGATGAAGCCCACCGTGCCGGCGCAGCCCACTTCGTAGTAGGAATCGCCCGCCGGCGTGCCCCCCACATAGCGGTAGTCCGAGACCGTGCAGGTCTTGCCGGCGGCGGTGACGAAGCCCGACACCACGGCCTTGAGGTCGCTGTTGCCCGGCAGGCGGCAGCGGATGTTCGGCGTGCCCAGCACCTGGAAGCAGTCGAAATGCTTGGTCGCCGCCGGCGGCGCGTAGGTGAGGATCTGGCCGACCGCGCCCTGGCAGGCGACTTCGTAGAGCTTTTGAGTGACCTTGGCGCCCTTGTCGTCCTTCGAGTCGCTCGAGCCGATGTAGTAGGCGTCGGTCAGCGTGCAGGGGATGCCCGCCGTCTTCAGCGCCTCCGGCGCCTCCTTCTTGCCGGTCGCGTGCGCGTCGGGGTCGATCTTCAGGTCGATCTTCGGTGCGGGCGTGGCCGGGGCGGCGGCCTGGGCGGCGAAGGGCGCCGCCGCGAGGGTGAAGGCCGCGAGAAGCGCGAGGCCTAGGGGTCTGATCACGGAAGTCTCCTGGATGCGTTTCTGGAGCGATGCGTTTCTGGAGCGGCCGACTTGCGGCCGGCGCTTGGCGGCCAGCATAAGCCCGTCCGCGGCGGGAGGGTCAAGCGTCGGAGCGGGGGGCTTCGCGGGCCCGCGCCCCGTCTGAGGCGTCAGGAGGCCGTGTCGTCGAAACTCCACCGCAGCCGGCGTGAGACGACCTGGACACGCAGACCGCGATGCCGGATCAGATAGCGCAGGCCCACGGCGGCGGCGAGGAGCCCCGCCGCGGCGCCGACCAGCAGGGCCGCGCGCGCGCCGAACACGTGCGCCACCCAGCCCGCGAACGGCGCGCCGAGCGGCAGGCCTCCGAGCGCGACGGTCATCAGTATGGCCATCACCCGTCCGCGCATGGCCGGCTCGGTGGTCAGCTGCACCAGACTGGTGGTCGAGGTGGTGACGGTCTGCGACGTCGCGCCGATCACGACCAGGATCGCCCCGAAGGTGAGATATCCCGGCGAAAGGGCCGCCAGCGTGTACGCCAGGCCGAACAGGGCGGCGCCGACGACGATGACCGGAACGCTCGGTCGCTCCCGCCGCGCCACCAGCAGGGCGCCGCTCACCGATCCCACCGCCATGGCCGAGGTCAGGAGGCCGAACCCCTGCGCCCCGAGGTGAAACACCGACACCGACATGCTGGAGATGAACACCGCATAGTTCAGACCCAGCGAGCCGAACAGGAACAGCATGACCAGGAGGGCGATCAGGTCCGGGCGGCCGCGGATATAGCGAAGTCCGTCCGTCAGGCCGCCCTGCGCGCGCGACGGGCGGCTCCGCGGGTGAAGCGTCCCGGTCCGCAGCAGGACAAGCGAGGCCAGCACGGCGACGAACGAGGCGGCGTTGATCAGGAAGGCCCAGCCGGCGCCGACGGCCGCGATCACCAGCCCGGCGATCGCCGGGCCGATCAGCCGCGAGGCGTTGAACGAGGTGGAGTTCAGGGCGATGGCGTTCGACAGGTCGGCCTCGCCGACCATCTCGGCGACGAAGGTCTGCCGCGCGGGCGAATCGAAGGCGGCGGCGCAGCCGAGCAGCAGGGCGAAGCCATAGACATGCCAGGCCCTGACGAGGCCGGTGACGGTCAGGAGCCCGAGTCCGAGCGCCAGCGCGCCCATGACCGCCTGGGTGACGAACAGCAGTTTGCGCCGATCGAGGTGGTCGGCCGCCCAGCCGGTCCAGGCCACCAGCACGAGCTGGGGCGCGAACTGCAGGGCCGTGACGAGCCCGACCGCCCGCGGATCGTGGTGGGTCAGCTGGGTCAGCACCAGCCAGTCCTGGGCGATGCGCTGCATCCAGGCCCCGAGGTTGGAGATCAGCGACCCGGCCGACCAGATCCGGAAATTGCGACCGCCGAGCGCGCGGAAGACGCCTCGGCCCGGTCCGCTCACGCCGCCGTCGCCGCGTCGAGCAGGGCGACGACCTCGGCCGTGGACCCGGTCTCGCCGAGCCGCGGGAAGATGCCGGAGATGCTGTGGGCGTGGGCCTCCGCGCTCATGTCGGCCATGGCGTCGACCGCGAGGGTGACGTTGTAGCCATGCTCGTAGGCCTGGCGGGCGGTGGATTCGACGCCGATGCTGGTGGCGACGCCGACGATCACCACCTGGGTCACGCCCTGCCCCTTCAGCCATGGGTCGAGACCGGTGTTCATGAAAGCGCCCCAGGTGCGCTTGCTGACCACATGGTCGCCGGGCTGCTGATCCAGCACCGGCAGGAACTCGGCGAAGTCGGCCGGAAAATCGCGCGGCGGCCGCGCCAGCTCGGTGCGGCCCTGCGCCCCGCCGACGGCGTTGACCAGCACGACCGGCAGGCCGTGGCGGCGGAAGGCGGCGGCGAGGACGGCGGCCCTTTCGGCGACCTCGGCGATCGGCTGGTTGGTCGGATAGGCGGAAAGGCCCTTCTGCAGGTCGATGACCACGAGTGCGGTCTTGGGATCGAGGACGGTCAGCGTCATGGGATAGGGCTCCTGGAAGGTTTCGGGGCGGTCAGGCGTCGGCGAGGCGGGTCAACAGGGCCACGCCGCGGGCGAGCTCGACCTGTTCCTGAGGATCGAGCTCCCGGTGGATCATGCGCACCAGCCAGTCGTGCCGGGCCTCCCGGCCGGCGAGGATCCACTGCCGGCAGGCGGGGGTGACCGCCAGCAGGGTCTGGCGGCCGTCGCGCGGGTCCGGCGCGGCGGCCACCAGCCCCGCCGCCTCGAGCGCCGCCACGGTCGGGCCGATCGACTGCGGGCGGACGCCCTCGGCGCGCGCCAGGGCGGACACGGTGAGCGGCCCGTCGTGTTCGAGCCGGATCAGCGCCGAGGTCTGCGACGGCGTCAGATCGCCCACGTCGGCCTGTTCGCGCAGGCGCCGTTTGAGCTTGCGGACCAGGGCGCGGATCTCGGCGGCCAGGGCCGAGGCCCGGGCGTCGTCATGCGGAGCGGGCTGGGTCATGCGGCCCATATAGGACTCTATCGTCTACCTACAAAGGTTACCTTACTATTTTTTCGGGCTTCCGGCGGGCGTCGCGGACTTTGACGCCCGGGCCCGTTGCGCGCACAACTCGGGGGTTCGGTTGGAGACGTTCATCGATGAGCGACGGATTTGACGAGCCCGAGCCGCCGCGGCCGGTGCTGAGCTACCCGTTCGAGCACGTGCCCGAGGCGGGCGCCGGCGAGACCGTGGAGGTGGCGCCCGGCGTGCTGTGGCTGCGCATGCCGCTCGGCGGCTCGCTGAAGGCGATCAACGTCTGGGCGCTCGACGACGGCGACGGCTGGACCATCGTCGACACCGGCCTGCGCACCCACGAGAGCGCCCAGGGTTGGCGCTCCGCCTTCACCGGCGCCCTGGCCGGCAAGCCGGTGACGCGGGTGATCTGCACGCACATGCACCCCGACCACGTGGGACTGGCCGGCTGGATCCTGCGCAAGTTTCCCGATGCGCGGCTCTGGATGACGCGCCTCGAATACATCACCTGCCGCATGCTGACCGCCGACACCGGCCGCGAGGCGCCCGAGGACGGCGTGCGGTTCTACAAGGCCGCCGGCTGGGACGAGCCCTCGATCGAAACCTATCGCACCCGCTTCGGCGGCTTCGGCCGCGGGCTCTATCCCCTGCCCGACAGCTATCGCCGCCTGTCGGACGGCGACGCGGTGACCATCGGCGGGCGCGCCTGGCGCGTCGTGGTCGGCTGCGGGCATTCGCCGGAGCACGCCTGCCTGTATTCCCCCGACCTGAAGCTGCTGATCTCCGGCGACCAGGTCCTGCCGCGCATCTCCTCCAACGTCTCGGTGCATCCCACCGAGCCCGACGCCGACCCCCTGACCGACTGGCTGACCTCGCTCGCCAAGGTGAAGGCCGAGGTTCCGGACGACGTGCTGGTCCTGCCGGCGCACAACGAGCCGTTCCATGGCCTGCACCGGCGCATCGATCACCTGATCGGCGGCCATGAGCGCGGACTGGCCCGCCTTCGCACCCGGCTGCAGGAGCCCAAGCGCGCCGTCGACGTGTTCGGCGCCCTGTTCGCGCGCCAGATCGGCCCGGACCTGCTCGGCATGGCCACGGGCGAAGCGATGGCCCACCTCAACTGCCTGTGGAAGCGGGGGGCCGCGGAGCCGCATCTGGACGACGAGGGCGTGCAATGGTGGCGCGCCGCCTGATCCGGACCCTGTCAGACTGGAAGGCTCCATGAGCGACCGCATCATCTCGCGCTTCGGCGCCGACACGACCGCGCGGGAGGTGGTTCAGGGCCTGGACCTCCACGGCCGCACCGCCATCGTCACCGGCGCCGCGAGCGGGGTCGGCGTCGAGACCGCCCGGGCCCTGTCCGAGGCCGGCGCCCGCGTCGTGCTGGCCGTGCGCAACCTGCAGGCGGGCGCACGGGCCGCCGCCGACATCGCCCGCACGGCCAGGGCGCCGGTGACGGTGGAAGCGCTCGACCTCGCCGACCTCGCCTCGGTGCGCGACTTCACCGCGCGCTGGGGGGAATACCCGCTGGACCTCCTGATCAACAACGCCGGCGTCATGGCCTGCCCCCTGGCCTACACCGTCGACGATTTCGAGATGCAGATCGGGACCAACCACTTCGGTCACTACCGCCTCGCCGTGGGCCTGGTCCCCGCCCTGCTCGCCGCCGGCAAGGCGGGCCGAAACGCGCGGGTGATCGCCCTGTCCTCGCTCGGTCACCGCCGCAGCCCGGTGCACTTCGACGACGTCAACTACCGTCATCGGCCCTACGACAAGTGGGAGGCCTATGGCCAGTCCAAGACCGCCAACGTCCTGTTCGCGGTCGGCTTCCACAAACGCTTTCAGGACTGGGGGATCACCGCCAACGCCGTCATGCCCGGGGGCGTCATGACCGCGCTGCAGCGCCATCTCAGCCGCGAGGAGATGACCGACTTCGGCTGGATCGACGAGGCGGGCGAGGTGCACGCCGGGTTCAAGACGCCCGAACAGGGCGCCGCCACCTCCGTGTGGGCCGCCACCGCCCCCGAGCTCGACGGGATCGGCGGCCTCTACCTCGAAAACTGCGGCCAGGCGCCGGCCTTCGACCCGGCCAACCCCGTCGTCGGCGTCATGCCGCACGCGCTCGACCCGGAGGCGGCCGACCGGCTGTGGGAGCTGTCGGTGGATTCGACGGGGGCGTGATCCGTCTTCGCGATCAGCTGTTAGGAGTCAGGCTCGGGCTTGACCCGGGCGCCCAGCCGCTCCGGCCGATCAACGGCCGGGTCCTCGGGTCTCCACCCGTCTTCGCGAGTGTCCGCCCGAGGATGACTCAAGGGGCCCGAGGATGACTCAAGGGGAAAGAGTGAAAAGCGGATGCGTGAACTGAAATGACCCTGACCATCCGCCCCGCCCAACCCGCCGACGCCCCCCTCATCCTCGCCTTCATCCGCGAGCTCGCCGAATACGAACGGCTGCTCGACCAGGTGGAGGCCGACGAGCCGGCGGTGCGGGCCCTGCTGTTCGATCCCGCCCCGCGCGCCTTTTGCGAGATCGCCGAGATGGATGGCCGGCCGGTCGGCTTCGCCCTGTGGTTCTACAACGTCTCCACCTTCAAGGGCCGCTACGGCCTCTATCTCGAGGATCTGTACGTGCGGCCCGAGGCGCGCGGCCAGGGCGCGGGCAAGGCGCTGCTGGCCCATCTGGCGCGGCGCTGCGTCGCCGAACAGCTGGGGCGGCTGGAGTGGGCCGTGCTCGACTGGAACGCGCCGTCGATCGCCTTCTACGATTCCCTGGGCGCGCTCAGCATGGACGACTGGATCGTTCGCCGCCTCACCGGCGACGCGCTGGAGCGGCTGGCGGAGAGCTGAGCCGAATTTTCGTGGCCCCTACCCCACCTGCCCGCGGTGCCTGAGCTTGGCGTCGGCGAGCACGCAGGCGAGCATGGCTTCGGCCACGGGCGCGGCGCGGATGCCGACGCACGGGTCGTGGCGGCCGGTGGTGCGGACCTCGACCTCCTCGCCGTCGACGTCGATCGAACGGCGCGGCGTGAGGATCGACGAGGTCGGCTTCAGCGCCATCCGCGCCACGACGGTCTGACCGGTGGAGATGCCGCCGATCACCCCGCCCGCCCGATTGGACAGGAACAGGGGGCCGTCGTTACCGGCGCGCATCTCGTCGGCGTTCTCCTCGCCGCTGAGTTCGGCGGCGGCGAACCCGGCGCCGATCTCCACCCCCTTGACCGCGTTGATCGACATCAGCGCCCCGGCGATCTCCGCATCGAGCTTGCCGTAGATCGGCGCGCCCCAGCCGGGCGGAACGCCTTCGGCCTCGACCTCGACCACGGCGCCGGTCGACGATCCCGCCTTGCGCACCGTGTCGAGAAAGCCCTCCCACACCGGAACCATCTGCGGGTCCGGGCACCAGAACGGATTGTTCGCGGTCTCGGCCCAATCGAAGCGGGCGCGGTCGATCCGGTGGGGGCCGATCTGCACCAGGCAGGCGCGCAGGACGATCCCATCGCCCAGCACCTTGCGCGCCACGCCGCCGGCCGCCACGCGCGCCGCGGTCTCGCGCGCCGAGGAACGGCCGCCGCCGCGATAGTCGCGCACGCCGTACTTGGCCTGATAGGTGTAGTCGGCGTGGCCCGGACGGTACTGGCGGGCGATCTCGCCGTAGTCCCTCGAGCGCGGGTCGACGTTCTCGATCATCATCGAGATCGGCGTGCCGGTGGAGACCCCCTCGAACACGCCCGACAGGATCCTCACCGCGTCGGGCTCGCGCCGCTGAGTGACGAACCGCGACCCGCCCGGCTTGCGCTGGTCGAGCCAGTGCTGGATCTCGGCTTCGGCGATCGGCAGCCCCGGCGGACAGCCGTCCACCACACAGCCCAACGCGGGCCCATGGCTCTCGCCCCAGGTGGTCACGCGGAACAGATGGCCGAAGGTGTTGTGCGACATCGCCGCTGGTTTAGCCCGCCCTAGGCGCGCCGACAAATGGCGCCCCGCCCGCTCCCTCCATCGCTTCCGACCGATCTGTCGGAGACTCGACCTTAACCCTCGTTCAACACGGATATGTTTAGTGAATTCATGGACTCTTCAGATCCACTGTCGATCGACGCCGGCGGCACCGAACGCCGGACCGCATCCTCCATGCTCGACAGCATCGCCCGCGTAAGAGGCGCCCTCCAGGACCTGGCGGCGAACGAGCCGGGCGAGCCGCAGGCCGACTGGTCTTCGGCGATCGCGGCGCTGGGGGTTCTCGAGCAGCGCTCCGTCCTTGATCCACTCGCCGCGCCGGCCCTGCCGCGCCGGGGCCTGTCGGGCGCCTTCGGGCAGCCCTTCGTCGCCATCGTCGGCGTCGAGCGGTTCAGCGGCATACGCGAAGAGCTCGGCGAGCCGGACGCCGACACCGTGGTGGCGGCGCTCTGCGAACGGATCCGCACCTGCGCCCCGTCGGTCCATCTTGGCCGGATCAACCGGTCGAGCATCGAATTCACCTTCTTCGCCGAAGGCTTCGACGCCGCGGAAAAGATCCTGGCCCGGCTGCAGCAGCGGCTGCACGCGCCGATTCCGCTGGCGGACCGGTCCATGGCCCTGGACGTCGCCATCGGCTTCGCCGGGCGCGGCATGGAGGGCGACGATCTGGAATCGCTGGTCGACCGCGCCGAGCACGCCCTGGCCAAGGCCCGGGCCGGACACGTGAAGCTCGGCGCCTTCACCGAGCGCGACGTGGCCGAGCGGAACGACCGTCTGGCGCTGATGCGCGATCTGCGCACTGCGGTGACGAGCGACGAGATGTTCGTCTGCTACCAGCCGAAGCTGAACCTGCGCACCTCGTCCATCACCTCGGCCGAGGCGCTCGTGCGCTGGCGGCATCCGACGCGCGACCTCGTGGCGCCGGACCAGTTCGTGCCGCTCGCCGAAGAGGCCGGAGAGATCCGCCCGCTCACGGAGCTGGTGATCAACCACGCCGTCCGCGCCGCCGACGCGCTCGGCCGGGCCGGTCATGCGCTCCGCCTCGACCTCAACATCTCCGGGCGCCTCGTCTCCGACGAGGATTTCGCCAGGTGGGCGCTGGACGCCCTGGCCGGTCATCGGGGCCGGTTCGGCTTCGAGATCACCGAGACCGCCGTCATCGCCAATCCCGATCGGGCGCTGGCGAACATCCGCGCCTTTTCGGAGGCCGGCGTCGCCATCGCCATCGACGACTACGGGTCGGGGCTTTCGTCGCTGTCCTACCTGAAGCAGATCCCGGCGCACGAGCTCAAGATCGATCGCGCCTTCGTCAGCGGCCTGACGAGCAGCCACCGGGACCCGCTCCTGGTCCGCTCCACCATTGATCTCGCCCACGCGCTCGACATGGAGGTCACCGCCGAGGGCGTCGACAATCCCATGGCGCTCGCCCTGCTGAGGGTGATGGGCTGCGACATGATCCAGGGCTATCATGTGTCGAGGCCGCTGGAGATCCAGGATCTGCTCGCCTTCCTCGAGGCCTTCGCCGCGGAAGATTACCTGCGCTCGCCGGTTCCGGTGTTCGTGCGGTAGCGGGGGCGGAACTCCGCGTCCAATCCCCTCCGAGTCATCCTCGGGCGCAGCGCAGCGAAGACCCGAGGACCCCGCCGCACGGCGTGCTCGGCCGCGTCGCGCGTTTGAAGGGTCGCAGCTTACCGGTTGGAACTGCTGGATCCTCGGGTCGAGCCCGAGGATGACGATGGTTGGTGGCGGGATCCCGTGTGGATCCACCCACCTTGGACCTTAGCCGAGATCAGAAACTCGATTCATCCGGGCCATCCCCCCCGATCAGAACACCAGCCGGTACTTGGCTGCCGCCATGTATTCGGTTCCGACCGTCGGTGCGAACGCATCGGTGTTGGCGCTGGCCTTGAGCACGAGCGAGAGCTCGGTCTTGCGGTCGGGCAGCAGCCGCCCGTAGAGCATCTCGGCCGAGAACGGCGTGCGGTTGCTGGTCGCGCTCACCGTCTCGTTGATCAGGCCGAGCGCCCCGGTCGAACGGTCGACCACGCCGTAGTCGGTGAAGCCGATCCGGCCGGCGTTCACCTGCATCGGCTTGGCGAGCGTGAAGCGCAGCCGGTCCAGCGGCGTGAACACGCCGGTCTTGCTGAGCGCGACCTCGGCCGAGGAACTGACCAGCCCGCCGCTGGTCGTCTGCAGCATCTGGCCGGGGCCCGAGTCGGTGCGGGCGATGGTGCCCCCGGCGCTGAGCATCAGCGATGGGGTCAGGCCGAGGTCGAAACCCAGGCTGACGCCCGAGGTGTCCGACCCGTTCTGCAAGGCGCCCGGCGCCATGGACTGGACGCCGAGCAGGCCGGTGTCCTCGTGCAGGTGGGTGTAGCTCGCGTGCAGGGTCAGGGCCGTGATCGGCGCATAGTTGACGCCGAAGTGTTCGGCCGTCGCCGCGTAGACGGCGCCGGGGCCCGACTGTTCGGCCGCGCCGAACACATTGATGTCGCGCACGCTGCGACGGTCGGTGACGCCGACGTCGAAGGACAAGCGCTTGCTGAAGGCCATGCGGTAATCCGCGAAGGCCCCGCCGGACGCCAGGCCGAGCAGCGGATTGGCGCCGCCGGTCACCGGATCGTAGTCGGTCTTGTCGGCGAACCCGTTCTGGCCGCCGAGCGCCGCGGCGCCCTCGCCATAACCGAACCGCAGGGCGTGGCTGGCCCCGAACGGCCCGGCGGCGCCGGTCAGGGCGAATTCGGTGTTCATGGGCAGGTTGTTGGACTTGTAGCCGAGCACGGTCTGGCTCGGCGTCATCTTCAGCCGAAGATCCATGCCGCCGACCTTGCCGACCGGCGCGCTGGTCTCGGCGAAGCCGAGCATCCCCGGCATGGCGTCCAGGTCGCTGGCGTTCCGGCCGGCGAAGTGCGCGCCGCCGGCGACCCAGCTCTGCAGGCTCAGCGACAGATAGCTCTGGAACTGCTGCTGGCCGGCCTCGGTGTTCACCAGCTGGCCGACCAGGGTCGCCGACATCGGGATCTGGAAGTCCCGGTGGGTCCTGCCGATCGGCTCGACGCCGGTGAAATAGAGGTTCTGCGCGTTCCACGACGCCTGGGTTCCAGTCTGCACCGCGCTGACCACCTGGTTCAGCGAGACCGGCGTGGTGGTCACCTGGTTTCCCTTGCCGGCGACGACCTCGTTGAACACCACATTGTTCCAGTTCAACGGAGCCTGCGAGGCGGCGATGTTGAGCTCGCCCCAGCCGTAGACCGGATCAGGCTGGTTCGGGTTGGTGAGGCGCGTGCCCATCGGCGTGGCCGACCGCAGGATGATCTGCGCCGTCTCGGGCGCGTAGAAGCCGAGCCAGGGCCAGCGGGCCTGCAGGAGGGCGACGGCCCCGGTGACCAGGGGCGCCGCCAG
This sequence comes from uncultured Caulobacterales bacterium, assembly GCA_903837135.1. Classification (GTDB taxonomy): domain Bacteria; phylum Pseudomonadota; class Alphaproteobacteria; order Caulobacterales; family Caulobacteraceae; genus CAIOYC01. The sequence continues at coordinate 42,467 of CAILTK010000036.1, forward strand.
CGAGGTGCCGGTCTGGCGCGAGACGTTGCCCTGTCCGTCCGACACCAGCACCAGTTCGCCCGGCGCCACCAGGAAGTGGTTGGCGAGGGAATCGCAGGCGTTGGTGATCGTGTCCCGCAGACAGGCCGTCCCCGGGGTGTTGGAGAAGTTGGAGATCTGGCCGTTGACGCCGACCGAGCCGACGATCAGCAGGGTCGGGTTGATCGCCGTGTTCCAGGGCACATCCTGGGTCTGCGCCACGCCGTCGTTGCCGGCGGCCACGACCAGGATCCGGCCCGCGGCGGCGCCCGACGACAGGGCGGTGTTCCAGCCGGGGTTCAGCGTCCACCCCGGCACGCCAAGCGAGGCGTTGATGACACCGACCGGCGCGCCCGAGGATCGGACGGCGAAGATGGTGTTCGCGAGGGTGGCGATGCCCGTTCCGACGTCCGACCAGTTGGTGGTGCCGGTCGAGTCGTAGGGATTGTAGGTGATGACCTTGGCGTCCTGCGCCGGCATGACGCCAAGGATGCCGGAGCCGTCGACCGACCCCATGATCAGGCTCGCCACGGCGGCCCCGTGGCCGTCGTTATAGACGGTGCTGCCATAGGAGGTGACCGTGCCCTTGCTGGTCGGGCCGGTGGCCGTGGTGCTGAAATCCAGCAGGCCGATGACGATCGGATAGTCCTGTTTGTAGACCGAGCCGATGATGCTCGCGAGATTGGGCGTCCAGCCCGTGGCGCCCATCCACCAGTCCACGTGTCCGGCCCCGGTGTAGCCCATCAGGTCGTCGTACATGCCCAGGAACAGCACCGCCTGCTGAGTCTGGCTGACGTTGGCCAGGCTCGACGCGTTGATGCTGCCGTCGCTGTTGAAGGTGACGCCGGCGGCGCTCAGGTACTGATCGGAGATGTTCACGCCGAAGGTCCCCAGGCTGGAGCCCGCCGACTGGGTCTTTCCTGCCGGCGGCGCCGGGGGCGCCGGGGGGGCGGGCTTGGCCGGGCCGGTGAGCAGCTGACCCACCGTCGGCTCGGGCGCGGCGACGGCCTTGCCCCAGAAGGTTCCGGCGGGGTCGAGCACCGTCGTCTGCAGCAGGTTGGCGACGCTCTGGTAGTCGGCCGCGGTCTTCGCCGAACTCCAGGCCTTCATCACCGCGGCGTAGTTGGCCGCTTCGGTGTTCCAGAACGGCTGCACCTGGGTGAAGGTCACATTGGGCGAGGGGTTGTGCAGGTAGGGATTGCTGTTCCCCGCGCCCCAGAACGGATCCACCTGGTTGGGGTTGTAAAGACCCGTCACCGTCGCGTTGGTCGACTGGGTGAACGGACTGATATTGCCGTAGAAGGCGCTGATATTGCCATAGAACGGCGAGATGTTGCCGTAGAACGGACTGATGTTGCCGTAAAAGGCGCTGATGTTGCCGTAGAACGGCGAGATGTTGCCGTAGAACGGGCTGATGTTGCCGTACATCGGCTTGACGGGGTTGCCGGTGGAAGGCGTGGTCTGCGCCAGCGCCGGCGCGGCGTAAAGCGCCAGCAGCGAGCACGAGCCGAGCACAAGGCGACGCATCGCCTTGCCGCCGATCAAACGAGTCCCCATAGCCCCAGCCGCCCTCTGTTGCAGACTTAGCAGGGATGATTATGCGATCTGCGTATATCAATTGCTCACACGAGTGGTAAATTTTCATTATCTGTAATATCTCTACTCACGATCGGAGTTCTATCACCGGATATACTGGCCACCTTCACCGCATAGACGCCCATATCGGAACCAATCCGGCCGAGGATGCTTGCGCGAGAACAGCATTAAGGCGGTCGAAAGAGGTGCGGGATATCCTGGGACAGGATGGAGATCGGATATGCGCTCGGGCCCGCTGCGTTTTACTATTCTGTCGCTCGCCTTACTCGGGTTGGCAGGGACCGCGGGAGCCGCGCCTCCCGGACCCGCCGACGCCGGCCCGGACGCGGCGTTCGATCGCGACGTGCTCGCCGCCAAGCGGTCGATGATGTCCGAGCCGCAGAAGGCCTACGTGTCGGCCAAGGACGCGCTGACCCTCGCCCTGGCCGCGCCGGCGGGCAGGCCGCAGGCTCTCGAACAGGCGACCGCCCGCTGGCTCATGGCCGAAGCCCTGACCCGCACCAGGCGCCCGGACCAGGCCCTGCCGCTCCTCGATCAGGCCCTCGCCGTGGTGGTCAAGGCGGCGCCCGACACCAAGCTGCACGGCGACGTGCTGAAATCCCGCGGCCATGCCGCGGCGACCCTCGGCCGCGTCCAGGCCGCCCTGACGGACTTCCAGAACGCCTACAACATTTACAAGCGCGCCAACGAGCCGCGCAGCGAAGCCATCACCCTGCAGGAGATCGGCACCATCTATTCCGACGCGCGCGACTATCCGCGCGAGCTGCAATACTATGCGCAGGCGCGCGACACCTTCGCCCAGGACCCGGCCCTCACCCTCACCGCCGACAACAACCGGGGCTTTGCGCTCAAGAGCATGGGGCAGCTGGCGCAGGCCGAGGCGGAGTTCCGCAGCGCCCTGTCGGTAGCGGACCAGCTCAAGAGCGGCGCGCTGAAGGCCGACATCCTGGCCAACCTCGGCTTCACCGAAGCGTTGGAAGGCAAGGACGCCGCGGCCCGCGCGGACGCTCGCCGCGGGTTGGCGCTGGCGGAGGCCGACCCTGAAGCGCGCGCGGAAAAGCCCCTTCTGCTCGGCGTGCTGGCGAAGGCGGCCGACAACGAGGGCGACCATCAGGGCGCGGCCCGCCTGCTCGATCAGGTCTTCGCCGGCGTCGACCTCGCCTCGACCCAGATGGAGTTCAAGGACTTCCACGAGCTGGCGGCGAGCGCCTACGAGGCGGTCGGCGATCGCGACAAGGCGCTGCGTCACCTCAAGGCGTTCAAGCGGCTCGACGATCAGGGACGGGCGCTGGCCGCCTCGACCAACGCGGCGCTGATGGCGGCCAAGTTCGATTTCGCCAACCAGGCCACCAAGATCGCCGAACTGAAGGTCGACCAGGCTCAGTCGCAGGCGCGCTTCACCGCGGCGTTCGTCGGCATCCTGGCCTTCGGCGGCCTCGTGGTCACCAGCCTGATCACCTACGCCTTCTTCACCATGCGCCGCAGCCGCAACCGGATCCGCGCCGTGAACGGCGAGCTGGAGACCGCGAACACCTCGCTCGAGAAGGCCCTCAAGGCCAAGACCGAATTCCTCGCCACCACCAGCCACGAAATCCGCACGCCGCTGAACGGCATCCTCGGCATGACCCAGGTGATGCTCGCCGACCGCCGCCTGTCGGACGAAATGCGCGAACGGCTCACTCTTTTGAAGTCGGCCGGCGACACCATGAACGCCATGGTCAGCGATCTGCTGGACGTGGCCAAGATCGAGAACGGCGGCCTGACGGTGAACAAGGCCGACCTGGACCTGGCCCGGCTGCTCGAGGACACCTCCACGGTCTGGCGCGACCAGGCGCAGACCAAGGGCCTCGGATTCCGCCTGGACCTGGACGCCTGCCCGGCGCGGATCGTCGAGGATGGCGACCGGCTTCGCCAGGTCCTGTTCAACCTGTTGTCCAACGCGGTCAAATTCACCGAGCGGGGCGAGGTTTCGCTCTCGGCCCGGACGGTGCAGCGCGGCGGCGGCGCCCGGCTGTCGATCTCGGTCGCCGACACCGGCGTCGGCATCCCCGCCGATCAGTTCGACCGCATCTTCGAATCCTTCACCCAGGTCGACAGCAGCACCGCGCGCCATTTCGGCGGCACCGGGCTTGGGCTGACGATCTGCCGTAATCTCGCCGAGGCGCTCGGGGGCGCGGTGACGGTGGAGAGTACGCTCGGCGCCGGCTCGACCTTCACCGTCGACCTTCCGCTTCAGCTCGCCCCCGAACTCGCGGCGCCGGCCAACGAGTCCGGCCGACCCGGTCTGTCCGGCGTCTCGCTTCTGGTCCTGGACGCCAACCCGCTCGCCCAGGCGATGATCCGGGCCGTCCTCATCGACAAGGTGCGGCGGCTCGATTTCGCAAGCGACGTCGACGCCGCCGTCGAGGCGCTGCGGGCCCGCGCCTTCGATCGCGTGCTGGTGGACGGCGCCGGCCTCGAGCGGCTGTTTCCAGAAGATCCGTTCGCGCCGGTCGCCCGGCTCGCGAGGCTCGGGATCGCTCCGGTGTGCGCCCTGTGGCCGAACTGCACGCCCGAGGTCCGCGCGCGGCTGGCCGCCGCCGGCGCCGTTCAGGTGATCGCAAAGCCGATCGCCCCGGCCGCCCTGGTCAAGGCGCTCGACGAGGGACTCGTGGACCACGTCGCCGACGAGGTCGCCCTGGGCGCCGCCTGATGGAACCGTGGCCGTGACCGCTCGTTGTTCGGCCGGGAGGCGATGGCCATGAAGATCCTGTTCGTGGAGGACGATCCGATGAACCGTCGGGTCGTGCGCGACATGCTCAGTGTCGTCGGACTCGACATGGCCGAAGCCGGCAGCGCCGAGCTAGGTCTGCGGATGATCGACGAGAACGACTTCGACCTCGTCCTGATGGACCTGCGGATGCCCGGGATGGACGGCTTGACCGCCATCCGCAAGGTGCGCGAACGCACGGACGCCAAGGCCCAGCTGCCGATCATCGTCGTCACCGCCGACACGGCCGCCAATCTGCGCGAACAGTGCGCCGCCCTCGGCGCCGACGACTTCCTGCAGAAGCCGGTGGCCATGAACGCCCTGTTCGAAAGCGTCGGCAAGGTGATGGCGGCGAAGGGCTCGGAGATGGCCCTGCTTTAGACGCCCGGTCTTCAAACGAGGCCGCAGACGGGCTAGACACGGCCATGGCCGACGACCTCCACCACAGCGACCCCATCGCCCTGTTTTCCGCCTGGCTGGAGAAGGCCAAGGCCGGCGAGGTCAACGACCCCACCGCCATGGCCCTGGCGACCGTGGATCCGTCCGGCCTGCCCGACGTGCGCATGGTGCTGCTGAAGGGGCACGACGCGCGCGGCTTCGTCTTCTACACCAACTTCGAGAGCGCCAAGGGCCGCGAACTGATCGCCACGCCCAAGGCCGCCCTGCTGTTTCACTGGAAATCGCTGCGACGCCAGGTGCGCGTGCGCGGCCCGGTGAGCGAGGTGACCGCCGAGGAGGCGGACGCCTACTTCGCCTCCCGGCCGCGCGACAGCCGCATCGGCGCCTGGGCCTCGGACCAGTCGCGCCCGCTGGAGGGCCGGTTCGCGCTCGAGAAACGGGTCGCCGAGTACGCGCTCAAATTCGGCGTCGGCGAGGTGCCGCGCCCGGCGCACTGGTCGGGCTTTCGCGTCACGCCGACCGAGATCGAATTCTGGAAGGACGGCGCCTTCCGCCTGCACGACCGCGCCCTCTATCGCCGCGAGGCCGACGGATGGGGCGTGACGCGGCTTTATCCGTAGCGGCGTGCTTCGGTAGGGCGCTGCGCCATGAGGAAAGGCGGCGCTCCGGCCAGGGCCTGGGCCGGATCAAGGCGGAGGACGCCGAGGTCTCGCGGAGCACGCAGAGCGCACGAGGCCCAGCGGCTTTTACGCCGCCAGAAGTCTCGTTCTTCCTGCGCGCTCCGCGCCTGTCTCCGCGGTCTCTGCATTGAATCTTCCGGAAGTGGCCGCCCTACCCGAACGCCGCGAAGGCGGGGTGCTTCAGGAGCGGGCGCACCAGAACGGCGACGGCGTCCACGTCCGGATGGTCCACCGTCGTCGACGGGTCGCGCACGATCAGGTCGGCGCGCTGCTGGGAGGCGTGGGTCAGGCGGAAGTGGGCGGGGCGGACGGTGGCGAGATACTGGTCGATCACCGAGCGGGCGGTGCGGCCGCGATGCTCCTGGTCGCGCAGCAGCCGGCGGATGAAGCGCACGTCGTCGGGCGTATCGAGATAGATGCGCAGGTCGAACAGGGATGCGACCGCCTCCGAGCACAGGAGATGCGTGCCCTCGACGATCAGCACCGGCGCGGGATCGACCCTCAGCCCCGCGTCGGCCTTCCGCGAGTGGGTGGCGAAGTCGTAGACCGGCGCCTGCACCGCCCGCCCCGCCTTCAGCACGGTCAGGTGTTCCACCAGGAGGTCGTGGTCGCGGATGACGATGTCGTCGAAATCGAACCGCGCCGGATCGAAATCCGGAAAGGCCGAGCAGTCGCGGTAGTACCAGTCCTCCGACACCAGCGTCGCCGCGCCCGCCGGCAGGGCCGCCGCCAGGCCCTCGGCAAGGGTGCTCTTGCCCGACCCCGACCCGCCCGTGATCGCCACCAATATGCTCATCGCCCTGTTGTAGCCGCCCGCTCCGACGCATCAACCCTGGCGCGGATCGCGCGCCACCCCACATGCGCAGCATGCTCGCCACGCTCGCCGATCGCGCCGTCGTCCGCCTCTCCGGCCCCGAGTCCCGCAGCTTCCTGCAGGGTCTGATCACCCAGGACGTCGAGACCCTGACGGAGGGCGCGCTTCGCTACGGCGCCCTGCTCACCCCGCAGGGCCGGCTGCGCTGGGACCTGTTCCTGTATGGCGAGGCGGATGGCGTGGCCGTCGACGTCGCCGCCGGGGCGCGCGACGAGCTGGTCCAGACCCTGACGCTCTACCGCCTCCGCGCCAAGGTGGAGATCGCCGCGGCCGCCGACAGCGTGCTCGCCGCCTGGGGCGCGGCGCCCGAGGGCGAGGGCTGGCGGCCCGATCCGCGGCTGCCGGCGACGGGCTGGCGAAAGCTCGCCCCGACCCCGGCGCCGGCCGTCGGCGACGCGGACTATCGCGGCCATCGCCTCTCCCTCGGCGTGGCCGACCCGGCCGAAGACGCCCTCGAACCCCTCTATCCGATCGACGCCAATCTCGACCTTTTGAACGGGATCGACTTCAAGAAGGGGTGTTTCGTCGGCCAGGAGACCACCTCGCGCATGAAACGGCGCGGGCAGATCAAGACCCGCATCGCCCCGCTGACCTTCGAGGGCCCGGCCCCCACGCCCGGCGCGGAGGTGATGGCGGGCGAACTGCGCGCGGGCCGGGTCCTGTCCGGCCGCGACGGCCGCTGCCTGGCGCTGCTGCGCATCGACCGCGCCCAGGACGCGGCGCTGAGCGTGCTGGATCGCCCGGTCCGTCTGGACGTTCCCCCCTGGCTCGAACCCGCCTTCGCCCTGGAAAACATCCCCGCCGAAGCGTAAACTGCAGCGCTGGGCGGGTAGAAGGAGAATGCACATGCGTCGGCTCGCCCTGGTGCTCGGACTGACCCTCGCCGCTGTCGCCGGCGGCGCCCACGCTCAGCAGGCGCCCCAGATCAGCGTCTCCATCGGTCCCGCCCTGCAGGCCCGCGCCGACGACTTCGGCGCCCGCGATCTCGACGATCTGCGCAAGGACCTGCTCGACGAAACCACCCGCGCCTTCGCCCACGCCCGCTACATGCCGTCGCGCGTCGACCTTGTCATCGAAGACGCGACGCCCAACCGCCCGACCTTCGCCCAGCTCGGCCGCAATATCGGCCTGTCGATGCGCAGCGTCGGCGTCGGCGGCGCGCGGATCTCCGGCACGCTGGTCGGCCCCGACGGCGTGGCCCGGCCCATTCGCTACCAGTACTTCGAAACCGACCTGCGGGAGGAGCGCGGCGCCGCCACCTGGAGCGACGCCGACCGCGGCTTCATGATGCTGGCCGACCAACTCGCCGGCGGCCACGTCCCCGACAAGTACGTCGGTCCCGGCCCGTCGCGAAACGGCGGCCACTTCGGCTACCCCTACACCCGCGAATGACCGACCGGGCCCCGGCGCTCAGCAAGATCCGGGTTGCGGCCGCCGCCGCCTCTGCCTAGCCTTCGGCGATGGCCGACCCCTGCGACGACCGCCCCCGCTGCCACTGGCCGGGGACCGACCCCCTCTACTGCGCCTACCACGACGAGGAGTGGGGCGTGCCGGAGCGGGACGGCCGCGCCCTGTGGGAAAAGCTGATGCTGGACGGCTTCCAGGCCGGCCTCGCCTGGATCACCATCCTGCGCAAGCGCGACGCCTTCCGCGCCGCCTTCCACGACTTCGACCCGGAGATCGTCGCCGGCTACGGCGATGACGACGTGGAGCGCCTGATGGCCGACGCCGGCATCGTCCGCTCGCGCGCCAAGATCCTGGCCGCCATCGGCAACGCCAAGGCCTATCTGGCCCTGCGCGACGAGGGCCAGGACTTCGCCGAGTTCCTGTGGAGCTTCGTCGGCGGCGCGCCGGTGCAAAACACCTGGAGCGATCGCGGCCAGGTCCCGGTGACCACGCCCGCGGCCGAAGCCATGTCCAAGGCGCTCAAGGCGCGCGGCTTCAAATTCGTCGGTCCGGTGATCGTCTACGCCTTCATGCAGGCCGTCGGCATGGTCAACGACCATACCACCGCGTGCTTCCGCCACGACGAGGTGAAGCGGCTTTAGAGTCCCAAACCAGGAAGGGGGTCGTACTTCGCGCGTCAGCGCAAAGACAATTTAGCACCAAGAGCACCAAGTTCACCAAGAAGGATGAGACAAGCCGGACGCCGGCTGGCTTTGCAAGGGCTTGGTGAGCTTGGTGCTCTTGGTGGTAAATTCTTCTGGCGCTGACCCGCCCTGTGCGATCCCGTTGTCGCCAGCAAAGGAACAAATCGCCGCCTTCCGTGGCGGCGCGGGTCGGCGTATCAGCGGCGGGGTGAGTCCCGCAGGTCCCAAAGCCGCGCCGAAGAAGGCGCAAAAGTCGATCCCGCCGACCCTGACCCTGGAGCGTCTGGCGGCCGGGCCCCAGGGCGCTCACGTGTGCGGGGTGGACGAGGCCGGCCGTGGGCCCTGGGCCGGGCCGGTGTGCGCCGCCGCGGTGATCCTCCATCCGCGCCGCGTGCCCAAGGGGATCGACGATTCCAAGCGGCTGACCCCCCTGCAGCGCGAACGGCTGGAACTCGAGATCATGGACCGGGCGCTGGCCTTCGCCGTCGCCTTCGCCAGCGTCGAGGAGATCGCCGAGCTCAACATCCTGCACGCCACCGGCCTGGCCATGCACCGCGCGGTGAGCGCGCTGAACCCCGCCCCGGCGCACGCCCTGGTCGACGGCAACTATGCGTTCAAGCTCCCCTGCACGGTGAAGACGGTGGTCGGCGGCGACGGCCTGTCGCTTTCCATCGCCGCGGCCTCGATCCTGGCCAAGGTGGCGCGCGACCGGCTGATGGCGGAGATGGACGGCCTGCACCCCGGCTACGGCTTCGCCGCGCACAAGGGCTATGGCGCGCCGCGTCATATCGAGGCCCTGCGCACCCTCGGCCCCTGCCCGATCCATCGGCTGGCCTGGGCGCCGGTGCGGCTGGTGCTGGAGGGCGGCGAGATCTCGGCCCTTGCCCAGGCCGGCGATGGGGACGGCGAGGCGGCATGAGCGCGCCCGAGTCTGGCGGCCGCCTGCGGTTCCGGGGACTCGGCGAGGGACTAAGGCTTCGCCTGCGCACGGTGGAGCCGCGGGGGCTGGCGGCGCAGTTCCGCGCCCAGGTCCGCTCGTCGGAGGTGATGCTGGTGATGGTGGCGGCGGTGGTCGGCGTCGGCGCCGGGGCCCTGGTCACCCTGATGAGCTTCACCACCCAGATGCTGCATATGCTGTTCTTCCGCATCGCCCTCGACCAGCGGCTGTCGGCGGTGGACCGGGTCTCGCCCTGGGCGGCGCTGACCGTGCCGGTCTGCGCCGGGCTGGTGATCGGCCTGATCGAGCTCTGGCGCCGGCGCCAGAACGCCCGCACGCCCGTCGACCCGATCGAGGCCAACGCCCTGCGCGGCGGGCGGATGAGCCTTCGCGACAGCGCCCTGGTCAGCCTGCAGACCATCATCTCCAACGGCGGCGGCGCCTCCGTCGGACTCGAGGCCGGCTACACCCAGATCGGCGCCGGCCTCGCCTCGCGCCTAGGGCTGATCCTGCGCCTGCGCCGCAAGGACCTGCGCATCATGGTCGGCTGCGGCGCGGCCGGCGCCATCGCCGCCGCATTCGGCGCGCCGCTGACCGGCGCCTTCTACGCCTTCGAGCTGATCGTCGGGGTCTATTCGATCGGCAATGTGGCGGCGGTGACCGCCGCCTCCCTGTCGGCGGTGCTCACCGCCACGGCCCTCGGCGGCGCCCCCTACGCTCTCAACGCCGCGCCGGTCGTGGGCGTGCGGCCGATCCACTATCTGATGCTGATGGCCATCGGCCTCGTGGCCTGCGGCCTCGGCATCGCGGTGATGCAGACGACGGCCTGGGTCGAGCGCGGCTTCGACCTCAGCCGCCTGCCCAAATGGGTCCGCCCGGCGGTGGGCGGCCTGATCGTCGGTTGCCTCGCCCTGATCACGCCGCAGGTCCTGGCGGCCGGCCACGGGGCCATGCGCCTCGACGTGCCGCTGGACCTGCCGATGAAGGTGCTGATCCTGCTGATCGCGATGAAGCTGATCGCCGCCATGGTCTCGCTGGGATCCGGCTTCCGCGGCGGGCTGTTCTTCGCCAGCCTGTTCGTCGGCGCCCTGATCGGCAAGCTGTCCGCGGCCATCTACGGGCGCTGGCTGCCGGGCTTCGGCCTCGACCCCACCGCCTGTATCCTGACCGGCATGGGCGTCTTCGCCGTCGCCGTGGTCGGCGGGCCCCTGACCATGTCCTTCCTGGTGCTGGAGACCACCGGCGACTTCTCGGTCACCGCGCCGATCCTGGCCGCCTGCGTCGCCACCAGCCTCGCCGTGCGTGAGACCTTCGGCTACTCCTTCTCCACCTGGCGGCTGCACCTGCGCGGCGAGACCATCCGCAGCGCGGCCGACGTCGGCTGGGTGCGCTCGATGACCGTCGGCAAGCTGATGCGGCGCGATCCGCGCACCATCCCCGCCGCCTCGACCCTGGCGGAATTCCGCCGCCGCTATCCCCTGGGGTCATCCAGCACCGTCGTGGTGCTCGACGAGGACGAGCGCTACGCCGGCCTGGTCTCCACGGCCGACCTCTACGCCGCCGAACTCGACGACCGGACCGACACCCTGACGCTGGCGGAGCTCGCCCGCCTGCCCGAGGTGGCCCTCCTGCCGAACTGGAACATCAAGGAGGCCCTGGCCGTGTTCGACCGGGCCGAGGCCGAGACCCTGGCCGTGGTCGAGAGCGAGGACACCGGCGCCGTGATCGGCTCCATCACCGAAGCCTTCGCCACCCGCCGCTACGCCGAGGAGCTCGACAAGGCCAACCAGGGGGTGATGGGGGATCTATAGAAAGCCCGTCTCAACCTCGCCTTAACCGTAAGGGGCCAAGCCTGCGGGTCCACAGGGGGGACGCGCATGGCCACGGACCGGATCATCGTCGGCGACTGCATCGAGGCCTTGGCGCGCCTGCCCGACCGCTCGGTCGACCTGGTGTTCGCCGACCCGCCCTACAACCTGCAGCTCGGCGGCGACCTGCACCGGCCCGACAACTCCAAGGTCGACGCGGTGGACGACGCCTGGGACCAGTTCGCCTCGTTCGAGCACTACGACCGCTTCACCAAGGCCTGGATGTCCGAGTGCCGCCGCGTCCTCAAGGACGACGGCGCCCTGTGGGTGATCGGCAGCTATCACAACATCTTCCGGGTCGGCGCCACCCTGCAGGACCTGGGCTTCTGGGTGCTGAACGACGTGGTCTGGCGCAAGTCCAACCCGATGCCGAACTTCAAGGGCACGCGCTTCACCAATGCGCACGAGACCCTGATCTGGGCCGCCAAGTCGCGCGGCCAGCGGCGCTACACCTTCAACTACGACGCGCTGAAGACCGCCAACGACGACCTGCAGATGCGCTCGGACTGGTGTCTGCCGCTGTGCACCGGCGAGGAGCGGGTCAAGGGCGAGGACGGACACAAGGCGCATCCGACGCAGAAGCCCGAAGCCCTGCTGCACCGGGTGATCCTGGCCTCGACCAAGCCCGGCGAGGTGATCCTCGACCCCTTCTTCGGCACCGGCACCACGGGCGCCGCCGCCAAACGGCTCGGCCGCCACTACATCGGCATCGAGCGCGAGGAAGAGTACGCGCGCCTGGCCGAGCGGCGCATCGCCGCGGTGCAGCCGATCGACCCGGAGCTCCTGGTCGTGACCGGCTCCAAGAAGTCCGAGCCGCGCATCCCCTTCGGCATGGTGATCGAGGCGGGACTGCTGAACCCCGGCGACGAACTGTTCTGTCCCAAGGGCTCGCGCCGCGCCAAGGTGCGCCCGGACGGCAGCCTGATCGCCGGCGCCCTCACCGGCTCGATCCACAAGCTCGGCGCCATGATGGACGACGCCCCGGCCTGCAACGGCTGGACCTTCTGGCACATCAAGACCGACCGGGGGCTGGCGCCGATCGACCTGCTCCGGGCCAAGGTCCGGGCCGGGCTGGCCTGACGCGGCGAGGGTCCGCTAACCCCAGACCTGCTTCAGCCGCTCATCGCGGCGGCACCCCTGGCGGTATCGCTGGTAGTGGTCGCTGTTCCGCTCGGCGAAGTCGCGATGGTACTCCTCGGCCGGCCAGAAGGTCTTCAGCGGCAGGATGGGCACCAGGATCCTGCCCTGCTTGAGCTCCCTCTGCGCCTCGATCTTGGAGGCTTCCGCCGCCTTCCGCTGCGCCTCGTTGGCGACGAAGATGGCCGGCCGGTAGGACGGGCCCCGGTCGCAGAACTGTCCGCCGTCGTCGGTGGGGTCGATCAGCTTCCAGTAGCGCGACAGGATGAAGCCGTAGTCCACCTTGGTCGGGTCGAAGGTCACCTTGACCGACTCGTAGTGGCCCGAGGTTTCCGAGGTCACGTCCTGATAGGTCGGGTGATCCACATGGCCGCCGGTGTAGCCGCTCTCCACCGAGAGCACCCCGCGGATCCCCTTCATGTCGTGCTCCATGCACCAGAAGCAGCCGCCGGCGAACACGGCGGTCTCGACCGCCGGGAGCCGCGGCGCCGGCAGCCGGGGCGGCGCCGGCGCGGCCCAGACGAGCGGGGCGGCGAACAGGGCCGCCAGGGCGGCGAGGATCAGGGCGAGGCGTCGGGTCATGGCGGGGCCGCAAAGGTGTCCGGGGTCTTTCAGGATACGTCGCGAGAGCGGCGCTGGATACAGCGGCCGCGCGCTTGTCGCGTCCTTACGCCCCACGGCCCGGATCGATATGGAGCCCTGACGGGGCTTTGCGGATGATGCGCCCATCGTCAGTCTCATCGGTTCCCCAATGGCCGCCGCAGCGCGTTCCGCCCCAATCCTCCCCGACGCCCCGCCCGAAGACCCGGAACTCCAGATAAGGCTCGACCGGCTGCTACGGCTCTGTGACGCCGATCCCGACCAGCCGGTGGGCGTGGCGGGGCCCGAGGCGCTCGACCTGATGTGCGCCCTCGCCCGGCGCGGCTACGCGCAGGTGGAGGCGGCGCTGCGCCGCACCTGCGGCGGCGCCGACCAGGCCTGCGACCTGGTGATCGTCTCCGGCCCCGGCGCCGACGCCGTCGCGGCCACCGTCGAGGCGGTCGGCGGCATGCTGCGCCCCGGCGGACGGCTCGCGGTCATGGCGCAGCGGCTGCACGGGCCCCACGAGCGCCAGCGCCTCGGCAACCTCCTCGCGCACCGCGGCTACCGCTACCGGCAGGACGCGCTCGAGGGGCCGGTGATGATCGCCACCAAGCCCGAGGCGGAGGATCTCGTTTAATCCCTCTCCCCCGTGGGCGAAGGCGCCTTACCCCCATCCCCGATCCAGCGCCTTCCTGAACACGGTCGGCAGCGCCGCCCGCGCCTCGTCCACCTCCGTCCAGATCGCCTCGTCCGGTCCGGAGTTTTCCGCCACAACTACCTGCAGCGTCAGGGAAAAGTGGGTGAACACGTGCTCGACGGCGCCGGCGTGCGTCCACCCGCCCGGGATCTCCGGCGCCGCGGCGGCCCAGTCGCTGGTCGGCAGGGCGAGCATGCCGCCGAGCAGCCCCTTGGGCGGCCGCCGGACCAGCGCCACCTGATCGCCGCGGCGCGATACATAGGCGAGGCCGAAGCGGTGCGGCCGCTCGGCCTTGGCGGTCTTGCGCGGATAGGTCTCCGGCGCGCCCTTGGCCAGGGCGGCGCAGTCCGCCGCAAGCGGACAGAGCAGGCAGCGCGGCGATCTGGGCGTGCAGACCGTGGCGCCGAGGTCCATCAAGGCCTGCGCCCAGTCGCCGGGGCGCTCGCTCGTCACCAGCGTCGCCGCCCGCCGGGCCAGTTCCGGCTTGGCCGCCGGCAGGGGCGTCTCGACCGCGAAGAGCCGGCTGATCACCCGCTCGACGTTGCCGTCGACCACGTTGGCGGGCGCATCGAAGGCGATCGCGGCCACCGCCGCGGCGGTATAGGCCCCGACGCCGGGAAGGGCGCGCAAGCCGTTCTCGGTGTTGGGAAAAGCCCCGCCGTGCTGCGTCGCCACGGCGCGGGCGCAGGCGAGCAGGTTGCGGGCGCGGGCGTAGTAGCCGAGCCCGGCCCAGGCGGCCATCACCGCCCCGTCCGCGGCCGCCGCCAGGTCGGTCACCGTCGGCCAGCGCACGGTGAAGGCCTCGAAATAGGGCGCGGCGTGCGGCGTGGTGGTCTGCTGCAGCATCACCTCCGACAGCCACACCCGGTAGGGATCGGGCCGCGCCCCGGTCCTCCGCTCCGCCGGACCGACCCGCCAGGGCAGCGCCCGCGCCTGCCGGTCGTACCAGTCCAGAAGTTTGCCGCGCACGGCGCTGACGTCGTCCATGGCCCGCGCTATACAGGGTTCATGCGCGAACTGCCTTCCCCCGAAGAGGCCGCAGAGATCCTGCGCCGACGTCGCACCCGGCCGGTGCGCCGCCCGCCGCCGGCGGCGGGGCGCGCCGTGGCGCGGCTGGTGCGCGGGTTCGACAAACAGTTCGGCCCCACGGTGGGACCGCTGCAGTCTCGCTGGCGCGAAGTGGTCGGCGAGACCCTGTGGCGGGTGTCCGAGCCGGTCAAACTGGTGCAGCCGCGCGGGACGAAGGCCGGGTCCGGCGCGACCCTCGAGCTTCGCGTCGACGGCCCCGCCGCGGCCATCGTCCAGCACCAGGCCGAGGACATCCTCGCCCGCGTCAACCTGACCCTGGGATCCGGCGCGGTGGCGCGGCTGCGCATCGTCCAGGGCCTGATCCGCCGCGCCGCCCGGCCGGGCAAAACCTCCCGCGGCAAGCCGCCGCTCGACGCCGCGCGGGAGGCCGAGCTCAAGGCCGCCCTCGCCGCCACCCCCGACGGCCCTCTGAAGACCGCCCTGCTCAAGCTCGGCCGCGGCGTGTTCCGCGACGAGCGATAGGACACCGGTCGGCGTCCGGCTCAGCCAACCGAAGTCGCCATTCCGCAAAGGCCGCAGGCCTTGTCGGGGACCGTTGAAACGCCCGAACCGTGGAAAAATGGGTCCCGGCCAAGAGCGGTCTTCCACCCTCCCCGTTGACAAATCCGTCCGCGCGGTGTCGCCAATGGCGCGGCGCACGCGCGCCGCTTCACCGAGGTCGCCCATGAGATTGACGCGCCGTTTCGCCGGGCTCCCGCTCCTCGCCGCAGCGATCCTCGCCCTGTGCGCGCCTGTGGCCGTCCGCGCCGAGGACAAGACCGGCGGGCAGGAGATCAGCCTCGGCAATCCCGATGCGCCGGTGACCCTGGTCGAATTCGCCTCGATCACCTGCCCGCACTGCGCCCGCTTCAACGCCGACGTCTTTCCGCTGCTCAAGACCCGCTACATCGACACCGGCAAGGTCCGCTATGTCTTCCGCGAGGTGCCGATCCACGAACAAGAGGACGCCGCCGGCTTCCTCATCGCCCGCTGCGCCGGACCGGAGCGCTATCTCGCCGTCACCGACGCCCTGTTCCGGGCCCAGCCCCTCCTGTTCGAGAAACGCGACCTGCACGGCTGGCTGACGGCCGGCGCCACGGCGGGGGGCCTGGACGATGCGCAGATGCGCGCCTGCATCTCCGACGTCGCCGCCATCCAGGCGTTCAACGCCCGCGCCGAACACACCATGACGGTGGACAAGGTGGACAGCACGCCGACGGTCGTCGTCAACGGCAGGCGGGTCGCGGCCAAGGGGGCGGAGTTCACCATCGCCGACCTCGACGCCGCGCTTCGGCCGCTTTTGGGCGGCAGGACTGCCGGTTCGCTCAGGCGATCCAATCGCCCGTCCGTCCACTGATTTTCGCCGTCCAACGCTTTGAAACGCGCGCGGAATCGGCGTTAGGCTTCACCCTCGTCCCCACGGAACCCGCATGACGCTCGCTCCCCTTCGTTTCGCCACCCTGGCGCTCGCCCTCGGGGCCGTCCTCGGCCTCGGCGCCTGCAACAAGCCGGCCGCCAGCACGCCCGCGGGCGCCGGCGCGGGCCTGAGCGACGACGGCTATGCGGTCGGCAATCCCAGCGCCAAGGTGACGGTGCTCGAGTTCGGCTCGCTCACCTGCCCGCACTGCGCGCACTGGGAGGAGGCCGTGTGGCCGCAATTCAAGGCCAAGTACGTCGACACCGGCAAGGTGCGCTATGTGTTCAAGGAAGTTCTGATCCATCCGCAGGAGGACGCCGCCGCCGCCCTCTTGGCCCGCTGCGTCCCGGCCGACAAATACTTCCCCACCGTGCAGGCGGTGTTCCGCTCGCAGCCGCAGATCTTCGCCGGCGACACCCGCGGGGCCCTGCTGCACGTGGCCCAGGCGGAGGGCATGAGCGAACAGCAGTTCACCACCTGCCTCTCCGACACCAAGGCCCTGCAGGCGGTCGGCGCGCGCCAGCAGAAGGTGGACGAGGTCTATCACGTGTCCCAGACGCCGACCTTCATCGTCAACGGCAAGACCGTCGACGGCGTGGAGATGGATCAGCTTTCGGCGGCGATCGACCCTCTGCTCGCCAAATAGCGCGGACGAGAGGCGAAGTCCGTGCAATTTCAGCGCCTTCGCCTCACCGGCTTCAAGTCCTTCGTCGATCCCACCGAGCTCAGGATCGAGCCCGGCCTGACCGCCGTGGTCGGTCCCAACGGCTGCGGCAAGTCCAACCTGCTCGAGGCCCTGCGCTGGGTCATGGGGGCCAATTCGGCCAAGGCCATGCGGGCCGAAGGCATGGACGACGTGATCTTCGCCGGCGCCGACGGCCGGCCGGGACGCAGCCGGGCCGAGGTGCTGCTGCAGATCGACAATTCCGACCGTACCGCGCCGGCCCGTTTCAACGACTTCGCCACCATCGAGGTGGTGCGCCGGATCGACCGCGGCGCGGGCTCGACCTACCGGATCAACGGCGCCGAAGTGCGGGCGCGGGACGTGCAGCTCCTGTTCGCCGACGCCTCCACTGGGGCCAACTCCCCGGCCCTGGTGCGCCAGGGCCAGATCTCCGAACTGATCGGGGCCAAGCCGTCCAACCGCCGCCGCATCCTCGAGGAAGCCGCCGGCGTCTCCGGCCTGCATACGCGCCGGCACGAAGCCGATCTGCGGCTCAAGGCCGCCGAGGCCAACCTCGACCGGCTCGACGACGTGGCCGCCGAACTGGAGGCCGCGCACGGACGCCTGCGCCGCGAGGCGCGCCAGGCTGAGAAGTACAAGCGCCTGTCGGCCGAGATTCGCACCCTGCAGGGCGCGGCCCTCCTGGCCCGCTTCCGCGAGGCCGAGGCCGCCGCCAACGCCGCCCTCGACGCCGACGCCGAGGCCGAGATCCTGGTCGCCCACACCGCGCGCGAGGCCGCGCGGCTGACCGCCGAGGCGGCGACGGCGTCCGAGGCGGTCAAGCCGCTCCGCGAGGAAGAGATGGTCGCCGCCGCCGTCCTGCAGCGGCTGGCCATCGACCGCGACCGGCTCGAGCGCGAGGCCGCCCAGGCCCAGGCCGAGGTGGAGCGGCTGAAGGGCGAACTGGCCCGCATCGCCGCCGACCGGGCGCGCGAGGCGCAGGCGCGCGAGGACGCCGCCGGCGCGCTCGCCCGGCTCGAGCGGGAGCTGCGCGAGGTGGAGACCGCCATCGCCGCCGCCCCTGAGCGCGGACC
>CAILTK010000037.1 GCA_903837135.1 uncultured Caulobacterales bacterium
CCGGTCCGCCCCTTCGCCGCCGCCCTGGCCGCCGCCGCGCGGCCCGGCCGCCCGGCCCTGATCGCCGAGATCAAGAAGGCCAGTCCGTCCAAGGGGCTGATCCGCGCCGAGTTCGACCCGCCGGCCCTGGCGCGCGCCTACGCCGCCGGGGGAGCGGCCTGCCTGTCGGTGCTCACCGACGGCCCGAGCTTCCAGGGCGACGACGCCTACCTCGGCGTGGCGCGGGAGGCGTGCGCCCTGCCGGTCATCCGCAAGGACTTCCTGGTCGACCCCTGGCAGGTGGCCGAATCGCGCGCCCTCGGCGCCGACGCCATCCTGGTGATCCTGGCCATGGTCGATGATTCGCTGGCCGCCGCCCTGCTCGCAGAGGCGGATCGATTCGGGCTCGACGCCCTGGTCGAGGTGCATGACGCGGCCGAAATGGCCCGGGCGGCCCGCCTCGGCGCGACCCTGGTGGGGATCAACAATCGTGATCTCAGAAGTTTCGTCGTCGACCTCGCCGTTACCGAGCGGCTCGCCGCGCTGAAGCCGCCGGGCGCTCTGCTCGTAGGGGAGAGCGGGATCTTCACGGCCGACGACGCGGCCCGAATCGCCCGCGCCGGCTGCTCGGCCATGCTGGTCGGCGAAAGCCTGATGCGGCAAGCGGATGTCGAGGGCGCGACGCGGTCGCTGGTGGGCGGTTAGGCCCGACCGATCAGCTTCGTCCCGGGCGCGGAGAGCTTCGCCGCAGCTTTGGACACCCTCCGTTCCCGTTCACTTGACATTAACGAGGAACACTTACAGAACATTCACAGATGTTGGCGATTTGTTCGCGATGCCGGAGAGGCGACGATGCTCACCCGTAAGCAGCATGAACTGCTGATGTTCATCCACGAGCGGATCAAGGAGACCGGCGTGTCCCCCTCGTTCGACGAGATGAAGGATGCGCTCGATCTGGCGTCTAAATCCGGCATTCATCGGCTGATCACGGCGCTGGAGGAACGCGGGTTCCTGCGCCGCCTCGCCCACCGGGCCCGGGCGCTGGAAGTGGTCAAGCTGCCGGAGACCGCCGCGGCGCGCATGCGCACCCCGTTCAAGCCGCAGGTGGTGCAGGGCTCCAAGCCGTCCACCCCGCCGGTGACGGCCGCCAACGACTCTCAGGCCCTGCCGGTGCTCGGCCGGATCGCCGCCGGCACGCCGATCGAGGCGATCCAGCACGAGCGTGAGCGGATCTCGGTGCCGGCCGAACTCTTGGGTTCGGGCGACCACTTCGTGCTCGAGGTGCAGGGCGATTCGATGATCGAGGCCGGCATCCTCGACGGCGACTATGTGGTGATCAAGCGCGGCGACACCGCCAATTCCGGCGAGATCGTCGTCGCCCTGGTGATGGGCGAGGAGGCGACGCTGAAACGCCTGCGCAAGAAGGCCGGCTCCATCGCCCTCGAAGCCGCCAACCCCAAATACCAGACCCGCGTCTTCGGCCCCGACCAGGTCGAGGTGCAGGGCAAGCTGGTGGGGTTGATCCGCCGCTATCACTGACGGCGCGCCGGCCGCCGCGCCGGGCGAAGTCCACCGACGCCGCCGGATCCGCTCCGGCGGCGTCGGCTTTGTGCGTCAGTGGAACTTGGCGCTGAAGGCGACGCCGACGATGCGCGGCTCGTTGTAGGCCGGGGCCAGGTAGCTATCGAGCACGCCGATCACATTGCGCTGGTCGGTCAGATTGCGGGCGAAGACCGCCACCTCCCAGCCCTTGGCGCTGTCGAAGCCGACCTTGAGGCCGCCTTCGAAATTGCCGTCCGTGGTGTATTCCACCGCCTTGTAGGGCACGAGGAGGGTGCGGCCCTGCACCTTCCAGTCGGTGGAGATGAACAGCTTGTCCCCGGACGCCAGCGGGTAGTCGTAGCGCGCCTGCAGGTCGAGGTTGTAGCTCGGCGCATTGGGCAGGGGGTTCCCGTTGATCTGGGCGTTGTAGGCGCCGTTGGCGAAGACCACCGGGTTCTGCACGGTGCACACGGTGGCGCCATGCCAGCTGCAGGCCTGGGCGTAGACGTTGCGATCGTCGATCTCGGTGTGCAGCAGCGACAGGCCGGCGGTGATGGTCAGGTTGCGCACCGGGCGCCACTCGGCGTCGGTCTCCAGGCCGTAGGCCTCGGCGTCCTTGGCGTTGAACAGGTAGGTGAAGCCGGCTTCGTTGTACGCGTTCAGCTGGATGTTGTGGACGTCGTAGTGGAAGACCGCCGCGTTCAGGCGCAGGGTGCGGTCGAACAGCTCGCTCTTGATGCCCGCCTCTTCCGAGAGGATGGTTTCGGAGTTGGCGGTGGTGAAGGCCGATCCGAACACCGCCGAGCGGCCCTGGATGGTCGGGCCGCGGAAGCCGCTCGCCACCCGCGCATAGACCGACACATTGGGCATGATCTGGTCGTCGAGCGAGACGTCGAAGCTCGGCTTCTCGGAGGACAGCCGCACGCGGGTGGCCGCGGCGGCGGGGAAGGTGGAGGCGCCCGACGCCAGCATCGGCAGCTTGGCCAGGCCCGTCTGCTTGGTGTCGTCGGTCTCCCGCGCGCCCACGGTGAGGGTGAGGTCGGGGGTGATGCGATAGCTCGCCTGACCGAAGATGGCCCACGAGGTGTTGTGGTCCTTCACCTGGACCCAGTTGTTGGGGTTGTAGCCGACGGAGGTGGGCAGCAGGAAATAGCCGCGCTGGAAGAAGTTGGTGGTGTCGTCGTTGGAGAAGACCAGGCCGACGACCTGCCACTTGAACGCCCCGTCGCCCTTGCTGGCCAGGCGCAGTTCCTCGGATACCTGGTCGAGGCTCTTGACGTTGCCCTCGGATTCGCTGGTCGCCGGGAAGCCGCCCCAGGGGCCTGCGCCGCCGTCGGTGTCGCCGCGGCTGTAGCCGGCGATGGTCTCCAGGGCGCTGATGGAGGTCAGGGTGACCGCGCCGAAGTCGTAGGCCGCGTTCACCGACACGCCCCAGCCGTGATAGGCCTGCGGATTGTTGGCCCCTTCGTCGTACGCGGCCTGGTCGATGGCGGCCACAGGCGAGTTGGAGCCGGTGACCAGCCCGCCGCGATGGAAGACGGTGGCCGAACCGGAGTAGTCGCGCACATGGACCGAGGTCAGGACGGTCAGGCGGTCCATCGGGATGGCCAGAAGCTGCAGGCGGGCGTCGCGCTCGTCGAAGCCGCCCATGACGTCCCGCGCCGGGGTGCGGGTGCCGTCGTCGCTGACGCCGGCATAGGTGTTGGCGATCCAGTTGTCGCGGTGCTGGACCAGGCCCGAGAGCCGGAACATCAGCTTGCCCGGCTCGATCGCGCCGCCGACGCCCGCGTCGAACGAAACGGTGTTGTAGGTTCCCCACGACAGGTCGCCGCGGCCGCGGAAGTCGTCGGTCGGCTTGGCGCTGTCGAACTTGATGATGCCGGCGGTGGTGTTGCGGCCGAACAGCGAGCCCTGCGGGCCGCGCATGACCTCGATCTCGTCGACGTCGAACACCGGGTTGGACTTCAGCGCCACGTGCTCGAGGATGACGTCGTCCTGCAGGACGGCGACCGGCTGGGACGCGCCCAGATAGTAGTCGGTATTGCCGAGGCCGCGGATGTAGAACCGCGGGAAGATCCGGCCCGTGGTGGACTCGATGTAGAGGTCCGGCACCGTGCCCGACAGGGCCAGGATGTCGCCGCCGCCCTGCAGCACGCTGCGCGCGATCGAACCGCTCAGCACCGTCTCCGACACCGGCACCTTCTGCAGGTTCTCGGCCCGGCGCTGGGCGGTGACCACCACCTCGCTCAGCTGGCCGCCGCCGTCGCCGGGCCCTGGCGCGGCCTCGGCCGCCGCCGCTGCGCCCGCGGCCGTGACAGCCCCGAACAGGAAAGGAATGGAGTAGAGCAAGCCCTTGCGGCTGATCATGGTAACGCCCCTCGAGATCGGTTCATTCATGTACAGAGGGAGGGGCCATCCACGTTTTTTTCAGTCGAACCGGAATAATCCGAATCGCCGCCCCGCCCGTGGCGTGGCCAATAGGGATTTCACGCAATGTTTTTGTGACGACCGAAACGCAATTTTATGCGGCGGGTGGATCGTCTGCGGCGTTACAGCGGCTATGTTTTCGCACGCTGTGTGTCTGAACGTTTCATCTTGCCGCAGAACGAACCCGGGTGGTTGCCGAAAGGCCGCCCGGCGGCGCCGGGCCTCAGTCCTCGGGCGCCCCCGTCTCCGCCGCCGCGCCCGTCCAGGGCCGGCTCCCCCGGACCGGTTCAGCCCAGGCCAGGCGAAGCCCCTCGCCCTCGGCGAACAGCTCCACCGCCCCGCCCTTGCGGAAATCCTCAGGCGTCAGCACCCGCTTGCCGGCGCAGGCCGGCGGAAGGTCCACCTCGGCGCGCAGCACCACCAGCTGGCTGACGCTGCACAGAGCGTCGAGACGCTCGGCGGGCGGGCGCCGCTTGCTCCACCAGGTCCCGAGCGCCGGATAGACGCCCGGCAGCGGGGCGCAGCCCTCGCGGTCGCAGTCGAACAGGCTGTCGCGCAGCGCCAGGTCGTCGTTGGCGTGCTTCAGGCCGCGCCGGGCCGACCAGAGGTCGGTGGCGTAGGTCCCGCGCCCCGGCTTCAGCACCACCATGGTCCCGTCGATCGTGATGGCCGCGCCGTTGCCGTCGTTGGCGATCCAGCCCACCGGCGCGGGCGGCCTCGGCCACAGCAGGACGGCGAAGGCCAGGACCGCGCCGATCCAGCGCAGCCGCCCCTTCCAGACAATGCCGAAGACGATGCCGAGGAAGGCGACGAGCATGGCGATCGGCGGGGCGCTGGGCCAGGCGACGTTGGCGCCGGGGGCCAGGGTGAAGAAGCGACCGAGCTCCAGGATCGCCCGGGCCGCCCAGCCGGCGACCGTCAAGGGAATGGCCAGGAGGTCGCGGCCGAGCCCCAGCGCCTCGAACGGCAGGGCGATGGCCAGCGCCGGCATCATCACCGCCGAGGCGACGAAATCCGCGGTCAGGTTGGCGAATACGCCGTAGTTGGCCATGCGGTTGAAATGCTGGATGGCGAAGGGCCCGGTGGCCGCGCCGGCGACGACACTGACCATGACCAGGGCGACCAGCCAGTCCCTGGCCTTCTGCAGGGCCAGGATCGGCCAGGGCGCGTTGATCGGGCTGGAGCGATGCCGCCAGATCTCGGCCAGGGCGACCAGGGCGCCGGTGGCGCAGAAGCTCATCTGGAAACCCGGCTGCACGACGGCCTCGGGCTGCAGCAGCAGGACCAGGAGGGCGGCGATGGCCAGGGATCGCAGACTGATGGCGCGCCGGTCGAGCAGGATGGCGATGAAGGCCACGCTGGCGGTGATCGCCGCCCGCTTGGCCGGTGGGTGGCCGCCCGACAGGGCGAAGTAGCAAAGCACGGCCAGGAGGGCGCCGGCGGCGGCCAGCTTCTTGCCGTCGACGCGGAGGGCCAGCCAGGGCCAGGCGGCCACTCCGAGCCGAAGCGCCGCGAACACGAAACCGGACACCGCCGCCGTGTGCAGACCGGCGATGGCCAGCATGTGCGCGAGGCCCGAGCCCCTGAGGCCGTCCTCGTCCTCGGCCGAGAGCCAGGATTCGTGGCTGGTGGTGACGGCGGCGGCCAGGCCGGCCGCGCCCGAGCCGGCCGAGGGGGCGAACCGGCCGATGTCCTCGGCCAGGCGGCTCGCCACCTGCCAGCGCAGGCGGTTCAGCCAGAGTTCTGACTTGAGCCGAAGGCCGGGCGGCGGCAGGTCGATGACCGCCGGCGGTCGCAGGGCCAGGCCGACCCCGCCGATCCGCTCGAACCAGGCGTCGCGGGCGAAGTCGAATCCGCCGGGCGCCGCCGGCCGCGGCGGCGGATCCAGAAGGGCGGTCAGCCGCACCGCCTCGCCCGGCGCGACCACGTCCTCGGGCTTGACCACCACCCGCACGCGCGCCGGCAGGGCCGAAGGATCGAGGTGGGCGATATGGGTCGGCGCGATCAGCAGCCGGCCGCGATCGGCCGAGGGACTGGAGACGTCGACCACATAGCCCTCCACGGCGCCGACGCCGTAGCCGTCGGGGATGCGCGGGGCGGCGGCCAGACGGGTGGCGAGGCCGCCATTGGCGAACCCGGCGGCGGCGAAGGCCATCAGCGTCGTCGCGATGATCAGGGCCTGGCTGCGGCCCCAGCGGCGGGCGAGCGCCGCCAGCAGGACCGTCGCCGCGGTGAGCATGCCGCCGAGCCACAGCGGAGGCTCGTGCTTCAGTCCGAAATAGGTCGCCGCCCCGGCGCCGAAGGCGACCGGGACCCACAGCGGCCAGCGGTCGACCTGCGCCGACGCTTCATTGCGCGCCCACGCGGCCAATCGGTTGATCAGAACACTCAAGCTAGGCGCGCGCCGACGCCGCGTGCTAAGAGCCCGGCCCGCCGTGTCCCACGGCCCCTGTTCTGGCTCCCCGACCCCGATGACCGACCGATCCGCCGTCGTCACCCGCTTCGCCCCTTCCCCCACGGGCTCGCTGCACATCGGCGGCGCCCGAACGGCGCTATTTAACCAGCTCTACGCCCGACATACAGGCGGGACCTTCCTGCTGCGCATCGAAGACACCGATCGCGAACGCTCCACACAAGCCAACGTGCAGATCATCCTCGACGGCCTGGCGTGGCTGGGGATCGCGCCCGACGGGGAGCCGGTGTTCCAGCATGCCCGGGCGGACCGGCACCGCGAGGCGGTGGCCGCCATGCTGGCGAGCGGCGGAGCCTATCGCGACTTCACCCCGCCCGAAGAGCTGGAAGCCGAACGCGAGCGGGCCCGCGCCGAGGGCCGGGTGGTGCGCTCGGCCTGGCGCGACCGGGATCCGTCCGAGGCGCCGCAGGGCGCGCCCTACACCGTGCGGCTGAAGGCGCCGCTGAGCGGCGAGACGGTGGTCGACGACCTGATCAAGGGCCGCGTCGTGTTCCAGACCAAGGAGCTCGACGACCTCGTCCTGCTGCGATCCGACGGTGCGCCGACCTATAATCTCGCCGTGGTGGTGGACGATCACGACATGGGCGTGACGCATGTGATCCGCGGCGACGACCATCTGAACAACGCCGCGCGCCAGACCCTGATCTATCAGGCGCTCGGCTGGACGGTTCCGGCCTTCGCCCATCTGCCGCTGATCCATGGACCGGACGGCGCCAAGCTGTCCAAGCGCCACGGCGCCCAGGCGGTGGGCGAATTCGCCGACCTCGGCTATCTGCCGGAGGCCCTGCGCAACTATCTGGCCCGGCTCGGCTGGGGCCACGGCGACGACGAGATCTTCAGCGACGCCGAGGCGGTGGCCTGGTTCGACGTGACCGACGTGGTCAAGGCGCCGGCCCGGCTCGACTGGGCCAAGCTCAACCACATCAACCAGCACTACATTCGCGTGGCCGACAACCGGCGCCTGGCCGACCTGGCGCTCGAGGTGCACAGGAGCCGCGGCGTGCACATCGCCGGCGATCGCCTCCCCGACCTGCCGCGGGCGGTGGCCTTGGTGAAGGAGGGCGCGCAGACCACCCTGCAGCTCGCCGACCTGACCCTGTTCGCGCTGAAGTCGCGACCGCTGGCGCTCGACGCCAAGACCCAGGGCCTGTTGACCGCCGAGACGCGGGCCCTGCTCGGGCGGCTTCGACATCGGCTTGCAACATCGCCATGGGAGGTCCCCGCGCTCGAGGCGGCGATCCGCGGATTCGCCCAGGCGGAAGGGATCGGCATCGGCAAGTTCGGCGCGGCGCTGCGAGGCGTATTGTCGGGCGGCGCGCCGGCGCCGGACCTGGCGTCGTCCCTCGTGGCGCTCGGAAAAGACGAGGCTTTAGGGCGGATCGACGACGCCCTTTCGCAGGTGCAGTAAAGGTCTATAAGGCGCTCGACGCTACGGCGCCCCCGCCCCATATGCGGCTTGGTGAAGGAAGGGATGAACCATGGAGAACAAGGTCGCCAAGAGTGGCTCCGCGACGCTGACGGTCGGGGACAAGTCCGTGGAGCTGCCGGTGCTGAAGGGCTCGGTGGGTCCGGACGTGGTGGACATCCGCAAACTCTATGGCGAGACCGATGTCTTCACCTTCGACCCGGGCTTCACCTCCACCGCAAGCTGCGAAAGCCAGATCACCTTCATCGACGGCGACCAGGGCATATTGCTCTATCGCGGCTATCCGATCGACCAGCTGGCGGAGAGCTGCAGCTTCCTGGAAGTCGCCTACCTGCTGCTCAACGGCGAACTGCCGACCGCGTCGGAACTGACCGAGTTCGAGCACACCATCACGCACCACACCATGGTGCACGACCAGTTCAACCGTTTCTTCCAGGGCTTCCGGCGCGACGCGCCGCCGATGGCCATCATGGTCGCGGCGGTGGGCGCCCTGTCCGCCTTCTACCATGACAGCACCAACATCCATGACGAGAAGCAGCGCGAGATCTCCGCGCACCGCATGATCGCCAAGATGCCGACCATCGCCGCCCAGGCCTTCAAGTACTCGGTCGGCCAGCCGTTCGTGTATCCGCGCAACGAGCTCAGCTACGCCGAGAACTTCCTGCGCATGTGCTTCTCGGTGCCGGCGGAGGATTACAAGCCTCACCCGGTGGCGGTGAAGGCGATGAACCACCTCCTGATCCTGCAGGCCGACCACGAGCAGAACGCCTCGACCTCGACCGTCCGCCAGGCCGGTTCGTCCGAAGCCAACCCCTTCGCCTGTATCGCGGCGGGCATCGCCTGCCTGTGGGGACCGCTGCACGGCGGCGCCAACGAGGCGGCGCTGAACATGCTCAAGGAGATCGGCACGGTCGACAAGATCCCCGCCTTCATCGAAGGGGTGAAGAACCGCGAGCAGAAGCTGATGGGCTTCGGTCACCGGGTCTACAAGTCCTACGATCCGCGCGCGAAGGTGATGCAGAAGACCGCGCACGAGGTGCTCGACGCCTTCGGCATGCATGACGATCCCTTGATGAAGGTGGCCATGGAGCTCGAGCGGATCGCGCTCGAGGACCAGTACTTCATCGACCGCAAGCTGTACCCGAACGTCGACTTCTATTCGGGCATCACGATGAACGCGCTGGGCTTCCCGGCCGACATGTTCACCGTGCTGTTCGCGGTGTCCCGCACCGTGGGCTGGATCGCCCAATGGAACGAGATGATCTCCGACCCCTCGCAGAAGATCAGCCGTCCGCGGCAGGTCTACACCGGCGCGCCGCACCGCGACGTGGCCCCGATCGAAAAGCGGGGCTGACGGGTAATACTTGCCCCGCCCGGCGGTCCCTTCGGGACCTGCCAGGGGCGGGCAAGTACGCCCCCTACCCCTCCAGCAACCCCGCCACCGCGTCCGCCGCCAGTTCCGACGGATCGGGCGCGCCGCGGCCCATCACGTCGAGGGCGGCGTTCTGGCGGGCGATCTGCGAGGAGCGCAGCACCGGATCGTCGAGCCGCGCGGCCAGCGCCGCGGCGAGTTTCTCGCCCGTGCAGGCGTCCTGCACGAACTCGGGCGCTACCTCTTCACCGGCCGCCAGGTTGAACAGGGTGATGTACTTGGCCGTGAGCATGCGGCTCAGGATGGCGTAGGTAAGGCCGCCCAGCCGATAGCCGATCACCATCGGACACCCCGCCAGGGCCAGCTCGGTGGTGACCGTGCCCGAGCAGGCCAGCGCGACCGTGGCCGCCGTCATGGCGCTCTCGCGGTCGGCCTGCCCCTCGAGCAGGAGGGCGGTCGCCGGCAGCGACGCCGCCCAGTCGTGGATCAGGCCGCTCACGGTCTCGGCCACCGGCACGACGATCTTCAGATCCGGTCGCGCGCGCGCCAGTCGCCCGACCGCGTCGGCGAACGGCGGGCCGACGCGGGCGACCTCCGACGGCCGGCTGCCTGGCGCCACCAGCAGGATCGGATCGGAGGGCCCAGCCCCGATCCGGCGCCGCAACGCCCCGGCGTCCGCCAGGGTGATCTCGCGGGCGAGGGCGGGGTTGCCGACAAAGGTGGTCTCCAGGCCGAGCGGCTCGAAAAACCCGGCGTCGAGGCTGTTGATCGACAGCAGATGGTCGACCGCGCCGGCCAGGGTCTTCGCCCGGCCCGGCCGGGACGCCCACACCTGCGGCGCCACATATTTTACGAGGGGGAGCGCGGGAAGGGCCCGGCGCAGGCGATGGGCGACGCGCAGGTTGAAGCCCCAGCTGTCGATCAGCACGGCGATATCGGGCCGTTCGCGCACGGCCAGCGCCGCCGCCCGGTCGGCCAGGCGCACCACGCGCGGATAGGCTTTCAGGCCCTCCCACAGGCCGAGGATGGACAGCTGGGCGATATCGAACGGGCTCTCCACCCCCTGCCCCGCCATCGCCGGGCCGCCGACGCCGACGAACCGCACGCCGTCGCCGAGCCGCCGCTTCAGCGCCCGGGCCAGACCCGCGCCGAGCTCGTCGCCCGACGCCTCGGCCGCGACCAGCATGACGGTGAACGGCGGGCGGCTCACGACGCCTCCACCAGGCCGACGACGAACAGGCCGAGCCGATCCGCCGCACGCCGCACCGCCGGCTTGTCGATGGCCAGCGCCCCGTCGGCCTGCACCACGATCCCCGCCAGCCCGGCGGCCGCGGCGCCCTCGACGGTGGCGACCCCGACCACCGGCAGATCGACGCGGCGGTCCTGGATGCGCTTGGGCCATTTGATCAGGACCCCGAGCCGCGCCCCCGGCGCGCCCTTCAGCGCCTCCGGCAGGTCGCGGCAGCGGGCCAGCATGGCGTCGGTGCCCTCCTGCGCCTCCACGGCCAGCACCACGCCGCCGGCCACCGCCGCCGCCTGACCGATGTCGAGTTCGCCCAGGGTCTCGACCACCTGCAGGGCCAGGGCGATGTCCGCCTGATGCTCGGCGCCCGGCCGCACCTCTCCGAGCGCGCCCGCCGCGAGGGTGAGGTCGGCGAACACCGCGTCGGCGCCCTCGACGGCGAAACCCTCGCGTTCGAACTCGCCGAGCAGAAAGCGCAGCAGGGCGTCGTCCCCCTTGCGGGCGGCCGCGATGGCGCCGGGCAGGCTCTTCAGGCCGCGCAGGTCGGGCTTCAGCGCCGAGAAATCCGGCCGGTCGACCACGCCGGCCAGGCAGACGGCCTCGCAGCCCGTCCGCCTGAGCGTGTCGAACACCCGGCCGAGCTCGGCCACGCCCACCTCCGCGCCCGGAAATTCAGCCATGCCGGGGCCGGCGAAACCCCGCAGGCGGATGACGAAGAAGGGACGTCCGGCGTCGCGGCAATGCTCGGCCAGGGCGACCGGCAGGTCCCCCCCGCCGGCGATCAGTCCGAGCTTGCGCATGGGGACACGCCCTAGAGCTCCCGCGCGGGCAGGCAGAGGGGCCGGTTGGCGTCGGCGCGGATGAAATCGACGATCTCCATCACCGCGTCCGAGCCGGCGAACACCCGGGCGGTGTCCTCCACCCGTTCCTGGAAGGTGCCCTCGTCGGCGAACAAGAGGCGGTAGGCGGCCCGCAGGTCGTTGACCGTCTCGCGCGGAAAGCCGCGGCGCTTCAGACCGACCAGGTTGAGCCCTTCGAGATGGGCGTGATTGCCCCAGGCGGAGCCATACGGGATCACGTCCTTGGTCACCGCCGCCAGGCCGCCGATGTTCACGTGCCGGCCGATCCGGCCCCATTGATGGATCGCCGCCAGGCCGCCGATCAGCGCGACCTCGCCCACGTGCACGTGTCCGCCAAGGGTCGCGGCGTGCGCCATCACCACCCGGTCTTCGACCACGCAGTCGTGCGCCACGTGGGCCTGGGCCATGAACAGGCAGTCGGAACCCACCGAGGTGACGCTGCGGCCGGTCGGCGTGCCCCGGTGCATGGTGACGTATTCGCGGATCACATTGCGGTCGCCGACCTCGAGCCGGGTAGGCTCGCCGTTGTAGACCAGCACCTGCGGCGGACCGCCCAGGGCGGCGAACGGATGGATCACGCAGTCTTCGCCGATCGTCGTCGGGCCGGACACCACCGCATGCGAGACCAGCCGGGTCCGCGCGCCGATCACCACGTCGTCGCCGACGATGCAGTAGGGCCCGATCTCCACGTCCGCCGCCAGCACGGCGCCGGACGCCACGATCGCGGTGGGATGAATCCCCCCCCGATGAATCAGCGACATCAACGGTTCTCCACCACCACGGCGGCGAATTCGCACTCCGCGGCGAGCTTTTCGTTCACCAGCGCCTTGCCGCGGAACTTGAACACGTCGCCGCGATGCTTGAGCACGTCCACATGCATCCGCAGCACGTCGCCCGGACGCACCGGGGCGCGGAAGCGGCAGTTCTCGACGCTGGCGAAGAAGATGGTCTTGCCGGTCACGTCGGCATTGAGGGACTTGGACATCAGGACCCCGCCGGTCTGCCCGAGGGCCTCGATGATCAGCACGCCCGGCATCACCGGATTGTCCGGGAAATGCCCCTGGAAATACGGTTCGTTGGCGGTGACGCATTTGACGCCGATGATCGATGCGTGCGGCTTGTAGGCTTCCGCGCGGTCGATCAGGAGAAAGGGATAGCGGTGCGGGATCCGCTTCAGGATCTCCTGCATGTCGATGGCGGCCCCGGCGTCGTTCTCCGCTTCAGCCGTCTCCATCCACACGCCCTCCGCCCTTGACCTTCTTCTCGCGGTCGATCGCCTGGCTGACCCACGACAGTTCGCGCATGAAGCGCCGAATCGGTCGCGCCGGCACGCCGCACCAGGTCTCGCCCGGGGGAATGTCGCGCATGGCCAGGGCGCCGGCCGCCAGGCGGGCGCCGTCGTGCAGGACAAGGTGGTCGCCGACGCCCGCCTTGCCGCCGAACTGAACGCCGTCTCCCACGATCACGCTCCCGGACAGACCCGTCTGCGCCGCCAGGGCGCAATTTCGTCCGATGACGACGTTATGGGCAATCTGCACCAGGTTGTCGATCTTGGTGAACTGGCCGATCACCGTATCGCCATAGGCGCCGCGATCGATGCAGGTGCAGGCCCCCACCGTCACATCGTCCTGCAGGATCACGCGCCCGAGCTGCGGCAGGTCCATGGCGCCGCCGTTCGACACCGCCACGCCGAAGCCGGCCTGGCCGATCGCGGCGTTCGACAGGATGTAGACGCGGTCGCCGATCAGCGAGACGCTGATGGTCACATTGGCCCCGATCCGGCAGTTGCGGCCGATGGCGACGCCGGGACCGATCACGGTGTTGGCCCCGATGTCGGTGCCCGAGCCGATCCTGGCCCCCTGCCCGATCACCACGCCATGTCCGATCCGCACGCCCGGCTCGAGCACGGAGTCGGGATGGATGGCGGGCGCGTCGGCCGGATGCAGGATCGGCTGGTGCAGACGGTTGGCCGCACGGGCGTACGCCGCCTGCGGTTCGTTGGTGATCAGCCGGGCGCACCCTTGCGGGGCGCGGCCGGCGAGATCCGCGCGGATGAAACAGCCGGCCGCCCGGGTCGTCGCCAGGTCCGGCAGATAGCGCTTATCGCCGAAATAGCCGACCGTGGTGGAATCGGCGGCGTTCAGCGGAGAAACGCTGTCGATCATGCGGCCGCCGAGGTCCGGATCCTCGAGGACCGCGCCGGCGACGGCGGCCAACTCGGCGAGGGAGACTGGGCCGAGGGCTTGGAAGAACCGGATATCGGGCATGGCGCCCCCTCGCGTCGGAAGGGGCGCCCAGGCGGCGCCCGGAGTCTTACTGCTGAGCCGCTTGCGCCGGCAGGACCTTGCGGTCGAAGGAGATGGTCGGCATCACCGCGTCGAGCTGCTGCACCGCCGAGGCGCTCACATCCATCTCGGGCTTGGCCACGATGACGCTCTGGTCGCCGTTGAGCAGGATGCTGCAGCCATGCTGCTGGTAGATGGTGCGCAGAATGCCGTCGATCCGCTGGTGGATCTGGGCGAGTTGCTCCTGGGCGGTGGCCTCGAGCTCCCGCTGCCGCTGGCCGGCCTTGGCGTCGAACGCCTGGGCCCGCTGTTGCAGCGGCGCGCCCTGGGCCGACAGCTGGTCGGGCGTCAGGGTCGAGCGCTTGGCCTGGAAGGCCGAGATGTCGGTCTGCAGGGTCGTCTGCTCGGCCTGCAGTTCAGCCGCCACCTGGGCGCGCAGCTGCTGCATCCGGGCCAGGAAGGCCTTGCCCACCAGCGAGGTGCGGATGGCCTGATCGTCGCGATAGACGCAGACGCCGGGGATGGTCGGGCCGTGCGTGATCGGCGGCAGAGCCGGCGCGGTCGCCTGGGTCGCCACCGGCGCCGTGGCGGCCGGGGCTTTTTTGGGAGCCGGAGCCGGGGCGGCGGAAGCCGAGGCGGCGATGGCGAAGATAAGCGCGGCCGCGGCGGCGCAGGTCGTCAGACGGTGCATGGGGTCTCAGAATTGAGTGGAGGTGGAGAAACGGAAGCTTTCGGTCTTGTCGTAGTTGTCTTTGGCCAAAACTTGGCTGAAGTCGAGTTCGATCGGTCCAAGCGGCGAGGTCCAGAACACGCTGAGGCCGGCGGAGGCGCGCAGACCGAGGTCGTCCTTCACCGTAGGATCGGATTGTTTCACGTCTTTGTCGACGAGGCCGAGCGTGCCGAAGTCGGAGAACAGCGAGGTCTTGATGCCGTACTGTTCGGGCAGATGGTTGGGGATGGTGAGTTCGGCGGAGTTGATCACGTAGAGCTTGCCGCCGATCGCCTCCTGCAGATTGGTCGCCGTGTCGCGCGGGCCGATGCCGGCGACCTGGAAGCCGCGGAAGGTGTTGCCGCCCTTGAAGAAGCGGTCGTTGATGCGGATGTCGTCGTTGCCCCAGCCCATCATATAGCCGCCCTGGCTCAGGAACCGGGCGGTCAGGCCCGGTGCGAAGCCGTAGTAGATGCCGCTTTCGTACATGGTGCGCAGGTAGCGCACGTTGCCGCCGAGACCGGCGAAGTCCTGGTCGAGCTTGGCGTAGAAGCCGCGCGTCGGGTGGATCGGGTCGTTGCGGAAGTCGAGGTAGAGGCTGTAGCCGAGCATGGAGGTGAAGCTCGATCCGCGCTGGTCGCAGATGGTGATCGAGATCGCCCCCTCGTCGCACAGGCTGCCGTTCACCAGCACGTTGTCGGCGTGGATCGTATAGTGGGTCTGCAGGAAGGTGTTCACGCTCAGCGGGAAGCCGAGGGTGAGGCTGGTGCCGATCGACTGGGAGTCGAAGCCCGCCTGCTGGGTGAAGTCGTAGCGATAGTAGAACACCGAGACGCCGGCGCGCAGGTCGCGGCCCTGGAAGCGGGGATCGGTGAACGAGAAGTCGATCTGCTGGCGCAGCGAGCCGATCGAGGCGCGCAGCCGCACGTCGTCGCCTGTGCCGCGGAAGTTGCGCTGGCTGATGCCGGCGTCGAGCAGCAGGCGATCGACCGACGAATAGCCCGCCCCGAAGGACAGTTCGCCCGTGGGCTGCTCCTGCACCTTGACGCGCAGGATGGTCTTGTCGGCCGCGCTGCCGGGCAGCTGCTCGATGTCGACGGTCTTGAAGAAGTCGAGCCGCTTGATCTCGGTCTTGGAGCGGTCGACCAGCACGCGGTTGTAGGCGTCGCCCTCGGCCAGGCGCATCTCGCGCCGGATCACCGGATCGAGGGTGACGGTGTTGCCGACGATGTCGATCCGCTCGACGTAGACGCGCGGGCCTTCCTTGACCTCGAAGGTCACGTCGACCGTCTTGTTCTGCTTGTTGGCGGTATAGCGCGGGCGGATGTCGACGAAGGCGAAGCCGGCGGCGCCGGCGGCGAAGGTCAGGGCGTCGACGGCGTTCTCGATCTTGTCGGACTGATAGACCTGGCCTTCCTTGATCGGCAGCAGGATGCGCAGGACGTCGCCGTTCAGCTTCTTGAGGTCGGTCTTCACCGTCAGCTTGCCGAAGCGATACTTCTGTCCCTCGTCGATCGTGTAGGTGACCGCGAAGTTGCGCTGGTTCGGCTCGAGCTCGGCGATCGAGGAGACGATGTGGAAGTCGTAATAGCCCTTGTTGGTGTAGTACTTGCGCAGCTGTTCGCGGTCGTACTCGATCCGGTCCGGGTCGTAGTTGTCGTTCGACGCGAAGAACTTGTACCAGGACGATTCCTTGGTCACGACCACGTCGCGCAAGGCGGCGTCGTTGAAGGCCTTGTTGCCGAGGAAGTTCACGCGGAGGATACCGGTCTTTGGGCCCTCGCTGATCTCGAACACCAGGTCGACGCGCTTCTGCGGCAGCTCGACGACCTTGGGGGTCACCTGGGCGGAGATGTGCCCGGAGCGGCGATACAGCTCCACCATCTTCTGCACGTCGGACTGGACGTGCGAACGGGTGAAGATCGAGCGCGGATGCAGGTTGATCTCGTCGCGCAGCTTGTCGTTGCTGAGCGTGGAGTTTCCTTCGAACACCACCTGGTTGATGATCGGGTTCTCGATCACGCGCACGACCAGATCCTGGCCCTGCACTTCGACCGTGGCGTCGGAGAACAGATCGGTCCGGGTGAGGGTCTTCACCGCCAGGTCGAGACGGGCGGCGTCGACCGTGTCCCCGGGCGAGATGGGCAGGTAGGACAGGATCGTGCCGGTCTCGATCCGCTCATTCCCCTGCACGACGATGCGCCGGATGGTGACCGCCTGGGTCGGCCGGGTCTGCACGGGCCCGTCGGCCGCCGGCGCGCCCCTGGCGCTTGCCGGGGCTTGGGCGCTTGCTGGGGCTTGGGCGCTCGCCGGGGCCTGGGCGGCCGCAGGCGCGGTCGCCGACGCCTTCGGCGCCGCAGCGGCGCCGGCGGGCGCCTGCGCGAAGGCGCCGCCCGCGGGCGCGCCAGTCAACAGGGCCGCCATGGCGAGGAGAGCGAGGCGGGCGCGGGTTTGAAGCATCGATGAACCGTCTGCGGGGGGCGGGCTCAAGAGACATGCCCTCCGAGGATTTTCAGAACTGGAAGCTGGAGATCGTTCCAGGTGGCGAACAACATCAATCCGACCACCAAAGCAAGGCCGACTCGATAACTGACGGCCTGCACGCGGGCCGTCACCGGCCGGCGGGCGACCGCTTCATAGGCGTAGAACATCAGGTGTCCGCCGTCGAGCATGGGGATCGGCAGGAGGTTCATGAAGCCGATGCTGATGGAGATCCCGCCGATCAGCCCGAACAGGTTGATGGCGACGCCGAGCGAGTGCTGGGCCAGGGTGTGGCCAGCCGCCGCACCGTCCTGAGCGATAGCCTTGGTGGTCAGGGCGATGCGGATCGGTCCGCCGAGCTGGTCGCCTGATTCGCGCCCCTGGAAGATCCGCCCGAGGTAATGCACCGTGATGTCGAGCGTGTCGTAGACCTGGGCGGTCCCGTGCGTCAGGGCGTCGAGCGGCGCCAAGCGCCGGATGGACGCCGGTCCGGTTCCAAGCACGCCGATCTGGCCGAGGCGGATCGGCCGTCCGAACACCGGATCCGGACCGACGGCCAGGATCGGCTTGGCCGTCAGGGTGACGGTCTGTCCGGCCCGCTGCACCGAAAAATCGATCGGCCGGCTGGCGTGATACTGCACGTACTGGCGCAGGGTGACGAAGTTGTCGACCGGCCGTCCGGCCACCCGCGTGATCGCGTCGCCCGGCCGGAAGCCCGCCTGCGCCGCCGGGCTGCCCGGCTGCACCTGCGAGACCACGGGCTTCATGTAGACTTCGCCCACGCACATCAGGAAGACGGTCGACACGGCGATCGCCAGCACGAAGTTGGCCATCGGCCCGGCGAGCACGATCAGAGCCCGCTGCCACAGCGGCTTGAAGTGGAAATAGCGCCCCACCGCTTCGGCGCCCTGCCTGTCGACGATCTGCTGGCGCAGATCGGCCAGGTCCTCCGCGTCCGGCACCGAGGACGAGGCGTCGGCGTCCCCCGAAAACTTCACATAGCCGCCGAGCGGCAAGGCGGCGAGACGCCATTCGGTGCCGTGCCGGTCGCGACGGCTGAGCAGGGTCTTGCCGAAGCCGACCGAGAACCGGTCGACCGCCACGCCGAAGGCGCGCGCCATCAGGAAGTGACCGAGCTCGTGCACGACCACCACGACGGTCAGCACCACCAGCCAGGGCAGCAGGGTGAAGAGGATGTTCTGGAGTAAAACGAGCATGGGCGTCCGGATGTGTCCTGCTCAGTTCCGATGCGCCGATGGCAAGATGATGGCCTCCGCTACCGCCCGTGCGCGACGATCCGTCTCAAGCGCGTTGTCGAGGCCCCCCTGGCCCGCAAGTTCGCCCGCCGCATGCATTTTTTCCAGCGTCTGGGCGACCGTCGCGGCAATATCCAGAAAGCCGAGGCGCCGGTCAAGGAAAGCCGCGACCGCGGCCTCATTCGCCGCATTCAGCGCGGCGGGCGCCATGCCGCCAAGTCTGAACGCCTCGCGGGCCAAGCCCAGGGCGGGGAACTTCTCCTCGTCCGGGGCCTCGAAGGTCAGGCTGCCGAGCTTGGCGAGGTCGAGCTTGGGCGCCGGCCAGTCGAGCCGGTCCGGCCAGGCGAAGGCGCAGGCGATCGGCCCCTTCATGTCCGGCGGCGAAAGCTGGGCCATGGTCGAGCCGTCCCGGAACTCCACCATCGAGTGGATGATCTGCTGCGGATGGACCAGCACCTCGACCCGTTCGGGCGGCGTGTCGAACAGGTAGGCGGCCTCGATGATCTCCAGCCCCTTGTTCATCATCTGCGCGCTGTCGACGGTGATCTTGGGGCCCATGGCGAAGTTGGGATGGCTGGTGGCCTGCTCGAGGGTGACGGCCGACATCTGCTGGCGGGACCAGCCGCGGAAGGGTCCGCCGGACGAGGTCAGGATCAGCTTGGCCGCCCGCGAGGCGTCGAGGCCGCCGAGGGCCTGGAAGATCGCCGAATGCTCCGAATCGACCGGCACCAGAACGGCGCCGGCGGCGGCCACGGTGTCGAGCATCAGCCGGCCGGTGCAGACGATGCTCTCCTTGTTGGCGATCCCGAGCGTGGCGCCGGTGGCCGCCGCGGCCAGGGTGGGCCGCAGGCCGGCGATGCCGACGATCGCCGCCATGATCCAGTCGGCGGGACGGCCGGCGGCCTCGACGATCGCCGCCTGCCCGGCCGCCGCCTCGACGCCCGAGCCCTCGAGCGCCGCGCGCAGGTCTTCCAGGCAAGATTCGTCGGCGATCACCGCGATGTCGGGCCGCCATCGAAGCGCCTGCTCGGCCAGCGCCGCGACGTTGCGGCCGGCGACCAGCGCGACCACCTCGACCGTCGCGCCGCTGCGCGCGATCAGATCGAGGGTCGCCGCGCCGACCGAACCGGTCGAGCCCAGCACCGAGACGCGGCGTGGTGTCATGTAATCAAGCCCTGGAAAAACAACAGCCGCACCCCGGCGACCAGGACGGCTGCGAACATCAATCCGTCGACCCGGTCAAGCAGTCCGCCGTGCCCGGGGATCAGGTCGCCGGAGTCCTTTACCCCGAAACGGCGCTTCAGCATCGATTCCCACAGGTCGCCGGCCATGGCCGCCAGAGCCGCCAGAAGCCCGATCCAGGCGGCGGACGCCAGGCTGGGCCCGCCGGGGCCGAACGGAACCGCCGCCACGGCCACGCCGGCCAGGGCCCCGCCGAGCAGGCCGCCGGCGAAGCCCGACCAGGTCTTGTTGGGCGAGAAGCGCGGCCACAGCTTGGGCCCCTTCAGCGCGCTGCCGACCAGGAAGGCGCAGATGTCGGCGGACCAGACCACGGCCAGCAGCAGAAGGGTCCACTCCCGACCGCCCGGCGCGCCGCGCAGCCAGACCAGCGCCACCGCCGGCGCGCCCACGTAGAGGACGCCGAAGGCGATGTCGGCGGGCCGGTCGATCCGTCCCCGCAGCAGGGTGAAGACCGCGCCCGCGCCGGCGCCCACGGCCACCACCAGCCAGCCGATCCACGGGTGGCCGCGGTAGGCGACGAAGATCGAGGCCAGGATGGCGACGGCGATCACCAGGGCGGCCCGGATCGGCGTCTCGGAGTCGCACATGGCGCCCCACTCGAGCGTCAGCAGGGCCACGCCCACGGCCATCAGCACGAGGAAGGGCGCGCCGCCGAACCAGACAGCCGCCAGCGCCAGCGGCGCCAGGATGACGCCCGACAGCACACGTATGCGCAGATTGTTCCAGTCGAACCGCTTAGCCGGCTGCGAGGACGCCATCGGCCTCCGCCCCGCCGTATCGTCGATCCCGGCGTTTGAACTCTTCCATGGCGAGGCCGAGGTGCTCAGGTCCGTAGTCGGGCCAGAGCACGTCCTGGAACACCAGCTCGGCATAGGCTGCCTCCCACAGGAGGAAGTTCGAAAGCCGGCGTTCGCCCGAGGTGCGGACGATCAGGTCCGGCGGCGGCCCGTCGGCGGTCGACAGATAGCGTTCGAACCCGGCCTCGTCGAACCCCTCGAGCGTATCCCGGCCCGCCTTCACCGCTTCGGCGTAGCGCCGCGCCGCGTCGGCGATGTCCGCCCGCCCGCCGTAATTGAAGGCGACCTGCAGGTGAAAGCGGTCGTTGCGACGGGTCCGCGCCTCCGCGTGTTCGATGATCTCCAGGATGTCGGGCGCGAGGTCGCCGCGGCGACCGATCACGTGCAGGCGAACGCCCTCGCGCTCCATGCGGGTCAGATCCGAGCGCACGTAATTCTTCAGAAGCCCCATCAGCTCGGCCACCTCGGCCGGCGGCCGGGTCCAGTTCTCCGTGGAGAAGCCGAACACCGTCATCCACTCGATGCCGAAATCGGGCGCCGATTCGACCGTGCGCTTCAGGGCGTTCACGCCCGCGCGGTGCCCGAACGCCCGCGGCATGCCGCGCTGTTTGGCCCAGCGGCCGTTGCCGTCCATGATCAGGGCCACGTGACGCGCGCCGCCCCGTTCCTCCTGCCCCAATGTCGGCGACATCACGCCCATAAACCTCTCCCGCGGCCCAGACGCCGCTTGAGCGCGGCCGCACGCGCTCGACTCCAACTTCAGAGCATCAAACCTGCATGATCTCTTGCTCTTTTGTTTTCAAGGCTTCGTCGATGCGCTTGATCGACCCATCGGTGAACCCCTGAACCTCGGTTTCGAGCTTTTTCAGATCGTCCTGGGATAATTCGCCCGCCTTCTCGGCTTTCTTGAGGTCCTCGTTGGCCTCGCGGCGCACATTGCGCACGGCGATGCGCTGCTGTTCGGCATATTTGCCGGCCAGCTTGGCCAGATCCTTGCGGCGCTCCTCGGTGAGCGGGGGAACCGGAATACGCAGGGTCGTGCCGTCGACGATCGGATTGAGGCCGAGCCCGGCCGAGCGAATCGCCTTGTCCACGGCGGCGACCACGCCCTTGTCCCAGACGCTGACGGAGATCATCCGCGGTTCGGGCACGCTGATGGCGGCGACCGCGTTCAGCGGCGTCGAGGCGCCATAGGCCTCGACCATGACCGGTTCGAGCAGGCTCGCGGACGCCCGGCCGGTGCGCAGGCCGGAATACTCCTCCTTCAGCGCCGAGATCGCCTTGTCCATCCGGTCGCGATAGGTGTTGAGGTCTGGCTTGGCCATGGAAGTCGTCCCTGAAGCAAAGATTGGGGAGCAGTTGGAAAAGGCCGACCCGCGGATCAGGCCGCGGGCGCCTCGGTGATCACGCTGTGGGCACCCTGGCCGGTCATCACGTCCATCAGCGCGCCCGGGCGGCGGATGGAGAAGACGACGATGGGGATGGCGTTCTCGCGCATCAGGCTGATGGCGGAGGCGTCCATGACCTTGAGATCCTTGGACAGGTATTCGAGGTAGGTCAGCCGGTCGAGCCGCTCGGCGTCCGGCTTGCGCTTGGGATCGGCGGTATAGATTCCGTCGACGCTGGTCCCCTTCAGCAGGGCGTCGCAGCCCATTTCCGCCGCCCGGAGCGCGGCGGCGGTGTCGGTGGTGAAATAGGGATTGCCCGTGCCGGCGGCGAAGATCACCACCCTGCCCTTCTCGAGGTGGCGGATGGCGCGGCGGCGGATGAACGGCTCGGAGATCGTCTGCATCGGGATGGCCGACTGCACGCGGGTGTCGACGCCGGCGCGCTCGAGCGCGCTCTGCATCGCCAGGGCGTTTATCACCGTCGCCAGCATGCCCATGTAGTCGGCCTGGGCCCGCTCCATGCCCTGGGCCGCGCCCGCGAGGCCGCGGAAGATGTTGCCGCCGCCGATCACCAGGCAGATCTCCGCCCCCATGCGGGCGATGGCGGCGATGTCGCCGGCGACCCGGTCGACGTTGCCGATGTCGATGCCCTGGCCCGCGTCGCCGCCGAGCGCCGCCTCGCCGGAGATCTTCAGCAGCACGCGTTTATAGCGAAGCGCGGGGGCGGGGCTGGTCATGGCGGACCCTTTGCGCGGCGAACGGGGAAAAGCGACTTGGAATCAGAACGGCCGGGCGCAGATGCGACCCGGCCGTCTTTATAGGGAGCTTCGGGCGTGGGTAAAGCTTAGGCCTGCCCCGTCAGCGCGGCGACCTCGCCGGCGAAATCGTCCGCCGCCTTCTCCACGCCTTCGCCGAGCGCCAGGCGCACGAAGCCGGTGAGCGTCACCGGATGGCCGAGGTCCTTGGCGGCCCTCTGCACATATTGCTCGACGGTCAGTTCCGGCTCCATGACGAAGGATTGCTTGAGCAGCACCACTTCCTCGTAGAACTTGCGGATCCGGCCCTCGATCATCTTCTCGACCACGCCCGGGGGCTTGCCCGAGGCGGCCGCCTGTTCGGCGAAGATGGCGCGTTCGCGCTCCACCGCCGCCGGGTCCACCTCCTCGGTGGTCAGGGCGAGCGGCTGGGTGGCGGCGATGTGCATCGCCACCTTGCGGCCGATGTCCTGCACCCGGTCGTGCGGGCCGGTGGAGGCCAGCGCGACCAGGACGCCGATCCGGCCGAGGTCCGGCGCGGTGGCGTTGTGGATGTAGGCGGCGACCGCGCCTTCCGGCACGACGAAGCGGGCGGCGCGGCGCACCATCATGTTCTCGCCGATGGTGGCGATCATGCCGGTGATCATTTCCGACACGGTCTGCCCGTCGGCCAGCGGCGCGGCGTTGATCGCCTGCACGTCGTCGCCGACCGTCAGCGCCGCTTCGGCGACCTTGCGGGCGCCGTCCTGGAAGATGGCGTTGCGCGAGACGAAGTCGGTCTCGGCGTTGAGCTCGATCGCCGTCCCGGTCATGCCGGCGCCGTCGTCCTTCAGCGCCACGGCGATCAGGCCTTCGGCGGCCACGCGGTCGGCCTTCTTGGCCGCCTTGGACAGGCCCTTGGTGCGCAGCCAGTCGATACCGGCCTCGATGTCGCCGGCGGTTTCCTGCAAGGCCTTCTTGCAGTCCATCATGCCCGCGCCGGTAATTTCGCGAAGCTCTTTCACGAGCTGAGCTGTGATCTCGGCCATGGCCGACCTCCATCAGATAAAGTGAAGCGGACGCCCGCGACAGCGCGGGCGTCCGAAACTCAGGGACTTCAATCAGCCCCGCCGCTACCAAGTTCGGGCGACAGGGGCGTTACAGGCTAGAGCTGGGCCGGTTCCTCGGCCACGGCCTCGAGCGCCGCGTCGGTGTTCTGCTCGGCTGCGGCGGGAGACTCCGCCGGGACCGCGGCCGGAGCCTCGACCGCAGGCGCGGCGGCGGCCTGGGTCCGCAGGGCGGGCTCGGACGGTTCGATCGAGGCGCCGAGGTCCACACCCGCGGCCGATTGGCCGGCGGCCAGGCCGTCGAGCACCGAATCGGCGATCAGGTCGCAGTAGAGCTGCAGCGCGCGCGCCGCGTCGTCATTGCCCGGCACCGGATAGGCGATGCCGTCGGGGTTGGAGTTGGTGTCGAGGATGCCGATCACCGGAATGTTCAGCTTGCGCGCTTCCTGGATCGCGATCGCTTCCTTGTTGGTGTCGATCACGAACATCAGGTCGGGGATGCCGCCCATATCCTTGATGCCGCCGAGGCTGAGCTCAAGCTTCTCGCGCTCGCGGGTCAGCTGCAGCAGCTCCTTCTTGGAGCGGCCCTGGCCTTCGCCGTCGAGCACGCCTTCGAGTTCGCGCAGGCGCGCGATCGAGCCGGAGATGGTGCGCCAGTTGGTCAGGGTGCCGCCGAGCCAGCGGTGGTTGACGTAGTACTGGGCGCAGCGCTTGGCCGCGCTCGACACCGGATCCTGCGCCTGGCGCTTGGTGCCGACGAACAGAATGCGGCCGCCGCCGGCCGCCACTTCACGCACCTTGAGCAGGGCCTGGTGCAGCAGCGGGATCGACTGCGACAGGTCGATGATGT
This sequence comes from uncultured Caulobacterales bacterium, assembly GCA_903837135.1. Classification (GTDB taxonomy): domain Bacteria; phylum Pseudomonadota; class Alphaproteobacteria; order Caulobacterales; family Caulobacteraceae; genus CAIOYC01. The sequence continues at coordinate 24,132 of CAILTK010000037.1, forward strand.
GGATGTTCGAGCGTTCGCCGAAGATGAACTTTTCCATCTTCGGGTTCCAGCGGTGGGTCTGGTGTCCGAAGTGGGCGCCCGCCTCGAGCAATTGGCGCATGGAGAAATCTGGCAGTGCCATTGAACCTTGTTCCTTCTTCCGGTTCGTCCTCCGCAGGCAAATCCCCTCGCCGACTGGCTCAGGACCGGAACGGCGAAACCCGGGGATTGACCCGGCGACACCGAACACCTGCGTGTGTGATGGGGCGCGATGTAAGTCACAAGTGACTGAAAATCAAGGGGCCAAGCCGTTCTCCCGTTGTGGGAGAGGGTATAAAGAAAAAGGCCCGGGATCGCTCCCGGGCCTTCGCTTGTCGCATCCCTCGGTCGAGGGGCGCGGCCTACTTGATGGTGACGGCGGCGCCGGCGTCTTCCAGCTTCTTCTTGGCGTCTTCGGCCACTTGCTTGGAGACGTTTTCGAGCACGTTCTGCGGCGCGCCGTCGACGAGATCCTTGGCTTCCTTCAGGCCGAGGTCGCTGCGCAGGCTGCGGACTTCCTTGATCACGTTGATCTTCTTGTCGCCGCCGGCGGTCAGCACGACGGTGAATTCGGTCTGCACTTCGACTTCGGCCACCGGGGCGGCGGCGCCGGCGGGGGCGGCCATGGCCACCGGAGCGGCGGCGGAGACGCCCCACTTTTCTTCGAGCAGCTTGGACAGCTCGGCGGCTTCCAGCACGGTCAGCTTGGACAGGTCTTCGACGATCTTGGTCAGGTCGGTCATGGGAAAGTTCCTAGGAGGTTAGATGAGGATGAGGTTCGAATTCGGAGATGGCTTGACCCATAGGGTCGGTCTCAGGCGGCGTCCTTGGTCGCATAGGCGCTGAACACCCGGGCGAGTTGAGCCGCCGGCGCCTGCACCACACCGGCGATTCGGGTCGCGGGCGCGTTGAGGAGGCCGATGAGCTGGGCGCGGATCTGATCGAGCGAAGGCAGGGTGGCCAGAGCCGCCACGCCCTTCTCGTCCAGCACGACCTCGCCCATCACCGCGCCGATCACGGAGAACTTGTCGTTCTCCTTGGCGTAGGCGGCCGAGATCTTGGCGGCGGAGACAGGGTCCGGGCCATAGGCGATGGCGACGGGGCCCTTGAACAGGGCGTCGCCCTGCTCGCCGACCCGACCGTCCAGAGCCTTCTGAACCAGGGTGTTCTTCACCACCTTCAGCGAGGCGCCTTCCTTGCGGAGGCGGCCCCTGAGGTCAGTCATCTCCGCAACGGTGAGACCCAGATAGTGGGTCACCACGACGGCCCCGGCGTCAGCGAACACGCCTTTCAGCGCTTCGATCGACTGGGCCTTTTCAGCACGGTCCATGGCGGACTCCGTTACGGCTACACGCGGCGTCCGCGGGATTGCGGATACCGAACGACCCGTCGCCCACGGGAAGCCCCGCAGGATCAGGATCGCTTAGGCTGTCCATAAGGATCGCGGGCCGCGCCGGCCCGGAGGGACGAATCCCAGGGGGCGGAACGTGGAACCCTTCATCCCCATCTCCCTACGACACGGAAGGGCTCTTCCGCACTTATGGCCCGGATGACCTCCGGACCTCGCAGTTCTTGGACAGGACCCGCGGGGCGAACCCCACGGGGAGGCGGGCCGTTTACAGGAAACCCCGCCGCGATGCAACCACGGGCCCATCCGGCGCAGCGCGCAACGAAAAAGGGCGGGCCCTCGCAGGCCCGCCCCTTCTTATTGCGGCGACGGTTTCGCTTAGGCCGAAGTGTTCAGCGAGGCCGCGTCGACCTTCACGCCCGGACCCATGGTCGAAGACAGCGACACCTTCTTCACATAGGTGCCCTTGGCGCCCGACGGCTTGGAGCGGTTCAGCGCCTCCATCAGGGCGCGGACGTTGGCTTCCAGCGCTTCGTCGGTGAACGAGGCCTTGCCGATGCCGGCGTGGACCACCCCCGCCTTCTCGACGCGGAACTCCACCGCCCCGCCTTTGGCGTCCTTGACCGCCTGGGCGACGTTCGGCGTGACGGTGCCGACCTTGGGGTTCGGCATCAGGCCGCGCGGGCCCAGCACCTTACCGAGCCGGCCGACCACGGCCATCATGTCCGGCGAGGCGATCACGCGGTCGAAGTCCATGAACCCGCCCTGGATGCGTTCGGCGAGATCCTCCGCGCCGACCACTTCGGCCCCGGCCGCCGTGGCGGCCTCTGCGTTGGCGCCGCGGGCGAACACCGCCACGCGCACGTCGCGGCCGGTCCCCGACGGCAGGTTGACCACGCCGCGGACCTGCTGGTCGGCGTGGCGCGGGTCGACGCCGAGGTTGACGGCGATCTCCACCGTCTCGTCGAACTTGGCGGTGGCGTTGGCCTTGACCTGCTTGATCGCCTGTTCGAGCGGCAGGCTGGCGTCGCGGTCGCCGGTGAACTTCTGGATGCGCTTGGGTTGCTTGGCCATGATTACGCCTCCACGACGCGAAGGCCCATCGAGCGGGCCGAGCCTTCGATGATCTTGGCCGCGGCCTCGATGTCGTTGGCGTTGAGATCCTTCATCTTCTTCTCGGCGATCTCGCGCAGCTGGGTGCGGCTGATCGAACCGATCGTGTCCCGGCCAGGCTTCTGCGAGCCCGACTTGATGCTCAGCGCCTGCTTGATGAAGTGGGTCGCCGGCGGAGTCTTGGTGACGAAGGTGAACGACTTGTCCTGATAGACGGTGATGATGGTCGGAAGCGGCGTGCCCTTCTCGACGCTCTCGGTGCGGGCGTTGAACTCCTTGCAGAAGCCCATGATGTTGACGCCGCGCTGACCCAGCGCCGGCCCGATGGGCGGCGAGGGCGTGGCGGAGCCCGCCTTCACCTGCAGTTTGATATAGCCCAAGATCTTCTTGGCCATTGGCTGTCTCCGATTAAGCGGCCACCGAGGAGGTGACCTATGCGGCCGTGGTGCGGGCAGCCCCTCCCACGGATTTACCCGCGGCCCCAAAGAAACGCTTGGGAGCCGCAGGGTCGGCGCGTTTAGCAGGAACCGGCGGGGAGTTCAATGATCCCTCCTCTCCCCCTCGCGGGAGAGGAATTTAGTCAGACGTTCTTTTCGACCTGGCTGAACTCGAGTTCGACCGGGGTGGCGCGGCCGAAGATGGAGACGGTGACGTAGAGGCGCTGGCGATCCTCGTCGACGCGTTCGACCTGGCCGGTGAAGCCGGCGAAGTTGCTATCGGTGATGCGGACGGTCTCGCCGATCTCGAAGCGGATGGTCGCCTTGGGACGCTCGACGCCCTCCTCGATGGCGCCGACGATGCGCTGCACTTCCTTTTCGGACACCGGCATGGGCTTGGAGCCCGAGCCGAGGAAGCCGGTCACCTTGGGCGTGTTCTTGATCAGATGGTAGGCCTCGTCCGAGAGGTCCATCTTCACCAGCACATAGCCCGGGAAGAACTTGCGCTCGGCGTTGACCTTGCGGCCGCGGCGGATCTCCACGACCTCCTCGGTCGGCACCAGGATCTCCGAGAAGCTGTCGTCGAGGCCGTGCTGGTGCGCCTGTTCGCGGATGCTCTCGGCCACCTTCTTCTCGAAGTTCGAGTAGGCGTGGACGATGTACCACTTGTGGTTCGGGTTGGATTTGGCGGCTTGTTGTTCGGTCATTGGCTTACAATCATTTGAGTGTTCTGGGCTCGCTGTGGGCCAGATCAGCTATGGGCTAGCTCAGCTCTGGGCGAGCTTCAGAAGATATTGCATGCCGAACCCCAGCGCCTGGTCCACGGCCAGGAAGAAGACGCCGGTGATCGCCACCATGATGAATACCAGCACCGAGGTGATCCAGGTCTCGCGCCAGGAGGTCCAGGTGATCTTGCGCGCTTCCTGCTGCACCTCGCGCCAGAACCGCACCGGATTGAACGGTGGCTTCTTGACCTTGGGCTCGGCGGCGACGGTGGCCGCCACGGGCGGCTTGGCCGGTGCGGCGGGACGTCCCGGCGCGCCCGGCCGGCGATTGCTTGGAGGTTTCACACCCTGTTTGGCCATGGGGGCCGATCGTTCCTTTTGCTCCGGCGCCGTCCGCCGGACGTGGGCCAGATATGGGCCAGAATATGGGACTGAAAAGCGCCCGCGTCAGGCGCCCCGACAGATCGACGCGGGGAAGGGTCGAGAGTGGCAGGAGTGGAGGGACTCGAACCCCCGGCCCTCGGTTTTGGAGACCGATGCTCTACCAGCTGAGCTACACTCCTCCAGACGACGCCCCTCTGCAGACGACGAACATCGCACCGGTAGGCGCATGCCCGCCGGCGCGCGGCCCTCGCCGGAGCGGAGCGCTTTATCAGCGCCCGTCTTGTGAGGCAAGCACGCGAGATGGGTCCGGGCATGACGATAGGAGGAGGAATTGCGTCCAGCGCCGCCTTACCCCGCCTCGGCCGCCTGCTCGACCGCCAGGGCGAGATCCAGCGCGCGGGCGCCCTCCTCGGCTTCGGCGGGCAGACGGTCGAGTTCGCCGCGCGCGGCGGCGACGAAGGCGCCAAGGGCGGCGCCCAGCGGGTCCCTGCCGACCGGCGTCTCGTTGAAGTCGGGGTCGAGAGCGAAGGGGGTGGTGTTGCGGAAGGCGCGGGTGAGGAAGTCGATCTCCACCTCGCCCGAGGGATAGACGATCCGCATGCGCCGCTCGCGCGCCTCGGCGATGCGCGAGGCCTCGAACAGGGCGATCAGGCCGTCGTCGAAGATGGCCTCGGCCTTGACCTCGTCGGCGAAGGGGCCGTGCAACACCCGCGCATCGGCCTCCACGCTCACCGCCTCGGCCCCCGACAGGGCCAGGGCCAGGTCGAGGTCGTGGATCATCAGGTCGAGCACGCAGGAAACGTCGAGGTTGCGCGGTCCATGAGTTCCGCGCCGGATCGCCTCCAGCCGCACCGGCTTCTCCGGCACATCGAACAGGCCCATGGCCCTGAACACCATCCGCTCCTGGTGGCCCACGGCGAGCGGCAGGCCGGCGGCGCGGGCGCGCGCGATCAGGGCCTCGGCGTCGTCGAGCGTGGTCGCCAGCGGCTTCTCCACATAGACGGCCTTTCCGGCGGCGAGGGCGGCCAGGGCGGCGCCGGCGTGGGTGGTGGCCGGCGAGGTGATCGAGACCGCGTCGACCGCGCCCAGGAAGGCGGCCAGGTCGGTGAAGGCCCGGCCGCCGAGCGGTCCGGCCAGGGCCTCGGCGCGCTCGCCGTGCGGATCGAACACGGCGGCGAGGCGCGCCCCGGGCAGTTTCGCGTACTGGTGGGCGTGATAGCCGCCGAACACACCGGCGCCGACCACGCCGCACTCGAGAGTCTCGCTTACGGGGAGGGTCTTGCTCATGGCGCGCCTTCTAGCGCGCCCCGCCCGTTCGCCAAACCATAAGACGCCGGCAGGCGAGAAGACGGCTTCAAGCCGGGTCGTGGGCGCTGTAGAAGGCGCGACTGCAAATGGAGAGCCCCCGTGGCGCGCCTGTTCAACGCCTATGTGATCGCCGACTGGAGCGCCAACGCCAAGCCGAAGACGGGCGCGGACTCGATCTGGATCGGCGTGCTCAAGCGCGACGTCCGCTTTCAGTTTGTCTTCGAGAGCTTCAATCCGGCGACCCGGGCCGAGGCGGAGACGCGCCTCGGCGCCGTGCTCGACGACCTCAAGCGGCGCAGCGAACGGACGCTCCTGGGGTTCGACTTCCCGCTCGGCTTCCCGCGGGGCTCGGGCCGGGCGCTGAAGCTCAAGGACGAGCAGTGGAGCGGCGTGTGGTCGTTCCTCGCCGCCAATGTGGTCGACAAGGCCGACAACACCAACAACCGCTTCGCCGTCGCCAACAAGATGAACCGGCTGATGACGGGCGAGGCGCGGCCGTTCTGGGGCTCGCCGCCCAAGGACGTGCAGACCTGGCTGACCTCGACCAAGCCGGCCGAGCATGGAACCGACGTGCCGCCGGTGCTGCGCCACGCCGAGGTCGCCGCCAAGGGCGCCAAGTCGATCTGGCAGATCTTCGGCAACGGCACGGTGGGCAGCCAGGCCATCGTCGGCATTCCGGCGGTGGCGCGGCTGAAGGCGGCGCGCGGCGACGGCTTCAAGGTCTGGCCGTTCGAGACCGGCTGGAAGACGCTGAGCGAGGCCGATCTGCAGGGCGTCGACGTGGTGGCCGCCGAGATCTATCCGTCCCTGCTCAAGCCGGACCCCCAGCCGGGCGAGATCAAGGACCAGGCCCAGGTACGCACCCTGTGCCACCACTTCGCCCGCCTCGACGAGGCCGGCAAGCTCGCCTCGGCCTTCGGCCCGCCCAAGGACTTCCCCGCCGACGCGGTGGTCGACGTGGCGCACGAGGAAGGCTGGGTGCTGGGGGCCTGAGGTCAGCTGTTCACCGCTGAGTTCAGTTGATGGTTCGCTCATCCCGGAAAACTGTCGGGACCATCCCGTCTTCACTCTGTCCGCCGCCCTACCCCGCCAGCGCATCCCGCCGCGACATCAGCCAGAAGCGGGCCAGAAGAAAGCCCGCGGCGAGGAAGCTGGCGACGATCACCGCCTCCATCAGGCCGTTGACGCCCTGATGCAGCGGTAGGGCCAGGAGCCAGGCCAGCGGCATCATCACCAGCACATAGCTGATCAGATGGGTGACCGACGGGACCAGCACGTCGCCGCGCGCCCTGAGCGCCTGGGCCGCGACGGTCTGCAGGGCGTCCGGCCAGAAGAACACGCAGGCCAGCGCCAGCGCGCCCGCCGCCATCACCCGGGTGGAGGGTTCGGCGGTATAGAGACCCGAGATGACGCCGGCCGCCGGGAAGATGGCGAGGGAGACGACGATCCCGAACACGCTGGCGACGACGAAGGCGATCTGTCCGCCCCGTTTGACGCCGTCGGGATCGACGCCGCCATAGGCGCGGCCGACCACCACGGCGGTCGCCGTGCCGAGGCCGAGCGGGATCATGAACACCAGGGCGCCGACGTTCAGCGCCACGGTCCAGGCGGCGACGGCGAAGCCGCCGATCCAGCCGGCGAACAGATTCAGGCTGGCGAAGGCGGTGACCTCGAAGGCGTTGGAGGCGCCGGCGCCGTAGCCCACCCGCCGCTGCTCGACCTCGGCGGGCAGATCCCTCGGCGCGGGCGTGAACACGCCGAGCCGGCGCGCGTCGGGCATCAGGGCGATGAAGCTCAAGAGCGCGATCGACAGGAAGGTCCTGGCGCTGAAGGTGGCCCACGCCCCGCCGAGCGCGCCCATCGGGTGCAGGCCGAACCGGCCCGGCACCAGCACGAGATCGACGCCGAGGTTGACGAGGTTCGCCGCCCACATGAACCACATGCCGGGCTGCGGCCGGCCCATGCCCTCAAGCCAGAAGCTGGCGGCGCAGGACAGGGCGTAGGGGATCAGCGACAGGCTGAACACGATCAGCACCCGTCCCGCCCCACGCGCCAGATCGGGCGCCAGCCCCGCGTGCGCCAAGCCGAACGGTCCCAGTCCGGCCAGCAGCACCGTGGCGCCCGCGCCGATCCACAGGGCGTAGACCAGAGCGCGCCGGAGCACCGCGCCGGCGGCCTCGGGCCGCCCCTCCCCTACCGCCCGCGAGGCCATGATCTGCGCCCCGGCCAGGAGGCCGACCAGCATGGTGACGACGATGCTGGTGGGGGCCCAGCCAAGCGCGTGGTAGCCGAGCTCGCGCGCTGAATAGCGTCCCACCACCACCGCGTCCGACAGCCCCATGGTCATGATGCCGAGGCGCGCGCCGACGACCGGCGCAGCCAGGCGCAGCAGGTCAGTCAGATCTGATCGCCACAGCGCCCGGCGCTGATCGAGCGGCGGGCGGGGCGGAAGGCTCCCGTCCATGGGTCCGCTCCGCGAAAGCCGGCGACCATGATCGGGTTGCCGCCCGGGCTCAACCCCGGGCGGGACATTCTGTGGGAGCGTGGCTGTATTGCCAGCCGGATCCCATCGCCCCCTTCCGGATGGAAGGGATCGCGCCCCCTAGACCGCCGCGGCGATGGGCTCGGCCTCCCGCAGCGAGCGCAGGCGTTCGGCGACCAGGAAGGCCAGCTCCAGGGCCTGGTCGGCGTTGAGGCGCGGGTCGCAGTGGGTGTGGTAGCGGTCGGCGAGGTCGTGTTCGGTGAGCGCCCGCGCGCCGCCGAGGCATTCGGTGACGTCCTGGCCGGTCATCTCCAGGTGCACGCCGCCCGGATGCACGCCTTCGGCGGTGGCGATGTCGATGAAGCTGCGCACCTCGGACAGGATCCGGTCGAACGGCCGGGTCTTGTAGCCGTTGGCGGCCTTCAGCGTATTGCCGTGCATGGGATCGGTGGACCACACCACCCGCCGCCCGGCCCGCTTGAGGGCGCGCATCAGGATCGGCAGGCGCTGGGCGATCTTGTCGTGGCCGAAGCGGCCGATCAGGGTCAGCCGGCCGGGGATGTTGGCCGGGTTCAGGACGTCGATCAGGCGCAGGAGCTCGTCCGCCTCCATGGTCGGGCCGCACTTCAGCGCGATCGGGTTCTTGATGCCGCGGCAGAACTCCACGTGGGCGCCGTCGAGCTGGCGGGTGCGCTCGCCGATCCACACCGAATGGGCGGAGGTGTCGTACCAGTCGCCCGAGGTGGAATCGACGCGGGTCATCGCCTCTTCGACGCCCAGCAGCAGGGCCTCGTGGCTGGTGAAGAACTCCACCCGGTGCAGGTCCGAATGGGTCGCCGGCGTCACGCCCACCGCCTGCATGAACGACAGGCTGTCGGAGATCTTGTCGGCCAGCTCGCGGTAGCGCGCGCTGTTGGGGCTGTCCTTGACGAACTCCAGCGTCCAGCGGTGGATGTTGTAGAGGTCGGCGTAGCCGCCGCCGGCGAAGGCGCGCAGCAGGTTCAGCGTCGCCGCCGACTGGGTGTAGGCCTTGAGCAGGCGCTGGGGATCGGGAATCCGCTCGGCGGCGGTGAACTCCGCCCCGTTGATGTTGTCGCCGCGATAGGACGGCAGGGTGACGCCGCCGATGGTCTCGATCGGCTCGGAGCGCGGCTTGGCGAACTGGCCGGCGATGCGGCCCACCTTCACCACCGGCTTGCCGCCCGCGAAGGTCAGCACCACCGCCATCTGCAGGATCAGGCGGAAGGTGTCGCGGATGTTGTCGGCGCGGAACTCCTTGAAGCTCTCGGCGCAGTCCCCGCCCTGCAGCAGGAAGGCCTTGCCGTCGGCCACGTCGCCGAGCAGCGAAGTCAGCCGCCGCGCCTCGCCGGCGAACACCAGCGGCGGCAACAGGCGCAGCTCATTCTCCACCGCCGTCAAGGCGGCGGTATCCGGATAGTCGTCGGGCACGTGCCGCGCCGGGCGGGCGCGCCAGCTCGACGGCGTCCAACGATCGTTGCTTGAGGGCGAGCTTGAAATCGGCATGTTCTTCACTTGAAACGGGGCCGTATAAGCGAAATCCGGCGGTTTGGGGAGCCGTTTTGCGCGGACCTCCGGGTGGGCGGGTCTACGCGAGCGGCGTGAGCTCGGTGAGCTGTTCGGACGGCGTCCAGTTGGGGAAGGCTTCGGCGAAGGTCCAGCACAGGACCACCGCGATCGCGCCGAGGGCCAGCCACCACTCCTGCCAGACGCCGAAGCTCATCCCGCCGATCGACAGATAGGCGACGACCACGGCGGCGAATACGCCGGCGTTGGCGCGGCTGATCTCCGCCGCGGCGCCGATCCGCACCCACACATAGCTCCAGAACAGGGCGCCGATCGCCGCGCCGACGACGCCGAGCTCGAGCCAGAGCTGCAGGACGGCGTTGTGCGGATGCAGCGGGACGGCGGCCCAGACCCGGCTGGAATCGATCCCCCAGCCGAGCCATGGCCGTTCGGCGATGCGCGCGGCGACGAAGCGCCAGATGTCGAGCCGGATGCCCCAGGACGCCTTGGCCAGCCCCTGGTCCCCGCGCAGGTGCGGCAGGTAGGGACCGGCGAAGATGAAGAAGGCCGGGGTGAGCGCGAAGTAGAGCACCGTGAGCGCGAGCATCGCCCACACCACAGGCCGGCCGAGGCGGTGGACGGCGAGGAAGACCACGCCGCCCAGCACGAGCGCCACCACGGGCGAATCCACGTGCAGGCCGATCGAGGCGACGATCAGCCCGATGGCGAGCAGGACCGCGCCGATGGTCCGGCCCGTCCGGCGCAGCCAGAGGGCGGTCGGCCAGAACAGCAGGGCGACCGTGAAGCAGCCCCGGCCCGCGTTGCGCTGGATGATCTCCGGCTTGTCGACCGCATGCGCGGACAGGCGAAGGGCGCGGTAGACCGCGCCGCCGGACACCGCGTCGACGGTCATCAGCGCGGTGACGAGGCCGAGGCCGATCGCGAGGGTGGCCAGGACCCGCCCGGCCGATCCGGGCGGCGATTCGCGCGCCAGGGCGGCGAAGGCGCCGTAGAGCCCCACTTCGAGCACCAGCTTGAGCGCCGTCAGCCCCTCGATCGCCTTGTAGCGGTGGAAGTCCGCATGCAGCGGCAAGGCGATGCTCCAGGCCATCGAGATCACGCTCCACAGGGCCAGCGCCAGCAGAATGGCCATCCCCGGCAGAGGGCCGCGCCGGCCCGCCAGGAAGGGCATGCCGACGATGCCGGCGACCCCGACCACCGCCGCATAGGCGTTCTGGCCCGCATAGCCCACGGGGCCGGTCAGCGCGGCCACGATCAACACCAGGATCAGGGCGAGGCGCGATCGCCACCGGCGCCAGCCCAGGCCGTCGACACGGGGGGTGACGGCGAGCGCCGGTTCGGCGCTGCTCATTCTGCCGCGGCGAGTTCGGGCGGCATGTACTTTTCGCGCAGGGTGACCAGTTCTTCGGACACCGTCGGATGCAGGGCGCAGGTGGCGTCCCACTGCGCCTTGGTCAGGCCGGCCTTCACGGCGATGGCGGCGAGCTGGATCGTCTCCGGGCCTTCCTCGCCGACGATGTGGCAACCCAGCACCTTATCGGTCTTGGGATCGACGATCAGCTTCATCAGCATCCGGGTCTCGTCGCCGGCGAACAGGGTCCGCATCGGCCGAAAACGCGTGAGGTAGACGTCGACCTTGCCATATTCATGGCGGGCCTGGGCCTCGGTCAGACCGACCACGCCGATCGGCGGCTGGGAGAAGACCGCGGTCGGCACGGCGTCGTAGGTGAAGTGCATCGGCCGGTCGTAGAACACGGTCTCGGCGAAGCACTGGGCCTCGCGGATCGCCACCGGCGTCAGGTTCATGCGGTCGGTGACGTCGCCCACCGCCCAGATGTGCGGGACGCTTGTGGTCGAGAAGTCGTCGACGGCGATCGCGCCCTTGTCGTTGAGCGTCACGCCGGCCTTGTCGAGCCCCAGGCCCTTCACGTGCGGTTCGCGTCCGGTGGCGAACATCACCACTTCGCTCTCGATCACCATCGAGTCCGTCACATGGCTGACCAGGATGCCGTCCTCGCGCTTCTCGATCCGTTCGTGCCGGCAGGCCAGGGCGACGCGCAGGCCGCGGCGGCGCAGTTCGTCGGCCAGGTGCGAGCGCACGTCCTCGTCGAACCCGCGCAAGAGGTTGGAGCCGCGGTAGGCCAGGGTCACGTCGACGCCGAGCCCGTGGAAGATGCAGGCGAACTCCACGGCGATATAGCCGCCGCCGACGATCAGCATCCGCTTGGGCAGTTCGGGCAGGTGGAACACCTCGTCGGAAGTGATGGCGTGCTCGGTCCCCGGCACGTCGTCCGGCAGCTTAGGCCGGCCGCCGGTGGCGATCAGGATCTTGGCGGCGGTGATCCGCTTCTTGCCCTCGCGCAGATCCACCTCGACCGTGTGCGGATCGACGAACACGGCGCGGCCGTGGAACAGGTCCGCGCCCGCCTTCATCAGGTTGGCGACATAGATCCCGGACAGGCGGGCGATCTCCGCGTCCTTCTTGTCGCGGAAGGCGCACCAGTCGAAGGTCGGCTCGCCCACGTCCCAGCCATAGCCCTTGGCCAGCTCGAACTGGGTCCGGAAGTCCGAAGCGAACACCATGAACTTCTTGGGCACGCAGCCACGGACCACGCAGGTGCCGCCGACCCGGCTCTCCTCTGCCACCGCCACCTTGGCGCCCGACAGGGCCGCCAGCCGCGCCGCGCGCACCCCGCCGGAGCCGGCGCCGATGACGAACAGGTCGTAGTCATAGTTCGTCATTGGGAATCCCTGGGCGCGTGGACATGCATCTTGTCCCCATCTAGGGCGCGCCAAGCGGAAGGGGAACCCAAAGAGGTTGCTCCATAGTGTCCGCCCATCCCGGCGAGCGCCGGCTTAGGGCGTCAAAACCTCGACGCCGGTATCGCCGGCGATGAAGGCCTGGTCGGCCAGGTCGAGGAACAGGCCGTGGTCGACCACGCCGGTGATCGATTTCAGCGCGCCGGCCAGCTGGGCCGGCTCCTCGATCGCCCCGCGACCGGCGTCGTAGATCAGATTGCCGCTGTCGGTGATCACCGGCGCGCCGTCCTTCGTGCGCAGGCGCGGGGTCGGCAGGCCGAAATCGACCAGCACGTCGGCGATGGCGTTGGCGGTATGCGTGTGCCCGAACCGCACCACCTCGATCGGCAGGGGAAAGCCGCCCAGCACCGTCGACACCTTGGAGGCGTCGGCGATCACCACGCAGCGGCGCGACGCCTCCCACACCAGCTTCTCGCGCAGGAGGGCCGCGCCTCCGCCCTTGATCAGGGCCAGGCCGGGGCCGATCTCGTCGGCGCCGTCGACGGTGAGGTCGATGGAGCGCGCCTCGTCGAGCGGCAGGGTGCGCAGGCCGAGCGCGCGCGCCAGCGCCTCGGTGGCCTCCGAGGTGGAGACGCCCTGTACGTCGAGCTTGCGCGCGGCCAGGGCGCGGACGAAATGCGCCGCCGTGGTGCCGGTGCCGAGGCCCACGGTCATCCCGGCTTCGACCAGGGCCGCGGCCGCCTCCCCCGCCTTGGCCTTCTGTGCGTCGTTGTCGGCCATGGTGGTCACTTGTTCTGGCGTTTGCTTTTCTGGGCCCGCTTCATCTCGCGAAACCGCGCGGCCCAGCCGGGCTTCTCGACCTGGGCCGAGCGCTCGAGCGCGAGAGCACCGGCGGCGACATCCCTCGTGACGACCGAGCCCGAGCCGGTCATGGCCCCCGCCCCCACGGTCACCGGCGCCACCAGGGCGGTGTTGGAGCCGATGAAGGCGCCCTCGCCCACATGGGTCTGGTGCTTGTCGAAGCCGTCGTAGTTGCAGAAGATCGTCCCGGCGCCGATGTTGGCGCCGGCGCCGACGCTGCCGTCGCCGAGATAGCTCAGGTGGTTGGCCTTGGCGCCCTTGCCGACCACCACCTTCTTCACCTCGACGAAGTTGCCGATGTGAGCGTCCTCGCCGATGTCGGCGCCGGGCCGCAGCCGGGCGTAGGGGCCGATCACGGCGCCCGAGCGCACGACGCAGTCCTCGAGGTGAGAGAAGGCCCGGATCACGGCGCCGGTTTCGATCCTGACGCCGGCCGCGAGCACCACGTTGGGTTCGATGGTCACGCCCCCCGCGACCTCGGAGTCCCACGACAGATGCACGGTCTCGGGAGCCGGCATGGTGACGCCCGAGTCCATCAGCCGCCGCCGCAGTTGGCGCTGGAGCACCGCCTCCGCCTCAGCCAGCTCGGCCTGGGAGTTCACGCCCATGACCGCCGTTTCCGCCGCGAACACGACGGCGACCTTCAGGCCCCGGCCGCGCGCCAGGCCGACCACGTCGGTCAGGTAGTATTCGCCTTTGGCGTTCTCATTGCCAACCTCGCCGAGCAGGTCGAACAGCAGGGCGGCCGACGCGGCCAGCACGCCGGAATTGCAGGCGGTTATACTCAACTCCTCGGGCGTGGCGTCCTTGGCCTCGACGATCCGTTTCAATCCCCCGGCGACATCCAGCACCAGGCGGCCATAGGCGCCGGGCTCGGCCGCCTGGAACCCGAGCACGACCAGATCCGCCCCTCTGCCCCGCGCCGCGAACAGGGGCTCGAGCGTCGCCGCGTCGATCAGCGGCGCGTCGGCGTAGGTGACCACCAAGTCGCCGGTGAAGCCGGCGAGCGTTTGTTCGGCGGCGCGCACGGCGTGACCGGTGCCGAGCGGCGGATCCTGTACGGCGATGGCGCCGTCGCCGAGCCGCCCGGCCACATGGGCGCCGACCTCCGGCGAATGATCGCCCACCACCACCACCGTGCGTGCGCAGCCGGCCGCCTCGGTGGCGTCGATGGCGCGATCGAGCATGGTGCGGCCGCCGATCCGATGCAGCACCTTGGGGGTGGGCGAGCGCATCCGCGTGCCCTGCCCGGCGGCGAGGATGACGGCGGCGCGTTTCGCCGAGGCTTCGGCCATACTGCTGATTCCCTGGACTGCCGCTTGGCAGCCGGTCCGATTTAGCCGAAACGGCCCCGTTGCCAAAGTCCGGGATCGACAGACACCGGGATTGACCAAAGGACAGGATCACCATGCGGCTGGCCGGCGCCACCATCGCCTTCGATCTCGACGGCACCCTGGTCGAGACCGCGCCCGACCTGATCGGCGCCTTGAACGTGGTGCTCGGCGAGCGGCGCCTGCCGGCCCTGCCCACCGAGGCGGCGCGGGTGCTGGTGGGCCGTGGCGCGCGCGTCTTGATCGAGCGCGGCTTCGCCGCCGCCGGGGAACCGCTCGACGAGGCCGAGACCCCGGGCCTGGTGACCCGCTTCATCGAGGTCTACCGCGGCCGCATCGCCAGTGAGAGCCGGCCGTTTCCGGGCGTGGGGGAGGCGCTGGACCAGCTCGCCGCCGCCGGCGCCGTCCTGGCCGTCTGCACCAACAAGCCCACCGGCCTGTCCAACCTGCTGCTCGAGGCCCTGGGCATGGCCTGGCGCTTCAAGGCGGTGATCGGCGCCGACAGCGCGCCGAAGCCCAAGCCGGATCCGAGCCATCTCCTGCACGCCATAAGCCAGGCCGGCGGAGACCCGGCCCGCGCCCTGATGGTCGGCGACAGCCGGGCCGACGCGGAGGCCGCCCGTGCGGCCGGCGTGCCCTGCATCCTGTTTCCGTTCGGCTATACCGACGTGTCCGTGCACACCCTGGACGCCGATCTGGTGATCGACGGCTTCGCCGACCTGCCGGCGGCGGCCGAACGGCTGTTGATCCCCCGGCTTGCTCCGGCGTAAGCGCTCGTCTATACGCACGCCCTTCCCCGGATCGGACGCGTAGCTCAGCGGGAGAGCACACCCTTCACACGGGTGGGGTCGTAGGTTCAATCCCTACCGCGTCCACCATTTTCGCCGGCCTTGCGCGATAAGCCACGCCTCCCGGCGGCTCGCCCTGTCCGCCGCCGTGCGGGGCGCAGGGCGGGGGCCGGGAACAGGCCGCCCGGCGCGGGAGGCGCATTCATGATCATGATCGCCGGCCTGCCCTGTTAGTCGGTGTTACGACAGACGGCCTCGGAAAATTGATGGTTCAATGCGGCGATGCGCACAAGGCGGCCCTGATGGCCTTTGGCCGCAGTCCGGCAACGTTCC
Source organism: uncultured Caulobacterales bacterium (assembly GCA_903837135.1). Classification (GTDB taxonomy): domain Bacteria; phylum Pseudomonadota; class Alphaproteobacteria; order Caulobacterales; family Caulobacteraceae; genus CAIOYC01. The sequence goes on from CAILTK010000037.1 coordinate 39,565, forward strand.
TGGGATGGACGACCATGACCGAGCGCTTCGTGGGCAGGCAGAACATCGAGCATTACAGGCGGGTGTTGTCCGATAATCCTGACGAAGAGACACGCAGGATTGTGCAGGCCTTGCTCGACGAAGAGCTGGCCAAGAGGGATGCCCGCACGAACGCCGATCCGCCGGACGGCAGTCACGGCGCCGGTATTAAACCTACGTAGTTCACCGTAATCGCGTAGATACACCTGAGGTGTATTGTCGACGTCAGACAAGCGGTCAACTCGGGAGTGGTCGCCGTGCCTTCTGATGACGAACAATCCTACAAGCGAAATGTTGCTTCGCTCATGCGGCAGATACGGCATGCGGGCGACGCCGCACGCCGACAACTACTGCTTATATTGTTGGAGTCGGAGAATAAAAAAGCGAAAACGGCGGGATGGGAACAACTTCACGGCTAGCGCCCGCTGGCAATAGCAGGCCTGACTCATCAATTCGCATTCCAGCGACACTTATTCTGGTTGATCGAGGGGACGATGCAACTTTCCAAATCCACCACGGCGGGAGAGCGGGATAGACGCTGCTCTACCGTTCGCTATCGGGCGAACGAGGAGATCTACACCCAGGGCGGCAAGACCGACCGCCTCTATCGACTACGCGAAGGGGCGGTCCGGTCGGCCCGGTTCAACAGCGAGGGCCGCCGGCAGGTCGGTAACTTCTACTATCCGGGCGATGTGTTCGGTCTGGAGACGGAGCCCGAACATCAATATGGCGTGGAGGCCCTCACGGACTGCGTGGTGGAGTCGATCTCCAGTAGCTCCGGCAGCGAAGACGAGATCGCCACCCTGGCGGAGGTGACCCGCCAGCAACTGCGCAAGGTCAGCGAACACCTGGTCCTGCTCGGCCGCAAGACGGCCCGCGAGAAGGTGGCCCTGTTCCTGTTGTCCTACGCCGCGCGCAACCCGGACGCGGACGTCGAGCTGCCGATGAACCGTCAGGACATCGCCGACTACCTCGGCCTGTCGGTGGAGACGGTTTCGCGCACGCTGACGCTTCTGCAAGAGGAGTCGGTGGTGGCTTTCCCGGCGGCGCGGCGCTTCAGAGTGACACGCTGGGACGTGCTCCAGCGCATGGCGACCTGAGCTCGGCCCTGCGCGGCGGGCTATCCTCCCCGTCGGACGCGGCGCGAAAGGTCATCGAGAATTCGCGAGCGGCCTAAATCTGCGCCGCGCCGGACAGCGGTCGGCTGACCCGGTCGAGCGCGGCGTAAAGGGCCTCCGGGGTGATCGGCTTGGTGACGAACCCCTGCGCGCCCGCAGCCGCAGCCGCGGCCCTGTCCTCGTCCGCCGCTCTGCCGGTGAGCATGACCACGGGCACCGCCGCCGAACCGCTCTCGCGTTCGAAGGACCTGATCTCGCGGATGGCCTGGAGGCCGTCCAGCTCGGGCATGTGCATGTCCATCAGGATGACGTCGAAGTCGTTGGCGCGCCGCGCTTCGACGGCCGCCCGGCCATTGTCGACGGCGACCGTCTCGACCCCCGCCTGCTCCAGCAGCAGTCTGATCACCCGCCGGTTGGCGGCGTTGTCCTCGGCCAGCAGCACACTGAGCGAGACCCCGCTGATCGGCGCGGACGCAGCCACGGCGGCGAAGGCCGCGGGGGCGGCGACCGGAAGCACCAGACGGACGCTGAAGCAGCTCCCCTGCCCCACCACAGACGTCGCCGACACGTCCCCGCCCATCTGTCGCGCCAGCGCGCGGCAGATGGCGAGCCCCAGGCCGGTGCCGCCGAACGTGCGCGCGGTCGACGCCCCCGCCTGGCCGAACCGTTCGAACAGCCAGGGCGCGTTGTCGACGTCGAACCCGATTCCCGTGTCCGCCACCTCGATGGCGACACGCACGCTCGAGGCGTCCGGCGTCGGCGTCGCCCGGAGCCGAACGGTCACGCCGCCCTTCCCGGTGAACTTGATCGCGTTGGAGACGAGGTTGACCACGATCTGCTTGATGCGGGTCGGGTCGCCGGCGACCGGAGGCGCCGCCGGATCCATGTCTTCGAAGACCAGGTCCAGCCCCTTGTCTCTCGCCTGCGCCGACATCAGGCGCACGACTCCGCCGATCTCCTCGCTCAGGCTGAGCGGCGCGACCTCGAGCTCGACCTTGCCGGCCTCGAGTTTCTCCATGTCCAGCACATCCGAAACGATCCGCTTCAGCATCTGCCCCGAGCTCTCGAGAAGCGCGACGGACTGCGCCTGATCCGGGTCGAGTTCGGTCCGCGCGAGGGCGGCGATCAAGCCCAACATGCCGCCGAGCGGATTGCGGATCTCGTGACTCATGTTGGCGACGAAACTGGCTTTGGCGGCGTGGGCGGCTTCCGCCTCCGTCGCCAGCCGATCGCTGCGCCGGCGCGCGTCGTCGAGCGCGATCGCCGCCGCGGTCGCTTCGGCGAGGGCGCGGGCCTCTCCCCTGATCGCCCGATGCAGCAGCGTCGCCACCCCGAGCGCGGCGCCGAGGATGGTGACGAGCGCGAAGGCGAACTCGCTCCGGTAGGCTTGCGGCATGAAATGGGCGCAAGCGGCGGCGCACAGGGCGGCGGCCGCCAGGCTCGGGTAGATCACGCGATAGGTGGGCCCGACGATGCTGAAGATCAGCGAGATCGGTGCGAAATAGATCAGGAGGTGTGCGTCGCGCACCAGGAAGGTGTGCAGCATCACGTTGAACAGCAGCACCAGATTGGTCGTCGCCGCCAGCCGCTCGAGCCGCGCCGTGGACGCCGCCCCGCGCCCCCAGACGAACCACAGGGTCGCGCTGAGAAGCGCAGACAGGCTCGTGCACGCGAACATGGGCGCGACGGCGATCGGCGGCAGCGTGAAGTTCAGCGGCGTTACGATCGCGTAATAGATCGCCATGGCCACGGCGTAGCCGCCGACAAGCTTACCGTGTACAGACGTCTCCGGTCGTGCTTCCAACATTTCCCGTCAGCGCCCACGACCTGACCCACGTCGACGACTATATCGCATGCGTCGATTCGCCGTCGCCTGGCGAGTTGAAGCCGCCGGCGCGGCGCCGCCAGGACCGGATTGCGATCCGGGGCCCCGCGCAGACAGAATCGCGCATTTCCACTGCCCAGTGTTTCTCCACCGCGCAGTGTTTCGGGCGTGGATCGGTCGTGCGATCCCGTGCTAGCTCCTGCGTGCTGAAGCACGGGGGACGATGATGCGGTCTGGGTTCGGAGTATCGGCGGCGGTCCTGGCGGCCTGCCTTCTGGCGGCCTGTCTCCCGGAGGTGCGCGCCCTGGCGGCGCCGGCGGCGAAGTCCTCCATCCCCCAGCCCATGCCCCTGCCGATGCCGCCGCCGATCCCGGCGCCGCAGGACCTCCCCTACCCTGGCGCGCTCGGCGTGGCGGTCGACGCCACCGATCTGAGTCACGGCGTCTTCGCCGTTCGGGAGACCGTGCCGCTGGCGGGTCCCGGCCCGATGATCCTGACCTATCCGCGCTGGCTGCCGGGCGCGCACAACCCGGGGGGATCCATCGACAAGGTCGCCGGACTGATCATCCATGCGGACGGCAAGCGTGTGGAGTGGACGCGCGACCCGGTGGACGTCTACGCCTTCCACATCGATCCGCCCAAGGGGGCCAGGTCGCTGGAGGTGGAGTTCCAGTTCCTGTCGCCGGTCTCCACCCGCGAAGGGCGGGTGGTGATGACGCCCGAGATGCTGAACGCGCAGTGGATCTCGCTGGCGCTCTATCCGGCGGGATACTTCACCCGCGACATCCCCATGAAGGTGTCGATCAAGCTGCCGGAGGGCTGGAAGTACGCCACCGCGCTCGAGACCGAGCGTGAGGAGGCCGCCGCGAGCGGGGGACAGTGGACCCACTTCAAGACCACCCCGTTCAACACCGTCGCCGACAGCCCGCTGATCGCCGGCAAATACTTCAAGCGCGTGGAGCTCGATCCCGGCGGGCCGGCGCCCGTGCGCCTGGACGTGATCGCCGATGCGCCGGAAGACCTGGAGATGAAGCCCGAGCAGATCCAGGCGCACAAGAACCTGGTGCAGCAGGCCTACCGCACCTTCGGCTCGCACCATTACGACCACTACGACTTCCTGTTCACCCTGTCGGACAAGATGGGCGGCAACGGTCTCGAGCATCACCAGTCGTCCGAGGACGGCGTGCCGCCCGGCTATTTCACCGAATGGGACAAGGGCTCGGCCGGCCGCGACCTCCTGGCCCACGAATACACCCACTCCTGGGACGGCAAGTTCCGCCGCGGCGCGGACCTGTGGACCCCCACCTTCAACGTGCCCATGCGCGACAGCCTCCTGTGGGTCTACGAGGGCCAGACCCAGTACTGGGGCTATGTGCTCGCCGCCCGTTCGGCCCTGATGAGCAAGCAGGACACGCTCGACGCCATCGCCCTCACCGCCGCCACCTACGACCACCGGGTCGGCCGTGCGTGGAAGGCGCTGGAGGACACCACGAACGATCCGATCGTGTCGCAGCGCCGGCCCCTGTCGTGGCTGAGCTGGCAGCGGTCGGAGGACTACTATTCCGAAGGCCAGCTGATCTGGCTCGACGCCGACACCCTGATCCGCGAGCGGTCGGGCGGCAAACGCTCGCTCGACGACTTCGCCAAACTGTTCTTCGGCGTCGACAACGGCAGCTTCGTCACCCACACCTATGGGTTCGAAGACGTGGTCCGGGCGCTGAACACGGTCGAGCCCTATGACTGGTCGGGCTTCCTGAAGGCCCGGCTGGAAGGCCACGGCCCCGGCGCGCCGCTCGACGGACTGAAGCGCGGCGGCTACCGGCTGGTCTACACCGACGTGCAGTCGCCCTACGCCAAGAACGCCGAAAGCCGCCGGCACACCACCGACTTCATGTATTCGCTCGGCTTCAGCGTGAACAAGGACGGCCAGCTCACCGACGTGCAGTGGGAAGGTCCGGCGTTCAAGGCCGGCCTGACCGCCGACACCCAGCTGATCGCCGTCAATGGCCTCAACTACGACGCCGACCTGCTCAAGCAGGCGGTGACCTCGGCCAGGACCGGCAAGGAGCCGATCGAGCTGCTGGTGAAGATCAACAACCACTTCCGCACGGTGAAGATCGACTACCACGAGGGGCTGAAGTACCCGCACCTGGAGAAGACCGGACCCGGCGACGGATCGCTCGACGCCATCCTGACCCCGCGGGCGGGGTGACGCGGCGCCTACCTCCCCCGCGAAGCGGCGGGAGGGGGACCGTCGGCCGAGCCCGGCGAGAGCCGGGCGTAGAGCCGATGGGGGAGGGGGCGGGCCGCGGCCTGGCCTTTTCCGCCGCGATCAGCGCTATCGATCAGTGATACGGCCGGCGTCATTGCGCGCCGCCCGCCCCCTCCACCACCCGCTCTTCGGCGGGCGGTCCCCCTCCCACCGCTTTGCGGGGGAGGTAGACATCTGGCGACGCTGCTCTAGCCTGCCCGCCAACGATTTTCGAAGGGAAGGTATCCGGTGCGCAAGGACATGTTTTCGCTCGAGGGGCGGGTGGCGCTGGTCACCGGCGGGTCACGCGGCATCGGCCGGATGATCGCCGAAGGCTTCATCCAGCAGGGGGCCAAGGTCTACATCTCCGCCCGCAAGGCCGGTCCGTGCGACGCCACGGCCGAGGAGCTGTCGCGGGACGGCGGCGAATGCATCTCCATCCCGATCGACGTCTCCACCGTCGAGGGCGCCCGCGCCCTGGCCCAGGAGATCATCAAGCGCGAGGACGGCAAGCTCGACATCCTGGTCAACAACGCCGGCGCCGCCTGGCTGGCCCCGTTCGACGAATTTCCCGAGAACGGCTGGGACAAGGTGATGAACCTCAACGTCAAGTCGCCCTTCTTCCTGACTCAGGCCCTGCACGGGGCGCTGAAGGCGGCGGGGACCTTCGACAAGCCGTCGAAGGTGATCAACATCGCCTCGATCGACGGCCAGCGGCCCAACCCGCAGGAGACCTATTCCTACCACGCCTCCAAGGCCGCGCTGATCCACCTGACCCGCCGGCTGGCGGCGACGCTGATCCAGGACAACATCGTGATGACCGCGATCTGCCCGGGCGCCTTCCCGTCCGACATGAACACCACCGCCCGCGACCAGGCCGAGGACGTCGCCAAACACATCCCCTTCGCCCGCGTCGGCGAACCCGAGGACATGGCCGGCCCGGCCATCTTCCTGGCCTCGCGGGCCGGCGACTACCTCGTGGGCACGGCGCTGACCGTGGACGGCGGCATCGTGGCCTCGGCGATGGCGGTTTAGTCTAGCAGGGGCGAAGCGGCCTGCGCGGCGGGAAATCGAGCGGCGGCGGCACGCGTCCGCCTAGCTCTTCAGCCGGTACCCCGTCCGGAAGATCCACCACACCGCGCCGAGGCACACGAGCATGAACACCAGGGTCATGCCGAGGCTCACACCGACGCTGACGTCGGAGGAGCCGTAGAAGCTCCAGCGGAAGCCGGAGATCAGATAGACCACCGGGTTGAACAGGGCGACCTTCTGCCAGATCGGCGGCAGCATGTTGATCGAATAGAAGCTGCCGCCGAGGAAGGTCAGCGGCGTGATCACCAGCGTCGGCACGACCTGCAATTTCTGGAAATCGTCCGCCCACACGCCGATGACGAAGCCGAACAGGCTGAAGGTCATGGAAGTGAGGATCAGGAACGCGGCCATCCACACCGGATGGGCGATGTGGAAGGGCACGAAGATGCGGGCGGTGACCAGGATGATCAGGCCCAGCAGCACCGATTTGGTGGCCGCCCCGCCGACATAGCCGATCACGGCCTCGAGCCACGACACCGGCGCGGACAGCAGTTCGTAGATCGTCCCCGCCCATTTGGGCATGTAGATCCCGAACGACGCGTTCGACAGGCTCTCGGTCAGCACGGACAGCATCATCAGCCCCGGCACGATGAAGGCGCCGTAGGGCACGCCGTTGATCGGGGCCATCCGCGAGCCGATCGCCGAGCCGAACACGACGAAATAGAGCGAAGTGGAGATCACCGGGGCCAGGAGGCTCTGCGCGATGGTGCGGAACCAGCGGTTCAGCTCGAAGGCGTAGATGGCCCGGATGGCGTAGACATTCATGGTCGGGCTTCCCCCAGATCGCCGGACGGCGCCGCCTGGGGCTTGTGCACCAGGCTGACGAAGATGTCCTCCAGCGAGGACTGGTGGGTCTGCAGGTCGGTGAAATCGAGCCCCGACGCCGACAACTGGCGCATCAGGGCGCCGATCCCCGTGCCCTCGTGCCGGGCGTCGAAGGTGTAGGTGATCTCCGCGCCGTCGGCGGAGAGCTCCAGGCCGTAGGAGGACAGCGCCTCGGGGATGGCCGCGATCGGCGCCTGCAGATGGACCTTCAGCGCCTTCTTGCCGAGCTTCTCCATCAGGACGCTCTTGTCCTCCACCAGGATGATCTCGCCCTTGGTGATCACCCCGACGCGGTCGGCCATCTCCTCGGCCTCCTCGATATAGTGGGTGGTGAGGATGATGGTGACGCCGTTGTCGCGCAGGCGCCGGACCACCGCCCACATGTCGCGGCGAAGCTCCACGTCGACGCCGGCGGTCGGCTCATCGAGGAACAATATGGTCGGCTCGTGCGACAGGGCCTTGGCGATCATCACCCGGCGCTTCATGCCCCCCGACAGGGTCATGATCTTGCTGTCCTTCTTGTCCCACAGGCTGAGATCCCGCAGCACCCTCTCGATGTAGGCCTTGTCGGGCGCCTTGCCGTAGAGGCCGCGGCTGAAGCAGACGGTGGCCCAGACGGTCTCGAAGGCGTCGGTGTGCAACTCCTGCGGCACGAGGCCGATCCGGGTGCGCACGGCGCGGTAGTCGGCGACGATGTCGAGCCCGTCGGCGGTGACCGTGCCGGTGGAGGCGTTGACGATGCCGCAGATGATCGAGATCAGCGTGGTCTTGCCCGCGCCGTTGGGGCCCAGGAGGGCGAAGATCTCGCCCCGCCGAATGTCGAGATCGATCCGTTTCAGCGCCTGGAACCCGCCCTTGTAGGTCTTGGTCAGTCCCTTCACCGAGATGACGGGTCCGGAAACGACGGGTTGGGGAAGGGTCGCGGGGGCGTCGGTCATGCGGAGCTTATCTGGCGGTTCGGGGGGAGCGATCAAGGAGGGTTGATGCGAAGCGGGCGGGCGCTTGCTTCGATACGCCTGCGGGCAGGCTGTTCAGCGTGACGACGGTGGGTGGACTTCACGGGTTTCGTCATCCTGACAAGGACGCGAAGCGGCCGTATCGATGGACGCACAAGACAGCTTTCCGCGACCCATCCCCACATTACCCCGAATTATATTGGCCTTAACGGCGGTTCGGCGGAGAACACGGCTGGGGCGGCTTGGGGGCTGCGTTCGGAGAGCGATGGTGCTGTCACTGGCCTTGGCGGCCTCGATCTTCGCCGCCCCGGCGGCCCTGCCGGAGATCCGCCGCGACCCGCAGGTGGTGTATGTGGACCGCAACGGCGCGCTCTTGGGCGTGCGCGGCGGGCATGTGCCGCCGCCGGTCGACCTCGACCGCCTGCCGCCCTATGTGCCGGCCGCCTTCGTGGCGATCGAGGATCGGCGGTTCTGGGAGCACTCGGGCTTCGACGCGGTCGGCATGGCGCGGGCCCTGGTCAAGGACCTGGCCACCGGCCATCCGGCCCAGGGGGCCTCGACCATCACCCAGCAGCTGGCCCGCAACCTGTTCCTGAGCCCCGAGCAGACGATCGAGCGCAAGACCCAGGAGCTGGTCTACGCCGTCGAGCTCGAGCAGAAGTTCAGCAAGAAGCAGATCCTGTCGCTCTATCTCAGCCGGGTCTATTTCGGCTCGGGCGCCTACGGGATCGAGGCGGCCGCGCACCGCTTCTTCAACAAGCCCGCCGAAAAGCTCACCGTGCGCGAGGCGGCGACCCTGGCCGGCATCCTGAAGAATCCGGCCGGCTACAGCCCGGTGGACCAGCCCGAGCGCTCGGCCGAACGCACCCGGCTGGTGCTCGACGCCATGCTCGATACGCACGTGATCAGCGAAGGCGAACGCTCCCGCGCCCTGGCCTCGCACCCCAGGGTCTACGACCAGGATCCCGCCCTGCCCGCCCAGTACTTCCTCGACTGGCTGGATCCGCAGGTGCGGCGCGACATCGGATCGTTCAACACCGACCTGATCGTCGAGACCACGCTCGACCTGCCGATGGAGCAGGACGCCGCCGCATCGGTTTCGAACGTGGTCGAGCACGATCGCACCAAGGACGAGCAGGCGGCGCTCGTCGCCCTCGACGGCCAGGGCCGGGTGCGGGCCATGGTCGGCGGCGCGGATTATTCCACCAGCCCCTACAACCGCGCCACCCGCGCTCAGCGCCAGGCCGGCTCCTCGTGGAAGCCGTTCGTCTATCTGACCGCCATGGAGCAGGGCCGCACCCCGGACGTGATCGCGGTGGACGAGCCGGTGACCATCGGCGGCTGGTCGCCGCGCAACCACGACGACCAGTTCCTCGGCCCGGTCACGCTGGAGACGGCCCTGGCCAGGTCGGTGAACACCGTCGCCGCCCGTCTCGCCGACGAGGTCGGCCGCGACCGGGTGGCCGACACCGCGCGCCGGCTCGGCATCACCACGCCGATCAGCCTCGATCCGGCCATGGCGCTCGGCGCCTCGGAGGTGAAGCCGATCGACATGGCCGCCGCCTACGACGCCTTCTCCAACGGCGGCCGTCATGTGGCGCCCTATGGCGTGGAGCGCATCCGCACCGCCTCGGGCCGCACCCTGTTCCGCCACCAGCCGGATCCGCAGCCGCAGGTGATCGCCAATCCGGCCCTGAGTGAAATGGACCGGATGCTGCGCGCGGTGGTCACCTCCGGCACCGGGACGGGCGCGGCGATCCGCGGCTACGACATCGCCGGCAAGACCGGCACCACCACCGAGGGCAAGGACGCCTGGTTCTGCGGCTTCTCCGGCAACTTCACCAGCTGCGCCTGGGTCGGCAAGGACGACGCCCGCCCCGTGCCGCACCTGGCCGGCGGCGGGTCGGCGGCGCGGGTCTGGCGCGGCTTCATGGCCAGCGCCCTGCCCCGCTCGGGCGCCACGGCCATCCCGCCCGGCCCGGACGCGCCGGCGACGCCGGTTGTGACACCGGTGTCGACCCAAGTGTCGACCTCACCGTCGCCCCTGCCCGCCGACGACCCGGTCAAGGCTCTGCTGATGGACCGATCAGCGCCCACGGCGCCGACCGCGGCTCCTGCCTATCACGCGCCGGCGCCGAACACGGGGCGCTAGCGCCCTCGAGGGTGGAAGGGAGCGCGTTCGCGCTGTTCGACCCCTGCGCCGAGAATCCAACAGACTTCGCCAGGCTCGGGGGCTTTGGACCGCGCCGGCGTGCCGGGCGATTAACCCCCTCGCGCAGGAAATCCGCAACCTCTGCGCGTTAGGCTCACGGCGCTGTGGAGGTGGGAATGCAGGTCGCCCTGATCGGTGGTGTCGCGGCGGCGGTCGTCGTCGGCCTCGGCGTCGGCTGGTGGCTCGGCGCTCCGCCCTACCGGCCCATGGCTGCAAATCCCAACCTTCCCGCCTTCCACCAGGTCAAGCCGGGCGAGAGCGACGACCCCGTCGTCCCCGGTGAGGATTCGGCGCCGGGCTGGAAGGACAGGACCGCGCTTCGGGATCGCGCCGCCGCGGCGCTTAACCGGTTCGAACAGGATCCGTGCGACGATCCGGCTCGCCAGGCCTTCGTCGACGCCTGGGTGGCGCGCGGGCACGCCCTGGCCGAAAGCGGGGCGACCCCCGATGGGCAGACACAACCCTATTGGCGGACCAGCGCCGACCACGACCTCGATGCGTCGGTCGAGCGCCTGAAGCGCGAGCATTTCCTCACCCAGGACGAGCTCAACCAGGCCATGCTCACCTCGATCCCGATGGCCCGATACCTGCCGCGGGATCCGAACTTCGAGCCGGAGCAGCCGCTGGTGCTGTTCCAGCGGTGCGGCCGAAACAACGCCACCCCAGCGACGATCGCGCGGCTGCGCGCGCTCCAGCGCCCGACCAACGGCGCCCTGGCGCGGAAGCCGGCCGCCGAGGGTGGATACATCCGCTATCAGCGCTGATCCGCGCCGCTAGTTCAGCTCGCTGGGGTCCGGCGGCAGCGGGGCGACGGTGACGCCGTCCTCGTGCAGGGCCCGCACCTCGTCCGGTTTGGCCTCGCCATAGATGCTGCGGTTCTCGCTGGCGCCCTCGTGGATGGCGCGCGCTTCCTTGGCGAAGGCGTCGCCCACATAGTCGAAGTTGTCCTTCACGTGCTGGCGGATGCGGCCCAGGGCCTCCATCACCACGGTGCGGCTGGGGCCGATCGGCTCCGGCGCCGCGCTGCGCCGGGTCCCGGCGACGGCGGGCGCCATGATCTGCTTGCGGATCTCGCGCGCGCCGCAGACCGGGCATTCCACGAGGCCGCGGCCCGCCTGGTCGTCGTAGTCGTCCGAGGAGCCGAACCAGCCCTCGAACTCATGGTCGTGCGGACAGGCCAGGGCGTAGCGGATCACAGGCTGGGCCCCGCGAACGCGCGCTCGTTCTTCAGCGCGGGGATGGCGGCGCGGGCCTTGCCGGCGGCGGCGGGATCGATGTCGGCGAACAGCACGCCGGGGTCGTCATGGTCGAGCCGGGCGACCACCTCGCCCCACGGGCCGACCACGAGCGAACGGCCCCAGGTGCCGCGGCCGTCGGCGTGGCGGCCGCCCTGCGCCGGGGCGATGACATAGCAGCCGCACTCGATGGCGCGGGCGCGCAGCAGGATCTCCCAGTGCGCCTCGCCGGTCGGGCGGGTGAAGGCGGCGGGCACGGCGATGATCTCGGCTCCGGCCCGCGCCAGGGCGCGGAACAGGCCGGGGAAGCGCACGTCGTAGCAGATGGTCAGGCCGAGCCGGCCGACCTCGGCGTCGACCACGACGGCGGCTTCGCCCGGCGTATAGACCTGACTCTCGCGCGCGCTTTCGCCGGTGGGCAGGTCCACGTCGAACATGTGGATCTTGTCGTAGGTGGCGGCGATCTCGCCGTCGGTCCGGAGGAAGACCGCGCGGTTGGCGGCCAGGCCGTCGGGACGGCGCACCAGGGCCGAGCCGATCAGGATCTCCACCCCGAGTTCCCGGGCCAGGGCGCGCAGGCCCTGCACCACCGCGTCGTCCTCGGGCGCGGCCAGCACGCCCTGCAGCGCCTCGCGGTCGCGCTGCAGCAGATTGGAGCCCTCGGGCGTCGCGATCAGCCGCGCCCCGCCCGCCGCCGCCTGGCGCACCAGCGGCTCCAGTTCGGCCAGGGCGCCCGCCTGGGTATCGGGCGTACGGGTCTGGATCAGGGCGATGCGGGACAAGCGGCGGCCTAGGCGGCGAGAAGCTTGTCGAGTTCGCCGGCGCGGTCCAGCGCCGTCAGGTCGTCGCAGCCGCCCACGTGCGTCTCGCCGATGAAGATCTGCGGATAGGTGGTCTTGCCGTTCGACTTGGACAGCATCTCCCGGCGCTTGTCCGGATCCCAGGCCGCCTCGATCTCGGTGAACTCGGCGCCCTTGTGCTTGAGGATATTGATCGCCCGCGCGCAGTAGGGGCAGAGCGGCTTGGTGTAGATGGTGATCGGCGGCATGACTCAATCCGGTGTTCTGGCCCGACGGGACCGAAGCGCGCTCATATAGGCTCTGTTCCGCTTTCGCGCACCCGGGCGACCACGGCAAGGTCCACGGCGGCCGCGCCGGCCCGGAGCAGCGCCCTGGCGCAGGCTTCGGCAGTGGCGCCTGTGGTGAGGACATCATCGATCAGCAGCACCCGCTTGCCGGCCACCTTGCGCGCGCAGCCTTTCGGGACCGTGAAGGCGCCGCGCACGTTCTCCCGGCGGCCGCGGCCGGACTTTCCGCCCTGGGTCGGCGTGGCGCGGGCGCGCACCAGCGCATCCGGGAGGTAGGCGACGCCGGTCAGGCGACCCAGCGGCCGGGCGATCTCCGCCGCCTGATTGTAGCGCCGCGCCAAAAGCCGCCGGCGATGCAGGGGGACCGGACAGATCAGGTCGGCATGGTCGAGCAATTCGGCCGCGGCGCGCGACAGCCAGCGCGCGAACAGCGGCGCCAGGTCGGTGCGGTCGGCGTGCTTGAGCTTCAGGATCAGGTCGCGCGAATGCTCGTCGTAGAGGCAGGCGGCGCGGGTGCGGCTGATCAGCCGGACGCCGACGCTGCAAGCCGGGCACAGCACGCCCCGCCCCACGTCATAGGGATAGGGCGCGCCGCAGCCGTCGCACAGCGGGCCGTCGATGAAGGCGATCCGCTCCCAGGCGCGGGCCGACAGGCCCGGGGACTGCGGCCGTCCGGCGGCGTGGGGGTCGTCGAGGGCCAGCGGCGGCAGGATCAGGTCGACGGCGCGGCCGGCCCAGACCCGAATCCGCCGCGACGCCGCCGACAGCCCGTGCGCCAAGGCCGCGGTTGCACTCTCCCCGCCAAGAAGCGCATCTAGCCGCCGCATGTCCGCCCCGCCCCTCCTGTTCGACCGGACGCTCCGCCGCCGCCGCCTCGACCGCTCGGCGACGGACTGGCGCACGGCCGACTTCCTGCACTGCCGCGCCGCGGAAGACATCGCCGACCGCCTGTCGGCGATCATGCGACGCTTTCCGCTCGCGGTCGAGCTTGGCGCCGCGCCCGGCCTGATCGCCGCCCTGGCCCCGCCGCAGCAGGTCGAGCTGTGGATCCAGGCGGGGCTGTCGGGCGCGCGCCTGGAAGGATTTTCCGGGCCGCGCGTGGTCGCCGACGAGGAGCGGCTGCCGTTCGGCGAGGCCAGTCTCGATCTTATCGCCTCGGCCCTCTCGCTCCACTGGACCAACGACCTCGTCGGCGCCCTGGTGCAGATCCGCCGGGCGCTGAGGCCCGACGGCCTGTTCATCGGCGCCCTGCTCGGCGGCGCCACCCTGACCGAGCTGCGCCAGGCCCTGCTGATCGCCGAGAGCGAGATCGGCTCCGGCGCCGGCGCGCGGGTCTCCCCCTTCGCCGACGGCTTCGACGGCGCGGCCCTGCTCCAGCGAGCCGGCTTCACCCTGCCGGTGGCCGACGTCGACCGGGTGACCGTGCGCTATGAGCACCCTCTGCGACTGATGGCCGACCTGCGGGCCATGGGCGAGACCAGCATATTGGCCGACCGTCCGCGCACGCCGCTGAGCCGCGCGGTCCTGGCCCGCACCGCCGAGGTCTACGCCGAGCGCTTCGCCCTGCCCGACGGGCGCATACCCGCTACCTTCGAGATCGTCACCCTGACCGGCTGGGCCGCGCACGACAGCCAGCAGAAGCCCTTGAAGCCCGGATCGGCCAAGATTCGGCTGGCCGATGCGCTGAAGACCGTCGAGCACAAGCTCGGACCGGAATGAAGCTGCGCCGGCTGAGCGCGGGCGAGACGGCGCTGGCGCGGGCAGTGTTCGGAGACACCCTCGATCCCGGGCGTCCCTGGATCCTGACCGGCGCGCCGACCGGCGGCTGGGCCATGGTGGTGTTCGGGCTAATGCTGTTCCCCGCCGAGATCGCCGACTTCTCCGCCGAACCGCTCGAGCGCCAGGCCTGGTTCGTCCACGAGCTCGCCCACGCGCGCCAGTTCCAGACCAAGTCGCTGTGGACCCTGACGAGCTGGGCGCGCCTGGCCCTGACCGGCGCCTACCTCAACCGCCGCGCCTATGCGCCGCCGACGCCGGGCAAGACGCTGAACCTGGAGCAGGAGGCGATGGCGGTGGAAAAGGGCTTTTTGGCGGAGCGGTCCGACGCGTAGCGCTTGCGGCCGGCGGCGGCGCTGCCCCCTTCGTCCGCTTCCCCCAGAGGGGGAAGACCCGGGCGCATCAAGGTGCTCCCCCTTTGGGGGAGCTGTCACGAAGTGACTGAGGGGGCAGCGCTGCGCCCCGCCTTGCGCGCCACGCGTCCCTTTGCGCGCCCCCTACCGCCCCGTCGGCGCGTCCTTGAACGGCACGTCCTTGTCGACGCGGATGTCGCCGGGCAGGCCGAGCACGCGTTCGGCGATGATGTTCTTGAGGATTTCGTCGGTGCCGCCGGCGATGCGCAGGCCGGGCGCGAACATCAGCGAGTTCTGGAACGCGGCCTTCAAGGGCGAGGCCCCCTCGTCCCAGATGACGCCGTACTGGTCCTCCATCTCGATGGCGGCGTTGGCCAGATCCTGCATCTGGGTGGCGGCGATCACCTTGCCGATCGAGCTTTCCGGTCCCGGCGTCTGCCCGCGCGACAGGGCGGTCATGGTGCGGAAACGGGTCAGCTTCAGGCCCTCGGTCTGCACGAACCATTCGGCCAGCTTCTCGCGGAAGGCGCCGTCCTTCAGCGCCGGTCCCGCCGCGCCCATCACTTCGCGCGATAGCTTGAGGATGTCGCCGTACTGGGCCCCGGTGGATCCGCCCACCGCCAGCCGCTCGTTCATCAGCGTGACGAGGGCCACCTTCCAGCCGTCGTCGACCGCGCCGAGCCGCTGGCTGTCGCTGACCCGCACGTCGGTGAAATAGACCTCGTTGAAGCCCGAGCCGCCGCTCATCTGGTGGATCGGCTTCACCTCCACGCCCGGCGAATGCATGTCGAGCCAGAACATGGTCATGCCCTTGTGCTTGGGCTTGTCCACGTTGGTGCGCACCAGGACGATGCCGAAGTCGGAGAACTGGGCCCCGGTGGTCCACACCTTCTGGCCGTTGATCACCCAGTCGTCGCCGTCGCGCACGGCGCGCGTGCGCACCGCCGCCACGTCCGAGCCGCCGGCCGGTTCGGAGAACAGCTGGCACCAGATCTCCTCGCCCTTCAGCGCGGGGGTGACGAACCGCGACTTGGTGGCGTCGTCGGCGAAGGTCATCACCGTCGGCACGCACATGCCGAGGCCGATCTGAAACGGATTGGGCGGCACGTCGAAGCTCGCCTCCTCCTGGTTGAAGATCACCTGCTGGATCGGCGTGCCGCCCGGACCGCCCCAGGCCTCGGGCCAGGTGATCTGGGCGAAGCCGGCGGCGGCCTTCTTGGCCTGCCAGGCCTTGGACGCCTTCATCGACAGGTCGCTCTCGACCTCCATCTCCTCGCCGCCATCGCCATGCTTGCGCTTGGCGTTGGCCTCGAGCCAGGCCCGCACCTTGGCGCGGTAGGCGGCTTCTTCGGGGCTGTCCTTGAAATCCATGATGTTTCTCCGATCAGGCCGCGTTGCGCCGTTCGAGCTGGGTGACCAGCCGTTCCTTCCACACCTTGGCGCCGCCGGCGACGAGGCCGAGCTGTTTGGCGCGCCGGTAGTAGAGGTGGCAGTCGACCTCCCAGGTGAAGCCCATGCCGCCATGGGTCTGGATGTTCTCCTTGGCGGCGAACCAGAAGGCGTCCGAGGCGGCGACCCGGGTGGCCGAAGCCGCCAGCGGCAGCTCCGCCGCGTCGGTGGCCAGCGCCCAGGCGCCGTAGTAGGCGTTGGAGCGGGCCAGCTCGTTCTTGACGTACATGTCGGCGAGCTTGTGCTTGATCGCCTGATAGCCGCCGATCGCCCGGCCGAAGGCGAAGCGCTCCAGGGCATAGGCCTTGGCCATCTCCAGCGCCCGGTCCGCGCCCCCGAGCTGTTCGAAACCGAGGTAGACCGCGGCGCGGTCGAACACCTGCTCCATCAGCACGAAGCCCTCGCCCTCGCCGCCGAGCCGCCAGGCCCCGGCGCCGTCGAAGGTGAGCTTGGCCGCGCCGCGGGTGGGATCCAGGGTGGTCAGGGTCTCGCGTTCGACCCCGCCGTCGCCGAGGTTGACGAAGAACAGACCCGGCTTGCCGTTCTCGGTGGCGAGCACCACGGCGATGTTCGCACAGTCGCCGTCGGTGACGGGGATCTTGGTCCCGGTCAGCTTGCCGTCCTCGACCTTGCACTTGATCGAGGCGGGGGTGACGGGCCCCGGTCCCTCGGCGGTGGCGAAACAGCCGATCCATTCGCCGGAAGCGATCTTGGGCAGGACGAAGCCCTTGTGCTGGTCGCTGCCGGCCAGCATCACCGCCTCGGCCAGGAAGTAGACCGTGGAGGCGAACGGGATCGGCGCCACCACGCGGCCGAGCTCCTCGGCGATGGCGCAGAGCTCGATCCGGCCGAGGCCGAGGCCGCCGTGCGCCTCGGGGATGGAGGCGCCCAGCCAGCCCATCTCGGCGACGGCCTTCCACAGGCCCTCGTCATAGCTGCGTTTGGGATCGTCGAGCACGCCGCGCACCACGGCCGGGGTGCAGCGCGCCTCGAGGAACTTGCGCGCCTCGCCCTTGAGGAACTTCTGATCGTCTGTGTAATCGAAATTCACGGTGATGGCGGCTCCCTACCGCGTGTTTTTCCCACCATGGCCCAGGCGGGCGGCGGAGGGAAGATTGACCTCGCGTCAACGGTTTACCGGCATACGATTGCGTTCACGACAGTGGGACCTCCCGTGGCCAAGGCTCTGTTCCAGCGACATCAGAAGGTGTGGGTCGAGGCGGTCGGCGCCTGGGCGACCATCGACCGGGTGATCCCGGTGTGGGCGCGCGACTTCGACGAGCCGGTCAAGATCACCTACGACGTCGGCCTCGGCCGGGAGTTCCGCGGCGACGAGCTGAAGGCTGAGGAGGCCACCAGCGTCTCGGCGCCCGAGGTCGACGGCGACTGGCGCATCCTGCGCGCCCGCAACAAATGGCAGCAGCCGGAAGACTGCGCCCACCACCCGTTTCCCGGCACCTTCCCGGTGGTGGTCACCGACAAGCAGGACTGGGGCGGCTGGCGCACCCCCGGCGCCGAATACGACCGCGCCCCGCAGAAGATGGAGTTCCAGGCCCGGCTGATCGCCCATGCCCCGCAGCTGATGGCCCTGGCGCAGGCGATCCGCGACTTCGTCGGCGAGGCCCCCGAGGACGCGCCGGCCGAGCTGCAGGCCATGGCGGCGACGGCGGCAGGGATTCTGAGGGCGGTGGGAAGCGGCAAGGGGTAGGCGGCTTTTGACAACCTCCCCCGCGCAGCGGCGGGAGGGGGACCGTCGGCCGAGCGAAGCGTAGAGCCGATGGTGGAGGAGGCGGCCACACGCGCCGCCGTTAAGGTCGCCGTTGGCGCCTTCGTCGGCTCGCATGTTTCTGCGCGCCGCCCGCCCCCTCCACCATCCGCTCTTCGGCGGATGGTCCCCCTCACCCCGCTGCGCGGGGGAGGCAGGGACGCCGTTGCGTCTGGCGCCGCCCGGCGGCCCGGCCTACATCGGCCTGATGCGCACCGAAACGCCCCAGCCGATCCGCCTCGTCGACTATCGCCCGCCGGCCTACCGGATCGAGACGGTGGCGCTGACCTTCCGGCTGGAGCCGCACGCCACCCGGGTGGCGGCCAGACTCGGAATCGTGCGCAGCGGCGAACACGACGAACCGCTGGTGCTCGACGGAGTGCGGCTGACGCCGGTCTCGTTCGCGATCGACGGCGAGGCCCTGGCGGCGGAGCGCTACACCGTCACCGACGAACACCTGACCGTCACCCGTCTGCCCGCCGCCTTCACCCTCGAGACAGAGGTGGAGATCGCCCCGGCCGACAACACCGCGCTCGAAGGGCTCTACATGTCGGGCGGCCGCTATTGCACCCAGTGCGAGGCCGAGGGCTTTCGCAAGATCACCTGGTTTCTCGACCGCCCGGACGTCCTGGCCCGCTACACCGTGCGCATCGAGGGGCCGAAGGCCTTCCCGCACCTGCTGTCGAACGGCAATCTGGTCGAGCGGGGCGACCTCGATGAAGACCGCCACTACGCGGTCTGGCAGGATCCCTTCCCCAAGCCCTGCTACCTGTTCGCCCTGGTGGCCGGCGAGCTCGACGTACTGGCCGGCGAGCACCTGACCAACACCGGGCGCACCATCGCCCTGCGGCTCTACACCGACCCCGGCCAGTCCGGACGCGCCGCCTACGCCCTCGACGCGCTCAAGCGCGCGATGGCCTGGGACGAACAGGTGTTCGGCCGCGAGTACGACCTCGACCTGTTCATGATCGTCGCCGTGCGCGACTTCAATTTCGGGGCGATGGAGAACAAGGGGCTCAACATCTTTAACTCCAGCCTGCTGCTGGCCGACGAGGCCACGGCCACCGACCTCGACTATGAGCGGATCGAGAGCGTGGTGGCTCACGAGTACTTCCACAACTGGACCGGCGACCGGATCACCTGCCGCGACTGGTTCCAGCTCTGCCTGAAGGAAGGCCTGACGGTGTTCCGCGATCAGGAGTTCTCCTCCGACATGCGCTCGCGGGCGGTGCAGCGGATCAAGGACGTCAAGGCGCTCAGGGCCCGCCAGTTCGCCGAGGACGGCGGTCCCCTCGCCCATCCGGTCCGGCCCTCCAGCTATCTGAAGATCGATAACTTCTACACCGCGACCATCTACGAGAAGGGCGCGGAGGTGATCCGCATGCTGAAGGCGCTGATCGGCGACGACGCCTTCAAGGCCGGCATGGACCTCTATTTCGATCGCTGCGACGGGACCGCGGCGACGGTGGAGGACTTCGTCGGCTGCTTCGCCGAGGTGACCGGACGCGACCTGTCGGGCTTCTTCGCCTGGTACGAGCAGGCGGGCACGCCGAGCCTCCAACTCTCCGCCGACTATGACGCCGACGCCAGGTCTGTCGCCCTGACCTTCCGCCAGAGCACCGCGCCGACGCCCGGCCAGCCCGACAAGCGCGCCCTGCCGATCCCGATCCGCCTGGCCCTGCTCGACGAGGACGGCCGGGCAATGGGCGAGGAAAGCCTGGTCGTGCTCGACGAGGCCGAGAAGACCCTCACCCTGCCGGCGGCCTCGCGGCCGGTGATCTCGGCCCTGCGCGGCTTTTCGGCCCCGGTGAAGCTGACCACCGACGCGCGACCGCTCGACGCCTATGTGCTTCTGGCGGCGGACAGCGACCTGTTCAACCGCTGGGAAGCGGGGCAGACCCTGGCGGAGGCGCTGATCCTGACCCGCGCCTCGGGCGCGCCGGACGAGGTCGGCGAGGAACGGTTCGCCGAGGCCATGCGCCGGGCCCTGTCCGACCAGTCGGCGGAGCCGGCGTTCAAGGCCCTGCTGCTGGCGCTGCCGAGCGAGAGCGATCTCGCCCAGGCCATGCGGCCGGCCGATCCCGCCGCCCTCCACGACGCCCGCGAGGCCCTGCGCACCCGGCTGGCCGTCCACCTGCAGGCCGACCTGCTCGACCTCTACACCCGGCTGCAGGACCAGGGCGAGTTCTCGCCGTCGGCGGAGCAGGCCGGCCATCGGGCCCTCCGCAACTCCGCCCTCGATCTCATGGCCGCCAATCCGACGCCGATCGTCCGCCGGTGCGCCGAGGGCCACCTGGACGGCGCGCTGACCATGACCGACGCCATCGGCGGGCTGAACGCCCTGCTGCAGATCGGCGGCGAAGCGCTGGAGACGGCGCTGGCGGACTTCTACGCCCGCTGGAAGGATGAGCCGCTGGTGATCGACAAATGGTTCGCCCTGCAGGCGCGCGACCCGGCCGACGGCGCGCTGCGGAGGGTCGAGGACCTGATGCAGCATCCGGCCTTCGAACTTCGGAACCCCAACCGGCTGCGCGCCCTGATCGCCAGCTTCGCCAGCGGCAATCCGGCCCGCTTCCACGACCCCTCGGGCGCCGGCTATCGGTTCCTGGCCGACCGGATCCTGCAGATCGACGCCTTCAACCCGTCGATCGCGGCGCGACTGATCGAGCCCCTGGGCGGCTGGCGGCGCTACCGGCCCGACCTCGGCGCCCTGATGCGCGCCGAGTTACGGCGCATCGCCGGAACCCAGGGCCTGTCCAAGAACGTCTACGAACTGGCCGAGAAGGCCGCGCGCGACGAGGCGTAGAGCTCCGCGCCCAAGCTGCGGCCAATTGCATGATCGCGGTGGATTAGGGCTTTGCGCGGATGACATGGCGCAAGCTTGACGCATAGACTCGGGGTAGAGATTCTAGGCCGAACAGGGAGACGCCGGCTTGTCGACCCGCACCACGCGGCAAGCCGGACCAGCATCGTCCCAGGGCGATGCACCGTCGCGGACCCTCGGCGTCGGCCTGCGGGCGACCGTGGTGTTCGCCCTGTTGCTGCTGACCGGCTACACCGCCTTCGCCGGCATCCGCCTGTGGCAGATGATCGGCCAGGATCCCGCGGTCAGCGGGCCTGAGCTGCAGGCCAAGGTGACCGCGGCCCAGGTCGACGCGGCCCTGGCGCCGATCCGCGCCGGTCTCGACGACGCCAGCCAGCATCTGCAGGCCAGTCCCGACCGGCCGCTCGACGCCGCCGAAGCGGCGCTCGCCGCGGCCGACGGCAAGGCCGCCGGGGTCGCGGTGGTCTCCGCCGACGACGTCATGGCGGTCGGCGGCGGCGTGCCGACGGCCGAATGGCGCACCGCCCTGTTCAAGAGCGCCACCCGATCGCGGGTCGGTCCCCTGCCCGCCCACGGCGGCGCGGCGCGCATCTTCGTCGCCGGATCGCCCGTCGGCCGCCGAGGCCTGGAGCTCGTCGCCGCGGTGGATCTCGCCGGCCTGCTCGGCGACCGGCTCGACGCGCAGGGCGGCGTGGTGCTCGCCGCCACGGGCGCGACCGTGGCCAAGGGGTCGGACTTCGGTCCGCCGGTCGGGCCGGAGCTGGTGAGCCGCCTCATCCGCGGCGGCCCGGTGCAGGTGAAGACCGACGCGGGGACCGTGCGCCTGGACGCCGCCCCCGCCGCCGACGGGGCGCTGCTGGCCCTGTCGTCAACCCCCGCGGCGCCGCCGGCGGGGCCGTTCGGGGTGCGCCGCTGGGCCGACGGCGTGATCAGCTTGCTGGCCCCGCTGGCGGTGGGCATCGTGCTCACCCTGGTGCTGATCCGCCAGGGCCGCCGGGCGGAACAGACCCGGCAGGCGCACGACGAGAGCGAGCGACGCGTGCGTCTCGCCGTCGAGGCCGCGCACTGCGGCATCTGGGAATGGCGTCTCGACACCAACCTCGTCACCATGTCGGACGTCACCGCGGTGATGCTGGGCTGGGGCGGCGGCGGCGTGGCGCACTCCGGCGACGTGATCGCCCGGGTCGCCGGCGAGCACCAGGAGCGGCTGCGCCAGGCCCTGCGCGCCGCCGCCGAGTTCGGCGCCTTCGACGTCTCCTTCCGGATCGACAAGGCGGGCGGGCGCTTCACCTGGGTCGACGCGCGCGGCCAGGGGTTCGAACGCGGTCCGCAAGGGTTCGCCTCGATCATCGGCGTGGCCCTCGACGTCACCGAGGAGCGCTACGCCGAGCATCGCGCGCGGCAGGCGGAGCGGCGCCTGTCCGACGCCATCGACAGCGTCTCGGAGGCCTTCGTGCTGTGGAGCCGCAACGGCCGGCTCCTGATGTGCAACGACACCTTCCGCACCACCTTCAACGTCGAGGCGCGCCTGCTGAAGCCGGGCTCGCCGCGCGAGGCGGTGGAGCAGGTGATGGCTATGGCGGTGAAGAGCCGTGAGCGGCTGTCGGGCGTGGCCGGCGCGTCCGAGGTGGAGCTCTATGACGGCCGCTGGCTGCACCTGTCCGAGCGGCAGACCGCCGACGGCGGCGTGGTGGTCACGGCCACCGACATCTCCGCGCTCAAGCGCCAGGAGACGGTCCTGCTGCAGAACCAGCAGAGACTGCAGGAGAACGCCAAGGCCCTGGCCGAACTGGCCGAGAAGCACCAGATCGCCTCGGAGACCGCCGAGAGCGCGAGCCGGGCCAAGAGCGAGTTCCTGGCCAACATGAGCCATGAGCTGCGCACACCGCTCAACGCCATCATCGGCTTCTCGGAGATCATGCAGCGCGAGATGTTCGGGCCGCTCGGCGACCGCCGCTACAAGGAGTATTCCGGCGACATCCTGTCGTCGGGCCAGCACCTGCTGGCCCTGATCAACGACATCCTCGACATGTCCAAGATCGAGGCGGGCAAGCTCACCCTGCGGCCCGAACCGCTCGACCTGACCGAGATCGCCGAGGACGTGGTCCGGCTGGTGCGCACCCGCGCCGAAGCCGGCGGCCTGACCCTGGCGATCGAGGTTCCGGACCTGCCCGCGGTCGACGCCGACTATCGGGCGCTCAAGCAGATCCTGCTGAACCTGCTGTCGAACGCGGTGAAGTTCACCCCGCGCGGCGGCCGCATCGAGATCTCGGCGGCGGCGCGCAAGGACGGGCGCGTGCGGGTCAGCGTCCGGGACACCGGCATCGGCATCGCCGAGGCCGACCTCTCGCGGCTGGCCAAGCCTTTCGAGCAGATCGAGAACCAGCACTCTAAGACCCAGCAGGGGACGGGCCTCGGCCTGGCCCTGACCAAATCCCTGGTGGAGGGCCACGGCGGCGTGCTCGAGATCGACAGCCGGCCGGGTATCGGCACCACAGTCTCGTTCAGCCTGCCGATCGCCGCCGAAGGCGCCGGCAAGGCTACCGCCGCGGCGTGAGGCTCTCGCCGCTGTGGTCCAGCCGGCTGCCCCGTCGTCCTCCCGGAGAGCGCGCAGCGCTTGGCCGGGACCCATTCACCCGGTGATGACATCCGCCGCCGGGGCTTACCGGCGACCTCCTGGGTACGGGACAAGGCCTGCGGCCCTTCCGGGATGACGACACGGTTTGGCTGGAGAGGCTAAGGCTTCGCCCCCTGCCCCGCCTTCTCCGCCTGCAGGGCCTGCAGGCCGGCGCGAAGCGCGTTGGGGCGGTTGTGGACCATGGCTTCGGCGAGGGCCGCGCGCTGGGCGGGCGGGAGGTGGTCGAGATATTCGGCGAAGGCGACGTCGATTTCGCCACGCGCATGCATCTCGCCCTGGCGCGCGCGCTCGAGCGCCTGCTCGACCCCAGTCTTGTCGTAGTCCGGCTGGGAGATCAGCGCCGCCGCCTCGCGGCGCGCGAGCCCCACGGACTTGAGCTCGGGCTGCAGCGCCACCGCCTTGTCGCGCAGCATCTGGCGGAAGGCCTGACGGTCGGGCGGCGGCAGGGCGTCGGCCGCGGCCCAGATGTTGGGTACGGGCCGGCGCGGCGCCTGGGCGGGCGCGATCCTCGCGCCGGTCAGGAACACCCCGAGACCGAGCCCGACGAAAAAGATGTTGAGGATCAGCGAAACGCCGAATCCGATCTTCAGCGCCGCGCTCAGGGGGGGTGGGCTCACAGGCGCCGCACCGGGTCCGGGATCGGCTCGATGGCTCCGCTGCCGGGCGCGGCCGCGGCGACCAGCGCCTCGTCCCGCGCATCGCGCACGGCCACCGAGGCGAACGCGACGCCGCAGGACAGCCCGGCGACCCCGGCGGCGAGGCCGGCGCCGGCGAGCCAGAGCCGGGCGCCCGCGAACGGAAGCCGAAAGCCGGCGGAGCGCGGTCTCGGCGCGCCGGCCATCACCGCGTCGCGCAAGTCCGCCGACGGCGGGGCGACGCGCCAGGCGTCCAACAGTTCATCGAGGCGATCGTCGTCCATCTCTCTCATTCCCGCCCCTCCGCGAGATCGGCCAGCGCGCCGCGCAGTGTTCGGCGCGCCCGCGATAGCAGGCTTTCCACCGCTTCCACGCTGACCTCCAGCAATTCCGCCGCTTCGATGTTGGACAGCTCCTGATAATGACACAGAATCAGCGCCGCGCGCTGGCGCTCGGGCAGGGCCTGGACCGCGTCGCGAACCCGCTCCGCGGCCGCCGTGGCGATCAGGCCGCTTTCGGCGCTGCGGGCCGGATCGACCTGCTCCGGCGGTTCGGCGGTGGGGTCCTCGCGGCGCCGGCGCAGGCGGTCGTAGCAGAGGTTCAGCGCCACGCGGTGCATCCAGGTGTCGAACTTGCCGGCGCCGGGCTTCCACACCCGCGCCTGCTTCCAGGCGCGCAGGAACACCTCCTGGGCCACGTCCTCGGCCTCCGCCGGATCGCCGAGCATCCGGCGCGCCAGGGCGAGCATGCGCGACAGCTTGCGCGCCATCAGCGCCTGCACGGCGGCCGGATCGCCAAGGGCGACCCGCTGCACCAGTTCAGCGTCTGGATCGTCGACCGGCGTCGTCACGACCTGCCCCGCAGAAAGCGACCAGGTCGGCCGCAACCTCGCCGCGTTCCTGGCGGCGAGGCCGTGAACCTGCAATGAACCGGCGGAAGACACCAGGGCGGGCCGGATTCAGCGCTGCGGCGCCGCAGGCGGCATGGCGGCGGCGGGCGCGCCCGGCTGGGCCGCCATGGCCGCGTCCCGCGCGTGGCCGCGCAGCTGCTCGCGGGTCAGAAAACCGGTCCCGGCCTTGTCGAGCGCCTGGAAGCGGCGCGTCGTCATCGCCTCCCACTGGGCGCGGGTCAGCGGACCGTTGGCGGTGAGACCGGCGAGCCGCGCGATCTGGCCGCCGCCGCCCTCGGGCCGCTCGCGCCCCGAGCGGATGATCGCGCCGGCGCGGGCGTTCTCCATCCGCGCGGCGAAGGCGGCGACCTCGTCCTTGCTGATCTGGCCGTCGTGGTCGGCGTCGATCTTGTCGAAGATCCGATCCCGCTGGGCGAGGAACTGCGGCAGGCTGATCTGGTCGCCGCCTGCGCCCGGAGGGCGCTGGGCCGAGGCGGGGGCGGCGAGCGCCAGGACGGCGGTCGCGCAGAGCGCGGTCAGGGCGATGGTTCGAAGGGACATGGGAGAACTCCGCGGCGAAGGGACTGCGGGTTCAACGCATGCCGCCGTCGGTTCCGGCGCGAGCAATGTCGTCGAGCACCTTCAGGAATCCGGCGTGGGCCGCGGCCCGCCGTTCGGCCAGGGTCCGCTGCAGCCCGGCGAAGCTGCGCAGGCCGGCCGCGCGGGCGAGGATGGCCTTGAACCGCGGCGGCTCGTCCGACGGGTCGGCGTCGTCGGCCAGGGCCACCTTCAAAACCTGGCTGAGGTCCTGCTGCAGCAGCCAGGCGCCGACCAGCGCCTCGGCGGTCCGGCGCTCGACCAGCCCCGCCGCCGCCAGCGCCTCGAGCGCCTCGCCGGTGTTGGCGCGCAAGGGGCCGCCCGCCGCCGCATGGGCGATCTCGGCGGCCTGGGCGGCGAACTCGATGTCCACCTGGCCGCCCTCCGCCAGCTTGAGATCCCAGATCCCCGACGCCGGCCGTTCGCGCGTCATCAGGGCGCGCATCTCGAGCACGTCCCTGACCAGGCCGGGGCGGTCGCGCGGGCGGCGCAGGGCGGCCTCGATCGCTTGCGCGGCGGCCGCGCCGAATTCCGGCGTCGAGGCCCAGACGATCCGCGCCCGGGACAGGGCCAAAAGCTCCCAGGTCTCCGCCTCCTGCTCGTAGTAGCGCTCGAACGCCGGCAGGCCGACCGCGACCGGACCGGCGGAACCGGACGGCCTCAGCTGCAGGTCCACCGGATAGAGCTCGCCCTCCCCGGTCGGCGCCGACAGGGCGGTGGTCAGCCGCTGGGTGAAGCGGGCGTAGAAGGTCTCGGCTGTCCAGCCCTTGCCGGCGGAGGCCGCCTCGGGCGACGAGGCCCGATAGAGGGTCATCAGATCGAGGTCCGAGCGGGCCGACATCTCCCGCGAACCGGCCTTGCCGAGGGCCGCCAGGGCGACCTCGCCGGCGAAATCGCCGCCGATCCGCCGGGTCTCCTCCAGCGACACGGCCGCCAGCGCCCGGATGCAGGCGTCCGCCAGCGCCGTGTGCGCGCGCCCGGCGGCGCCGGCGTCGATGGTCCCGGCCATCACCTGGACGCCGATGCGGAAGGCGCGCTCGTGATGCGCCCGGCGGGCCACGTCCATCGCCGCTTCGAATCCCGGCGCCGCGAGCACCGTGCGTTCGAGCAGCTCCAGGTCGTCCGCCTGCAGGGGATCGAAAAAGTCGCTGTCGAGCAGGGCGTCGAGGGCGGCGGGCTGGCGCGCCAGGGTGGCGGCGAGGCGCGGGGCGAAGGCCATCACCTCGACCAGGAGGTCGAACAGTTTGGGCTCGGCCAGGAACAGCGACTGGATCTGCACCCCCGACGAGAGGGCGGCGAAGAAGGCGGCGAAGCGGTTGAAGGCCGCGTCCGGCGCGCCGGTGGCTCTCGCCGCCTCGAGCAGCCGCGGGGCCAGTCGGGTGAACAGTTCGCGCCCACGCTCGGTGCGGGTGGCGGCGATCCGGCCGTGGTGCCAGGCGCGGATGGTGGCCGACACCTGCGCCGGGGTCGAAAATCCCATCCGGGTCAGGGTGTCGAGGGTCTCCGGATCGTCCTCCACACCGGTGAACACCAGGCTGCCGAAGCGGGACGACAGCGGCTCGGCCTCGGCGAACAGCTCGCCGTAGCGGGCGTTCACGCGCCGCAGGATCGCGGCCACGTGGGCGTCGAACCGTCGAAGATCGCCGAAGCCTGAGAGCGCCGCCACCCGCCGGCGCTCGCCGACCGCCGCGGGCAGGACATGGGTCTGCTCGTCGGCGATCATCTGCACCCGGTGCTCCAGCGCCCGGAGCGCCTCATAGGCGAGGACCAGGTCGGCGGCCGCGGCGCGTGTGATCTGGCCGGCGTCCGCCAGGGCCGCCAGCGCACCCACCGTCCGCGGCGCGCGCAGACGCGCATCGCGGCCGCCCATGATCAGCTGCTGGGTCTGGGCGTAGAACTCGATCTCGCGGATGCCGCCGGCGCCGAGCTTGAGATTGGCGCCCGCCGCCTTGAGGCCGCCGTCCTTGGCCGCGTCGAGGTCGCGGGCGACGTGGATCTGCTGCTTGATCGACTGGATGTCGGCGATGGCGGCGTAGTCGAGATTCCGCCGCCAGATGAAGGGCTGCAGGGCCCGAACGAAGGCGGCGCCGGCCTGAAGGTAGCCGGCGGCCGGCCGGGCCTTGATCATCGCCGCCCGCTCCCAGTTCTGGCCGTGGGTCTCGTAGTAGTCGAGGGCGGCCTCCACCGGCAGGGCCGCGGGCGTCGAGGACGGGTCCGGGCGCAGGCGCAGGTCGACGCGGAAGACATAGCCGTCGCTGGTGCGCTCCTGCATCGCCGCCGCCAGGGTCTGGGTCAGCCGCAGGGCCAGGGCCTGGGCCTCGCTCCCCTCGGCCACCGGCAGGCGCGCGGGGTCGTAGAAGATCGAAATGTCGATGTCGGAGGAATAGTTCAGCTCCCCCGCGCCGTGCTTGCCGAGCGCCAGGGCGAAGAAGCCGGGGACCGGACCGTCCTCGCCGGTGGAGGCGGTCATCCGGCCGCGCTGCACGGCCTCGGCGGCGGCCGCCGCGAGCGCCGCGCCCAGGCTGGCGTCGGCGAAGGCGGTCAGCGCCCCGGTGACCTGATCAAGCGACCAGACCCCGCCGAGATCGCACAGGGCGGTCAGGAGATGCAGCTCGGCCTTGAGCGCGCGCAGGGTGCGCTTGAGGGCGTCGAGATCGTCGGTGGGCGCCGTCCGCGTCTCGGCCAAAATCGCCGCCAGCCGCGCCTCCGGCGCCTCGGCCAGGATTCGCGCCAGCTGCTCGGGCCGCCGCAGCGCCAGCCCGGCCAGATAGGGCGAGGCGCCGAACACCGGCGCCAACGCCGGCCAGGCGTCGCCGGCGACCCCGGCCAGCGCCTCGCGCGCCCGTTCGGCGGCGCGCGCGTCCACCACCGGGCCGCAGGGTTCGAGGCGGGATGCGAGCGGAGTCATGGAGTGACTTCCGCGGGCTCCCTTCCCCCTCGAGGGAAGGGCTGGGGATGGGGATGGGGATGAAGAGCGCCGCCGTCGAGGCGGGGACCGCGAGAGGCGCCGTCCGCGCCTTTCCGCAAGCGTCGTGCACTCCCCCCCTCTCCCGACCTCTCCCCCCTCGCGGGGGAGAGGCGCGCGCTCCTCACCCCACCTGGTCCAGGCCGTAGGCCGCGTGCAGGGCGCGGACGGCGAGTTCGGTGTAGGCGGACTCGATCAGCACGCTGATCTTGATCTCCGAGGTGGAGATGACCTGGATGTTGACGCCGCGATCGGCCAGGGCGCCGAACATGGTCTTGGCCACGCCCGTGTGGCTGCGCATGCCGACGCCGATCACCGACACCTTGGCCACGTCCTCATCCACCTGGGCGTCCTCGAAACCGACGTCCGCCTGGATGGCGCGGATCAGCTCCATGGCGCGCACCGCGTCGCGCTTGCCGACGGTGAAGGTCATGTTGGCGGTGTCGGAGGTGCGGGCGCGGGACTGGACGATCATGTCCACATTGACGTTGGCGTCGGCCAGGCTGGAGAACAGCTTGGACGACACGCCCGGCCGGTCCGGCAGGCCAAGCACGGTGATCTTGGCCTCGTCCCGGCTGTAGGTGACGCCGCTGACGATACGCTTTTCCACGATCTCCTCCTCGTCGCAGACGATGGTGCCGGTATCCGACCCCGCTTCGCCCGGCTCTGTGAAACTTGATAGCACACGAACGGCCACGCCCTTGGCCATGGCGAGCTCGACCGAGCGGGTCTGCAGCACCTTGGCCCCCAGCGAGGCCATCTCCAGCATCTCCTCGTAGGAGATCCGCGCCAGCCGGCGGGCCCGCTGCTCGATCCGGGGGTCGGTGGTGTAGACCCCGTCGACATCGGTATAGATGTCGCAGCGGATCGCCTGCAGGGCCGCGGCGATGGCCACGGCCGAAGTGTCCGACCCGCCGCGGCCAAGGGTGGTGATCCGCCCGCCGTGGGTCACGCCCTGGAAGCCGGCGATGACGGCGATCTCGCCGCCGTCGACCGCGGCGCCGAGCGCCTCGGCGGGGATGTCGTCGATGCGGGCGCGGCCGTGGGCGTCGTCGGTGAGAATGGGGATCTGCCAGCCGAGCCAGGAGCGGGCCCGATGGCCCATGTGGCGCAGGGTCATGGCCAGAAGCCCGGCGGTGACCTGTTCGCCCGAGGCGACCACGAGGTCGTATTCGTCGTCCGAGGGTTCGAGGCCCGGCGCGGCGCGGCCGGCCGCGTCGGTCCAGGCGACGAGTTCGTTGGTCCGACCGGCCATGGCCGACACCACCACGGCGACCTCGTGGCCCGCCGCCTTTTCGGCCGCGACCAGCCGCGCGACGCGGGCGATCCGCTCCATGTCGGCCACCGAAGTGCCGCCGAATTTCATCACCAGCCGGGTCAAGCGGGTCTCCGCAGGAAAGGGCGTTTCCTTAAGCGGGACCGGTCTCGCTCACAAGCTATTGACGAAAACTCGGGGCCACAACATAGTTAACTAACTACCTTTTTATCGGCGATATTCATGCTCACCGCAGAACAGATGTCCGCAATCGCCAGTCCCTTTTCGACCGTTTCGGACAAGATTCGGGCGCTTGACCGCGCGGGCGTCCAGCGCGCCGAAATCGCGCATTTCCTCGGGAAACGGTACCAGCATGTCCGCAACGTGCTCGAAGGCGACAAGATGGGGCGACTGTCGCAGGCGTTACCGGACCAAGGCCGCTCTGGAGAAGGTGTTTCGGATCAGGCGTCCAGCTTCGATCCACCGCCGAGCGAATCGACCAAGGCCGGCTCCGTTTTCCGATTCATGGTCGGTGCAGATGGAAGCGTGAAGCTTCCGCCTGAGGTGCTGAGGGCCCTCGGTGTCGAACCCCTCACCATCGTCCCGGCGGTGCTGGAGAACGAGACCTTCGTCTTTCTGAGCCGGCTCGAGGCGGAACGACGCGTCCGCGCTCTGGTGCCCCAATGGCGCCCCGGCGACACCCTTTGGTCGGACGAGCTTATTGCCGAGCGCCGCCGGGAGGCCGCATCGGAGGAGAACGATGACTGAGGTCGTGCTCGATTCCTCCGCCGTCATAGCCTACCTCCGTGGCGAGCCTGGCGGGGCGGCTCTGCGCTCATTGCTTCCACAGGCGGCGCTTTCGATGGTCAACCTCGCAGAGGTGTTGGGCCGCCTCGTCGCACTCGGACAGACAATCGATCAGGCGAAGGAAGCGGTCGACGTCCTTTCCATTCGCCACGTGGCTTTCGACGATCAACTGGCGACCGAGACCGCCGCCCTTCTTCCGCTGACCCGACACCTTGGCCTGTCACTTGGCGACCGCGCCTGCCTCGCGCTCGCGCGGGGCGAGTCTCTTCCCGTGTTGACGGCGGACCGGGCGTGGGCGTCATTGCAGGTCGGAGTCGAGATAAGGATGATCCGTTGAACCCCGCCGCCAGCAGCATCGATCCGGCCGAGGTGGCGCGCTTTTCGGCGGTCGCCGACCAGTGGTGGGATCCGCGCGGCAAGTTCGCGCCCCTGCACAAGTTCAATCCGATCCGGCTGGGGTTCATCCGCGACCAGGCGCTGGCGCGGTTCGGCCGGGATTCAGCCGTGGCCCGGCCATTCGAGGGGCTGCGCCTGCTCGACATCGGCTGCGGCGGGGGGCTCCTGTCCGAGCCGATGACCCGGCTGGGCTTCACCGTCACCGGCGTCGACGCGTCCGAACGCAATATCGGCGTCGCCCGCGTGCACGCCGAGCGGGGGGCGCTGAGCATCGACTACCGCGCCTCGACGGCCGAGGCCCTGCTGGAGGCCGAAGAGGCGCCGTTCGACGTGATCCTCAACATGGAGGTGATCGAGCACGTGGCCGATCCCGCCGCCTATCTCGCGGATTGCGCGCGCCTGCTGGCCCCCGGCGGGCTGATGATCGTCGCCACCCTGAACCGGACCCTGAAGTCGCTGGCGCTGGCCAAGATCGGCGCGGAGTATGTGCTGGGCTGGCTGCCCAAGGGCGCGCACGACTGGCGCAAGTTCCTGACGCCGGACGAACTCATCGCCATGGCGCGGGGCCCGGGGCTGACCGTGGCGGGCCCGTTCGGCGTGGCCTACGATCCCCTCGCCGACCGGTGGTCGCGGTCGCAGGACACGGCGATCAACTATATGATCACCGTCGGACGGGAGGGCTGAGCCGGTGCTGAAGGGGGTGTTCGGCGCGGTGGCCGGCCTGATGGGGCTGGTGTTCGTCGGCGCGGTCGGCTGGCTCCTGTGGCAGCAGGCGCACGAGGTGCGCGCGCCGCGCGATCCGGGCGTGTGCTGGCGGCGGAGCGCGAACGGGACCTTCGCCGCCATCTATCGCGGCTCGTCGGGCATCGAGGCCTGCGCCGGAGACCTGGAGCGGATCCATATGCGCACCGGCGAGAGCCTCGTCGGCGCCTATCAGGGCCGCTACATCTTCGTCGACAAGGAGTCGATCCGCAGCGCCGATCGGCTCGACGGCGTGCCGTGGCGGCTCTATTTCGACAATCAGCGCCGGTCCCTCGACAAGGACCTCAACGCCCACGACATCACCATCACGACCAAGCGGTGATCAGCGTCGGCCTCGGCCGGGGCTCACGCGGCTGGCGAAGCGCGGCGGCGGCCCGACACCAGGCCCGCGGCGACGAGGCCGAGCGCGAACAAAGCCAGGCCGACGTCGCCCAGGGCCGGAACGGCCGGCACTGGGCCGCCGGCGAAGGCGTTCGGAACCGGACCTTGCGCGGCGCTGCCGTTGACCATCCCGCCAAAGTTGAACACGGCCGTGGCGTCGGCGGCTCCGGCCGCGGCCCCGGCGCCGCCGGTGGCCTGTTCTCCCGAACTGGCGCTGCCGAGGATCGTCACGGATCCGGCCGCGACGAAGATCGACGGGCCGGCCGCGGCCCCGCCGCCGCCGGTGTTAGCACCGCTGGCGCCGCCGCTTATCCCGGCCCCGAGGCTGCCGCCGGGGCTGCTGGTCGCCGAAGCGCCCGAGGCCCCGCCGCCGCCGCC
>CAILTK010000038.1 GCA_903837135.1 uncultured Caulobacterales bacterium
CCTATCTTCCAGCCTCATGAGTGCTGATCCGTCCCATCACCGTCCGTGGCGCCGCATTGACCGGCGTGTATCGCGCAAGATTCGCGTGGGGTCCGTGGAGGTTGGCGGCGACGCGCCGATCACGGTGCAGTCGATGACCAACACGCTGACGTCGGATGCGGGGTCGACGATCGACCAGATCCGGCGTCTGGAGGCGGCGGGGGCGGACATCGTGCGGGTGTCGTGCCCGGACGAGGATTCGACGCGGGCGTTCCGGACGATCGCCAAGGCGGCCAAGGTTCCGCTCGTGGCGGACATCCACTTTCACTACAAGCGCGGGATCGAGGCGGCGGAGGCGGGGGCGGCGTGCCTGCGGATCAACCCCGGCAACATCGGCTCGCCGGCGCGGGTGCGGGATGTGGTGCAGGCGGCGCGCGACCACGGCTGCTCGATGCGGATCGGGGTCAACGCGGGATCGCTCGAGCGGGATCTTCTGGAGAAGTACGGCGAGCCCTGCCCGGACGCGATGGTGGAGAGCGCGCTGTTCCACGCGCGGATCCTGCAGGACCTGGACTTCCACGAGTTCAAGATCAGCGTGAAGGCGTCGGACACCTTCATGACGGTGGCGGCCTATCAGCAGCTGGCCGAGCAGATCGACTGTCCGCTGCACCTGGGCATCACCGAGGCGGGGGCGCTGCGCACCGGAACGGTCAAATCGGCGATCGGCATCGGCAATCTTCTGTGGGCGGGGATCGGCGACACCATCCGGGTCTCGCTGGCGGCCGAGCCGGAGGAAGAGATCAAGGTCGGGTTCGACATCCTGAAGTCGCTGGGCCTCAGACACCGGGGGGTGAACATCATCGCCTGTCCGTCGTGCGCGCGGCAGGGCTATGACGTGATCCGCACGGTGGAGGCGCTGGAGAAGCGGCTGGCGCACGTGTCGACGCCGATTTCGCTGTCGATCATCGGCTGCGTGGTCAACGGCCCGGGCGAGGCCCTGATGACCGACATCGGCTTCACCGGCGGCGGCAAGGGCTCGGGCATGGTCTACATGGCCGGCAAGCCGGACCATAAGCTCGACAACGACAAGATGGTCGACCACATCGTCGAACTGGTCGAGGCCAAGGCCAAGGAAATCCGGGCCCAGGAGGACCTGCAGGCGCAGGGCCTCGCGGCGGGGGCTCAGTCCGGCCAGATCGAGACCCGGCCCGTCACGGTGGCCGCCGAGTGAGCGCCGTCCAGCCGATGGCCGCGCCCGCCTCCGAGGTCGCCGCGCCCGACGTGTCGGCCGCGCTCGTGCGCGACGCCGCCGCCGTCGAGGCGGTGCTCGAAGAACTCCTGCCCGAGCCGAAGGGCCGCCATGCCCGCGTGCTCGACGCCATGCGCTACGCCACCTTCGCCGGCGGCAAACGCCTCCGGCCCTACCTGACGGTGGCGGGCGCCCGCCTGTTCGGCGTGCCCGAAGCCCGGGCGCTGCGGGCCGCCGCCGCCATCGAGGTGCTGCACACCTATTCGCTCGTCCACGACGACCTGCCGTGCATGGACGACGACGACCTTCGCCGGGGCCGCCCGACCACCCACCGCCAGTTCGACGAAGCCACCGCCGTCCTGGCCGGCGACGGCCTTCTGACCATCGCCTTCGAGATTCTGGCCGACCCGGCCACCCATCCTTCCGGCGACGTCCGCGCCCGCCTGGTGAGCCGCCTGGCCAAGGCGGCCGGCGGCGAGGGCATGATCGGCGGCCAGATGATGGACATGCAGAGCGCCGAGCATGACTACGACAAGGACGAGATCATCCTGTTGCAAAGGATGAAGACCGGCGCCCTGTTCGAGTTCTCCGCGGAGGCCGGCGCGATATTGGCCGAGGCCGGCGATGAGCATCAGGTGCGCCTGCGCAGCTTCGCGCGCGATTTCGGCCTCGCCTTTCAGATCGCGGACGACCTGATCGACCTCACCGGCGCCGCCGAAACCGCCGGCAAGGCGGTCGGCAAGGACGAGGCGCAGGGGAAGGCGACGTTGGTCTCCATCTGGGGGATCGACGGCGCCCGCGCCGAGTCGCGTCGTCTGGCGGACAGCGCGGCCGAGGTCCTGTCGCCTTACGGCCCGGCGGCCGACGAACTGCGGGCGCTGCCCTATTTTCTACTGGATCGCACCGCCTGAAGGGGCGGGCCTGATAACAATAAGGACCAGGCACTTGGGGAATGCGTTGAACCATAACCAAACGGGCGCTCGTGCGGCGTCGCTTCTCGACCGGGTCAAGACCCCGGCCGACCTGCGCATGCTCGACCGAAGCGATCTGCGTCGGCTCGCGGACGAGTTGCGGGCCGAGACCATCGCCGCCGTGTCCGAGACGGGCGGGCATCTCGGGGCCGGGCTCGGCGTGGTCGAGCTGACCGCCGCCATCCACTATGTGTTCTCGACGCCCAAGGACCGGCTGATCTGGGACGTCGGCCACCAGGCCTATCCGCACAAGATCCTCACCGGACGGCGCGACCGCATCCGCACCCTGCGCAAGGGCGGCGGCCTGTCGGGCTTCACCAAACGCTCGGAGAGCCCGTACGACCCGTTCGGCGCGGCCCACTCGTCGACGTCGATCTCGGCCGGCTTCGGCATGGCCAAGGCGCGCGACCTCCTGGGCGGCGACAATCACGTGATCTCGGTGATCGGCGACGGCGCCATCACCGCCGGCATGGCCTACGAGGCGATGAACAACGCCGGCGCCTCCAGCAGTCGCCTGCTGGTGATCCTCAACGACAACGACATGTCGATCGCCCCGCCGGTGGGCGCCCTCAGCGCCTATCTGACCAAGCTGCATGAGGCTGAAGCCTACGCGCCGGTGCGCGCCGTCTCGCCCCTGGCCGAGGCCAGCGCGCGCGCAAGAGGGGTGGCGGATGGGTCCGCGCCCGCCTCGACCCTGTTCGAGAAGCTCGGCTTTCTCTACCTCGGCCCGGTCGACGGCCACGACCTCGACGTCCTCGTGCCCCTGCTCGAGGCCATCCGCGACGACAATCGGCACGGCCCGATCCTGCTGCACGTGCGCACCCAGAAGGGCTATGGTTACAAACCGGCCGAAAGCTCCGCCGACCGCCTGCATGCGGTCGGCAAGTTCGACGTCGCCTCGGGCCAGCAGGTCAAGGGCCGGCCCGGCGCGCCGACCTATACCCGCGTCTTCGCCGACGCCCTGATCCAGGAGGCCGCCGCCGATCCGCGCGTGGTCGCGATCACCGCCGCCATGCCGTCGGGCACGGGCGTCGACCTGTTCGAGAAGGCCTTCCCCGAGCGAACCTTCGATGTCGGCATCGCCGAGCAGCACGCGGTCACCTTCGCCGCCGGCCTCGCCACCGAGGGGCTAAAGCCGTTCTGCGCGATCTACTCCACCTTCCTTCAGCGGGCCTACGACCAGGTCGTGCACGACGTGGCGATCCAGAACCTGCCGGTCCGCTTCGCCATGGACCGGGCCGGGCTGGTCGGGGCCGACGGCGCCACCCACGCCGGCAGCTTCGACATCGCCTATCTGACCTGTCTGCCCAACATGGTGGTCATGGCGCCGGCGGACGAGGCGGAGCTGATGCACATGGTCGCCACCGCGGCGGCGCACGACTCCGGCCCGATCGCCTTCCGCTATCCGCGCGGCGAGGGAACGGGCGTGGCCCTGCCGGAACGCGGCGAGGTCTTGCCGATCGGCAGGGGCCGGGTGGTGCGCGAGGGCGCCGACGTGGCCATTCTGAGCTTCGGAACCCGGCTCGGCGCGGCGCTCGCCGCGGCCGATCACCTCGCGACCCGCGGCGTCAGCTGCACCGTGGCCGACGCGCGCTTCGCCAAGCCGATGGACGAGGACTTGCTGCGCCGGCTGGTGCGCCAGCACGACATGCTGATCACCATCGAGGAAGGCTCGAGCGGGGGCTTCGGCAGCCAGGTGGCCACCTATCTGGCCAACAACGACCTGATCCGTTCGGGCTTCCGGCTGCGCACCCTGACGCTGCCGGACCTGTTCCAGGACCATGACGACCAGTTCAAGCAGTACGACGCCGCCGGCCTGAACGCGGCCGACATCGCGCGCGTTATCGAAACCAGCCTCCTGCAGACGGCCTGATCGTGATCGACAAACGTCTCCTGTTGTTATTGAGCGCCGCCGCCCTGGCGGCCCCTCCGGTGGTCCACGCCCAGGCGAGCGATCCCGCCATCGCCACCATTGACGGGCTCGACAACGCCCTGCTGGAGTCGATGAAGACCGGCAAGGCCGGCGCCGAGGCGCGATACGTGCGTCTTCTGCCGGCGGTGGAGCGCGCCTTCGACATCCCAACCATGACGAGGTTCGCGGTCGGCGACGCCTGGAAAGGCTATTCGCCCGGCGACCAGGCGGCGTTGACCAAGGCGTTCACCCGGCTGACCGCCGCCAATCTGGCGCACAACTTCGCCAGTTTCGAGGGTGAGCAGTTCACGGTGAACCCCGCGGTGCAGACGCGCGGGCCGGACAAGCTGGTGCGCTCGCAGATCGTTCCCAAGAGCGGCGAGGCCACGGAGCTGAACTACCGGATGCGTCAGGCCGGCGGGAGCTGGAAGGTGATCGACGTCTATTTCGGCTCGATCAGCCAACTCACCGCCCAGCGCTCCGACTTCGCCGCCGCCGCGGTTCCCGGCGGCGCCCCGGAGCTGACCAAGAAGATCAACGCCAAGGCCGACGAACTCTTGAAGAAGTAGCCTCGGCGCGAGGTCCGCAGCGCCGCGCCGCCGCCGTCATTATGCGGTCCTTATGCCCGGCGCCGGAAGCCGACACAGACTTTTGATGCCCCCGGCCCCCATACCCTCGCTCACGTAAAAGGACTGGGGACTTTGCGGTCTGCACGCCGGGCGCGACAGCGCGCCGGGTTGATCGGCGTCATGGCTGCTCACGTTCCTCCGTTGTCCTTGGACAACCACAAGTGCGCGTCACGCGCCTGATCTGGAGCGACCCCTTGCATTTCCGTGCGCTTGCCTTCGCCGCCGCCGCCCTCGCGGCGGCTCCCCTGGCCGCTCATGCCGGCGCGGACGACGTCGCGATAGCGACCGCGCGAGACGGGGCCCAGCCCTCGACGCCGGCGGCGACACCCACGGCGGTCGCGCCGCCGAGCGGCTCCTTCCTGTCGCGCTTCTTCGCCTACTACGGGGCCGAGATGGGCAAGACCGGCCCGGAGGCGGACCCGAACGCGCCCCCCGCGCGCCGCGCCGACGTCCCGCCGTCGCCGGCGCCGCAGCCGCCGTATCCCTTCACCGAATGGCCCTATGGCGCGGCCACCAGCCTCGGCGTCACCCGGCCGAACTCTGTGGACAGCCCGCTGATGGCGGCGCTCGCGCCGACCAGCCTCGGCAAGGCGCTGAGCGACGCCCACGTTCAAATCTATGGCTGGGTCAACGTCGGCGGCAATGTCAGCACCAACCATGTGGAAGGCGGCAACGCCCCGGCGGCCTACGATTACAACCCCAACCGGATCCAGCTCGACCAGGCGGTGCTCTATGTCGAGCGGACGCCCGACACCGTGCAGCAGGATCACATCGACTGGGGCTTCCGCGTCTCGGCGATCTACGGCGTAGACTATCGCTATACGACCTCCTATGGCC
The DNA here is from genome assembly GCA_903837135.1 of uncultured Caulobacterales bacterium. Classification (GTDB taxonomy): domain Bacteria; phylum Pseudomonadota; class Alphaproteobacteria; order Caulobacterales; family Caulobacteraceae; genus CAIOYC01. Next base: position 5,578 of record CAILTK010000038.1, read on the forward strand.
TCGCCAGTTACCAGCTGCTCAAGGACAACAAGAGCAACGGCTATGATTTCCCCATGCTTTATGGCGAGCTCTATATTCCCAAGGTGATGCAGGGTCTGTTGATCCGCGTCGGCCGCTATATATCGATCCCGGACATCGAGGCGCAGCTGGCGCCCAACAACTATATGTACTCCCACTCGATGACCTATACCTTCGACAACTACACCAATACCGGTGTGGTTGCGACCCTGGCCGTCACCAAGAACCTGTCGGTCCAGGCCGGCGTGGTGGCCGGCACCGATACCGCCATCTGGAACGTCGGAAAGAAGGTCGCCAACCCCCACCCCAACGCCCTTTATCCTGGGACGACCTTCCTGAAGGACCCGGGCGCAAAGCCGTCGTTCGTGGGCTGCATCCGATACCAGACGTCGAGCGCGCGCGACGATCTTTACGTGTGCGTCGATGGAATCAACAACGCCGGCTGGGGTTATAACAATCTGCAGTGGTATGGCTTCACCTATTATCACAAGTTCACCGACAAGTTCCATGTCGCGTTCGAGATGTATAATCTGCACGAATCCGACGTTCCCAACGTCAATAATCCGGTCGCGGCCGCAGCCATAAGCAGCGGTGGCACCCCCTTCTCGCCGCAGTACCTCCCCTACAACGCGCCCAGCGGCGCCCAGTGCAAGAACGTCAACACCCTGACCTGCACTGCGACGGTTCAAGCAGAGGTCGCCTACTGGAACTATCAATTCACGCCGCTGGACAACCTGTCTATCCGTACCGAATACTATGACGACCGTCAGGGGCAGCGGACCGGAGTGGCGACGAGTTATGAGGATGTCGCCATAGGCGTGCAGCACTGGCTGTCGCCGCAGATCGAGTTCCGGCCCGAGATCGCCTGGTACCGGGCCAACGACGCCAAGGCGTTCGACGGCAACAGCAACCATGGGATCGCGCCCAACCGTCAGCAGGCCGTGGTCCTGTCCGCCGACGCCATCATCCACTTCTGACGCGCGTGCCGATCAAGCCGCGCATCCTGGTGGTGGACGCCGAGCCGGATTGTCAGGACCGGCTGGTCCCCGCCCTTCAGGACGCCGGCTACCAGGTGCAGCGCGCCGGGACCGGCGGCGAGGGCCTCGAAAAGCTGCGCGATGCGCCGCCCGAGGCCCTGCTCCTCGACCTCGACCTGCCGGACGTGGACGGCAGACGGGTTCTGGAGCAGGCGCGCGGCTTCTTCGAGCGTCCCATCCTGATCGTGTCCGGACGAAGCGGCCTCAGCGACAAGGTGGAGGCCCTGGATCTCGGCGCCGACGACTATCTGCAGAAGCCTTTCGACACCGAGGAGCTGCTGGCCCGCCTGCGCGCCGCCACCCGCAACAAGCTCACCCGCGAGGGCTCGCCGCTGACCCTCAGGGCCGGGGAGGTGGAGGTCGATCTCCGGACCCGGATCGTGCGCCGCGGCGGCGCGGAGGTCAGGCTTTCGACTCGCGAATACAACCTGCTGGCGGAACTGGCCAAGGGTGCGGGCAGGGTGCTGACGCATCGCCAGCTCCTGAACGCCGTCTGGGGCCCTGACCGGGTCGATCATGTGGAGTATCTGCGGGTGTTCATCCAGCAGCTTCGCCACAAGCTCGAGCAGGACCCGTCGACCCCGCGTCTGATCCTGACCGAAACCGGCGTCGGTTACCGCCTCGGCGGCTAAGACCCAGCTTCGATCCTACGCGGGTTTCTTATGCCGCTTTACGGCTACGGTCGGCGGAGCGGATGGATCGTGGACGGACGCCTCGCTTAAGCTTTGTGCCGACGATCCTGTCGAGGCGCTCGCTTTGCCATGCAGACCTTGCTCCCCAAGCGCACTGCGAAGGCCGCGCCCGATCTCCCTTCGCCGAGCCTTCCGTGGCGCCCGCTTCGGATCAGCCTCGACGGAAGCCTGCTGGTGTCCTGCAGGCTCGGCGGACGGACGGTCGTCGGCATGCTCGATACCGGCGCCGCGGCCACGATCGTCGATCCGCGTCATGCGCCGCCGCCACCGTGCGGCGCCGGGGACCGGATCAGCCTGCGCAGCGACTGGGGCGTCCGGGACCTCAGATCCGCTCCGCCGCTTCGGCTCGGCCTGGCCGACAGGACGCTGGCGGCGACGCGCCCGATCGTAGCGGATCTGTCGGATCTGCAGGCGGTCACGGGCGAGCCGGTCGGCCTGATCGTCGGACAGGACATTCTTGCCCAGGGGGTCTTCGCTTTCGATTTCGCCGCCCAGAAATTCGCCTTCCTGGCGGGCGTTCCGGCGATGTCGTCGCGGTGGCGGCGGGTCGAACTTTTCGCCGGCGCGGAGGGGCGGGTGTGCCTCGATGTCCGCATCGATGGCGGGACGCGTACGTCGGCCGTGTTCGATCTCGGCAGCAACAGCCCGGTGATGATGGCGCTCGACTTCGCCCGGCGGCGCGGGCTGATGTGCGACCGCCCCACCTCCTCGACGGCGACGGCCACCCTGGCGGGCCCGCAGATCGGGCGCGCCTTTACGCTGGCGTCGGTGTCGCTCGGCGGATTCACCGTGGCCTCGCCGCCGGCGGACGCCTTCGCGCGCTGGAGCCATGCGCAGGTCCCGGTGAACCTCGGCTTCCCGATCTTCCGACGTTTCGATTTGGCCCTCGACCTCGCCGGGGGCGCCCTCTGGCTCGCCCCGTCGTCAAATCCTGTGGAGGCCTTTCAGCGCGAACGGTCCGGGCTCGGGCTCGCCTACCTTGGCGACCGCCTGCGCGTGATGCATGTGGCCAGCAACAGTCCGGCGGCGCTCGGCGGCTGGCGCGAGGGCGAGGAGATCACCGCCGTCGACGGCGGGCGGGTCGACCAGGGCTATTTCACCTCGGGCCTGGCCGCATGGCGAAACCGGCGGCCGGGGACGGCCGTGGAGCTCGGCGGACCGTGGGGCTCGCGCCGCCTCGTGCTGGCGGATTTCTACTGAGTTGGGCGAGCCCCGCGCTTGCGGGACCCGCCCGATCCATCTTCAGAATTTGTAGGTCAGGTCCACGCCGGCCGTCAGCGGCTGGTTGGTGACGATCCGGTTGAACGCCGCGCTCGGCAGGGTCTCCTGGAACAGGCTCTCCAGCTGGGCGTGCTTGTTGAACAGGTTGTTGACAAACACCGCCGCGCTCCAGCCGTCGCGCGAGGAGACGCCGGCGCGCAGGTTGGTCAGGTCGTAGCCGGGCAGGGGGATGTATTCGCCGTTCAGCGAATAGCCATACGGGAAGGCCAGCGAGTAGCGCTGGCCGGTGTAGGAGTTCTCCACGCGGGCATTGAAGGTGTACTTGTCGTTGAGCTCTCGGGTGTAGGCGAGGACCAGGTCGCCGGTGACCGGGGCCACGTCCGACAGCTTGTTGGTGGGGGTCAGCTGCCAGTGCGGACCCGGATCCACCCAGGCGTGGGTGTAGCTCGCGGACGCCGACAGGGTGAAGCCGCCGCCGAGGATCAGGCGGGTTTCGAGCTCGCCGCCATAGATTGTGGCGGTCTTGCCGTTGATGTTGAGCGCCCAGTCGCCGGGCAGGGCGAGCAGCTGGACGTGGTTCCAGTTCTCGTAATAGACGCTGGCGTTCACCGTCAGACGGCGATCGAAGAAGCGGGCCTTCTCGCCGATCTCGGTGCTCCACACCGAATCCGGCTGATAGCTGACGGGCCATTTGCCGCCCGGGAAGTTGTACGGTGCGAACACCGCGCTCCAATAGGGACCGGTCACCGGGTACTGGGCGTTGCCGCCACCGGGGCGGAACCCCTTGGCCACGGTCGTATAGACCATCAGATCGCGGCTGAATTCGTAGGAGACGTTGACCTTGGGGTTGAAGCCGCTGGCGGACTGCTTGACCAGCCCGGATTGGGACGGCTGGGCGGCGCCCAGCCCCGATCCCCAGCCGCTGATGGTCGAAGAGAACCGGTAGTCGTAGCTGTACCAGCGCAGCCCGCCGGTGATCTTGAGCTTCGGCGTGATGGCGAAGGTCCCTTCGCCGAACACCGCGTACTGGGTCATCTTGGTCGGCGACCGGGCCAGGAACCACGAGGTCGTGGTCGCCGGTGCGAAGGTGCCGAGGTCCATGTAGGCGGACGGATTGGTGCTTCTGCCGTCGAAATTCCAGGTCGCGGTGTACTGGCTGTAATAGGCGCCGCCGACCCAGTTGAACCGGTTTTCGCCCTTCGACGCGAACCGCAGCTCCTCGCTGAACTGCCGCGAAGGGTCGTTCTCCTTGCCATAGACCTCGGCGCTGCCGTTCGGGCCGTAATAGCCGGGGTTGGGCAGGCCGTTGTTGGAGGCGTAGGTGGCGCCGGTGTTCGGGTTGTTGAAATCCTCGCTGCCGTCCTCGATCTGGGTCGAGCGGCGGCTCCATTCGGCCGTGCTCGAGGTCACGTCGAACGCATCGAAGCTGTAGTTCACGTTCAGGCTGGCGATGACCACCTTGTCGGTCAGCGGCTCGGCGATGTCGAATGGCTGATAGTGGGTCAGGCCGCCCGGCGTGCTGTCGTAGGCGCTGATGCCGTCCTGCTTGCTCGTCTCGTAGAACAAGCTTGGCGTGATGGTCAGCCGGCTGGTCGGCTGCCAGAGGACGGAGGCGCGAATGCTATAGACCTGCTGGGCGTTCGACCCGGGATACTGCTTTTGGACCGGCGCCGCCTGCACGTCGCCGCGGACGTCGCCGGTGGTGTTGACCACGGGAAAGGGGCTGGCGACGATTCGCTTGATGAAGCCGCTGGTGAACCCCTCGCTCCCCACCAGCCGCAGCGCCAGCTTGTCCTGGACCAGCGGCAGGTTGATCATGAAGTTGTCGTTGTGATTGAACGAGCCGCCTTCCGTGCCCGACAGAATGCTCTCCGCCGAGGCTTCGAACTTGGTCGGGTTTGGCTGGTTGGTGATCAGCTTGACGGTGCCGCCCATCGACCCCGCGCCGTAGAGTGTGCCTTGCGGGCCCCGCAGGACTTCGACCCGGTTCAGATCATAGAGAGTCGGATCGATCACCACCTTGCCGTTCTGCGCACCGGCGGGCGGGGTCAGGGGAATGTCGTCCAGATAGAAACCGACCGTCGGCGAATTGCCGCCGCTCGACGTCATGCCGCGCAGTTCGATCTCGGTCTGGCCCGGACCTTCGCTCTTCAGCGAAACCCCCGGCGTGGACTGGGCCAGGGTGGTGAAGCTGGTGATCCCACGCGCCTGGAGTTCCTGCGCGCTGACCGCGGTGATGCTGATCGGCGTGGATTGAACGGTGGAGGAGCGTTTGGAGGCCGTGACGATGACTTCGGCCTGAGGGGCTGGAGCAGGAGGCGCCTGCGTCGCCGGAGCGGCCGGCGCGGCCGTCTGAGCCTTGGCCTGCAGCGGGACGGCGATCGCCGTGCTGCCCAGCAAAGCCGCCATGGCGAGCTTGCCTGTCGATTTCATATGCGTAACCCCGAGCTAGGAACCGGCTCGTTCCGCCCCTGAGGCATGGCGAAGGGCGCGGCCAACCCGCGCGAACTCCGGCGTCTCGGGGAGGATCAGCCTTATGGCCCAGGTTGTAGGGCGCGCGGGCGTCAGAAGTCCGTATCAGCTCGCGTCCGCGATTATCAGGAGTTCGCCAACGTGACCGCGACGGAACGTAAAGAAACATAAGGGTCGCAAGTGGACTTTGGCGGAATGCAAAGTGCTTGATCCCACATGCCGACCGGGATCGAGTTCGATGCGGCGAACGTTTACACGCCTAGACTGTCTAATTGCCGATCAATTCGTCTCTGATCTGCCAATGTTTCGGGCATGGGTGTGACTTCGGCCAGTATTCAGGTGCGTCCGCGCGTCGTCTCCGGCGGCCCGAGCAAGGCCGGCTCGAAGATGAGGGCGCAGATCAGGGTCCAGACCAGGGAGATCATCAGGATCTTGCCCATGCTGGCGGTGCCCGGGTGGCTGGACAGCATCAGGCTGCCGAAGGCCGCGCCCGTGGTCAGGGCGCTGAAGAACACCGCCCGGGCCAGGCTCGACTGCAGCAGGTCTCGCGCCCCGCTCCGCCACGCCATGACGAAGTAGATGTGGAAGGCGACGCCGACGCCGAACAGCAGGGGGAAGGCGATGATGTTGGCGAAGTTGATCGGCTGGCCGATCACCACGCAGGTTCCCAGCGTCAGGAAGATCGACAGGATGATCGGCGCCAGGGTGAAGGCGACCTCGCGCAGGCTGCGCAACACCACGAGCAGCAGGACGGTGATCGCGATGAAGGAGAGGATCCCCGCCTCGATGAAGGCGCCCGAGATGGTGTTGCCCGCCTCCTGGATCGAGATCGGCCCGCCGGACGCGTTGGGCGCCAGGGCGCGCACCGCCTTGGAGAAGCGCACCAGATTGGCGTTGTCGTTCGCCGGTCCGCTCGGGAACACCTGCACCCGCGACTGGCCTGTCTTGGAGACCCAGTCGGCCCTGAGGTCCGGCGGCAGGGTGTCGAGCGTGACCGGCTCGGCCTTCAAGAGGCTGCGGATCTGATCCAGCAGCGTGTTCAGCGGCGGGATCAGCGCCTCGCCGGCCCTGGCGCGCAGCGTTGGCGGTCCATCGGCGAGGGCCGTGAGCGCGCCCGCCAGCCGGCGGGCGTCCGCGCCGGCGGCGTCGGCAGGGCCGGTCGCGGCCTTGGTCAGGGCGTCGGCCGTCTGGCGCAGGCTGCTCACCACGTCCGCGTCGCTCGGCGACTGCGCCGGGAAGAAGGGGTTCAAGGTGGGATCGAGCAGGGTGTCCGCGTCCCTGATCGACGCCAGCTTGGGGTCCTGGTCGTCGGGGATGAAGCTCGTCAGGGTCACCGCTTGGGACACCTGGGGCAGGGCCGAGAGCCGTTTGGCCAGGGCGTCGGCGGCCGCCGCGGAGGGGGTCAGCACGTCGATCGTGTTGGGCGACTGGCTGGGGTCGTGCATGAGTGCGTCGAGGGTCGACATGGCCTCGCCGCGCGGGTTCTTCAGGTGCAGCGGATTGAAGTCGAACCGCACCCAGTAGAGCGAGCCGATGCTGGCGATCATCGACAGGGCGAAGGCCCACAGCACCCACTTGCGGCGATGCAGCAGGAAGTGATCGAGCGGCGCCAGCCGGCGATTGCCCACCTCCTGCGTCTGCCGCGCGGGGCGCAGCAGCACCAGCACCGCCGGAAGCACCGTCAGGGCCAGGGCGAGGGCGATCACCATGCCGAGGCCGGCGATGACGCCGAGCTCGGAGACGCCGATGTACTGGGTCGGCAGGAAGGTGAAGAAGCCGAGGGTGATGGCCGTCGCCGCCAGCGCCAGGGCGCCGCCGATTCCCTCGCCCGCCGCGGCCAGGGCCAGGGCGATGTCCGGCTCGGTCAGCCGCTCGGCGCGGAAGCGGACGGTGACCTGGATGCCGAAGTCGACTCCCAGACCGACGAACAGCGGGATGAAGGCCACCGAGATCAGGTTGAACCGATGCACGGCGATCAGCCCGACCGCCGCGGTGAGGATAAGGCCGCCGATGGTCGCGGCCAGGATGGCCGCCATGATCTTCACCGAGCGCACCGCCAGCCAAAGCATGACCAGCATGGCCAGCAGCATGGCCCCGCCGACCAGCCAGGCCTTGTCCGACAGGGAGGCGAACTCCTCGTCCGACAGCGGCACGGATCCGGTGAGCCTCACGCTGACTCCGTGCGCCGTGTCGAGCGCAAGGCCGGAGGCGGCCTTGCGGATCGCCGCGCCGGCGTCCGCGCCGGGTTCGAGATCGCTGTAGTTCAGCCTGGGCTGCACCAGCACGAACCGGCGCAGCGGCGCCTTCAGGCCCTGGCCGCCCGCCGATTTTCCGGTCGGACCGTCGGTGGAAATCATGGCCTGCCAGGAGAAGAAGGTCGGCTTGCCGGCCTGGACGTTCTGCAGGGCGTCGGCCAGCGAGCGGATCGGGCCATCGATCTCGGCAAAGCGGGTCTGGCCCGTCCGCACCCCCGTGGCCAGGGCCTGAACGGAGGTCATCACCCCTTTCAGGCTCGGATCGGCGGCCATCGGACCCAGGAACGGCTGGGCCTTGATCAGCTGGGCGGTGGTCGCTTTCACCCCGGCGGCGGTGTCGAACAGCAGCCCTTCCTTGGCGAAGAACGGGCCGCCGTCGGGCCGCTGCACATTCTTGTAATGGCCCTTGTCGGCGGCGAGGGCCGCGGCCAGCCGGGCGGCGGCGCTTTCGGCCAGTTCGGGCGTCGCGCCGTCGATCACCACCAGGGTGGTGTCGGTGTTCTGCGGGAAGGCGGCGTCCATGGCCGCTTGGTTGCGCCGCCAGTCGACGGTGGGCGAGATCAGCGCCTCGGTGTCGGTGGTCATGGCGAAGTTCTGGACGGCGTAGATCAGCGCCAGAACGCAGAGCCCCAGGGCGATCCCGACGACGATGCGCGGGCGCCGGCAACTGAAGGCCACGATCCCGGCGACCGAAACAAAGCGTGTGCGCAAGCGGCCCCCAGGGTGCGGCGATCAGGATCCCGGCGATGTACGCCCGGCCTAGCCGCCCTGACAAATCCTTGTCACCTGCTGGCGCAGAATCCCCTTCAACAGGGCCGCGCGCTCGCCCTCGAAGTCGCTCCAGCCCATGGCGGCCAGCACGCTGTCCCGCTTCATATGCAGCGCCGGTCCGATGCTGAAGATCAGCAGGGCGTGCAGCGGCGCGGTCGGGTCGCCGGGCGGCAGATCGAGGGCCTGGGAGACGAGCTCGCTCGCCAAGGTGCGCATCGGCGTGACGAAGTTCGCCTCCATGATCTCGTACGCCGGTCCCACCGCATCGGTCTGGCATTGGCCCATGAACCGTCGCCAGGCCTGGGTCTCGCTTTTGCTCATGGCCAGGCCGGCGATAGCCTCCACCAGCTCGCAAAGCGCTTCGACGGCGGCCCCGCGCGTCCCGCCGGCGAGGGCGACATGAGCCTGATGGGTAGCGGGTCCCAGATTGTTCATCACCCGGTCGATGGCGGCCTGGGCGCAGGCGCGGTGCAGACCCTCCTTGCTGTCGAAATAGTACTGCAGCGCCGGGGGGTTGACCCCGGCTTCGGCGGCGATGCGGCGGGTCGAGGCGCCGGCGTAGCCTTCCTCGGAGAATACGGCGAAGGCCGCTTCTATGATCCGCTCACGGGTCTCTTCGCCGCGCGCATAGCCGCCTTCGGGGGGGCGCCGCCGCGGGGCGGGCGCGCCTGATCCGTCCATCCTGGTCTCCTCCGCCGACATTGTATGCCGATCGCTAAAAATATTCCACCCGGGTAACATATTCCATTTGACAAACATATGCCAGCTGGACGAAATCCCGCCGCCGGCGCTCCCCCGCCGACTGCGGAACCCCGTCATGGCGGACGTCGATACAAAGCCCGAAGGCGCACGCGCCGTCCCGCCGAACGCTCCGGCGAGGCCGTCGCCGTTGAAGAATCCGGTCGTGCGGTTGGTGCTGATCGTCGTCGGCCTCGGTCTGCTGCTGCTGGCGCTGGTGGTCGGGATCGGCTGGTGGACCCACGGCCGCTTCGTGCAGGGCACCAACGACGCCTATGTGAAGGCGGACCAGGTGACCATCTCGCCCAAGGTGTCGGGGTATGTCGAGGCTGTGTACGTCTCGGACAACCAGGCCGTGACGGCGGGCGAGCCGCTGGTGAAGATCGACGGCGCGACCTATGACGCGACCCTGGCCGCCCAGCTCGCCGGCGTGGCGGCGCGTCAGGCCGACATCGAGGCGGCGCACAGGCAGGTCGACCAGCAGCTGGCGACAGTCGATCAGGCCGCCGCCCAGCTGAAGGGCGCCGAGGAGGCCGCGGCCTACGCGGCGCGGGAAGCCGAGCGCTACCGGCTGCTCAGCAGCCAGGGGGTCGAGACCCAGCAGCGCTACGCCCAGGCCGTCAATCAGAAGGACCAGGCGGATGCGACCGTGCGCGCGGACAGGGCCGCCCTGGCCGCCGCCCAACGCCAGACCTCGACCCTGACGGCGCAGGTCGCCCAGGCGGAGGCCCAGCTCAAGGGCGCGCAGGCGCAGGTGAAGTCGGCGCAGATCAATATCGGCGACACGGTGCTGCGCGCCAGCGTCGCCGGCCGGATCGGCGACAAGTCCGTGCGGGTCGGTCAGCTGGTCCAGCCGGGCGCGCGCCTGATGTCGGTGGTGCCGGTGCAGGACGTCTATCTGGTCGCCAACTTCAAGGAGACGCAGATCGGCCGCATGCGCATCGGCCAGGCCGCGTCGGTGAAGCTCGACGCCTTCCCCGGCCGCAAGATCGACGCCGTGCTCGACAGCTTCGCCCCCGGCACCGGCGCCCAGTTCGCCCTGCTGCCCCCCGAGAACGCCACGGGCAACTTCACCAAGATCGTCCAGCGCGTGCCGGTTCGCTTCCACCTGCATCCGCCGGCGGACATTCGGGACCGGGTTCTGCCCGGCCTGTCGGCGACGGTGTCGGTCGACACGACCCAGGCGCCCGGCCCGGGTTCGGGCCGTGAACCGGCGGAGGCGGGCGCGGCGAGGGCCGCGCCGTGACCGACCTCACCGCCGATGGCGTCCGCGCGCCGGCGGCCCAGCCCAGCGCCTCATTGCAGGACTGGATCGCGGTGATCGCGGGTGCGCTCGGCGCCCTGATCGCCTCGCTCGACATCTCCATCGTCAACTCGGCCCTGCCGCAGATCCAGGGTGAGATCGGCGCCAGCGGCACGGAGGGCACCTGGATCTCCACCGGCTATCTGGTCAGCGAGGTGGTGATGATCCCGCTCGCCGCCTTCCTTACCCGGGTGTTGGGTCTTCGGACGCTGCTGCTCGGGTGCGCCGCCCTGTTCACCCTGTTCTCGATGATGTGCGGCGTCGCGCACGACCTGCCGACGATGATCCTAGGCCGGGTGGGGCAGGGCTTCTTCGGCGGCGCGCTGATCCCCACCGCCCAGACCATCGTGCGCACCCGCCTGCCCACGCGGCAGATACCGATCGGCATGACCATCTTCGGCCTGATCGTTCTGCTGGGCCCGCTCGTGGGACCGGTGCTGGGCGGCTGGCTGACCGAGAACGCCAGCTGGCGCTGGTGCTTCTTCCTCAATGTGCCGATCGCCGTCGGCCTGATCACCCTGCTCTTGCTCGGGCTGCCGCACCACAAGTTGAGGCTCGATCAGCTGATCGACGCGGACTGGCTCGGGATCGTCGGCATGACGGCCGGCCTGTCGTGCCTGACCGTGGTGCTCGAGGAGGGCCAGCGCGACCGCTGGTTCGAATCCGGTTCCATCACCCTTCTGACCACGGTCTCGGTGATCGGCTTCATCGTCCTGGCCTTCGCCCAGGCCACCAGCCGCAAGCCGGTGATCAAGCTCCGGCTCATGCTCAACCGGTCCTACGCCAGCGTGATCCTGATCATCGTCGTGGTCGGCATGGTGCTCTACGGCATTCTTTACGTGCTGCCCCAGTTCCTCGGCCTGGTGGCCGGCGAGACGGCCGAACAGTCGGGGCGCATCCTGGCGGTGTCGGGCATTCCGGCCTTTCTGATGATGCCGATCCTCCCGCTGTTGCTCGGCAAGGCGCCGCTCAGGCTCACGGTGCTGATCGGGCTGGCGTGCTTCGCCGCCAGCTGCTTCGTCGACATCGGCCTGACGGCGCAGACCTCCGGCGACCAGTTCGTGTTCTCGCAGCTGCTGCGCGGGGTTGGACAGATCCTCGCCTTCATGCCCCTGAATCAGGCCTCGGTCGGGGCCGTGGGGCCCGAGGACGCCGCGGACGCCGCCGGCCTCTACAACATGGCCCGCAATCTCGGCGGCTCACTCGGTCTCGCCCTGCTCGGCGTGTTCATCGACCGGCGGGTGGAAGCCCATGCCGATTACATCGGGCAGGCCGTGACCCAGAACTCCGACCTCGCCCAGTCGCGAATCGCCGCCCAGGCGGCCGGCTTCGCCGCGACCAACGGCGGCGATCAGCCGCTGGCGCAGACCCAGGCGCTGACCGCCCTCGCCGGCACGGTGCACCAACAGGCGCTGATCATCACCTATTCCGAATGTTTCTGGGTGCTCGGCGTCGCCCTGATCCTGTTGATGCCGCTGGTCTTCCTGCTGCGACAGCCGCCCCGCGGCGCCAATCCTTCGGAGATGGGACATTGACCCGCCCCCTGATTCCCCGCGCGCCCCTGGCCTATGTCGGCCTGGCCGCGACTCTCATGATGTCGGGCTGCGTGGTTGGTCCGAACTACCAGGGGCCCCCCGCGGCCGCGCCTGTCGAAGCCCAGTCGCCCGCCTTCCATCGCGCCGGCGACCTCGCCAACGGCGCGCCGGTCGGTCACTGGTGGACCGCGCTGAACGACGCTCAACTGGATCGGCTGATGGAGGCGGCGCTGGCCGGCAGTCCGGATCTGGCGGAGGCGCGGGCCAGGATCGTCCAGGCCCGGGCTGGTCTGAAGCGCTCGCGTGCGGATCGCCTGCCCACTACGGGAACCGCCGCCGCCTATCTGCGCAGCAAGGGAGAGACCAGCCTGCTCGCCGGCGGTCAGGCGGCCGCGGCCGGGAGCGCCCAGACGATCGAAATCTATTCGGCGAACTTCGACGCCACCTGGGAGATCGACCTGTTCGGCGGCAAGGCGAGGGCCGTCGAGGGCGCCCGCGCCCAGGCGGAGGCCAGCGAGGCGGCGCTCGACGGGGCGAAGGTCAGTCTCGAGGCCGAGGTTGCGCAGGCCTACGTGACCCTCCGCCAACTGCAGCAGAGGCTCGCCCTGTCGCGCCGCGACGCGGACATCGAATCGCGCATGCTGGACCTGACCCGCCAGCGCCGCGCCGACGGCGCCGCCTCGGATCTCGACGTGGAGCAGCTCAACAGCCAGCTGCAGTCGACCGAAGCCGGCCTGACGCCGCTGAGCGCCCAGATCGCCGAACAGCTCGACCGCCTCGCCATCCTGACGGGCCGCGAGCCCGGAGCGCTGGACGCGGAGCTGTCGACGATCGTCGCGGTCCCGACGCCGCCGTCGGCGGTCTCGGTCGGTGATCCGGCCGCCCTGCTCCGCCGGCGGCCCGATATCCGCCAGGCGGAGCGAAAGTTGGTCCAGGCCAACGCGTCGATCGGCCAGCACACCGCCGACCTGTTCCCCAAGGTGACGCTCCTGGGAACGGTGGGCTACACGGCGCCCAGTCTCACCCACCTGTTCGACAGCTCCAGCTCGTCCTACACGGTCGCGCCGTTCCTGCAGTGGACCCCGTTCGATTTCGGCCGGGTCCGAGCCCAGATCGCCCAGGCCCGGGGGGCCTACGACGAGGCCCTGGCCGACTATCGCAAGACCGTCCTCGGCGCCCTGCAGGACGCGGAGACCGCGCTGGTCCGCTATGGTCGCCAGCGGGACAGCGTGCTCGGCCAGCTGCGGGTGCAGGCGTCCGCCGATCACACCGCCGCTCTGCAGGACCTCCGCCAGAAGGGCGGCACGGCCACCACCCTCGAGGTGCTCGACACCGAGCGCGGGCGGGTGCAGGCCGAAGAGGGCGTGCTCGACGCCAGAGCCCAGCTGACCGAGGACTATATCGCGCTACAGAAAAGCCTCGGTCTTGGCTGGGACGGCGGCTGAGCGGCTCTAGAATTCCTCCCAGGTGTCCGCGTTGGCGCTCACGGCGGGCTTGACCGCCGCGCCGCCTCTGCCCGACGTCTTCATCGCCGGCACGGCGCCCGAAGGGCGGCTCGGCGCCCGCGTGGCGACGGGTTGGGGCGCTGATCTGCCGTTCTGATCGACCTGGAAGGTGCCGATGATGCGGGCGAGTTCTTCGGCCTCCTGCGTCAGGCCATGACTGGCGGCCGTGGCCTGCTCCACCATGGCGGCGTTCTGCTGGGTCACCTGGTCCATCTGATTGACGGCGGCGTTCACCTCGTTGAGGGCGGTGGCCTGTTCGTGGGTGGAGGCGGCGATCTCGGAGACGATGCCGTTGATCTCGGTCACCTGACTGACGATCCGGTCCAGCGCCTTTCCGGTCTCGCCGACCAGGTCCACGCCGGCTTTCACCTGTTGGCCGGACGCGGAGATCAGTGTCTTGATCTCCTTGGCGGCGCTGGCCGAGCGCTGGGCGAGGGCGCGGACTTCCGACGCCACCACCGCGAAGCCGCGGCCGGCGTCGCCGGCCCGCGCGGCCTCGACCCCGGCGTTCAGGGCCAGCAGATTGGTCTGGAAGGCGATTTCGTCGATCACACCGATGATCTGGCTGATTTCCTGCGACGATTTCTCGATGCTGTTCATGGCCGTGACCGCGTCGCGCACAACCGTGCCCGAGCGCTCGGCGTCGACCTTGGCCGATCCGACGGACTGGCTCGCATGGTTCGAGCCTTCGGCCGTCTTGCGGACCGTGGCGGTGATTTCATCCAGAGCGGCGGCGGTCTCCTCCAGGCTCGCGGCCTGCTGTTCGGTGCGCCGCGCGAGATCGTCCGAAGCCCTGGAGATCTCACCGGTTCCCGACCGGATGGTGAAGGTGGTGGCGGTCACCACCTTCATGGTGTCCTGCAGCTTCTCCATGGCCCCGTTGAAGTCGGAGCGCAGCTTCTCGTACTCGGGGGCGAACTTGTCGCCGAGGCGGAACACCAGGTTGCCCTGCGAAAGCTGCTCGAGGCCGGCGGCGACGGACTCCACCACCAGGGCTTGCTGGCGGGCGCCGTCGGCGCGCGCCGCTTCGTTGGCGGCCCGCTCGCTTTCAGCCTGACGCCGGACGTCGCTCGCTTCTTTCTCGAGGCGACCCTTTTCTATCGCGGCGTCCTTGAACGACTGAACGGCCTTGGCCATCTCGCCGATCTCGTCCTTCTGCCCCGCGCCTTCGATAGCCACGGTGTTGTCGCCGGCGGAAAGCCGCTTCATCGTCGCCGTCAAGGCGACGACCGGCGCCGCGACGGTTCGCGACAACAGCCAGCCCATGGCGCCCGAGAGGATGATCGCGAGGACGCCGCCGATTCCGAGGGTCCACATCATGCTGTTGAGGTCGGCCGTGGCCCGGGCGGTATCCTTGGCCGAGTAGGCCTTGACCGCGTCGATCGTCTTTTTCGACGCGGCGCGGAAGGCGTTGGTGCGCTGCCGGCTGGACGGGTCCCTCGCCATCGTCATCGCTTCATCCCGACGCGCAGGATCGCGAAACACGACGATCTGGGTGTCCATTCCGGTTTTCCAAGCCGTATGCGACGCCTCCATCCGGTCGACAGCTTCAAGCAGATCGGGATGCCCGGACAGCAGCTTGCGCGCATCGCCGATATCCCTCTGGAAGTCGGCTTCGCCCGCGGCCATCTGCCCCAACAGGCCTTCGACGCCGAGGAGCCGGTATCCCCCCGCCAGGCTCGACTCGTTGAAGGTGTCGCCCTTGGCGCGCTCCAGCAAAGTCACGGCGTCGTTGGAGGCCTGATTGCTGATATCCGAGGCGGCGTGATGGCGTGCGGACATAAACACCATCACGCACATGACCATCACGGTGGTCAGAACGCCCGCGAAGGCGAAGAACAACTTTCGGGAGATGCCGAAATCGGAAAATCGCATAGTCAATCCCATCATTGTTGGCGAAGCCAGGGCGGAATTCAGACGTCCGGCCTGGTCCAGTAAGCGTTCGGCGCCACCGCGCCGCCGCGGTCAGAAGCTGAAGCGCACACCGGTCATGGACGAGACCGCCGCGGTGCGCAGATAGCCGGAGGCGAGGCCGTTCGCGACGGAGGAGGCGGTCAGGCCCGTGTAGACATCGAAGTTCTTCGTCAGGCGATAGTCCACGGACGCGGAGTAAACCTGCTGGGTTCCGCTGCAGGAGGAAAAGCTGGCGTTCGAGCAGCCGTTTCCTTTGTAGCTGTTCTGATCGTACCGATAGTAAGCCGCCGCGAGAGTGGCGGCCTTAGTCAGCGAATACCGCGCTCCGACCCAGGAAACCTTCTGTGTGCGATGGATGGTGTAGGCGGTATTGTTGACGACGCTCAGCTTGTAGCCGCCGAGCCCGGAGACGCCCACCGCCAGCGGATCGGAGGGGTTGGCGAAGGTGATGGTTTCGTAGCCGCCGGAAACCCTCAGCTTTTTCCACTGGTACCGCGCCTCGATGGCGAGGGAGGTATTGTTCGAAATGGTGGCGGCGAGGGTGCCGGGGGCGGCGGTCGCCTGGGCCGCGGTGAGCGAAGACTCGGTCACCGCGTCGCGCAGATGCGTATAGGTCGCATCGGCGGAGAAACCGGCGTAGTCGACGCCCACATTCGCCTGATCGGCGCCGCCGGGGATCGTCCCCGCGCTGCCGAACTGATGCATTACGGCGAACCGGGCGAAGCCGTAATTGTAGGCGTACTTCAGAGCGTTATCGAATTTGGCGCTTTCGCTGATGCCCGCGCCGCTGGAGAAGGCGGAAGCGCCGAGCAGGGAGAAGGCGTTGGCCATCGCCTGCGGATCGTAGCTGGTCATGTTGTCGACCAGCATGGAGTTCTGCCGTCCGAACGTCAGGGCGCCGAAGGTCTTGGAGGTGACGCCGAGATAGGCCGCGCCCTGGAACAACTGTCCGGCGCGGCTCGAGTCGCCCGAGGTGGCCTGTTTGTTGAGCGCCAGCCCGTTGTTGTTCACCAGGCTGCGCGG
The DNA here is from genome assembly GCA_903837135.1 of uncultured Caulobacterales bacterium. Lineage (GTDB taxonomy): Bacteria > Pseudomonadota > Alphaproteobacteria > Caulobacterales > Caulobacteraceae > CAIOYC01. The sequence goes on from CAILTK010000038.1 coordinate 22,062, forward strand.
ACCGTCCGGCAGATTGCCGGACGTGGGAGAGAAGGCCGTCTCCAGCTTGAAGACCACGGCCAGGTCGTCGGTGACCGGCTTCAGGCCGTTCATGCCGAACTTGGACTGCCCGAGGCCGTTCTGCGCCACCGAGGTGATCGAGCGGTTGCTGTACTTCTGCACCACGTAGGGCAGGCCGTTGGGGTGATAAGCGCTCAGCGGCGCGCCGTGATCGATGTAGGCGATGCCGGCGTCGATCGTGCCGTAGAGGCTGATCCCGTCGAGATTCAGGAACCCCGGGTTGACGGGCTTCTTGGCGCTGGACGATTTCGCGGTCGCGGCCGCCGCGGCGGCGGAGTCCGCCGCTTCCTTGGTCTCCAGCGCCTTCAGCTTGAGCGTCAGCTCCTGGATCTGCTTCTCCATCGTCGCCGTCGACGGTGAGGCCGCCTCCTGAGCGTGGGCGAGCGGCGCCCAGGCCAGAGCGGCCAAGGCTAGGCCGGTTCCGCAAAGAACAGGCGCCCCCCTGCGGGCGCTGGGATTCTGCTGATGCAAGATGAGCCTCCAGTCGGCGATGTTTCATTCTTGGTTTGCGCATCGTTCGACGGTGCGAAGAAACGGTGTTGTTTCGATGTTGGCGGTATGCATCACCAAGTATTGATTTGGAGTTTACGCCGATCGACAAGCTTGATTTGCGCTGTATTTCTACGTGTTACTGCGTATATATACGGGTTATTACCTAGTTGGTGGGATTTGTGGTGGGAATTGCCGCTATCCGACTTTTATTCAATAGGCGGAGGGCCGGCTCCGGCCGGCTTCTGCTTTTAGATCTCGCGATCGTCCGGCGGGGCGACGGAGCGCTGGGCGACGCGGAGCGGGCGGGCGGGTCGGACGCGGCCCAGGCGCGCGCGGCGGCCTCAGGCGGGGGCTGGCGCCCCATGGCGGCGCCCTGCCGTCGGTGTATTTTCACGCCGCGAATGGCACAGGATCTGCTGATCCCGCCCCAGAGGCGCCGGCGCCGTCTCGGCTTGAGACAATCGGAAAACAACCCCCCGATTTACTTTCCCAGGTCGACTTCCTCAAATAAGCTGCGGCGCGTCGCCACATGCTGTAAATGTTAACGTTCAGACGGAGATTACCAATGAAGACTCAGCTTCTGGCCGTGGCGGCCCTGTTGGTGTCGAGCGCGATCGCGGGTTGCGCGACCGCCGGCGAAGGCGTGCAGGCGTCCTCGGGCGACGCCTCCCTCACCCGGACCGTGCAGGCTGGCATCGACGCGGTTTCGTATCTGAGAGCCGACCATGTCCGTGTGCAGACCGTCCATCACGTCGTCTACATTCGCGGAATCGTCGACACCTATCCGCAGTCCGCAGACGCTGAGGCCATCGCCCGCCGCGCGGCCGGCGACGCCGCTGTGGTCAATCTGATCGACGTGGCGAACGCGGGCGGCTGATGCTCGAAAGACCGCCGTCCGCAGGGGGCTTTCGCCGTCGGTGACGGACGAAGACCCTCGCGGCTCGAAGACGGTCGCGCCTGAGGCCGAGGCCTGTGGTGCGACAATATTTGACAATCGGCGCTCGCGATCCGCTCTAGAGTAAGCCTCCTCGTCTTTCATGATCGAGATGGACGAGGAGGAAGGGCCCTGCGCACGCCACCCCGCGCAGGGTCGTTCTTTCCATCGGCGAGTGGAGAGCCGGCGCTGGCGGCGCCCGATCGATCCGGTCGGGCGCGTCCAGCCTCAACCGCGCTGTGCAGGATGAGATTGAGCTCACACCCCAGCATGCCAATGTCATGTGGATAGCCGTCCTCGACGATGACCCGGCCGATGCGCAGGGAATCCGCACGACGCTCGAGGGGCCGTCGTATGAGCTGCGTCTGTTCTCCCGCAAGGCGGAGCTCGCGGCCGCGCTCCGGAAGACCACCTTCGACCTCCTGATCCTCGATTGGAACCTGCCGGAAGGCACTGGTCTCGACGTCGTCACGCTGGTTCGGCGCACCGTCCCCAACCCTCCGCCGATCCTGATGGTGACCGCGCGCGCGGATGAGGCGGATGTGGTCAAGGCGCTGGAGCATGGGGTGGACGACTATCTCGCCAAGCCGATCTCGCCGCCGCTGCTGCTGGCCCGGGTCCGCGCCCTCCTGCGTCGGGCGTTTCCGGCGGCGGCGGGCTCGGTGGAGCGCTACGGCGACTACGAACTCGACCTCGTCAACGGCGAGGTCCGTTTCGAAGGCGAGGCCTTGCCGCCGCTCACGCCCAAGGAGTTCACGCTCTGCCTGCTTCTGTTCCGCAACGCCAACCGGGCCCTGTCGCGCGATTATATCGCCAGCTCGGTGTGGGGCTGGAATGTGGAGCTGTCGAGCCGGACCATGGACAGCCACATCTCGAAGCTTCGCCTCAAAATGGGTTTGCGTCCGCAAAACGGTGTTCGACTCAGCCCGGTCTATGGGTTTGGATACAGGCTGGAGACGCTCAACCGGGGGGGAGAGACCTGAATGTCCGCGCTTGCGTGGCTCGCCCTTGGCCTCGCCGCCCACGCCGCCCCGGCCGCGAGAACGACCGCGGCTCCCAGCACCCCCGCTTCTCCCACCATCGTCTATCTGGTCAGGCGGGACGAGACGCTGCTCGAGATCGCTCACCGGGCGTTCGACCCCCCGTCGTCCTATCGCGAGGTCCAGCAGCTGAATCATATCGCCGATGACCGGCGGATTCCGGTCGGCTTTCGCCTGGTCGTTCCCCGGGCCCTTCTCAGGACCCGGCCCATTCTTGCGACCGTCGAAGCGGTGCACGGCGCGGCGCGGACGGGGACGGGGACGGGGACGGGGACGGGCGCCTCGACCGAAGGCCTGAGCGTCGGCCGGACCGTCGCGGAGGGCGCCGTCATCCTCACGGGCGAGAACGCGTTCGTGCGCCTGAGCCTGCCGGACGGCAGCCACCTGGCCATTCCCTCCAACAGCAAGGTCGTGCTCGACCGGCTGCGGGCCGTGACGTTGACCGGCGGGATCGACCGCGAAATCCGCGTGCAGGCGGGCGGTCTCGAGTCGCAGGTGACGCCGATGACCAATCCGTCGAGCCGGTTCGTGGTGGTCACGCCGGTCGCCCAGTCGGCCGTGCGCGGCACCGAGTTTCGCGTCTCTTACGAAGCGGCCGAGAGCCGCGCCACCGCGAGCGTGCTGAAGGGGGTTGTCGGCGTGGCCACACCCAAGGCCGAGGCGGTGGCCCACGCGGGCCAGGGCGTCGTCGCCTCGCCGTCCGGACTCAAGGGGCCGCAGGCGCTGCTGCCGGCGCCGGAACTCGACCCGGCGTCCACGGTGCAGAGCGGCGAGCGCCTGCATTTCATCATCAAACCGCTCGCGGGGGCCGCCCGCTACCGGCTGCTCGTCGCCGCCGATCCCAAGCTCGAGGCGCCGATCTACGAAGTCACCGCCCATGGTCCGGAAGCGGACCTTCCAGCCGCGCCCGACGGCGCTTACTATCTGAGGCTCTCGGCGATCAGCCGGGACGGGCTGGAGGGCCTGCCGGGCATCACGCCGTTCACCCGGGTCAAGGGCGACCTCAGCATCCTCGGCGCGACCCGAACCGCCGACGGCCTGACCGACTTCCGCTGGTCGTCGCCGGGCGAGACCGCGGTCGCCTATCGATTCATCCTGGTGCGGCGTGAGGATCGCGATCATCCGGTGGTGGCCAAGGACGGACTCGCCGAGCCGCGGATCGCCGTGCCGGCCCTGCCGCCGGGCGACTATGTCTGGACGGTGTTCGCCGTGCGCGTCGTGGGCGGTCGGCGGCTCGTGATCGCCTCCGATCCGCAATCGCTGCATGTCCCCTGAGGCGCGGCGCGATCGGGTCTCGCGCCGCTTTCGTCCGGGCCGCTTCTATCTTGAATGGATGCTGGTCGGCCTTCTGGCGTCGGCGCTGGCGGTCGGCTTCGCCCGCACGCCGCTCGGCGATCCGGTCGATCGCGCGGTCTACGACGCGCTGGTTCGGCTCAGTCCGCGACGGCCTTCGGATCGTATCCTGATCGTCGCCATCGACGACGCCAGCCTTGGCGAGCGCGGGGCCTGGCCGTGGGCGCGCAGTCTGCACGCGGCCCTTCTGGACCGATTGACCGACGCCGGCGCCGCGGCCGTCGGCTTCGACGTGCTGTTCCTCGAACCCGATCCCAAGGCCGGCGACCCGGCTCTCGCCGCGGCTCTGCGCCGATCCGGACGGACGGTGCTTCCGGTGTTGCAGCTTTCGCCGGGCGAGAATGGACGGGCGGTGAGAACCGTCCTGCCGATCGCCCCGCTCGCGTCCGCGGCGGCGGCGCTGGGCCAGGTGAACATCGCCCCGGACTCGGATGGCGTGGTGCGCCGGGTCTCGGCGCGCGTGGCGCATGCGGGCGTCTGCTGGTTCCAGCTGTCTCGGGCCGCCCTGAGGATCGCCGATGGAGCGAGGGCGGATCCCGCCTGCGACGAACTCGCGGCGGCCTCGCGCGATACGACCGGTCTGATCGGTTCGCCGGCCGATCTCGTCCCCTTCGCCGGGCCGCCCGGCCGCTTTCGCACCGTCTCCGCGACGGCGGTGCTGCGAGGCGAGGTTCCGGCGCCGTTTGTGCGGGGCAAGCTTGTCCTCGTCGGCGTGACCGCGGCCGGGCTCGGCGACCGCTATCCTACCGCCTCCTCCTCGCGGAACGGCGGCCTGACCGGTGTGGAGTTGCAGGCGAACCTGCTCGACGCGGCGATCACCGGCGAACGGCTCGCCCTGGCTTCGCCGATGCTCGTCGAAACCCTCGCCGTCGCCGCCGTCTGGCTGCTGCTGGTGATGCTGACGCGCCTTCGGCCGCGGGCCGGCTTCGGCGCGTTGATCGGATTGGCCGCGGTCGCCTCGGTCGCCTCGATCGCCGCGTTCCTCTTCGGCTGGTGGATGTCGCCGCTGCCGGCCATCGCCGGACTGATCGTCGCCTATCCCCTGTGGAGCTGGCGGCGGCTGGCGTTGACTTCCGACGCACTCGGCCGGGAAATCGCCCGTTTCGAGTGGGGCTCTCCGCCCCCCGGCGCGGGCGACGATCCCATCGAGCGACAGCTGGGGGCCCTGTCCTTCGCCGCCGAACGCCTGCGCGGCCTGCACAGAATGCTCGCCGAGACCCTGCAGAGTCTTCCCGACGCGACGGTGGCGGTGGACTCGCGCGGGGTCATCCGCCTCGCCAACGGCCGGGCCGTGGCGCGGGCCGCCGGCCTCGCCCCGATCGGGGCGGGACTCGACACCTGGCTCGTGGCGATTCTCGGTCCGCGGGCGGGACGCGACGTCATGGCCGCGCTCGCCGGCGGGGCGGCCCCGGTGGAGGCTGCGGCGGCGGACGGCGCCGATTTCGAGGTGGGATCGGCGGCCCTCCCGGGGCTCGCCCCGGATGGGGACTGGCGCATCGTGCGGCTCGCCGACGTCACGCCGATCCGGCGCGCCGTGCGCCAGCGCGAGGACGCGCTGCAGCTGCTGACCCACGACATCCGTGCGCCGTTCGCCTCGATCTCGGCCCTGGCGGCGCGGCCCGATCCGGATCCTTCGCTGCTGGCGAGGATCGACACCTACGCCCGGCGTGGACGGGCGCTGGCCGACAGCTATGTGCAATGGTCGCGGGCAGAAAACGCCGAGGTCGGCGACGATCCCTTCGATCTGCGCGACGCCCTGATCGACGCCGCCGACGAGCTGTGGTCCGTCGCCCGACAGGCCGGGGTAGACCTGACCAGCGACTATCCGGACGAAGAGGTTCTGTTGCGCGGCGACCGCAGCCTGATGACGCGCGCGATCATCAACCTGATCGACAACGCCGTGCGCTTCAGCGCGCCCGGCCAGACCGTGCAGGCGCTCTGCTTCATCGAGGACGATCTCGCCGTCTGCGAGGTCCGCGATCGCGGCCCCGGCGTCGATCCGGACATCGAGGACAAGCTGTTCCAGCGCTTTACCCGCTCGAACAGAGAGGGCCAGACGACCGGCGCCGGTCTTGGCCTGGCCATCGCCGCCCTCGCGGTCCAGCGCAGCGGCGGCGCGGCGGCGTACATGTCCCGCTCGGGCGGCGGCTCGATCTTTCGGCTGTCCGCACCCCCGCTGCGCGAAGACTCCGACGGCGGATCACAGCGCTCGGCGCGGCATATGTAAACATCTGTCAATTTGACCGCTGGACCCTTGCATGATCGACAGTGCGCACGCTTCATCCCCGCGAGACGGAACAGGCGTGAGGCGTATGGCGCAGCGGGGGCGACAGGGGTCGCCTGCGTCCTTTCTAGCCCTAAATCCAGATGTGAGGCGCAGATGGCCGACCTTTACGATCTTGGCCGCCACCGCGGCGGGAGAAGAACCGTCTCGGCGCCGGTCGTCGTGCAGGCGCTGCAGGCGCTTGGCGGGGCGGCCCACCGCGACTTGATCGTCGACCTTTTGCTTGGATCTCTCTTCAGCCCGCCCGCCCGGGCGATCCTGGTGCAGGAGGTCGATGGCGTGCTCCGCGAAAACGCCGGAGAATCGGCGCTGTTCACACAGGTGTTCGGCGCGGACTCCTATCGATGGCGGCTGACGACGCCGCCCGCGTCGACGAAACCTTCCGGTGTGCAGCGAAGTTTATTGAAGCACCGGCTTCGACGGCTCAATTCCGGCGCTGTGGCGGAACGGCTTTAGTCCTTTGGTGAGTGCAAGCGTGACCATGACCGAAACACAAGTGCGTCAGTACCTTGGGGAGATCCTTCCCGCGCTCGCCGACATGGCGGACAAGACCGACGCCGCCGATCTGGGCGAAGCCGCCTTCGCCCTGCGCATGATGGCGCACAAGGTGCGTCACCCGCCGGCCGAGGCCCCGGCCGCGCGGGAGTTCCGCCTGGTCAGCTGAGGCCCCCGCCAAGCGCCTTGTAGATCGCCACCACATCGGTATTGGCCGAAGTCTGAGCCTGCGTGAGAGCGTCTTCGGCCTGCAGGCGGGTCCGGTCCGCGTCGAGCACGCGCAGGAAGTCGATATCGCCTTCCCTGAACCGGTCGCGCGCGAGGTCGGACGCGCGTCGCGCGGCCGCCACCTGCTCGGCCAGACTCGTCACTTCGGACTGGCGCTGCCGGTAGGCGGTGACGGCGTCCTGCAGATCCTCGATCGCCTTGAGCGCGGTCTCCTGATAGAGCGCCAGGCTCTCGTCGCCGCGGGAGCGCTGGGCGCGAAGCCGTGCGTGGGCGCCGCCGAGGTCGAAGGCGGGCCAGGTCACGCTGGGGCTGATCGCCCAGGCGTTGGCGCTGCTCTTGAACAGGGTCGAGACGTCGCCCGACAGCAGGCCGATGAAGCCGCTGACATTGACCCGCGGAAACAGGTCCGCGGTCGCGACGCCGGTGCGGGCGGTTTGCGCGGCCAGCCGCCGCTCGGCGGCCCTCACGTCGGGCCGGTTTCGCAACAGGTCGCTGACGTCGCCGATGGCGAGCTGGGTGGCGCGCGCCGGCTGCGCCGTGGGCGCGGCCGCGAGTTCCGCGTCCAGCGCGCCAGGCCGCTGCGCGAGCAGAACCGCCAGGCGTTGGGCCGCATGCTTTTCGGCGGTGATAAGAGGCGGGATCGAAGCCTCGGTCGCGGACAGGCGCGCCTGGGCGCTTTCGACGTCCACCGGGTCCTCGTAGCCGATGCTGCGCCGGACCCGCGTCAGGCGCAGGGTGTCGCGCTGGGTCTGGGCGTTGGCCTCGGCCACCTGGCGACGGGCCTGCGCGCCGCGGAGCTCGAGGTAGTTTCGCGCCACCTCGGCGACGACGCTGACCCGCACGTCGGCCAGGTCCTCGCGGGCGGCGTCGCGGTCGGCCTTGGCCGCCTCCACGCCGTGGCGAACCCGGCCGAACAGGTCGATCTCCCAGGTCGCGTCGAAGCCGATGTCGGCCTGCTCGACGGTGACGGGGGTGGCCGTGAAGCCCGGCTGCTGCTCGCGGGCGCGGCTGTATCCGGCGTCGGAGGTAACGCGCGGCAGCTGGTCGAGCTTGCGGTCGTCGAACAGGGCGCGGGCCTGGTCGACGCGCGCCACCGCCTGGCGGACGTCGAGGTTGGCGACCTGAGCGCGCTCGATCAGGGCGTCGAGTTCGGGGTCGCCGAACGAACGCCACCAGGTGGGCTCGGCCGGGTCCGTGGAGACGATGGCCGGGTCGGCGTCGGCGATGGCGACGGGGGCCTGGACCGGCGCGCGATAGGTCGGGCCGACGGTGCAGGCGGCGAGGGTCGCCATCGAGGCGGCGATCAGAAGGGAGCGGATGAGGGTCATGGCGCGGCTCCTTATTCCGCGGCGTGCAGCGACAGGGCGGCGGCGGGAATGGCCTCTTGCGGGCCGCTTTCGGGGCCAAGCTCGGGGGCGTGTCCGGTCGCCTTGATCCTGCCGCCGGTCAGCCGGCGGATGGTCCAGTAGAAGACGGGGGTGAGGGCGAGGCCGAACAGGGTCACGCCGAGCATGCCGGCGAACACCGCCACGCCCATGGCGCGGCGCATCTCCGATCCGGCCCCGGTGGAGATCGCCAGCGGGAAGACGCCCATGACGAAGGCCAGCGAGGTCATCAGGATCGGCCGCAGACGCAACCGGCACGCCTCGAGCACGGCGTGCAGCAGGTCGTCGCCGGCCGCCTCCCGTTCGCGGGCGAACTCAACGATCAGGATGGCGTTCTTGCACGCCAGCCCCACCAGCACGATCAGCCCGATCTGGGTGAAGATGTTGTTGTCGCCATGGGTCAGCCAGACGCCGGTGAGGGCGCAGAGCAGGCACATGGGCACGATCAGGATGACGACGAGCGGCAGGCTCCAGCTCTCGTACTGCGCCACCAGCACCAGGAAGGCGAGCAGCACGCAGATCGGGAAGACGTAGACCGCCGTGTTGCCGGCCAGGATCTGCTGGTAGGTCAGTTCGGTCCATTCATAGCCCATGCCCTGCGGCAGGGCCTTGGCGGCGATCTCCTCCAGCGCCTTCTGCGCCTGGCCGGAGCTGTAGCCCGGGGCCGGGCCGCCGTTGATCTCGGCGGTGAGGTAGCCGTTGTAGTGGGCCGTGCGCTCGGGTCCGGTGGTCTCGTGGGTGGTGACGAAGGCGCCCAGCGGGATCATCTGGCCGGCGGCGTTGCGGGTCTGCAGGTGGCCGATGTCCTCCGGCTGCAGGCGGAAGCGCTGGTCGCCCTGGACGTTGACCTGATAGGTGCGGCCGAAGCGGTTGAAGTCGTTCACATAAAGCGAACCGAGGTAGACCTGCATGGTCTCGAACAGGTCGGTCAGCGACACGCCCTCGGCGCGGGCCTTCTCACGATCGATGTCGGCCGTGATCTTCGGCGTGCCGATCTGATAGGACGAGAACACCCCGGCCAGCCGCGGATCCTTGGCGGCGGCGACCTCGATCTCCTGCACCGCCTTGTTCAGCGCCACCGGGCCGAGGCCTGAGCGGTCCTCGAGCTGCATGCGGAAGCCGCCGATGGTGCCGAGGCCGAATACGGGCGGCGGCGGGAACACCTGCACGCTGGCTTCGGGGATGGCGGCGAACTGCTGGTTGAGACTGGCGGCGATGGCGGCGGCCGACTGGCCCGGCCCCTTCCGTTTGGCGAAATCGTCGAGCGGGAGGAAGACGGCGGCGGCGTTGGTCGAGTTGACCTGGCCGTTGATCGACAGGCCGGGGAAGGCGACCGCGCCGCCGACGCCCGGCGTGTGCAGGGCGATGTCGCTGACCTTGCGCGTCACCGCGTCGGTGCGATCGAGGGAGGCCGCGTCGGGCAGCTGGATGTTGGCCACGAGATAGAGCTTGTCCTGCGCCGGTACGAAGCCGCCGGGGGTCTTGGCGAAGGCGAACACGGTCAGGCCGATCAGGACGGCGTAGACCACCAGCGCCGCCGGCGACTTCTTCAGCATGCTCCCGACGCCGCCGACATAGGCCTTGCTGCCGCGGGCGAACAGCCGGTTGAATGGTCCGAACAGCCAGCCGAAGCCGCGGTCGATCAGCCGCTGCAGTCGGTCCTTCGGCGCGTCATGCGACCGCAGCAGAACCGCGGCCAGCGCCGGCGACAGGGTCAGGGAGTTGAAGGCCGAGATCACCGTCGAAATGGCGATCGTCAGGGCGAACTGGCGATAGAACTGGCCGGTGAGCCCGGTGATGAAGGCGGTGGGGATGAACACCGCGCAGAGGACGAGCGCGGTGGAGACGATCGGGCCTGTGACCTCGCCCATGGCGATCCGCGCCGCCTCGGCCGGCGGGTGACCGTTGGCGATGTTCCGTTCGACGTTCTCGACCACCACGATGGCGTCGTCGACGACGATGCCGATGGCCAGCACCAGGCCGAACAGGGTCAGGGCGTTGAGGCCGAAGCCGAGCATGAGCAGGACCGCGAAGGTCCCGATCAGGCTGACCGGCACGGCGATCAGGGGAATGATCGAGGCGCGCCAGCTTTGCAGGAACAGGACCACCACCACGACGACCAGGAGGATGGCCTCGAACAGGGTGTGCACGACGGCCGAGATGCTCTCGTTCACGAAGCCGGTGGTGTCGTAGACGATGTGGTACTTGATCCCCTGCGGAAAGTCCTTGGCCAGACCGTCCATCACCTGATGCACATGGGCGGCCATCTGCAGGGCATTGGTGCCCGGGCGCTGGAAGATCGGCAGAGCCACGGCCGGCTCCTTGTTCAGGAGCGAGCGCAGGGCGTAGCTGTCCGAGCCGAGCTCGATCCGCGCCACGTCGCGCAGATGGGTAATGCGGCCGTCCTGGTCGGCGCGGACGATGATGTCGCCGAACTCCTGCTCGGTGGCGAGCCGGCCCTGGGCGTTGACCGAGACCTGGAAGGCCGGGCCGCCCGGAGCGGGCGGAGCGCCGACCTGGCCGGCGGCCACCTGGACGTTCTGCTCGTGCAGGGCCTTCACCACGTCTCCGGCGGTCAGGCTGGTGGCGGCCAGCTTTTCCGGGTCGAGCCAAACGCGCATGGAGTAGGGGCCCTGGCCGAACATCTGCACGTCGCCGACGCCGTAGGAGCGCAGCAGCGAGTCGCGGACGTGAAGCTGGGCGTAGCTGGCCAGGTAGCCCATGTCGTAGCGCCCGTCGGAGGTCAGGTGCACCACCTCGACCAGGTTGGGCGAGGCCTTGGTGGTGGTGACGCCGACGCGCTGGACTTCGGAGGGGAGGCGCGACAGCACCTGCGCCACCCGGTTCTGCACCAGGGTCTGGTCCTTGTCGGGATCCGAGCCGAGGGCGAAGGTGATGGTCAGGGTCATCACGCCGTCTGCGGTCGATTGCGAGGACTGGTAGAGCATCCCTTCCACCCCGTTGATCGCCTGCTCGATCGGGGCGGCGACGGTTTCGGCGATGACGGCCGTGTCGGCGCCGGCGTAGGTGGTCTTCACCACCACGGTGGGCGGCACGACCTCCGGGTATTCGCTGACCGGCAGGAGCGGCAGGGAGACCAGGCCGGCGATCAGGATGAGCAGCGACAGCACCGCCGCGAAGCGCGGCCGGCCGACGAAGAAGCGGGAGATGTTCATGACGGGCGTCCGGTGGAGAGCGGGCGCACCTCTGGCGAGGCGCGAGTCGCGGTGCGTTTCAGGATCTGAAGCGGGTAGGGATCAGGCGGCGGGCCTGAGGTCGGCGGTGTTGGCCGCCACGGTCGGAGTCGCGACGCGGGTCGGCTTGACCGCGTCGCCGGGCCTGACCTTGGTGAGGCCGGCGGTGACCACCAGCTCGCCGGGCTTGAGGCCCGCCCGGATCACCCGCAGCTGGCCGAGCTCGGGCCCGAGCGTCACGGCGCGGTACTGCACGTGGTTCTGCCCATCCAGCACCAGCACATAATGCTTCCCGAGATCCGCGCCGAGCGCCTGCTCGGGGACCACGGTGGCGGCGTCGGTGTTGGCCGAGACCAGGCGGATGCGGGCGAACAGGCCGGGGGTCAGCTTGCCGTCGGCGTTGTCGAACAGGGCGCGTCCGCCGATGGTCCCCGAGTGGGGATCGATGGTGTTGTCGAGGAACTGCAGCCGGCCTTGGCGGGGAAACCCGGCTTCGGTCATCAGGCCCATGTACACGGGCCCGCCCTGGCCGCGCTGGGCGGCGGCGTACTTCAGGAAGGTCTGTTCGTCGGCGTTGAAGCTGGCGTAGATCGGCCCGTCGGACACCACCGTGGTCAGAAGGCTCGCGGTGGTCACGAGATTGCCGCGGGTGATCAGGGCCTTGGAGACGCGGCCGTCGATCGGCGACACGACGCGGGTGAAGGACAGGTTCAGCCGCGCCGCCTCGAGCGCCGCCTGGGCTGCGGCCACGTCGGCGATCGCCGATTTGGATTGGGCGTCGAGCCGGTCGAATTCGCCCTGGGCGATGGCCTGTTCGGCGATCAGCCGTTTGGCGCGATCGGCGTCGGCCTGGGCCAGGGCGGCCTTGGCGCGGGCGCCTTGCAGGCCGGCGGCCAGACGATCGACTTCGGCCTGGAACGGACGTGGGTCGATCTGGAACAGGATTTCGCCCCGGCGCACATGCGCGCCTTCCGGCAGGCGGACGGCGTCGATGTAGCCGCCCACGCGCGGCCTGACCTCGACGGACTGGATCGCCTCGAGCCGGCCGGTGAAGTCGTCCCACTGGCGCAGGGGCTGGGAGACGACCGGCGCCACTTCCACACCGGGCGTCGGCGGAGCAGCGGGCGAGCTGGCGGCGGCGTTGCAGCCGGCCACGAGCAGGGCGGCGGCGAGCGAGGCCCAGTGGGCGAAGGTCGGGCGAGCAAGGGTAAGGCGATCGAGGGCGAGGGTGAGCATGTCCGGGACTCCTGGGCCGGACCGCCTGGGGGAGGAGCGCTTCCGTACCGAGCGGTATAAATATCGCTCAAGCCGTCTTCCGCAAGGGATATATATACCGATCGGTATGAATTTTTCTAGACGGTCTGCAGCAATTCTGGAGGAGGGCGACCGTCTAGCGCGTCGGCCAGCACTGCAGCGCGGTCTCGACCAGGGTGCGCAACTCCTCGGCGGTGGCGCCGTTGCTGGCCTGCACGGAGAGGCCCTGGCTGACCGCGTACAAAAGCCGGGCCAGTCCCTCGGGACTGGCGCTCGGGGGCAGTTCGCCCTCGGCCTTGGCGCGCTGGAACCTCGCTATCAGGGCGTCGTTGGCGGCGGCGCCGCGCGCCATCACCTCGGCGCGGATGGACTGGGCTTCGTCGCCGCACTGCATGGCGCTGATCACGCCCAGGCATCCACGCGGATCGCAGACCGAGGTCTGCCGCTCCAGAGCGCCCATCAGGAGGTGCTCGGCCACCGCCCGCGCAGTAGGCTGGGCCAGGGCCTCGCCGATATAGGCCATCTTCTCGCGTTCATAGAGGTCGAGCGCCTGGCGGAACAGCGCCTCCTTGTTGCCGAAGCATGCGTAAAGGCTGGGTCGGCTGATGCCCATCGCCTCGGTCAGGTCGGTCAGCGACGCGCCCTCATAGCCCTTGCGCCAGAACACGCCGAGGGCGGCGGCGAGCGCGTTCTCCACGCAGAATTCGCGCGGTCGGCCACGGGCGGCAGGGACGACGGACATATTCATACCGGGCAATATATAATCATCGTCCGCCGGTCCGCTACTGCGGCGATCGCGCCCCTGGCCCGACCGCCTTGGACAGGCGTTCGGGCTCCCTCAGCGGAAAGCCCAGCTCGCCGACGGTCGAGGGATCGTCGCGCAGCCGCACATAGAGGCGGCCGGAGGCCGGATGGGGCACGCGTAGCGTATCCCCGGTGAAGCCCACCGGCACCGGGGTCGGATGCTCGAAACCGGTCGTGGCCGCCACCGCGTCGATCAGAAACAGGGCCGAGCCCGACAGGTCGCACATCGATCCGCGCGCAGGCGGGCACTTCAGCTCGCGCACCACCGGCAGCCGCACCAAGGTCGCAAGCGGCTGCCATTCACCGGCGTCGCCGCCCCGCACGATCCGGAACCGCAGCGGGCCGAACGCCGAGGGCGCCAGCGCCGCGCCGGTGTCGAGACTGGCCACCAGCACCTGTGCGTCTTCGAGCTCGAGACCGTGCTGGGTGTCGAGCGTCGCCACCGCCACGGCGTCCTCCGAGCCGTCGCCGACCCGGGCGATCTCGAGCTTTTCCTGCCCGGTGAACTTCAGCGGCGCCTTGGCCCGCAACGAAAAGACCAACTTGTCGCCGCGCTGAATGGCGTCGGCGCTGACCAGCTGAAGGGCGCCCTGGGTCGGAACGGCGGCGGCCTGCACGGTCTTGCTGATCAACTCCACGGCGGGGCGAGCCGCCCCCACCGTGACGCGCAGCTTCAGGGTCTTGCCGCTCTTCAGGGCCACCCTGGCCAGGATCACGTCGCCGGCGGCGAGGCGGCGCGCCGCCTCGGGGTTGGCGGCCGTCAGCGAGACCGAGTCGTGATCGCCGGCCCTGACGACGCCCGGCTGGAAGACGGCGTCGCGAAGCGTCAGCCGTGACACTTCCTCGAGCCTCGCCCCCTGCAGGACCCCGGAGAGGTCGCCCGCGTGGTAGACGAAGGCGTCGAGCCGCCCGGCCTGACTGGCGGCCTGCAGGGCGACCTCGTCGGCGGCCTTGCCGCCGTACTGCTTGATCAGAAGCTTGATCGGGCCGGGCTCCGCGTCCTTCAGCGAAACGGTCGCGGCCACCTGGCCCGTCTCACCGGCCTTCCACGACGCCTTCTCGGTCTCGCCCGACGCGGTCTGCACCGTCATGCTCTCGATGCAGGCCGTGCGCGGCGACTGCAGGTGAACGATATTGTCGCGTCCGATCACCAGGGTGGTCTGGTCGTCGGCCAGCAGCCAGGGCGCGCTGTTCGGCAATTGCAGGTGGAATTTGGGCCCGTCGAAGGCCGTGAAGCCCCACCGGCCGACCAGAATCGCCTCGTGTCCGTCGTCGAGGGCCCCGAGATCGACCTTGGACAGGTCGGCGACCAGGCCGCCCTTCTCGGCGTTGGCCGTCACCGGCGCGTCGAACGGTTCGCCGCCGCCCTTGCGGACCAGGCGCAGCCTCATGTCGTGCGCATAGGCGGTGGAGAAGGCCAGAGGCGCGCCCTCGACCGGCAGCACCAGGTGCGGATCGGCGGCGCAGTAGGTCGCGGCGGCGTCGACGGGTCTCAGCGGCGGCGGCTGCGGCGGCTCGATCGGCGGCAGGGCGGTGACGATCACCGACATGGGGTTGTGGAAGGAGGGCGCGGTGTTGAGGACCAGGGACAGCTGGTCGCGCTGGGCCACGGTCAGCGCCGGTATGTACTGGAACTGAGCCGTCTGGAACGAGTCCATCAGCCGGGCGAGGTCCAACACCGCGCCGATGTAGGGGCTGTAGTAGCCATAGCCGGCCTTGGGCGTGACGCTGAGCTGCTGGATCAGGTCGGCCGGGACGCCCGAGGTCAGGGTCTGCACCATCGAGGCGCTGTGTCCGTCGCTGAGCACCAGCGAGTCGCGGCTCTCCATCAGACACGGCGCCTGCAGGTCGGGCGCCTTGTTGAGGCAGTCGGGGTTGAGTTTGATGGCCAGGCTGCGGGCCAGCAGCGGCGAGATGGTCTTAAGGTGATCCGGGTCCGGCGCATCGGTGCGGCGGATCGCGGCCAGGAAGGCGTTGAGGCGCGACCGGTCGAGCGACGCCTGGTTCAGATCCTGAGAGGCGCGCATGAAGGCGCCCGGCTTGCCGCGCACGGCGCTGATGATGGTCGAATAGTCGCCGCCGGTCTGCGGCGCGAGGAACACCAGAACCTGCTGGGCGCCCTTGGGCGCGGTCACCCTCAGCCCCTCGGCGCCCCGCCGGGTCCAGGTTTCGGAGCGGAAGAACCAGTCCTCGGGCGGAGGGTTGGTCGCCCCCCGCAGGAAGGCGGCGACGAGCAGATAGTGCACCGACTGGCCGGGCGGCAGGTCGGCCTTGATCCACAGCTGGTCGCCTTCCGACAGGTTCGGCGCCTCGGCGATGGGCAGGGTGACGCCGGCGTGGGCGACCCTCACGATCAGCTTCGGCCCGACCAGATCGAACGGCGCGGTCTGCGCCGCCGCAGCCGCGGGCGCTGCGAGCAGAAGCAGGAGGCACAGGAGGCGCCGGACGAACGTCATCGCGTGGTCTTGACTGGAAAGGTGTGACGAAACCCCCAAGCGCTGGCGCGGGACGCGCTTCGCGCAGGGCGGCTGCACCCCGCCTCTAACCCGCGTTTATGTCAACAACGCGCCGTCAATGCATCTGCGCCCTGGGCTCGCCCGGTTCGCCTTTCAGCACCTCGACCAGCGCGACCAGCGCCCGCTCAGCGGCGTCCTCGCCGTCCGTCGCCGCGCACCGCATCAGGTGGTGATCCATCCGCAGCAGCAGGTCCCGGTCCGACGCCGTCACGTCCGATCCGTCGGGGGTCGACGAACCGATCGCCAGCAGAAGCATGCGAAAGCGCCAGGTGGGACCTGGCGCGACCGGGGGGGACAGCGCCATGGACGTCTCCCGGAAACCGCCCGACTTCCGGTCGGCATAATGGATCTCGCTCGTCTGGGGGGAAGCCGCGCGACCGCGCCGGAATCTCGACATGTCTACAACTCGCTTGTGAAGGCTGAACGCCGGCTGCAGCCGGAGCGTCGTGAGGCTCAGGCGGCGCGCTTGTCGCCGAACCGGTCGAGCAGAGACGGGTCGGCGAGGGGGTCGAGCAGACGCCCGCCGACCTGGCCGACGTGGCGTTCGACCACCGCGTCTCCTTCGTCCGTGCCGGCCATCAGCACGGCGAACGACGGCTCCTTGTCTCCGGGGAAGGTCGTCGGAGAGCCGATCACCTCGATCCTGCCGCCGGCGCGGATCCAGGGCTGCATGCTGCGCACATAGGCCACGCACAGGACCTTGTCCCAGCCATGCTTGCGATAGAGCTCGAACTGGGAGAGCCGAAGGTCCTTCAGCGCCTCGCGCCGCACAGCTTCGGGCTGGTCGTGGTCCACGCAAAGGCGAGACACCTCGACGATGTCTTCCCCGCGCGGCAGCGGCCGGTCGATCTGCGCCTGCAGCACATTGCAGGTGACGTTGGGCTCCAGCGACGGCGTCAGCCGTGAGCTTCCGGCGATCCGGCCGTCGGGTGCGAAACTGACGAGATGCAGGCAGGCGCCGGAGTCGTAGTCGTCGATCTCGTGCACGCCGTCGTCGCCGGGAATGCGCCAGCCGAGCCGCTCGACGAAGACGCGGCGGCGCAGCCGGTGCATCTCTGTCAGCAGGGAATGAAATCGGTTGCGATGTTGCGGACGGATGACCAGGGCCATGGGGCGCCTCCTGGCCGGCAGTGTCGCGTCCGCGCCGCCAGCCTCAATCCTCCCCCGTTGGGGGGGCGCCAACGTCCGGCTGCTACGAAGTACCGGCGCGCCCGGGTTCGGGCCGCGGCGCGCGCTCCCCGTAGAACGAAGTCGGGTGTGGTTCCGCGCCCGCTCTCAATGCGCGATCTGGCCGCTCCACAGGCCCAGGGCCACGGCGCTGGCGCGATCCGAGGCGCTGAGCTTGCGGCGGATGTCCTTCCAGTAGGTGTGCACGGTGGAGTGGGTGATGCCGATGGCCTGGGCAATCTGCTTGTCCGAGCGGCCCAAGGCGGCGTGGTTCAGCACCTCGGCCTCGCGCAGCGACAGCTTGCGAACCTCTGGCGAAAGCTGCACCTCGCGCAAGTGAAGCACGCGAGACATCAGGGTATTGCAGATCAGGTTCACCACGCCCTGTTCGAGGTCGGTCCAGTCCAGGTTCTCGCCGGCCACGAACACGGCAGTCTTCAGCTCCCCCGGCGACTGGCGCACCACGGTGAATCCCTCCGCCAGACCGACGTCGCGGGCGTCGGACATCAGCGTCTTCGCGGCGAGGTCGGTGGGCGCCGGCAGGTCGCGCCAGTAGAATCCCTCGCCCTTCAGGCTGGTGCACAGCACAGGATCGAAGGCGAAGGCGCGGACCCCGCGATAGAAGGACATCCAGTCCTCGGGATAGTTGGACACCACGGCGTCATCGAGCCGCCCGCGCATCGGATTGCCCAGCGCCGTGGTGCGGTAGAGCTTGACGCCGAACGGTTCGATCGCCTGCTCGAACAGGTCGATCGCCCGCGAGACGGTCGGTGCGCGCGAAAGCTCGCCGACGATGGTTAAGGCGAGCGCTGTCCGATCCATGCGTGAACTCGTAGAAAAGGCCCCACGTCGCCGAGGGCGACGACCGAACCTGGGCCCCGAAGCCGCCGGCGTCCAGAACCAAACCGTGTCTGGCGCGGCGTCGAGCGCGATTTGTCACGCCTGATGTCAGCGTCCTCGGCAGTCGCAGGCCGTGTGGCCCGACGATCGCACAATCGAGACTTGCCGGTCGGTCAGTCGGGCTTGAGCATTGACCTGGCGAGGTTGAGCAGGACCCGGCGTTCCGCGTCCGATTTCAGACGCTCGAAGATCGAGGCCATTTCGCGCGCGCCGGCGCTGAGGTCTCCGCCCGGCGCTTCGCCCATCAGATCGGCCACCGAGCAGGACAAGGCCTTCGCCGCGCGGGACATCATCGACGCGGAGATGCGGTTGACGCCCCGTTCGTACTTCTGCACCTGCTGGAAGGTGACCCCCAGCGCGCGGCCAAGGGAGTCCTGGCTCATGCTGGTGACGCGCCGACGGTCGCGGATGCGCTGGCCGACAGCGATATCGATTGGATCTGGCATAAGGTCTCCCGCTCCCGCTCGCATGGGCGCCGCTGCATCGCCGATTTTGGTTGTCGCAATTCTCCGCCACTGGTGGTTGTCTGTCTATACGCAACCTTACGCACGACCGGCGCGGCATTTTGCTTGGCTGTCGTAGCGTCGCCCGGTCCAGGCTGCCTCGCCATGCCTCAACACCGACGCCAACGACACCGCCGGGCGCCGCACGC
Source organism: uncultured Caulobacterales bacterium (assembly GCA_903837135.1). Taxonomy (GTDB): domain Bacteria; phylum Pseudomonadota; class Alphaproteobacteria; order Caulobacterales; family Caulobacteraceae; genus CAIOYC01. Next base: position 40,820 of record CAILTK010000038.1, read on the forward strand.
CGCGAGACCATGAACCAAACCCTCGGGAGCACGCACATGAAGGTCGCCGCAGTCAAGTCGCCGGGCGGGCTCGACAGGATCGCCATCGAGGAGCGGCCGCGCCCGACGCCCGGCGCGGGCGAGGTGTTGATCCGCGTCCGCGCCAGTTCGCTGAACTTCCATGACTTCGCGGTGGTGGCCGGCATGATCCCCACCGCCGACGGCCGGATTCCGATGTCGGACGGGGCTGGCGAAGTAACCGCCGTCGGGCCCGGCGTCACCGCCTGGACGGTCGGCGATCGGGTGCTGTCGCTGTTCTTCCCCCATTGGCCGGCGGGGGATCCGGCCCTGGCGCGCCTGCTCGGCGTGCCGGGCGACCAGGCGGACGGCTTCGCCGCCGAAGAGGTCGTGGCGGCGGCGTCGGCCGTGACCCGCCTGCCCGAAGGCTGGTCGTTCGAGGAGGCCGCGACCCTGCCTTGCGCGGCCCTGACCGCCTGGCGCGCCCTGTTCGTCGAAGCGCGGATCAAGCCCGGCGACGTGGTGCTGACGCAGGGCACGGGCGGGGTGTCGATCTTCGCCGTCCAGTTCGCCAAGGCGGCGGGCGCGACGGTGATCTCCACCTCCTCCTCGGCCGCGAAGCTCAAACGGCTTCAGGCGCTCGGCGCCGATCACCTGATCAATTACAAGGAGGAGGCGGAGTGGGGGCGCGCCGCCGCGGCGCTTACCGGCGGCCGCGGCGTCGACGCCGTGGTCGAGATCGGCGGCGCGGGCACGCTGACCCAGTCGATCCACGCCTGCCGCATCGGCGGCCATATCTCCCTGATCGGCGTCCTCGCCGGCATCTCCGGCGAGGTGCCCACGGCCCTGGCGATGACCAAGAACGTCTGCATCCAGGGCATCACCGTCGGCTCCCATCAGGATCAGCTCGACATGATCGCCGCGCTGGAAGTCAGCGGCATCCGGCCGGTGATCGATTCCGTCTATCCGCTGGATAGGATCGCGGAGGCTTTCGCGCACCAGATCTCGCAGACGCATTTCGGCAAGATCTGCCTCTCTCTCTGAGCGCAAAAAAAACGTCGCCCTTGTCATCCCGGACGACAACCTCGCCGTAACTGGTCCATGCCCCGCGATTGGGGCGGCAAGGCTGGAATCATCTCATGTCCATTTTGAATCACCGCGTTGTCGCGGCGTCGACTCTCGCGTTTTGCTTGGCGGCGGGGGGCGCATCACTGGCTTTCGCTCAGATGCCGATGAAGGATCCCATGGTGGGCGGCGCGGCCATGTATCCGTCCAAGACCATCGTCGAGAACGCCGTGAACTCCCAGGATCACACCACGCTGGTGGCGGCGGTCAAGGCGGCGGGCCTGGTCGACACCCTGTCGAGCCCGGGACCGTTCACCGTCTTCGCCCCGACCAACGAAGCCTTCGCCAAGCTCCCGGCCGGCACGGTCGACACCCTGGTGAAGCCCGAAAACAAGGCGATGCTCACCAAGATACTGACCTATCACGTCGTCGCCGGCCGCCTGTCGGCCGCCGACCTCATGCGGATGGCCAGGGACGGCAAGTCCCTGACCACGGTGGTAGGCGAGCCCCTGACCGTATCGGTTCGTCATCACCAGGTGATCCTGACCGACGCCAAGGGCGGCATGTCCACGGTGACCATCCCCGACGTCTTCCAGTCCAACGGCGTGATCCAAGTCGTCGATACGGTCCTGATGCCCTGACCGCCGCGCATCCCCGGGCGGCGAACGCGGTCCGGGGACCAGTGGCGCGCAACGGTCGCGACGGCGTTGGCGCCGTCGTCGGAAGCTGACATTGATCGGCCGGGGAGGGGCCGATGGTTCAGATCGACCGGCGGGGCGTGGTGAGTGCGGGCGTCGCCGCGGCGTTGGGAGCGCCGGCGGCGGCCCGTCCGGCGGCGATCGACGCAGACGCCCTGATGCAGTCCGGCATATCCCACGACCTCGCCCTCCGGCGCGCCGCCGTCCTGTCGGACGTACGCTACGACCTCAGTCTCGATCTTACCCGGCGCGACCGTGCCGACGGCGAGGTGGAGATCCAGGTTCGCCGACGCCCCGCCGCCGGCGATCTGATCGTCGACTTCCGAGGTCCCAGCCTGACCGGCGTCCGCGTCAACGGCCACGCCGTCACCGATCTCGATTGGCGTGACGGGCATCTGCGGATTCCCGAGCGGTATCTGATGGCGGGCCTCAACCGCATCGGCGCGCGCTTCACCACGCCCATCGCCGCGAGCGGCGCGCCGATCATCCGCTTCGACGACAAGAGCGACGGCGCTACCTACCTCTACACCCTGCTGGTGCCGAGCGACGCCAACCTCTTGTTTCCCTGCTTCGACCAGCCCGACCTGAAGGCGCGCTTGCGCTGGCGGCTCCTTGTCCCCGGCGCCTGGAGCGTGCTCGCCAACGCCCGCGCCCTGAGCCACCACGCCGCGGGCGAAGCGGTAAGGTGGACCTTCGCGCCGACCGAGCCGATCCCCACCTACCTCGCCGCCTTCGCCGCCGGTCCGTGGGCGCTGTTCCCTTCCGCCCCGCCGGGCGAGCGGCCGATCACCCTCTACGCCCGCGCCTCGCGCCGCAAGGAGGTGGACGCCGAGGCGATCGTCGGCGCCAACCGCGCCGCCGCCCACTGGCTCGAAGGCTGGTTCGGCGTCCCGTTTCCGTTCAGCAAGCTCGACGCCCTCTTGGCGCCGGCCTTCCCGTTCGGCGGCATGGAGCACGTGGGCGAGATCTTCTACAACGAGAACAGCTTCATCTTCCGCGAACCGCCGACCCTGTCGCAGCGGCTCGGTCGCGATTCCACCGTCTATCACGAGGTCAGCCACCAGTGGTTCGGCGACCTCGTCACCATGAGATGGTTCGACGACCTGTGGCTCAAGGAGGGGTTCGCCACCTACATGGGCGCCCGCGTCCAGGCCGAGCTGCACCCGGAGAGCGAGGCGTGGAAGACTTTCTATCTGCGCAACAAGCCCGCCGCCTACGCGGCCGACGGCACGCGGGGGACCAACTCCGTGTGGCAACCCCTGGCCAACCTCGACGGAGCCAAGAGCAATTACGGGCCGATCGTCTACAACAAGGCGCCGTCGATCATAAAGCAGCTGGGCTTCCTGGTCGGCGACCAGGCCTTCCGCGCCGGCCTGCACCAGTTCCTGACCCGACACGCCTACGCCAACGCCGGCTGGCGCGACCTGCTGTCGGCGGTCGAGCAGAGCTCGGGCCGGCCGCTGACGTCGTTCGGCGAGCAGTACATCCTGCGCGCCGGCATGCCGCGGGTGGACACCGTTCTGGAGCTCGCCGACGGCAGGATCGGCCGCCTGGCTCTGACTCAGCGCCCGGTACGGGCCCTGCCGAACGATCCCGGCGGGTTCTGGCCGATCAAGGTGCAGGTCCGGCTGGGCTATGCCGGCAAGCCGGACGTGGTGCTGCCGGTGCGGTTCGAGGCGGCCGAGGTCGAGGTCGCCGAGGCGCAGGGCCTGCCCGCGCCGGACTATGTGTGGGCCAACGACGGCGACTACGGCTATGGCCTGTTCCTGCCGGACGCCCGCAGCGCCGACTGGATCGCCGGACACGTGGGCTCGGTGAAGGACGGCCTGCTCCGGGCCATGCTGTGGGGCGCCCTCTGGGACCTGGTGCGCGACCTCCGCCTGCCGCCGACCCGGTTCGTGGAGATCGCCCTCGGCGCCCTGCCGGGCGAGGCCGACGAACAGATCGCCGACGTCGTTCTCGGTCACGCCGGGACCGCCCTCGTCCGCCTTGTGTCGGCCGCCGACGCGGACCGGCTGTTCCCCCTGTGGGAGGATCTCCTGGCCCGCCGCGCCGAGGATCCCGTCCTGGCCTATGGCCTGCGCAAGGACAGCCTGGACAGCCTGATCGCCACCGCCCGCGGCCCGGACGCCCGTAAGCGTCTGCGCGACCTCCTGGCCGGCGCTGTCCTGTTCGACGGCGCGCCGGTGAAGCAGGTCACCCGCTGGAACATCGTCCGCCGCCTGCTGGCCCTGGGCGAGCCGGACGCTCCGGCGCTGTTCGAGGCGGAGGTGAAGCACGACGCCACGCCGGAGGCCGGCCGCAGCGCCTTCATCGCCCGCGCCGCCACGCCCGACGCGGCGGTCAAGCGCGACGCTTTCGCCCGCTACCTCGACGATCCCAGCCTGAACGAGGAGTGGGTCTCATCCAGCCTCGCCGCCTTCAACACCCCGGATCAGTCCGGCCTCACCCAACCCTTCCTCGCGCCGGCGCTGGACAAGCTGGAATGGATTCGCGAACACCGCCGCATCTTCTTCCTGGCGGCGTGGATCAACGCCTTCATCGGCGGCCAGAAGAACGAGGCGGCGCTGGACACAGTGGACCGCTTCCTGGCCGGCCGGCCGACCCTGCCGATCGACATCCGCCGCAAGGTGCTGGAGGCCCGGGACGAACTCGAGCGCGTGGTCGCGGTGCGGCGTGCTGCGGGGGCGGCGGTCTGATCAATCCCCGTGGCCGTTGGCCTTGCGCGAAGGATCCACCCTTCGTCGCCCCCAAGACCGGCTCGTGGACGAGATTGGCTCCGCAGGTGGGTCAGCCCGCTTCCGATCGGGTGTCGGGCCGCCGAAGCCCGTCCATCAATACGTCGATCAGCCGCTTGGCGCTGATGTCCCAACCGGGTCCCGAGGCGCCGTAGGCGAAACCGATCAGGGCATGGGTCAGATCGCCGGCGCCGATGTCGGTGCGGATCTCGCCGCTGGCTTTGGCGGCCTCGACCAGACGGTTCACCGCGCCGTTGATCAGGACGCCGGAGGCGGCGAACATTTCGGATGCGCCGCCGGCCATCGAGCCGAGGGCCGGCGCGATCAGCTTCTTGGTGGCGATATAGTCGACGAACAGGTGCATCCAGTCGTGCATCGCCTCGCCCGCCGTCCGTGTCTCCAACAGCCGCTCGGCCGCGTTCGCCAGGGTCTGCACTTCGCGCCGGTAGACCGCCTCGAGGATGGCGTCGCGGGTCGGGAAATGCCGGTAAAGGGTGCCGATGCCCACCTGCGCCCGTCGGGCGATCTCCTCGAGGCTGGCGTCGGCGCCGGCCTCGGTGAAAGCCGTCTTCGCCGCGTCGATCAGCCGTTCTCGGTTGCGCTGAGCGTCGATCCGCGGCTTGCGGGCCGCCCTGCTGGTTTCGACGCTCACGATCCGCCCTTGATATCCGGAGGTAGCCTCCGCATATTTGCCGGAGAAGCCCTTCGCTTATAAGCCCCGGCGAAAATCCCCACAACCGGGTCGCCGCCCGGAGGGCCGTCACGACTCGATGCGAGCCTGAAAGCGGAGACGACAATGGCAGGACCTTTCGGCGCGACCTCGACCACCGACGAGGTGCTCGACGGCGTGGATCTCAGCGGCAAGCGGATCCTGGTGACCGGCGTATCCGCCGGGCTGGGGGTCGAGACGGCGCGAGCCCTGGCGGCTCACGGCGCCTTCGTGGTCGGCGCCGCGCGCAACCTCGACAAGGCCAGGACCGCGACCCAGGTGGTGCGCGCCGGCGCCAAGAACGGCGGCGGGCTCGACCTGGTGGAGCTTGACCTCGCCTCGCTGGCCAGTGTGCGGGCCTGCGCCGACGCGCTGGTGGCGGCGGGCGAGCGGTTCGACCTGGTGATCGCAAACGCCGGCGTGATGGCCTGCCCCAAGGGGGTGACGGCCGATGGCTTCGAGACCCAGTTCGGCACGAACCACCTTGGCCATTTCGTGCTGGTCAACCGGATCGCGTCGCTGTTCAAGCCGGGCGCGCGGCTGGTCAACCTGTCCTCGTCGGGCCACCGGTTCGCCGACGTCGATCTCGAGGATCCCAACTTCGACCACACGCCTTATGCCGAGTTTGTCGCCTACGGCCGGTCCAAGACCGCCAATGTCCTGTTCGCGGTCGAGTTCGACCGGCGTCACAAGGACCGCGGGATCCGCGCCACGGCGGTTCATCCCGGCGGCATCCAGACCGAACTCGGCCGCTACATGACCCCCGAGATCACCGCCGACCTGATCCGCGAGATCAACGCCAACCAGCCGGAGGGCGCGCCGGCGTTCAGCTGGAAGACGATACCCCAGGGGGCCGCGACCTCGGTCTGGGCCGGCGTCGTCGCCCCCGCCGACGCGGTCGGCGCGCACTTCTGCGAGGACTGCCACGTGGCCGAGATCGTCGAGGACCCGGGCTTCCGCGGCGGCGTGCGCGCCTACGCCCTCGACCCCGAGCACGCCAAGGCCCTCTGGGCCAAGAGCGAGGCGATGGTCGGCGAGCGGTTCTGAGCGGACTTCGCCCCCGCCCTCAGGCCGCGGCCTCGGTCGTGGCGGCGGGGGCGTCGTCGAGCACCCGGTTCAGGGCGAAGAACAGGGCTTCGGCCTGGATCGGCTTGGAGACGCAGTCGTCCATCTCGGCCGCCTCGTACTGCATGAGCTGATGGCTCATGGCGTTGGCGGTCAGGGCGATGATCGGGGTTCGTCGTCTGCGGGCCTGCCGCTCGCGCGCGCGGATCTCGAGCGACGCCTGCACGCCGTCCATGATCGGCATCTGTACGTCCATCAGGATCACATCCCAATCGTGATCGGCCCACGCGGCCACGGCCTCGGCGCCGTTCTCGACCAGGGTCGGCTCGATCCCCACCTGCTCGAGCAGGGTCTTCAGCACCAGCCGGTTCACCGCATTGTCCTCGGCCGCCAGCACGCGCAGCGGTGTCTCCGCATCGCGCGTGGCCGGCGAGGTATCGGCCCGGGCGTCGGCGGCCGGCGCAAAGTCCGCGAGTCGCTCGAGCGGCAGGAGGGCGGTGAAGGTCGAGCCGGCGCCGAGTCGGCTCTGCGCGGTGATGGTTCCGCCCATCATCTCGGCGATCTGGCGCGAAATGGCCAGCCCGAGTCCCGTGCCGCCGTATCGCCGCGTGGTCGACGCATCGAGCTGGGAGAACTTGGTGAACAGCCGGTTCAGCTGGTCGGTCGGCATGCCTATGCCGGTGTCCGACACCTTCAGCCGCAACACCCCGTCTTCGGCCCGGTCGATGTCGAGGCTGATCTCGCCGGCCTCGGTGAACTTCAGCGCGTTCGACAGCAAGTTGGCCAAGACCTGCCGAATCCGCGCCGGATCGCCGCGGTATACGCCGGTGGCGATCGGCGAGAGCGCCACCTTCAGATCGATCCCCTTACCGTTTACGAGCGGCGCGAAGGACGCCTCGACAGCGCCCACCAGATCGCCGAGATCAAAGGGTGTGGCGTCGTACTCCAAGCGTCCCGCCTCGATCTTGGCCAGGTCGAGCACATCGTTGAGCAGGGTCAGCAGGGTCTCACCCGACTGGCGCACCACGCCCAGGCGGTCGCGCTGCACGGCGCTGAGGTCGTCGGCGGCCATCACCTGCGCCATCCCGATCACCCCGTTCAAAGGCGTGCGGATTTCGTGGCTCATGGTGGCCAGGAACTCGCTCTTGGCGGCGTTGGCGGCCCCGGCTTCCACGGCGTTGCGTTCGGCGGCGTCCCGGGCCTCGGCCAGACGCCGCTCCACCGTCCGCCGGTTCAGCACGTGATCCACCACATAGGCGAAGAAGCAGGCGTCGGCGATCACGGCGACGATCGTGGACAGGGGAGACTCCGTCCGCGTCGACACGACGATGCCCACCAGCGTCGCCGCGAACAGGGCGCTGAGCGAACCGGCCCCGACCAGAGCCGACAGGACGAATTCGCTGGTGCTGCTGAGCGCGATCGCCGCGAACATGACCAGCGCCGCGATCGCCGCGCCGTGGCCGCCGCTCGATAGCAGGGCCAGAGGCAGGCTCGCGTAGATGGCGGTGCTGACGAAGGTGGTGGCGGCCAGCGCGGCGGCCGGCGGCAGGCGGGGCGTCCTCCCGCGCATCAGCCAGGCGTAGAACAGCTGCGCCCCGCCGATCAGGAAGAGATTGACGGCGAGCCAGGCGACCACCTCGCCGCATGGAAGCCAGGCCGTGGAGCCCGCGGCGGCGACCAGGGTGAACGGAAGCGCCATGAAAACGTCGCGGCGACGAAAGCGAACGAGAAGCTCGATGGGTGAACGCATACGGATCCACACGCTGACTTCGGTTCGGATACACCCGTGAGCTTAAGATGCGATCAACGGGAGGATGATTCCGCCGTTTCCCGCCGGACTCGTGCGCAGTCTGCCGGAACCGCAGCTCCGCCCTGGCCGTTCGAAAGCTCAACCAATCCCAAGGGAGGCTGACATGGGCCGCAGTATTCTTCTCCTTCTTCTCGGCGTTCCTCTGCCGGTGGTGATCCTTCTCGCCCTGTTCTGGCATTGAGGCCAGTCATGACCGACGAACTCGTCATCGTGCAGGAGGTGGCGGCGGCGCCCCTGGCCTCCGCCGTGTCCTGGCCGGCGATCTTCGGGGGCGCGGTGGTCGCCATGGCCGTATCGCTGATCTTCGCGGTGCTCGGCGCGGGCTTCGCCGCCGGCGCGCTGGCCGCCTGGCCCAATCCCGGGCGTCACCTGACCAGCTTCTCGGTGTGGAGCGGGGTCTGGATCATCGTCACCCAATGGGTGTCGGCCGGGGTCGGCGGCTATCTGGCCGGTCGGCTGCGCACGCGCTGGCACGGGCTGCATACCCATGAGGTGTTCTTCCGCGACACCGCCAACGGCCTGATCACCTGGGCGCTGGCGACCCTCGTCGTCGCCGGACTGGGCGCTGCGCTGGCCGGCGCCGGCGCGCCGGACGCGGCGGTCGCCACCCAGCAGGCCTCGGCCGACGCCGTCGAAGCGGCGCGCAAGGCCGGAGCCGCCTTCTCGGTGTTCACCGGCATTTCGCTACTCGTGGGGGCCTTCGTCGCCTCCGTCGCCGCCGCCCTCGGCGGCCAGGAGCGGGACATGCACGCTTGAAGCTTCCCACGCCGGACGAGCGCGGCGACCTGCTCAAGGACCGGCAAAGGCGCAAGATGGCGCGATCGGCGCAGACCTACGTACGGGGCGCCACCGTTCAGTTCTATGATTGGTTGACCCAGGACGGTCGGGCCCTCCCCGAGGGCCCTCCCGTGTGGATCTGCGGCGACTGCCACTACGGCAACCTCGGCCCTGTGGCCAACGCCAAGGGCGAGGTCGCCATCCAGATCCGCGACCTCGATCAGACGGTGGTCGGCAATCCGGCGCACGACCTGATCCGGCTGGCTTTCTCCTTGGCCAGTGCGGCGCGGGGCTTTGATCTGCCGGGGATCACCACCGCCCGGCTCGTGGAGCAGGCCGTGGAGGGCTATATCGCCGCCCTCGTCGCCGAAGCGGGAGAGGCGCAAGACAAGCCGCCCCTCATCAAGGGGCTGCTGCGCGAGTCCAAGCAGCGCAGCTGGCGGCACCTGGCGCGCGAGCGGATCAAGGACCTCGAGCCGTCCATTCCGCTCGGCAAACGGTTCTGGCCGCTCGGCAAGGACGAACGCGGCGCTCTGGGGGAACTGGTCGAGGACGCCCGGATCCGCGACCTGATCACCGGCCTGCATTCCCGTCCCAGCGATGCGGATATCAAGCTGGTCGACGCCGCCTACTGGGTGAAAGGCTGCAGTTCGCTGGGGTTGATGCGCTTCGCCGTGCTGGTGGAGATCGGGGACGGCAAGACCGCCCAGCTCAGCCTCGTCGACGTCAAGGAGGCGACCCGCGCCAGCGCGCCGCGGTCGGCCGACCACCCGACCCCGCGCGACAACGGCGAGCGGGTGGTCGAAGGCGCCAGACACCTGGCGCCCTTCCTTGGCCAGCGAATGGCGTCCGGGCGGGTGCTGGGTAAATCGGTCTTCGTGCGCGAACTGTTGCCGCAGGACCTGAAGCTCGAGATCGACGCCCTGGAGCCGGAAGAAGCCGTCACGGTCGGAGGCTTCCTGGCGGGCGTGGTCGGGCGCGCGCACGGGCGGCAGATGTCCAGAGAGGACCGCCAGGCCTGGGCCAAGACCCTGGGCGAGGGCCGCTCCAAGACCCTCGACGCCCCGTCCTGGCTCTGGCGCAGCGTGGTCGACCTCATGGGCAGCCACGAAGCGGCCTACCTCGACCACTGCCGCCAGTTCGCGTGAGCGGCGGGCGCGCAGGGAGGATCTATTCGGTACTCTTCAGCACCTTCGCCACCTCCGCGGCCAGCCGGGCGGCGATGATCTTCACGCCGGCGGCGTTGGGATGCAGGCCGTCGGCCTGCTTGAGGGCGATCTTGTCCTCGACCCCCTCGAGCAGGTGGCCGGCCAGGGCGACATGCTCCTGGCGGGCGACGGCGGGGAAGACCGCGTCGAAGGACCGGCCGTAGGCGCCGGACCCCGCCCGCGGCGTCGCGCTGCCGGTCAGGACCACGCGAATGTGGCGCGCCTTGAGCCGGCGGACGATCGCCACAAGGTTGGCCTGCACGCGCTTGGGGTCGACAGACTGCAGATAGTCGTTGGCGCCGAGCTCGACCACGCAGACCCGGGTGTCTGGCTCGACGCTGAAATCGACCCGCGCCAGGCCGCCGGCGGTGGTGTCGCCTGAAACGCCGGCGCCGCGCACCACCGCGTCGACACCCACCGCCTTCAGCGCGGCCTGCAGCTGAGCGGGGGCGGCCTGGCTCTCCGGCAGCCCCAGACCGGCGGTGATCGAGTCGCCGAGGATGGTGACCACCGGCGCGGCCTTCGGAGGCGGGGGCGCGGCGGCCGCCGGCATGGCGCAGAGCAGGGCGGCGATGGCGGCGAGCGATCGGATCATGTCACCCTATGTATGCCTCCTAGACCCCCGCGCCATAAGGCTCCCGTATGACCGACCCCGCCGTGTTGGCGCTGAACGCCGTCGGCCTGATCCTGCCCTCGTCCGCGGGCCCGGTGACCATCCTGCAGGGCGCGGACCTTTCGGTGTTTCCGGGCGAGCTGGTCTCGATCGTCGGACCGTCGGGGTCCGGCAAGTCGTCGCTGATCGCCGTCGCGGCGGGTCTCGAGCAGCCGACCTCGGGCGAGGTTCGCCTGTTCGGTGAGAGTCTGACCGCGCTCGACGAGGACGGCCGGGCGCGCCTGCGCCGGGGCCGGGCGGCGCTGGTGTTCCAGTCCTTTCACCTCCTGCCCAACATGACCGCGCTCGAGAACGTGTCCGCCCCGCTCGAGATCGCCCGCCGCGCCAGGGCCGCCTCGATCGCCCGCGACTGGCTCGGCCGCGTCGGCCTGTCCCACCGGCTCGATCACTATCCGCACCAGCTGTCGGGCGGAGAGCAGCAGAGGGTGGCGCTGGCCCGAGCCCTGGCGATCGAACCGGCCTTGCTGTTCGCCGACGAACCCACTGGCAACCTCGACCAGGCCACCGGGGCCCAGGTGGCCGACCTGATGTTCGACCTTCTGGCCGACACCGGCGCGGCCATGGTGCTGGTCACCCACGACGACGCCCTCGCCGCGCGCACCCGGCGCAAGCTCATGATGTCGGGCGGCAGGCTGAGCCCGGCATGAGCCTCGCCCTGCTGTTCGCCCGCCGGGAGCTCCGTTCCGGCGTGGCCGGCTTTCGCATCTTCCTGGCCTGTCTGGCCCTCGGGGTCGCGGCCCTGGCGGCCGCCGGCTCGACGGCGGAGGCCTTCCGCGAGGGCCTCGCGTCGCAGTCGCGCGCGATCCTCGGCGGCGACGTCGCCGTGTCGGTGCAGGGCCGACGGTTCAATCCGCTCGAGGAGGCCGCGTTCGCCCGGCTTGGCCGCACCACAAAGAGCTTCGGGGTCCGCGCCATGGCCGACGCGCCGGGCGGCCGCCGGCTGGTGGAGGTGCGCGGGGTCGACGACGCCTATCCGCTCGCCGGACATGTCGACCTGAGGGGGGCGGCCAGCGTGCAGGAGGCGACCCGGACGGCGGACGGGGCGCCGGGCGCGGCAGTCGAACCCGAACTCCTGGACCGGCTGCATCTCGGCGTCGGCCAGAGGCTGCTGATCGGCGACCAGGCCTTCATCGTGCGCGCGGTCCTGGTCAGCGAACCGGACCGGCTCGGCCGCGGCTTCTCGCTCGGGCCGGGGGTGTTGGTGTCGCGCAGGGTGCTCGAGGCCTCCGGCCTGCTCGGCGCCGACGCCCTGTTCGGGGAGACCATCCGCATCGCCCTGCCGCCGGAGGCCAAGCCCGCCGCCGTGGCGCGCGCCCTGACCAAGGCCTTCCCGCAGGGCGGTTTCCGCGCGCGGGGCCGCAACCAGGCGGCGGCCGGGCTCGACCGGCTGATCGACCAGCTGGAGTTCTTTCTGGGCTTCATCGGTCTGGCCGCCCTGCTGGCCGGCGGCCTCGGCGTGTCGAGCGCGGTCTCGACCTATCTCGAGGCGCGAAAGCCTTCGATCGCCGTCTTGAAGGCCCTGGGCGCCGACGGCGTGCTGATCCGCAATCTCTACCTGATCCAGATCGGCGCCCTCGCCACGCTCGGGATCGGCATCGGTCTCGCCCTCGGCGCGGCTTCACCGTTCCTCCTGGGCTGGATCGCCCGCAACCGGCTGCCCGTGCCGGTGCTGTTCGCGATCTATCCCCTGCCTCTCGTCAAGGCCGGCGTGTTCGGCCTGCTCGCCGCCGCAGCCTTCAGCCTCCTGCCGCTGGCGCGGGCGCGCACCACGCCGCCGTCTTCCCTGTTCCGCCGCGACCTGGCCGGGCGGGTCGGTTTCGGCCTCGAGACCGTGGGGCTGGCCGTGGCGGCGGCAGGCCTCGTGATCCTCACCCTGGTCACCGCGCCGAGCCCGCTCGTGGCCGGCGTCCTGATCGGCGGCGTGCTGTCCGGTTTCGGCCTTTTGTGGCTGATCGGACGGGGCGCGACCGCGCTGGCGGCGCGCCTGAGGCGCTTCACCCACGGCGCGATCCGCATCGGCCTGGCCAACCTGTCGGGGCCCGGATCGGCCGCGCGCACCGCTTCACCGTCGATCGGCTTCGGCGTGGCCCTCCTGACCGCCGTGGTGCTTATCCAGTCGAGCCTCCTGGCCGAGGTGACCGAGACCGCGCCCCGCACCGCTCCGTCGATGGTGTTCACCCAGATCCCCTACGAACAGACCGCCGCCTTCGACGCGGACATGCGCACGGTGATGGGACCGCTGACTCCCGATCGCTACCGCCGCTATCCCTTCGCCACCGGGCGGATCACCCGCATCGCCGGCGCGCCGGTCGATCCCGCGAAGATCGACCGCGGCCATCGCTGGGCCTTCGATCAGGACATCACCATCTCCTCCATCGGCCCGGCGCCGACCGACGCGGACCTCACCGCGGGCGCCTGGTGGCCGGCGGACTACGCGGGGCCGCCCGAGGTCGTTCTCGACACGGAGATCGCCCAGGCCGCCCGGCTCAAGGTCGGCGACACGATCACCGTGTCGCTGCTGGGCCGCGCGCTCGACGTCCGCATCGCGGCTCTGCGCAAGGTCGAGTTCAGCCGGTTCGGGGCCAGCTTCCCGATCATTGTCGATCCCGCGGCGCTCAGGGGGGCCAACCTGCGCAACATCGCCATCGCCAGGACCACTCCGGCGCAGGAGGCGGCGATCCTGTCCCGGCTCGGCCGCGACTTCGCCGGCGTGAACGTGATCAGCGTGCGCGAGCAGCTCGAGGCCGCCACCCGGATCTTCAACCAGCTGGCCTGGGCGGTGCGGGGCGCCGCCGCGGTGGCGTCCCTGGCCGGGCTGCTGGTGCTGATCGGCGCGGTGGCCTCCACGGCCCAGGCGCGGGCGCGGGAGGCGGCGATCCTGAAGGTGCTGGGCTCGGGCCGGTTTCAGATCCTGGCCGCCTACTGCGTCGAGTACGGCGTGGTCGGCCTGATCGCCGGCCTGGCGGGCGTGCTTCTGGGCGCGGCGGCCGCCTGGCCGATCGTCACCCGGGTGTTCGAGACCCATTTCGCCATCGACTGGGCCGGGATCGTCGGGGTGCTGGCGCTGGTCAGCGCCGTCGGCGCCGGCGCCGGCGGGGTCGCCGCCTTCACCGCCCTGGCGCGACGTCCGGCGCCGGTGTTGCGGGCGGGTTGATCCCAGCGGAGTTGGCTTGCGCGGCGACGCGGGGCGCCGCACCGTGCGGCGACGCCTGGAGGGAAAGTCGACATGTTGGGAACCGTTCTGGCCGTGGCCCTCGCTGCGGCCGCCCAGGCCTCACCGCCAGCGCCGGCCGCGCCGCTCCAGACCTCGCCGGCGGTCAATCCGTTCGCGGTGCAGTTCGATCTGCCGTCGGCCATCACCGGGCGCACCTACAGGATCTATGTGAGCCGGCCGCTGGGGCCCACGCCGAAAGCCGGCTGGCCGGTGGTCTATGTGCTCGACGCCGACGTCACCTTCGCAAGCCTCTCCGCGCAGATGGTCATGCGCACGGCCGGCGGCGACGGCGGCGCCCTCCTGGTGGGTGTGGCCTATCCCAATGCGATGGCGACCCTGACGCTCAGGACCCGCGACCTCACGCCCTCGCAGCCCAGCGCCGACGCGCAGGCGATCGGCGAGCTGAAGCCCAAGCCCGAGGACTTCGGCGGCGGCGAGGCGTTCCACCGGTTCATGATCGAGGAACTGCGGCCGCGCATCGCCGCCGCCTACCCGGTGGATCCCGCCGACCAGACGCTGATGGGCTATTCGCTGGGCGGCCTGTTCACCCTGGGTGTTTTGTTCCATCATCCCGAGGCCTACCGCACCTATGTGGCCGGCAGCCCGTCGATCTGGTGGAACAGCCGCGAAGTGCTGGCCGGCGAAGCGGGGTTCGCCGCGGCCGTCCGCGCCGGCAAGGTCGCGCCACGCATTCTGATCACCTCCGACGCCTGGGAGCAGGACCCGGCGCCTCAGGCCCTGCCCCCCGCGGGACCCAAGCGGGACGCGCAGCTGAAGGAACTGGCGAGCGCGCGCATGGTCGACAATGCGCGGGACCTCGCCGGTCGTCTCGCCGCCCTGCCGGGGCGGGACGGCTATAGGGTGCGCTATGTGCTGTTTCCCGAGGAGACGCACAACACGGGCATTCCGGCGGCTTCGAACCGTGGCCTGGTGTTCGCGCTCACGCCGTGAGGAGTGGGGCGGGTCCTCGGTCACCCGATCGTCGTCGCCCCCGTCCTGCGTTTGACATCCAGCGAAACGGCGGTGGGATCGGAGGGGCAGCCGCCGGTGAACACTAAAGAAGCAAGGCGCTCAGCGCCCCATCCACCGGCCGATCTGCGCCCAGTGGCCGGGGTTGAGCGTCAAGGTCCCGCCGGGGTCAAAACGCAGCGTCAAAGGATAGCGGCCGGGAACGCTGAAGACCGCATCGCCGGCGGGCAGCAGCGCCACCGGGGAAGCCCGCGGGATGGCGAAGGCGTCCCGCCGCCCCACCGCCTGGGCGAACAGCCGCTCGCCCTGCCGGGACACGCGGATGCTTACCGAGGGGCTGAAGACATACTCGCCGGCGAAGGACTCCAGCGTCTCCGACTTTGGAGGCGGGCCGAACGCCGGCTTCGCCGCGACCGGTTGCTCGGGCACGGAGCTCAGGATCGCGTCCCACATGGTCTCCGCGGCGATCACGCCGACATCGACCGGCGCCAGGGCAGGGCCGCCCGCGGCAGGATCCAGCTCCTCGGTCGAGACCGCGTAGAGCACATCGCCGTCGTCGACCGTGGCGAAGGGCTGGATCGCCCGACCCATGGACGAATGGACCTGGACAGCCAGCCGCTGCAGTTGGTCCCAGCTCATCTTCTGATTGACCACCACCAGGCTGATGGTGGTGTTGCGTCCGCTGTGCGCCTGGCCCGCCGGCGGACCGGTCCATCCGCCCTGACGGCTCTGCGGCGCGCCGGCGAGGAGGTCCGAGGTCTTGAGCCCCTTGGGCCAGGTCGGATCGGGATAGCAGGCGGCGATGCGGCCCTCTCGGTCGGTCACCACGCCGAGAGCGTTGACCACCACGAAGGCGGCGATCTTGACCGCCCCGACCTGCCGAAACGCGCCGCCCTGTCCGGAGTGCGCGGCGCAGCCGAAGTAGCCGCCGCTCATGGCGAACCGGCCGGCGCCTTCCCCGCCGAGCGCGAACACGCCCGGCCTGGCCGCCCGCAAGGCGGCCTGGGCCAGGGTCTTGTCGGGATAGACCTCGTTCAGTCGCCTGGCCCCGAGGTCATAGATGATCGCGCCGACCGATAGGGCGATGTCGTCGAACCCGCCGCCGCGTGCGCCGTCGTCCTTCAGCGCGGTGGCTACGGCCGTGGCGGCTTCGAGGCCGTACCAGGACCCTCCGGCGAAGACGACGGCGTCGAGTTCAGGCGTGTTGTAGCCCAGGCGCAGATAGTCGGTATTGACCGTGCCGGGCGCGCCGCCGCGCACGTCGACCGCCGCCAGGGCCTTTCTGGCGAAGTGGAAGACGGTGACGCCGGTCGGCCCCTCCGCGTACTCCCCCGTGCCGATGCTGAGCGCCGGCCAGTCGAACCGCAGCATGCGGTCGCCGGCGTTGAGCCTGGGCGTGAACGGTTGCTCCGCCGCCGCGGGCAGGGCGAGGACGAGGGCGAGGGCGGCGGCGATCCTGTGAAGCGGCGACGGCAACGGCTGTTCTCCCTGGCGAGAGAGCGACGCTACACGGCGCGGGCGGCGATGCTATCCGCGAGGTCTTCGCGGGCCGCGGACTCCGGCCGGCGCCCGTGCAATCAGCGCCACGTGAGCGCGGGGGAGGCGTTGGGCGGGCCTCAGGCCGAAAGAGCCAATGGCTCAGCGCCCGTCGGCTGGGCGCCCATCGCCCGCATGCCGAGATCGGCCAGCAGGGCGCGGTCCTGGTCCTCGCCGGGCAGGGGCGTGGTCAGGAGCTTGCCGCCGATGAAGATCGAATTGGCCCCGGCCATCAGGCACAGGGCCTGCAGCTCCCGGCTCATGCCCTCGCGTCCGGCGGCCAGCCGCACCACCGAACGCGGGCAGAGGATCCGGGCCACGGCGACGGTACGGACGAACTCCAGGCCGTCCAGCGGCGGGCTGTCTCCGAGCGGCGTGCCCGGGATGGGAACCAGGGCGTTGATCGGCAGGCTTTCGGGATGGACGGGCAGGGTGGCCAGGGCGTGCAGCAGGCCGGCGCGGTGGGCGCGGCTCTCGCCCATGCCGACGATGCCGCCGCAGCAGACGCTCATGCCCGCCGCCCGCACATGCCCGAGAGTCTCCAGCCGATCGTCGTAGGTGCGGGTCGAGACCACGCGGGCGTAGTCCTCGGGCGCGGTGTCGAGGTTGTGGTTGTAGAAGTCCAGCCCCGCGGCCTTCAGCTCGGCCGCCTGCCGCGGCGTCAGCATGCCGAGGGTGGCGCAGGTCTCGAGGCCGAGCGCCTTCACGCCCGAGATCATCCGGGCCAGTTCGGGCAGGTCCCGGTCCTTGAGCTCGCGCCAAGCCGCGCCCATGCAGAAGCGCTGGGCCCCATGCGCCTTGGCGCGCGCCGCGTCGGCGATCACCGTCTCGGCCGCCATCAGCCTCGACGCCTTGAGGCCGGTGTCGAAATGGGCCGACTGGCTGCAGTAGCCGCAATCCTCGACACAGCCGCCGGTCTTCACCGACAGCAGCTGCGACAACTGCACCTCCGCCGGATCGAACGCCGCGCGATGCACCGCCATGGCCCGGAACATCAGCTCCGGCAGGGGCAGATCGAACAGAGCCTCCACCTCCGATCGGGTCCAGTCGTGGCGCGGCGTCGCCGCTTCGGAGGACTCGATCGACGTCAGCATACGCAACTCCCGGCGTGGAAGCCGACGCCCTAGCAGACCGGCCCGGGGCCTGGGAAGGCGGCGCGTTCAGTTCACCTTGCGCTCGCGGCCGGCCCAGAAGGGCTCGCGCAGTTCGCGGCGCAGGATCTTGCCCGAGGCGTTGCGGGGCAGGGCGGGAATGAAGTCGATCGACTTGGGCGCCTTGAAGCCGGCGATGCGGCTGCGGGCGAAGGCGATGATGTCGGCCGGATTTTCCTCGGCGCCGGGCTTAAGCACCACCATGGCCTTGACCGCCTCGCCCCACCGCTCGTCGGGGACGCCGATCACCGCCACCTCGGCGACGGCCGGGTGGCCATAGATCGCGCTCTCCACCTCGGCCGGATAGACGTTCTCCGCCCCGGTGATGATCATGTCCTTCACCCGGTCGTGGATGTAGAGATAACCGTCCGCGTCGAGGTAGCCGGCGTCGCCGGTGCGCAGCCAGCCTTCCGCGTCGATGGTCTTGCGGGTGGCGTCCTCCTGACGCCAGTAACCGGCCATGTTCATCTTCGAGCGGACGGCGACCTCGCCGACGGCGTTGGGCGGCAGGGCCGCTCCGGCCTCGTCGACGACCTTGATTTCGACGCCGGGCAGCGGAATCCCGGCGGCCCGCATGCGCGGCGTGCCGGCCGGGTCATGGTCCTCCGGCGGCAGGTAGACCACCGTGCCGGTGGTCTCGGTCATGCCGTACTGCTGGCAGAAGCCGCAGCCGAACACCTCGATGCACTCGCGCAAGAGATCGAGCGGGATCGGCGAGGCGCCGTACAGGATGTACTTCAGCCGGCTGTAGTCGACCTCGCGGGCGCGCGGCTGGCGCACCACGATCTGCAGCGCCGCCGGCACCATGAACATCTTCGAAATGCGGTCATGCTCGATGTAGTCGAGCACCTTGAACGGATCGAACTCGCGCGCCACCACCCCCTTGGCGCCGTTCAGCAGGCCGACCAGGCCCCAGCCGGTCCCGCCGATGTGGGCCACGGGCATGGCGACGAGACTGACGTCGTCAGGGCCCCAGGTGTTCCAGTCCATCTGCGCCAGCGCCGAGTCCTTGCGGCCGGCCAGGAGGTTGTCGTGCGTGAGCATCACCCCCTTGGGCCGTCCGGTGGTTCCCGAGGTATAGAGCTGGACGGCCACGTCGCCGGTCGTGACGGCGACGCCGGGATCCTGGTCGGACGCGGCGTCGCGCCAGGCTTCGAACACCGGCGCGCCCTCGGCGCCGTCGGCCTCCATGGCGATCAGCTTGGGCTTTTTCGCCAGCGGGGCGATCGCCGCGCGCGCCTGCTCCATCACTTCCGGGCCGACGAACAACAGGGGCGCCGCGCAATCCTCGACGATGTAGCCGATCTCGGGCGGCGCGAGCCGCCAGCCGATCGGCGTGGGGACGGCGCCCATCTTCGCCGCGCCGACGAACAGCTCGAAATAGTGGTCGCTGTTCTTGCCGAGGTAGGCGATGTGGTCGCCGGTCTTAAGGCCCTCGGCCAGGAGGGCGTTGGCGACCCGGCTGGTCTCGGCGTCGAAGGCCGAGAAGGTGGTTTCCCGGCCCTCGAACGAGAACGCCACGTCCTGGCCGCGCTCGCGGGCGTGATAGCGGGCGATGTCGCCGACCGTGGCCATCTGATCCAGATCGACGGCGGAGACCGAGCCGGCGACGGAAGGGCCGGTCTCCCGGACGGGGGTATCGAGCATGGGTTTCCTCGTTTGCTTTGTTCCGATCTTACGCCGGAATTGAAGGGCGGAGTCAGGGCGGCGAACGTCCGACCCGCTTATAGGCCAGACGGGGGATTTCGCCGAGCTTCAGGCCTGCCGTCGCCGCTAGGGCCTTCAGCGTCGGTTGCGCCGCGGCGTGGAGCATGGGGCGCCTGGGCAGCTTCAGCTGGTCCGGCGCCCAGTCCGGCAGGATCGAGATGGACCCTTCGACCGCCAGAGGCTGCACCAGCCTGCCGGCGAGGCCGAGCGGCGAGGTGGTGGAGACGATCTGCAGGAACTCGCCGATGATCGCATGCGGAACCAGCTTGTCGCGCCAGGTCTCCATGTAGGCGTTGATCTCCGAGACGCTGGCGGGAACATCCGCCGCCCCGAACGCCCGGCCAAGGCGCCCGCCCTCGGCGTAATAGCGGTCCTGGTCCGCCAGGCTCAGCGCCGGGTCGACGTAGCGCCTGTAGGCGTTCAGGAAGCCAAAGCTCGCGGTGACATGCACCCAGGTCAGCAGTTCCGGGTCCATCGCCCCGTAGGCCTGGCCCTCGGGGGTCCGGCCGCTCACCCGGCCGTGCATCCGCGACACCATCGCCACGCGGGCTTCGGCCGCCTTGGTCGGACCGTAGGTGGTGATCATGGTCGCGTCGCCGGTCCGCTGCATGCGGGTCAACGGATCGGTGCGGAAGATGGAGTGCTCCCAAACCCCGGTCCGGACCCGGGGCTCCGCCAGTTCGAGGATCACCGCGGCGACGCCGCCGACGGCTAAGGCGATCGGATTGGCGTGCACGCGCCAGGCCATCGAGTCCGGGCCAAAGAAGCCGGGATCGCCCGCGGGTTCGAGATAGTCGATGGTCGGCGCGCCGATCCTGGCTGTCGCCAGTGGTTTGGCGCCCGCTGCGACTTTGACCGGTTGATCGGGGCGGACCAGCACCGCCGGTTCGGCGGTGATCTCCTCGACACTGCTCATCGTCCCTGTCCTTGCGTCAGAGGCCAAGCACGAGCTTGGCGATGATATCCCGCTGGATCTCGTTCGAGCCGCCGTAGATGGAGGCGGCTCGGTTGTTCAGATAACGCGCCATAGCCGTAAGCGTTTGCTCCGGGCCGACCGGCGAGAGGTTGGAGCCGGGCGCCCGGGCTTGCGGCTGGTGCACCGCCGCATAGATCCCCGCCACGTCGACGCCGATATGATCGATACCCTGCAGCGCCTCGGTTCCCTGCGCCTTCAGCATCGACGAGGCCGGTCCAGGCTTTCCACCGGTCGATTGCGAGCTGAGGACGCGCTGCTCCGTCATGCTGATCGCGGTGTTGCGAATCTCCGCCTCGACAAGCTTTCGCCGGAAGTCCGGATCGTCCGCCAGCGGCGCGCCGTCGAGCGAAGCGTTCTGCCGCAGTCCTTGCAGCGTCACGGCGAGGCCCGGCCCCATGCCGCCGCCCCGCTCGAACTCCAGAAGATATTTGGCCACCCGCCAGCCGTCGTCCTCCTTGCCCAGCCGGTTGGCCGTCGGCACGCGCACGTCGTCGAAGAAGACTTGGTTGACCTCGTGCTCGCCGGCGAGGGTGATGATCGGGTCGATGCGGACGCCTGGGCTCGCCATGTCGAGCAGCAGGAAGGTGATGCCCGCCTGCGGGCGGCCGTCGCTCCGCGTTCGAACCAGGCAGAACATGCGGTTGGCGTGGTGCGCGTGCGTCGTCCAGATCTTGGAGCCGTTCAATACATAATCGTCGCCATCGCGCTCGGCCCTGAGCTGCAGCGAGGCGAGATCCGAGCCGGAGCCGGGTTCGGAATAGCCCTGGCACCAGTAGTCCTCGCCCGACAGGATCCGCGGCAGGTAGTGGGCCTTCTGAGCGTCTGTCCCGAAGCCCATGATGCAGGGGCCGACCATCTTCAGACCCATGGGCGCAAGGTTCGGCGCACAGGCCCGGGCGCATTCGGCCTGAAAGATATGGCGCTGCATTTCGGTCCAGCCCGGTCCGCCGTACTCGCGCGGCCAGGACGGCGCGGCCCAGCCGCGGGCGTTCAGGATCGCCTGCCAACGCAGGCTGTACTCCGGGTCGGTGAAGACGCTGGTGGCGCGGCGGCCGACCGCCGCCAACTCGGACGTCAGGGCCGTGGCCAGAAAGGCGCGGACGTCGTCGCGGAACCGGAGCTCGTGTCGGGAAAGGTTCAGGTCCACCGGACGCGCCAATCGATTGAAGAGGGTGGCTGTTGAAGCGGTGGCCGGAGTGAACTCACAACTTTGAACGTCGGGGAAGCATGGCGGATCACCCCCTTCGGCGCCAAGCTGTGAAAAGTCACAGGGCGCCATGACGGATTCAGAACAAGACCTCCCAGCCCTGTGGAGCAGCATTGGTCGGCTGGCCGAACTGGTCGCGCAGGCGGGACGGAGCATCGGCCTGCCGCTCACGGCCGCGTCTTCGAACCTGGCCGATCCGCTTCCCATGCGCGACGCGGAGGGGCGGCCCTATGCGGAGACCCACTTCCGCTGGGTCGAGATGGAGGAGCCGTACTGGCGAAACCGCCGGCTGGCGTTGAGCGTGCCGGTGCTCAAGGCCGTGCGCCTGACGTCGGAGCCCTTCTACTTCGATGGCGATCGCCTGATGAGCTGGCGCCCCAACCTCATGCTTCAATCGGTCGACACCAGCGGGGCGGTCGAAGAATACGGCGTTCGTTCCGCTATCGTCGCCCCTGTGCATCTGCCGTTCGGCGTCCTCGGCGCGGTGGTCTGGGGAAGCGCGGAGCCGCTCGAGAGCCTGAAAAGCGCCTTCGCTGAATCCGCCGACGCCATGTTCGCCCTGGCCCTCAAGTTCATCAGCGCCCACGCCGAAGCCTCGGGCCTCAGGGCGCCGTCGGACGGGGCGCCGACGCCGCGGGAGGTCCAGTGTCTTCGCTGGGCGGCGCTCGGCAAGACCGACTCCGAGATCGCCCAGATCCTGGAAATCTCGGTGCCGACGGTGCGCTTCCACCTCAAGAACGCCGCCTGCAAGCTCGACGCCTCCAGCCGCGCGCACGCGATCTATCGCGCCACCGCTCTCGGGTTCGTCACGACCTTGCGTTGAGGGGTTCCCGGCGGGCGCCTGTCAGAAGTCACAGCTTGTCCGCGACCCCGTTCTTCCCGCTCCATGACGACCATAAGGCCGCCAAAAGGCCAGGGCTGAGGGAAACGCATCGATGGCCGGCAGTCGCACGGGACGAGTCTCACTGTTCGCGGGGGCCATGCTCCTCGTCGGCCTGCCGTTCGCGGCCACGGCGCAGACCGCGGCGCCGACCGCGCCCGCGGACGCCGCCAGCTCGGACACCATCGTCGTCACCGCGCAGCGGCGCGAACAGCAGGCCAACGCCGTACCGCTTTCGATCCAGGCCTTCAGCGGCGCCCAGCTGAAGGAGTTGCACATCACCGGCGTGTCCGACCTGTCGGCCGTGGCGCCGAGCTTCACCGTCTCCAAGGGCTATGAGGGCGTGCCGATCTATACGCTGCGCGGGATCGGCTTCAACACCATCAACCTGTCGTCCACCTCGACGGTCGGCACCTACGTCGACGAGGTGGCCTACGCCTACCCGTTCATGAATTCGGGGCCGATCTACGACCTGCAGCGGGTCGAGGTGCTCGAGGGGCCGCAGGGCACGCTTTACGGCCGCAACACCACCGCCGGCCTGGTCGACTTCATCACCAACAAGCCCAAGGACCATTTCGACGCCGGTCTGACGGCCGAGGTCGGCAACTACGCCACCCACAACTTCGAAGGCTATATCACCGGGCCGCTGACGCAGGGCCTCACCGGGCGTCTGGCCTTCCGCACCGAGGACAGCGACGACGGCTGGCAGAAGAGCCAGAGCCGGCCCGGCGACAAGCTCGGCCGTATCCACAATTACGGCGTCCGGGGCGAACTGTCCTGGCGGCCCAACGACCGGTTCTCGGCCGACGTCACGCTCAGCGGCTGGCGCAACACCTCCGACACCCTGGCGGCGCAGGCGATCGGCTTCACGCCGGCGACCGCCGGCAGCCCGTTCAACACGCCGGGCGTGGCCAACTACATCGCCACGTACATGCCCACCACGGGGACGCAGGCGGACTGGGAGGCGGACAGCGCCCGCGCGGCGGACATCGGCCGCGGCACGGGACTGCATCAGCCGTTGCAGGAGAACGACGACTTCTACGCCGCCGCCCTGCGCCTGAGCTATGATCTCGGCGGCGGGATCCGCCTGGTGTCGCTCAGCGGCTACAATCACGTCCGGCGCAACGCCACCTTCGACTGGAGCGGCGCCCCCTATGAGATCCTGACCCAGCAGTCGTTCGGCCACATCGGCTCGCTGTCCGAAGAACTGCACGTCGAGGGCGACAGCGGACCGGCGCACTGGCTGATCGGGGGCTATTACGCCCACGACAACATCTCGGATGCGGACCGGATCGATCTCGGCCAGAACGCCAACGTCGGTCTGATCCGCTATTACACCGGGACGCTCCTGCCGACGCCGTTCAACACCGGCGGCTATACGCTGGCCGACGCCGCCACGGCCTTCCGCACCTTTATCGACTTCGGCGACATGACGGCGCGGACCTGGAGCGTTTTCGCCAACGCGGACTGGAAGCTGACCAATCAGCTCAGCCTCACCACAGGGATCCGCTTCACGCAGGACAATGAACGCTCGATCGGCTGCTCGCGCGACTACAACGGCGACATGCTCGCCAACGTCAACGTCACCAACCGCGCGCTCTACTATCAGACCTACGGCGACTTTCTCGCCCCGATCAGCCAGAGCCAGTGCGTTACCTTCGATCCCAGCGTCCCCGGGTTCGCCATCGGCCGCACCAGCCTCGACGAGAACAACGTCTCCTACCGCGCGGCCCTGGATTGGAAACCGCTGCCGGACGTCCTCGCCTACGCTTCGATTTCCCGTGGGGCCAAGAACGGCACCATCCCTGTGAATACGGCCAACGTCTCGACCCAGAATTTGCCGGCGAAGCAGGAATTGCTGACCGCTTACGAAGTCGGGGTGAAGGCCGGCCTTTTCGAGCGTCGACTGCAGGCCAACGTCGCCCTGTTCTACCATGACTATACCGACAAGCAGCTCAGCGTCTATTTCGCTGATCCGATCTACACCGCGCTCGCCCGGCTTTCGAATGTCCCCACCGCCGACGCCTATGGTCTTGACAGCAACATCACCTGGCGGATTGCGCCGGGCCTGTCGCTGGTCACCTCGATCACCTACGTCCATACCGAGCTCGGCAGATACATCGGTGTCAACGGCGCGGGCCAGCCGCAGAACTTCACCGGCGCGCAATTCCCCTACAGTCCCGACTGGCAGGGCGCGATGACGCTGGTGTACGACCGGCCGATCACCGACAAGCTGGGCGTACAGGCGACCCTCAACGGCCGACTGCAGACCGACAGTCACGCCGACCTCGGCGAAGACCCGCTCTTCAAGATCAAGCCCTATGGACTGCTCAACGGCAGCATCGGCGTCCACACCCTGGATCACAAATACGAGCTGTCGATCTGGGGCCGGAACCTGACGGATACCTATTACTGGAGTTCGGTCGCCAGCAACGCCAACACCGTGGTGCGGTTTCCGGGCCAGTCGATGACCTTCGGGCTGACCTTGTCGGCGCGCTACTGAACGGGCGGCTCCTCCGTCGAATTGTCTTGCTCCAGCACCGCTCTCTGCTTTGCGGAAAGCCCGGCGCGGACCAGGTCGTAGGACTGGTCAGTCAGGCGCAGCACCTCGTCCTCGGGGACGTCGCTGTCCAGACTGATGCTGATCCAATGGCGCCGGTCCAGGTGATAGCGATGGCCGATGGCCGCATATTGCGCGCGCAGGATTTCCGCCAGATGCGGATCGCACTTCAGGCTGACGTTGGGGTCGGCGCGCTCCGACAGGATGGCGAACATCTTACCCATCACCTTGTAGAGCGCGACGCCCTGGATCTTCGCGGGTTCGGCGCTGGCGCCCGGCTTGGCCAGGAGGCGCGACTTCACGGCGTCGGTCGGGCTCATACCCGAGCCTGGCCTCGGCTCAGCCGCCGTAGAAGAAGCGCTCCTCGGCGATCTTGCCGTCGCGGAGGGTGTAGAGCGCCTGTTCGGCCATGGTGAAGCGCCGGCCCTCGGGCTTGAAGGTCACGTCCATTTCGAAGCCGACCACGAACTGATCGCCGTTGACGAACGGGCCGGTCACCTTGGCGCCGTGCACCTCGTGGTTGTCCGACCACCACGCGCTCTTGCCGCGCACGGCGTCGATGCCGTGAGACACCGGGTCCATGCCCGGCGGACCACCGGCCTCGACGCTGACCACATCCTGGGCCCAGTATTTCTCGCCGCTCTCGGCGAACTGCCCTTGTCGCCACATCGAGACGAGGTCGTCGGCGACATCCTTGG
Source organism: uncultured Caulobacterales bacterium (assembly GCA_903837135.1). Lineage (GTDB taxonomy): Bacteria > Pseudomonadota > Alphaproteobacteria > Caulobacterales > Caulobacteraceae > CAIOYC01. The sequence goes on from CAILTK010000038.1 coordinate 66,458, forward strand.
TGTTCATAGGCGGGCTCCTCCGTTGTGTTTTGAGCAGCCTAAGCCCGGAATGCGACGGTTGCACGCCCGCCGATTGACTTCGGCCCGGCGCTGAACACCATGCGCCGGGACACGAGGGGAAATCGCATGACAAGGTTTGGCCGGCTGACGACGTCGGCGTTGGGGCTCGCGCTTCTCGCCCAGGCGCCCGCCGCCTTCGCCGTGGCGGCGCCCGCCGCGCCCGCCTACCATCAGCCTCCGGCGCCGATCGCGGCCATGCTCGACGCGCCGCCGACACCGAGCGTGCTGCCGAGCCGCGGCGGCAAATCCCTGGCGGTGTTCGGCCGCGAGACCCTGCCGTCGGTCGCCGCCCTCGCCCGGCCGATCCTGCGCCTCGGCGGTTACCGCATCGATCCGCGCACCAATGGTCCGGCCGAGATCCGCATGAACTGGCTGACCTCGCTGGCCTTCGAGGACGTGGCCACCGGCAAGTCCGCGCCGGTCGCCCTGCCCGCGGGCGCGCGCTTCGCCCAGCCCCAGTGGTCGCCGGACGGCAAAAAACTCGCCTTCGTGGTGCGCCAGGCGAACGGCCTCGAGCTCTGGGTGGCCGGCCCCGGCCTGCCGGCGAAGAAGCTGACCGGCCCGGTCGTCAACGCCGCCTTCGGCCTCGGCGACGCCTACACCTGGACGCCCGACAGCAGCGGCCTGCTGCTCGCCCGCAAGCTGGCGACGCGCGGGGCGCCGCCGCCCGAGCCGACCATTCCGGTCGGGCCGACGGTGCAGGAGAGCGCCGGCAAGGCCGCGGCCATCCGCACCTACGAGGACTTGCTGGCCAACCCGCACGATGAAGCGCTGTTCGACTACTATTTCACCAGCCAGCTCGAATACGTCTCGCTGGCCAGCCCTGTGGCGCGCCCGGTCGGCGCGCCCGGCCTGTTCATCGAATTCCACCTGTCGCCCGATGGAAAGTACATCGCCTTCGAGCGGCTGAAGCGGCCGTTCAGCTATGTCGTCCCGGCCGACCGCTTCCCCGCGGAACTGGCGGTGTGGACCGCGGACGGCAGGCCGGTGAAGACCATCGCCGACCGGCCGCTGACCGATAGCCTGCCCACCGCCTTCGACGCCGTCACGCCCTTCCCGCGCGAGGCCGAGTGGCGGGCCGACGCGCCGTCGACCCTGGTCTGGGCCGTGGCCCAGGACGGGGGCGACACCGACCGCAAGGTCGAGGTCCACGACCGGCTGATGATGCAGGCGGCGCCCTTCAGCGGCGCGCCCACGGTCCTGGCCGATCTCAGGGACCGGTTCTCGCAGGTTATGTGGGGCAAGGCCGACACGGCTCTCGTCTTCACCCGCCACATCAAGACCCGGCGGGAGACGCGGATCCTGGTCGACCCTTCCGGCCACGCTGCGCCGCGCGTGCTGGTCGAGCGCAACTATCAGGACCAGTATCACAACCCCGGCCTGCCGATCCTGGCCCCGGGACCGCTCGGCCGTCCGACCCTTCAGTTCACACCGGACGGATCGGTGCTGATGACCGGGGAGGGCGCCTCCCGCGACGGCGAGCATCCCTTCCTGGCGGCTTACGACCTCAAATCCGGCCAGTCCAAGCTCCTGTGGCAGGCCAGGGATCCCAACTACGAGCGGGTGGTTTCGGTGCTCGACCCCGAGCACGTGCTGACCCGCCGCGAGAGCCGCCAGGATCCGCCGAACTATTTCGTTCGTACTCTGAACGGAGGCGAGCCGCGCGCCCTGACCCGCTTCCCCGATCCGGAGCCCCAGTTCGCCGGCGTGCAGAAGCAGTTGATCACGTACACCCGCGCGGACGGCGTGCCGCTGTCCGGCGTGCTCTACCTGCCGGCCGGCTACGACAAGGCCCGCGACGGTCCGCTGCCGCTCTTGATGTGGGCCTACCCGGCAGAATTCACGGACGCCGCCGTCGCCGGCCAGGTGGTCGATACCTCGAAAACCCGCTTCTACCGGCCGCAGGGGATCAACGCGGTGTTCCTGGTCACCCAGGGCTACGCCGTGCTCGACGGGCCGAGCTTCCCGATCATCGGCGAGAAGGGGACCGAGCCCAACGACACCTACATCGAGCAGCTTTCCGCCGACGCCAAGGCCGCGGTGGACGCCGTGGTCGCGCTGGGCGTGACAGACAAGGACCATATCGCCGTCGGCGGCCACAGCTACGGCGCCTTCATGACCGCCAACCTGTTGGCCCGCACCGACCTGTTCCGGGCCGGTATCGCCCGCTCGGGCGCCTATAACCGCACCCTGACGCCGTTCGGCTTCCAGGCCGAGCAGCGCACCTACTGGCAGGCCAAGTCGACCTACGACGCCATGAGCCCGTTCAACTATGCGCCGAATATCAAGGCCCCGATCCTCCTGATCCACGGCGAGGCCGACGACAACTCCGGCACCTTCCCGATCCAGTCCGAGCGCTTCTACGCGGCGCTCAAGGGCGCGGGCGCCACGGTGCGCTACGTCACCCTGCCCAACGAACCGCACGGCTACCGTGGCCGCGAGTCCACCGGCCACGTGCTGTGGGAAATGACCGACTGGCTCGATCGCTACGTGAAGCACGCGCCGCCGAGAACGGCGCCGGCCCCGGACGCGAAGGCGGCGAAGTAGGCGGGAAGACCCCCGCCTGTCCGCGCCCGAAGACGATCGGCGAGATTCGGTTGTCTCCGTCCGGTAGAATCTGCCGGGGGCGCCTCATCTTCGCTGACCCTCTCAACGGTTCCAACGCGCTATGCCCATGGGCCGCGCGCACGATTCTTGCATCGTCCCCGGCGGACCAGGGAGACGGGGCATGTCCATTTCGGGGATTGGCGGCGGGACACCCTATGCGCCGACGGCGGCCAGCGCACCGTCGAGTGCGCCGTCGGCGGGATTCGGCGCGTCCGTTCCGGACCCGACCACCGATCCGGTGGACTGGCTGATGGACTACAGTCGGATGACGCCCGCCCAGCAGATGCAGTCCAGCATGCTGCACAGCCTCGGTCTCACGCAGCAGCAGTACGACGCGCTCAGCCCGGCCGACAAGGCCAAGGTGGATCAGAAGATCCAGCAGATGATCAAACAGGACGTCGAACAGCAGGCCGAAAAGAAGAGCGGCATGCTCGTGGATGTGAAAGCTTAGTCCGGAGCCCGAGCGGCCTGGTCGCGTCCTCGCGCCGGGCGCGGCTCAGGGCAGCCGGGCAGCCTTCGTGTTGGCCCCCGCCTGGTGCAGCACGGCGTCGGTGACGGCGCCGTCGGGACCGGTCTCGAACGTCAGTTGGGCGTCCACCACCTTGAGGAAGAAGTCCTTCGGGCCTTCGGGGAAGAGTTCGTAGGCGGACTGTCCGGTCAGCTGCACGAACAGGTGGTCCCCGCCGCGGGTGATCACCAAGTCCGCCTGCGGCGACAGCTGGTATCTGCCGACGAAGGGTTGCAGGGCGTCGGCGTCGAGGTGGATGGCGTGGCGCACTTTCGGCTGCGGCGCCAGCGGGCTTCCGGTCAGCAGGTGAAAACCGATATCGTCCCCGCCGCTCGCCGTCGCGGCGTTGGTCAGGACGACCACGCCGAAGCGCGAGGTGGGATCGAAGCCCATGAAGGTGCGAAAGCCGCCGGTGCCGCCGTTGTGCCAGACCACCTCGCCGGTCGCGGTCTTGCGCACGTGCCAGGCCAGGGAGATCTCGGTGTCCGGGATTGGCGTCGGCCGTCGCGGCCGCCATTGCTCGCGCAGGGCCGTCGACAGCGGACTGGGCGTCAACGCGAGTTCGGCGGTGAGGAAGGTCAGCAGATCGTTGGCGTCCGAACGAAGCGCGCCGGCGCCGGCGAGCGCCGGGATATCCCAGTTGGGCACGGGGGCGAGCCCGCCGTTGTGGCCGATCGCCATCCGCGCCGCCAGCGCCGGCGAGAGGGTGACGGTCGTGCTGTCCATATGCAGGGGCGCAAGGACGTCCCGCCGGACCAGGGCCTCGTATCCGAGCCCAGCCCGGCGGCTCAGCGCATCGCCCAGGAGGCCCGCGCCCAGGTTGGAGTAATCGTACCTGGAGCCGATGTCGCGCGTCAGCGCGTAGCCGCTCAGGAACTGGTAGAGCTGGTCCTCCGTATAGTCAGCATACGGATTGTCTAGGTTCGCCGGCTTCAGGTTGGCCGGCAGCCGCGGCAGGCCCGAGGTGTGTGTGGCGAGGTCGATCAGGGTGATCTGTTTGCCGTTGCGCTCGGGGACGTGCACGCCGGCCGGAAGGTATCTGACCACCGGATCGTCGAGCTGAACCTCGCCCTTCAGGACCGCGTCCTCGAGCAGGAGGGAGGTGAACACCTTGGTCATCGAGCCGATCTCGAACAGGGTGTCGCCATCGAGCGATCGTTTGTCGCCCTGGTTCCGCGCGCCATAGGCGATGATCCGCCGGCCGCGCCCGTCGATCACCCCGACGACGATGCCGACACCCTGCTGGTCGACATCGATCCGCTTGACCAGCATGTCGTGAATCGCCGCGTCGGTCGGGGGCGTCCAGGATAGGGTTTCGGCCGGGGCCGGCCCGGAAAGCCCTGTCGCGACGACAGCGGCCAGCGCCGCGAATGCCCGGAACGTCCTCATGTGGCCCACCTTCGGTTCAGCCCAAGGTAGCGGGCCGGCCGGTGCGGTCCAATGTCAAGATCGACCAAACTATCGCCTCGCGCGTTCACTGTCGCCGGTTTTGGAGTAAACGGCCCCATGCCCAGCCTCACCGCCATCGCCTCCGACCAGCTCAGCGCCGAGATCAACGCCATGGGCGCCGAGCTTTACGCCCTGCGCGACGCCGAAGGGCAGGACCTGCAGTGGGACGGGGATTCAGCTTTCTGGACCGGGCGCGCGCCGATCCTGTTTCCCATCGTCGGCATGCTGGAAGGCGGGCGCTACCGCCTGGACGGCCGGACCTACGCAATGCCGAAGCACGGCTTCGCGCGCCGCAAGCCGTTCACGGTGATCGACGCCGATTCCGCCAGCGCGGTCTTTCGCCTGGTCGCCGACGCCGAGACGCTGGCGATCTATCCTTTCGCGTTCGAACTCGACCTTCGCTTCGCCATCGCCGGCGCCAGGCTCGACATCACCGCCACGGTGCGCAATCGGGGCGAGACGCCCATGCCCGCCAGTTTCGGCTTCCACCCGGCCCTGCGCTGGCCCCTGCCGTACGGGCGGCCGCGCGACGCGCACCGGATCCTGTTCCCTGAGGACGAGCCGGCGCCGATCCGCCGCATCACCGGCGAGGGCGTGGTCAAGCCCGAGAGCTTCCCGACTCCGGTGAGGGGCCGCGACCTCGTCCTTCGCGACGACCTGTTCGTCGACGACGCGGTGATCTTCGACCGGCTGCAAGGCCAGACGCTGCGCTACGGCGCGCCGGACGGACCTCAACTCGAGGTGAGCTTCCCGAACACCCCCTACCTCGGGGTCTGGACCAAGCCCGGCGCCCCCTACATCTGCATCGAGCCCTGGCATGGGATCGCCGACCCCGCCGGCTACGACGGCGATTTCCGCCAAAAGCCCGGGGTGTTCGAGGTGGCGCCCGGTGCAGAGGCGAAGATCGGCATGTCGATCGCGGTGGTGGGTTGAACGGGCGTTACTTCGCCCCGCATTGCTTGATCTGCGAGCGGTAGAGCACCTTGTCGCCGAGCGAATAGTACAGGAACACCTTGCCGTGGCGCTCGATCACCGACGCGGCGAAGGCGATATCGATGCCGGTGCGCTCCGACGGCGGGGGAGGGGTGATCAGGGGCTCGACGCAGCGGTCGACCACCCTCGTGCAGTCGCGGTTGAACGCCACCCAGCCGATCCGCCAGCGGGCGTCCTCGGTGGCGCCGTTGTAGAACATCACCGGCATGTCGGGATCGCGGGTGAGAAGAGGTCCGGTGGAGAGGTGCCACTTGTCCCAGTTGTCCTCTCGCGGCAGCACCGGCTCGGGCTGCTCGGTCCACGGCCCGGCCACCCCGTCGCCGAGCGCCAGGCCGATCGCCGAGGCGCCGTTCCTCGCGTATTCGTAGAACAGCCGCCAGCGGTCGTCGGCGGTCCGCTCCACCGTAGCCTCCTTGGTGTTGCGCTCGGTCTTGGACGACGCGAGGGCGATGCCGCGCTTATGTAGCTGGCGCGGATGCGGGCCGTCGGCGTAGAGGAGCTGGCCGGACGAGCGGTCGGCGGCGACGCCGGTGTAATAGATCACATAGCGGTCGCCGATCAGCACCACGGTCGGATCCTCGCAGCCGCCGGCGTCGATCGCATCAGGTCCCGGTGCGATCACTGGATGCTCGTCCATGCGGAAGGTGATTCCGTCCGTGCTTTCGCCGAAGAAGATCGCCCCGGTCACGGTGGCTTCGGGATCGGTCGGCACGGCCCGCAGCATGAGACCGAGCTCTCCGCCCGGCTGCGCCCACACATAGGGGCTCATCAGGTCATGGTCCTTCAGGGCTTCCGACCGCTGAATCACCAGGGCCTCGCGCGCCTCGACGTTGAAGTCGATATTGGGCATGCGTCAGGCCCCTTCGGCGAGCAGCAGCGACAGGCCGCCGTCGATGGTCAAGGTGGCGCCGGTAATGTAGTCCGCCGCCGGCGACGCCAGATAGACGGCCAGGCTGGCCACCTCCTCGGGACGTCCCGCACGGCCCAGCGGTACGTCGGCCTCCAGGCTCTTGCGATAGGCGGGATCGGCGACGGCGCGGGCGTTCATCGGCGTCAGGATCATGCCGGGGGCGATGGCGTTGACGGTGATGCCGAGGCTCGCGCACTCCAGCGCCATGGTCTCGGTCAGGTTCTTCAGGCCGCCCTTGGCCGCACAATAGTCGGCGGCCCCGGCGCGCACGTCGTGAGCGTGGATCGAAGAGATGTTGATGATCCGGCCCGGACGCGCCGCCTTGCGCAGATCCTGCACCAGGCGCCGCGAAGTCAGGAACGGCCCGGTCAGGTCGCTGCCCAGAAGCCGCAGCCACTGGGCGGTGCTCATGTCGGCCACCGACACGCCAGACTGGTTCAGGCCCGCAGAATTGACCAGCACCGTCGGCAGGCCAAGCGCGGTGTTCACCTGGCTGAACGCGGCCTCCACCGCGGTCTCGTCGCTGACATCGGCCTGAACGGTAACCGAACGTCGGCCGGCGCCGGTCACAACCGCCGCCGTTTTGCCGGCGGCCTCGGCGTCTTTGAAGTAGAGCACCGCAACGTCGAAGCCTGCGGTCGCCAGCGCGGCCGCGCACGCAGCGCCGATGCCGGATTCAGCGCCGGTGACCAGCGCGATCTTGTCGTTCATGGGGTGGGGTCTCGAACCTTGCGCCGGGCTTGGCGTTTGAAAACGGGGTAGGCGGGCGCGTGTTCCGGCCGGAGGCGCGCGTGGGAACGGATTGACGGTGGCGCCTGCGACAGCGACCTATGGCGGGCATGAGCAAGCCCGATCCCGTCGTCCAGGTGCTGAAGGCCTCGGCGGTGTTCGGCGTGCTGTCGGACGGCGCGCGTGAGCGGCTGGCGGCGGCGGGGTCTGCGCTGGCGTTGGAGGCCGGGGCGTTCCTGTGCCGGGCCGGCGACGCGGCCGACGCGGCCTATGTGGTGCTGAGCGGCGAGCTCGAGATCCGCACCTCGGCGCCCGACGGCCGCGAGCTCAGATTCACCGCCCTGACCGCGGGCGCCCTGGTCGGCGAGATGGCGGTGCTCGACGGCGGCCGCCGCTCGGCCGACATGGCCGCGTCGCGCCGCACCCAGCTGTGGCGGCTGCCGCGGGCGGCGCTGATGCGCACGCTCGAAGATGAGCCCCGCGCCGCCCTGGCGGTGATCGCCGAACTCAGCAAGCGTCTTCGCGCCCTGAACGAGGCCATGGAGCGGATCACGCGCCTCGACCTCGGCGGGCGGCTGGCGGTGCTGCTGCTCGGCGCCCGCAACGCGCACGGCGTGGTGGCCATGACCCAGACCGAGATCGCCCGCCGCCTCGGCTTCTCGCGCGAGAAGGTCAACCGCAAGCTCAACGATTGGGCGCGCGAGGGCTGGGTCGACCTCGGCGCGGCGGGCGTGACCATCCGCGCGCCCGCGCCGCTCGAGGCGTTGACCCTGGGGGCGTGAGCGGCGTTGCGCCCTGTGACCGCGGTCACAGCAGTCAGGGAGGCCCCGCCGTATCCAGGGATTGTCGCCGCCCGGGCGATCCTCTTTCCCTTGGAGCTACCGTCATGAACCGTTTCGTCACCCTCGCCGCCGCCGCCGCCGGCCTCACCCTCCTCGCCGGCGCCGCCTCGGCGCAGGACGTCCCCGTCAGCACCAACGTGACCAACGATCCCGCCATCGTCACCCGCCACACCACGGTCGATCTCGCCGGCGTCGACGTGATGAGCGGCGGCGGCGCCCGCATCGCCCTCGACCGCATCGACCGCGCGGCGACCGCGGTGTGCGGCGGCGCGCCGAAGGCCGACGCCTGGGCTGACGAAGTGGCGTCCTTCAGCGCGTGCCACAGCGAGGCGGTCAACAACGCGGTGCGCGACGTCCAGGGGTCGGTTCTGACCGCTCTCATGAAGGGTAAGGGCCCGACCCTGATGGCGCGCAACTGAGCCGGATCCACGACGCGCGAGCGCGCCGCGGCGGCGGCGCGCATCCCTCCTTCTGAAGAGCGGCCGTGCGCGGCCGCTCTTTGCGTTTCGCCGTTCGCCGTCGCGGAGGTGCGGAGGGCTCGACGCCGGCCTCCGAAATCGGTGATGCTGACCGGATGACGACTTCAGCCCCTACCCGGATCGGCGTGATCGGCCTTGGCCAACGGATCGCCCATGTGCTGGCGGCGATGGCTGAGGTGGGGTGGGCGCTCGACGTCGCGGCGCATGTGGACCCTGACCCCATCGGCGCGCCGATCCTGGAGGCGGCGGGGATCGACGCCGGCGCCGCCCTGCCGTCGGTGCAGGCGCTGATCGCCGAGGGCCCGTTCGACCTTTTGATGATCGGTTCGCCCAACCACCTGCACTTCGAGCACCTGAACGCGGCGCTGGACGCCGGCTGGCCGGTGTTCATGGAGAAGCCGATCGTCCGTACCGAGGACGAGACCCTGGCCCTGGCCCGGCGGCTCGCGGCGGGAGACGCGCCGCCGGTCTATGTCGGCCTGGTGATGCGCTCGATGAGCATCGTCCGCGAGGTGATCCGTCGGATCGACTCAGGGGAGCTCGGCGAGATCGTCTCCATCGACGCCACCGAGCATCTGCATCCCGAGCACGGCGGCTATCTGGCCCGCAACTGGCGCCGCCGGCAGGCGTGGGGCGGCTCCTACCTGCTCGACAAGGTGTGCCACGACTTCGATATCTTCGGCCGCATCGCCGGCGCCCGCCCCGCGCGGGTGGCCAGCTTCGGCGGGCGGCGGATCTTCCACCCGGATCGTGCGGGAGAGCCCCGCGCCTACGACGACGGCGCACCCGCCTATGCGATGTTCGGCGCCGGCTGGTCCGGGGCGGACGACGCCTTCACCTCGGACATGGACGTGGCCGACCATCAGACCGCCCTGGTGGACTACGCCAACGGCGTCCGTCTCAGCTTCCACGCCAACAGCCACACGGCGCTGCAGGAGCGGCGCTGGTATGTCGCCGGGACGCGCGGGACGCTGATCGCCGACCTGGTGCGCAACCGGCTGATCGTGCGCGGCGTCCTCGCGCACGGCCGGCCCGAGCGGATCGATTACGGCGGGCGCACCGCCGACAATCACAACGGCGCCGACCAGGCCATGGCCCGCGACCTTCGCGCCGCCCTGGCGGGCGAGGCGGCCTTTCCGGTGACGCCGTGGGACTCGATGGAGGCGGGCCTGACGGTCATGGCGATCGACCGGGCGATGGCGGAGGAGGCCGTGGTCGACTGCGCGCCGATGTGGTCGGGCTACGACGCGGCCCGCGCCGCGCCTTCGGCGGGCTGACTCCCGGCGGGACTCGCACGCAGGATTTCGCCCCCGCCACAAGCCGGAACATGGCCTTCCGCCGCGTAAACGCCGATCTGCCGATTCGGTGGGCGACGTCTGACTTCAGGCGCGGGCCGGGTCCGAGCGCTACGCCTGCAACCGGGGCTGCGGCGCTCTAACACAGGTCTTCGTGCGTATCGGGGCTTCCCCAATCCAATAGACGGCGCAGACTGACTGTAGCGATTCGGTTTTCAATAACGTCCGCAAGCAGACATTGCGGGATCTTCAAGTTCACGACGCGCCGGGCTCCGGCAGTCGCGGGCGATCCATAAGTGCGCCCCAGTCCGCGCGGGGAGGACACCATTGTATAGTCGTTCGAGTACCCGACTGCATCGGCCCTCTACGCGGATCACTAGTTGCTGTCGGCGGCGCCCGTCAAGCCCGAAGGGGCAGGCCCGGCGCGGCGGCGCCCTCACCACCTCATTAGACCTAACCCGCGCGACGCCCTCCGGCGCCGCGTCCTCCCGTTCACCCCTGTTCTGACGGCGGTCCCCATGAATATGATGGCTCCCACCCCGGATGTGTTCGAACTCAGCGCCAGCCTGTTCGAAAGCCGAAAACAGACCGAAATGTCGCTGCGCGACTATCTCACCCTGTGCCGGGAAGACCCGACCACCTTCGCCAACGCCGCCGAGCGGATGCTGGCGGCGATCGGCGAGCCCGAGGTGATCGACACCTCCACCGACCCGCGCCTCGGGCGGATCTTCATGAACCGGTCGATCAAGCGCTACCCGACCTTCGCCGACTTCTACGGCATGGAGGAGACGATCGAGCGCATCGTCGGCTTCTTCAAGCACGCGGCGCAGGGCCTCGAGGAGCGCAAGCAGATCCTCTACCTCCTGGGTCCGGTCGGCGGCGGCAAGTCCTCCCTGGCCGAGCGGCTGAAGACCCTGATGGAGCAGCTGCCGATCTATGTGCTGAAGGCCGGCGACCAGATCAGCCCGGTGTTCGAATCCCCGCTCGGCCTGTTCGATCCCGAGCGTCTCGGGGCCCTGCTCACCGACCGCTACGGCATACCCTCGCGCTATCTCACCGGGCTGATGTCGCCCTGGGCGGTCAAGCGCGTCGCCGAGTTCGACGGCGACATCTCCCGCTTCACCGTGGTGCGGCTGGCCCCCTCCAAGCTCAACCAGATCTGCGTGGCCAAGACCGAGCCCGGCGACGACAACAACCAGGACATCTCGGCCCTGGTCGGCAAGGTGGATATCCGCAAGCTGGAGTTCTTCAGTCAGAACGACCCGGACGCCTACTCCTATTCGGGCGGCCTGAACCTGACCACCCAGGGTCTCCTGGAGTTCGTGGAGATGTTCAAGGCCCCGCTCAAGATCCTGCACCCGCTGCTGACCGCCACCCAGGAGGGCAACTACGTCGGCACCGAAAGCGTCGGCGCCATTCCCTACCAGGGCGTGGTCCTGGCCCACTCCAACGAGTCCGAGTGGCAGACCTTCCGCAACAACAAGAACAACGAGGCGATGATCGACCGCATCTGCGTGGTCAACGTCCCCTACTGCCTGCGCACCAACGAGGAGACGGCGATCTACGCCAAGCTCCTACAGGCCAGCGACCTGTCCAAGGCCCCCTGCGCGCCGGCCACCCTCGACATGCTGTCGCGCTTCTGCGTGCTGTCCCGGCTTAAGGAGCACGAGAACTCCAACCTGTTCTCCAAGATGCGGGTCTACAACGGCGAGAACCTCAAGGACGTCGATCCCAAGGCCCGCTCCATGCAGGAGTACCGCGACATGGCGGGCATGGACGAAGGGATGAACGGGGTCTCCACCCGCTTCGCCTTCAAGATCCTGGCCGAGACCTTCAACTTCGACAACGAGGAGGTGGCGGCCGATCCGGTTCACCTGATGTATGTGCTCGAACAGTCGATCCGCCGCGCCTGCTACCCCGAGGCGGTCGAGAAACAGTACGTCGAGTTCATCAAGGGCGAGCTGGCCCCGCGCTACGCCGAATTCATCGGCAACGAGATCCAGAAGGCCTATCTCGAGAGCTACAGCGACTACGGCCAGAACCTGTTCGACCGCTATGTCGCCTACGCCGACGCCTGGGTCGAGGACCAGGATTTCAAGGACTCCGACACCGGCGAGCTGTTCGACCGCAAGACCCTCGACCAGGAGCTCTCCAAGATCGAGAAGCCGGCGGGGATCGCCAATCCCAAGGACTTCCGCAACGAGGTGGTCAAGTTCGCCCTGCGCGCCCGCGCCGCCAACGCCGGCAAGAACCCGTCCTGGACCTCCTATGAGAAGATCCGCGAGGTGATCGAGAAGCGGATGTTCAGCCAGGTCGAGGAGCTGTTGCCGGTGATCAGCTTCAGCACCAAAGGCGACAAGGAGACCGAGAAGAAACACATCGATTTCGTCGAGCGGATGGTCAGCCGCGGCTATACCGCGCGCCAGACCCGCCGGCTGGTCGAATGGTACATGCGCGTCGACAAGGCGGGCTGACCCCTATGGGCATGACCGTGATCGACCGCCGGCTGAACCCGAGCGGAAAAAGCCTGCCCAACCGCCAGCGATTCATCCGTCTGGCCAAGTCGGCGATCAAGGACGCGGTGGTCCGCTCGATCCGCGAACGCGCCCTCGGAGACGTCGACAGCAAGGAGGTGGTCAACATCCCGATGAAGCGGATCGCCGAGCCGCGGCTGCGCCATTCCGGCCAGGGCGGCGACCGCGACCAGGTGATGCCCGGCAACAAGGAGTTCCTGCGCGGCGACACCCTGCCCAAGCCGAAGTCGGGCGAGGGCGGCGGCAGGGGGTCGGAGGGGGCGCCCGACGGGGAGGGCGAGGACGAGTTCAGCTTCACCCTCACCACCAACGAGTATCTCGACGTGCTGTTCGAGGAGCTGGAGCTGCCGGATCTGGCCAAGGCCAAGCTCAAGGACGCCAAGACCGTCCGCTTTCACCGCGCCGGCCACACGCCGAGCGGCAATCCCACCAACCTCAACCTGATCCGCACCATGCGCCACAGCCTGGCGCGGCGCATCTGTCTCGGCCGCCCCCGGCCCGAGGCGCTGGCCGCCCTCGAGGCCGAGATCGCTGTCCTGGCGGCGATGGAGCCGCGCGACGCGGAGGATCAGGCGCGGCTCGACCAGTGCCTCGAGGACCGCCGCCAGCTTCACGCAAGGGCCCGGCGGATCGCCTACATCGACCCGGTTGACCTGCGCTACAACCGGTTCGAGGCCCGTCCGCAGCCGACCGCCCAGGCGGTGATGTTCTGCCTGATGGACGTCTCCGGCTCGATGACCGAGGACATGAAGGACCTGGCCAAGCGCTTCTTCCTCCTGCTGCACCTGTTCCTGAACCGGCAGTACGAAAAGGTCGACATCGTCTTCATCCGCCACACCACCGAGGCGCGCGAGGTCGACGAGGAGACCTTCTTCCGCAGTCGCGAGACCGGCGGCACGGTCGTGTCCTCGGCCCTCGCGGAGATGCGCCGGATCGTCGAGGCGCGCTATCCGGTGGAGGACTGGAACATCTACGCGGCCCAGGCCTCGGACGGAGACAACTATTCGAGCGACAGCGCCCGCTGCAAGGCGCTCCTGACCGAACAGATCCTGCCGATCTGCCAGTACTTCGCCTACGTCGAGGTCCATGACCAGCGCCAGGCCGAAATCTTCCTGTCGCAGCAAAACGTCAGCGACCTGTGGAAGGACTACGCCGGCTGCACCCCGCGGGCCAACTTCGCGATGAAGCGGGTGTTCAGCAAGGCCGACGTCTTCCCGGTCTTCCACCAGCTGTTCAGCAAGACCCGGCTCGCGGCGTGATGTGTTCGAGCCAGACCTTCTCTTTCCGCTCATCCCGGCGTTCGCCGGGATGAGCGGATCAATGATGAGCGGATCAATAGAGAGTTTGTATACCCGGAAAGGAATAGGCCCATGAGCGGTCTGCTGTTCGAGTCCGGCGAGTGGAGCTTCGACTCCCTCAAGCGCACCTACGACGCGATCGAGGAGATCGCCGTCGGCGAGATGGGCCTCGACCCCTATCCCAACCAGATCGAGCTGATCAGCGCCGAGCAGATGCTGGACGCCTATTCATCGATAGGCATGCCGATTTTCTACCACCACTGGTCGTTCGGAAAACGCTTCGCCCGCGACGAGGCGATCTATCGCAAGGGTTATGGCGGGCTCGCCTACGAGATCGTCATCAACTCCAACCCCTGCATCTCCTACATCATGGAGGAGAACACCATGACCATGCAGGCGCTGGTCATGGCGCACGCGGCCTTCGGCCATAACCACTTCTTCAAGAACAACTATCTGTTCAAGGAGCAGACCGACGCCAGCGGCATCCTCGACTACCTCGGCTTCGCCAAGGGCTACATCTCCCGCTGCGAGGAGCGCTACGGCATCGGCCCGGTCGAGCGCATCCTCGACGCCGCCCACGCGCTGATGGACCAGGGCGTGAACCGCTACGGCCGCCGCGCCCGCCCGAGCCTCGCCGAGGAGATGGCCCGCAGCGCCGCGCGCGAAGCCCACGCCCAGGGCAGCTTCAACGACCTCTGGCGCACCCTGCCGGCCTCGGGCCGCCGGACGCCGGAGGCGGGACTGGACGACCCTGACGCGCCGGGCCGCGGGGCGATGCAGCTGCCCGAGGAGAACCTGCTCTATTTCCTGGAGAAGTTCTCGCCGCGCCTGCGCAGCTGGGAGCGCGAGTTGCTGCGCATCGTGCGCAACATCGCCCAGTACTTCTTCCCCCAGCGCCAGACCAAGGTGATGAACGAGGGCTGCGCCACCTATGTCCACTACAAGATCATGACCCGGCTGCACGAACTCGGGAAGATCAGCGACGGATCGATGCTCGAGTTCCTGGCCAGCCACACCGCCGTGGTATGCCAGCCGGAGTTCGACGACCGGCGCTACAGCGGGCTCAACCCCTACGCCCTCGGTTTCGAGATGATGTGCGACATCGAGCGCGTGGCCCTGAACCCCACCGCCGAGGACAGGGAATACCTGCCCGAGATCGCCGGCTGCGGCGACCCGATGGGCGCGCTTCGGACCGCCTGGGCCAACTATCGCGACGACAGCTTCATCGCCCAGTTCCTGAGCCCGCACCTGATGCGCAGGATGAAGCTGTTCAAGCTCGAGAACCACGCCGCGCACGACCACTACCGTGTCGCCGCCATCCATGACGGCTCGGGCTATACCGAGGTGCGGCGCGCCCTGGCGGCCCAGTACGACCCCGGCGCCCGCGATCCCAACATCGAGGTCACCGGCGCCAACCTCGCCGGCGACCGCAAGCTCGAGCTGACCCACCATCTGCACAACGACGTCCCCCTGGCCGAGCCCGACGCCCGGGCGGTGCTCGGCTATATCGCCGACCTGTGGGGCTTCGGCGTGGAGCTGCGCGGCCTGGGCCGGGACGACCAGCTTCGCTATAGCTTCGAGCTCAGGGCCGAAGGGACGGTCCCGGCGGAGCCACCGGCGATGGCGGCGTTCTCTGGCTGGCCGCAAGGGGATGCACCCATCCTATATCACCCTACATTGTCATTCTCGGGCGTAGGGCCGCGAAGCGGGCTGGAGACCCGAGAACCCAGCAGCGATCTTGTTTGAAGTCGCGGACACGCGTCGAGGGCGGAGCTGCTGGGTTCTCGGGTCTGCGGTCGGTCGCTTCGCGCCCTCTCTCCGCCCGAGAATGACAAATATTCTTGAGGTGATGCATCACTCTGATAGCCGTCTCACGGGGGGGCCCATGAAACACCTGACGCCGGCGGCTGCGCTCATCGCCCTCCTGACCCTCTCGGGCTGCGGCCGGCGGGCGGCGCCGATGCTCACCGGCGCGGTGACGGCCGACGATGCGGTCTATGTCTACCTCAGCGTCGACCCCTCGGCGCGCGGGACGCTGATCGCCCACGGCGCCGGCGCGAGCACTCCGGTCGCCGTCACGCCGACGCGGTTGACGCCGGGCCAGGGGTATTTCCTGCACATGGTGGCGATCAACGGGACCGGCCGCGCCGGCGTTCTCGGCGAATTCCGGCTGAACGGCCCGCGGCTCCATTTCGCCGACGGGAGCCAGCGCCTGCTCACCGGCCTGCCGGGCTGGTCGGCCGGATACGGCGGAGCGGCGCCCGACCTCGCGCCGCAGCCGTGGACATCGCCCGCCGGCGGGCTCTTCCCCGAGGGCGCCAACGGCGCGCCGCCGTGGGGCCTGACCAAGGGAATCGCCCCCGCCGCCCAGTGGATTTGGCCCGCCGACGCCCGCTCGTTCCCGGCCGGCCCGCCGAACGCCTGCACCCGCTGCAGCGCGGACTTCTCCGCGGTGATCCTGCCCTGAGACCTAAACCTCGCCGGTGATGGCGGTCTCCAGCAGCCGCAGGGCCGCTTCGGCGAAGGTGAGCATGTTTTCGAGGCGGTCGGTCTGCCCGGTCTCCAGCGTCTCCACCAGGGCGTGGGCGCCGGACACCGCCAGGCAGGCATGGCCGGCCGCGTCGCCATAGCCGTTGCCGGTCGGGCCGGCCGCGCCGGTCTCGGCCAGGCCCCAGGTCGTGTCGAGCCGCTCGCGCACGGTGTTCGCCAGCAGGGTCGCGTAAGGCTCGCTGGCCGAGCGGACCCCCTCCACGTCCTCGCGCCCGAGGCCGAGCAGGCGGTGTCGGGCGCGGGCGGTGTAGATCACCCCGCCGCCGATGAAGAAGGCCGAGGCGCCCGGAACCGCCAGCAGGGCGGCCGAGATCAGCCCGCCCGCCGAGGATTCCGCCACGCCGACCGTCTCGCCGCGCGCTTTGAGCAGGCCGCCCACCCGCGCCGCGATCGTGAAAAGCTCGTCCATGCGCCGATCCTAGGCCTGATTGATGGCCGGTTGAAGCGCGGACGCAAAGCCCCGACTCCAAACTTTCACGGAACCCTCTCCGGCCCGGCGCTTTGATGGGGCGACCCTGCGGAGAGCTGCGCGATGCCCAATAAACATAAGTTAGTCAACGATATCGGCGCCGGCGGGGAAACCCACCAGACCACGTCCGACACCGCCAATGCGCTGACCACCAACCAGGGCATCCGCGTCTCCGACAACCAGAACCAGCTGAAGTCGGGCGAGCGCGGCCCGGTGCTGCTGGAGGATTTCGTCCTTCGCGAAAAGATCTTCCACTTCGACCACGAGCGCATCCCCGAGCGCATCGTCCACGCCCGGGGCACCGCGGCGCACGGCTTCTTCGAGCTCTACGAATCCCTGTCGGACATCACCAAGGCCGACCTGTTCCAGCGCGCCGGCGAGAAGACGCCGCTGTTCACCCGCTTCTCCACCGTCGCCGGCGGCGCCGGGTCGGTGGACACACCGCGCGACGTGCGGGGCTTCGCGGTGAAGTTCTACACCAAGGAGGGCAACTGGGATCTCGTCGGCAACAACATCCCGGTGTTCTTCATCCAGGACGCGATCAAGTTCCCCGACCTGATCCACTCCGCCAAGATGGAGGCCGACCGCGGCTATCCGCAGGCGGCGACGGCGCACGACACCTTTTGGGACTTCATCAGCCTGATGCCGGAATCCACCCACATGATCATGTGGGCCATGTCCGACCGCACCATCCCGCGCACCCTGCGCAATATCGAAGGGTTCGGCATCCACACCTTCCGGCTGGTCAATGCCGAGGGCAAGTCGACCTTCGTCAAGTTCCACTGGAAGCCCAAGCAGGGCCTGCAGTCGACCATCTGGGACGAGGCGGTGAAGATCGCCGGCGCCGATCCGGACTTCCAGCGCCGCGACCTGTTCGAGGCCATCGAGCGCGGCGACTTTCCCGAATGGGAGCTCGGCATCCAGGCCTTCGACCAGGCCTTCGCCGACAGCCTGCCCTTCGACGTGCTGGATCCCACCAAGATCATCCCCGAGGAAGTGCTGCCGGTGCGGCTGATCGGGCGGATGGTGCTCGACCGCTATCCCGACAACTTCTTCGCCGAGACCGAGCAGGTCGCCTTCTGCCCGGCCAACGTGGTGCCGGGCGTCGACTTCACCAACGACCCCCTGCTGCAGGGGCGGCTGTTCAGCTATCTCGACACCCAGAAGAGCCGTCTCGGCACGGCCAACTTCCACCAGATCCCGATCAATGCACCCAAGTGCCCGGTGATGAACTTCCAGCGCGACGGGCAGATGCAGATGCTGCAGCCCAAGGGCCGCGCCAACTACGAGCCCAACAGCCTGGCCGACCAGGGCGAGGCGGGCGGCCCGCGCGAATGCCCGGCCACCGGCTTCAAGACCTTCCCCTCGGCCGACGGCGAGGGCGAACAGGGCGACAAGCTGCGGATCCGCCCCGCCAGCTTCTCGGACCACTACAGCCAGGCGCGGCTGTTCTTCCGCTCGCTCGACCCGGCCGAACAGGCCCACCTTGCTTCGGCCCTGGTGTTCGAACTCTCCAAGGTGGCCGTTGAGGCGATCCGCGAGCGCATGCTCGGAAACCTGGTCAACGTCGATCCGGAACTGGCCGGCCGGGTCGCGGACGGTCTCGCCATGCCGACGCCCAAGGCGTCGCCGTCCGCCGTCCCTGTCCAGGATCTCGACCTGTCGCCGGCGCTCCGCATCGTCCGCGGCGCGCGCGAGCTGCACACGTTGAAGGGACGGGTGGTCGGGGTTCTGATCGCCGACGGTTCGGATCCGGACGCGATCAAGACGGTGGTCGACGCGATCGAGGCCGATGGCGGCGTCGCCCGGATCATCGCTCCCAAGGTCGGCGGCGCCAAGCTGAAGGGCGGAAAGCTGATGAAGGCCGACGCCCAGCTCGCCGGCATGCCCTCGCCCCTGGTCGACGCCATCGCCGTGGTGCTGTCGGAGGAGGGGTGCGCGGCCCTGCTCAACGAGGCCGCCGCCGTGCAGTTCGTGATGGACGCCTTCGGCCACCTCAAGGCCATCGGCTTCACCCCCGAGGCCCAGCCCCTGCTCGACAAGGCTGGGGTGGTCCCCGACGATGGCGTCGTCGGTCTCGCCGCCTTCGTTCCGGCCGCCGGCAAGCGCTACTGGGACCGCGAACCCAGCGTCCGCACGCTCGCTTAGGCGTAATGGCGGCGGGCGCGACCGATTGCGTGGTGGTCGGCGGAGGTCCCGCCGGCCTGACCGCCGCCATCTATCTGGCGCGCTTTCGCCTCAAGGTGCGGGTGTTCGACGGGGGCCGGAGCCGGGCGGCGCTGATCCCCCTGACGCGCAACCACGCGGGCTTTCCGAACGGCGTGTCGGGAGTCGAGCTCCTGGAGCGAATGCGGGCGCAGGCGTTGAAGTACGGCGCCGAGATCATCTCCGCCACGGTCGATGGCCTCGAGACCACGGCCGACGGATTTGGCGTGAGCGTCGGCAACGCCATCGTGCCGGCCAGGACGGTGCTCATGGCCACCGGCGTCTACAACCGTCGCCCGCCCATGCCCGAAGCCCTGCACCGCGAGGCCCTGGCGCGTGGGCTGATCCGTTATTGCCCGGTCTGCGACGGCTATGAGGTGATCGACCGCGCCGTCGCCGTGGTCGGCACGGGCGAGCACGGCCTGCGCGAGACCGAATTCCTGCGCAGCTATACCAGCCGCCTGAGCCTGATCGCGCCCGAGGGACCACACGCGTTCACCGTTGCGGAGCGGGCGAGGCTGGCCGACCTCGGCGTCGTCGTCCGCGACGGCCCGGTCGGCGCGTTCCGTCTCGAGGACGCGGCCATCGTCGTCGACACGCCGGGCGGCCCGCTGAGGTTCGACAGCGTCTATCCGGCCATGGGCTCGGACGTGCATTCGGACCTGGCCCGCGGCCTGGGCGTCCGCCTCACCGACCTCGGCTGCATCGTCGTCGACGCCCACCAGCGCTCGAGCCTGCCCGGCCTCTACGCCGCCGGCGACGTGGTGGTCGGCCTCGACCAGATCAGCCACGCCATGGGCGAAGCCGGCGTCGCCGCCACGACCATCCGGAATGATCTGGCGGGCTGAATCCCTTCTCCCACAACGGGCGAGGGACTCATCATCGCCGCTCCTATGCTATCCTGACCTATACGTCGGGAGGTCGCCATGCTGAGCTGGAGCATCGGTCAGGTCACGGTCACCTGTATTCAGGAGAGCCAGGCCGACGTCCCGCCGGGCTTCCTGATCCCGGGCCTGACCGCCGAGGCGGTCGCCGCCATCGACTGGCTCGACCCCCGCTTCCTGGGTGAGGGCGGGCTGCTGCGGCTGGCGATTCAGGCCCTGGTGATCCGCACGCCGGACCGGCTGATCGTGGTCGACACCTGTCTTGGCAACGACAAGTTCGGCCGCGAGATCCCGAACTGGAACGGTCTCGACACCCGCTTCCTGGAGGACTTCGCCGCAGCCGGTTTCGATCCCGGAGCCGTGGACACCGTCTTCTGCACTCACCTGCATTCCGACCACGTCGGCTGGAACACCTATCGGTCCGGCGACGGATGGGCGCCCACCTTCCCCAACGCCCGCTATCTTCTGGGGCGGACCGAGTTCGACTACTGGGACCAGGCGCGCGAGACCGGCCACGGCTCGACCCCGGCGGTGTTCGCCGACTCCATCCAGCCCCTGTTCGACGCCGGCCTGGTGGACCTGATCGAACTTCCACACCAGGTGACGGATGAGATCGTTCTCACGCCGACGCCCGGTCACACGCCCGGCCACGCCAGCGTCGAAATCCGCTCGCAGGGCCAGGCCGGCCTGATCACCGGCGACTTCATCCATCATCCATGCCAGATGGCCGTACCGGACCTGGCCGAGGTCGCCGACACCGACGCCGCCCTGGCCGGTGAGACCCGCCGCCGGCTGCTCGCCGACTGCGCCGACCAGCCGATCCTGGTCATCGGCACCCACTTCGCCCGCCCGGTCGCCGGCCATGTCCGCAGCGACGGCGCGGTGTTCCGCTTCGAGGTGTAGCAGCGGCGGTCTCCACGGAACATTCCGCCCGCCGCCGGATTGCTCTGCTGGCAGCTCAGGACGCCGACCGCCTTGGCCAAGACTCCCGCCAAACCACCCAAGCGCAAGCTCAAGGTCTTCCAGGCCCAGCTCGGCTTCTACGACACCGTCGTCGCCGCGCCGAGCCGGCCGGCGGCCCTGCGCGCCTGGGGTGTGCATCAGGATCTGTTCGCCGGCGGCCAGGCCCGTCCGGCCGAGGACGAGGCCGCCATCGCTGCCGCGCTGGAGCATCCGGAGGTTCCGCTGCGCCGCGCGGTGGGGTCGACCGACGCCTTCGCCGTCGACGCGGTCAGCCTGCCCGAGGTCCCCGACGCGCCGAAGACGGCGACGGCCGAGCCGGCCGCCAAGGCGAAGGCCAGGCCCGCGCCTGAACCCGAGCCTGAACCCGAGCCTGAACCCGAGCCTGAACCCGAGCCCGAGCCCGACCGCACCGCCCTCGACGCCGCCGAAGCCGCCCTGAAGACACTCGACGCCGCCCGCGAGCGCGAGGAAGCCGACCTCGACCGCCAGCAGGGCGAACTCGACGCCGCCCGCGACAGGGCCCAGTCCGCCTACGTCGCCAGCCGCAAGACCGCCTCGGCGGCCGTGGTCGACGCTCGCAAGGCCTACCGAAAGGCGGGGGGAACGCCCTAAATCCCGTCCCCCCTCGATTAGGATGGGAGTCACCCCGCCTTGCGCGTCTTGGCCTTCGCCTTGGGCTTGGCGGCCGGCTTGCCGGCGCTCTTTCCCCCCAGACTGGCCCGCAGCGCGGCCATCAGGTCGACCACATTGGTGTCGTCGGGCTCCTCGACCTTGGCCGGCTTGTGGCCCTTCTTCTTGTCTTCGATCAGCGCCTTCAGCGCCTCTTCGTAGCGGTCGACGAACTTTGAGGGATCGAACGGGCCCTCCTGCTGCTCGATGATCTTCTCGGCGATGGCGATCATCTGTGGGTCGGGCTTGGCGTCGCTGATGCCGGCGAAGATTTCGTCGGGCTTGCGCACCTCCGCGTCGGTACGGATGGTGTAGGCCAGGATGCCCTTGCCGCGCGGCTCCAGCGCCAGGATCCGCTCGCGCGTGGCCATGACGATGCGGCCCAGCGCGATCTGGCCGGACTTCTCCATCGCCGTGCGGATCACCCCGAACGCCTCCTGCGCCAGCTTGCCGTCGGGCGCGAGGTAGTAGGGATTGTCCCAGTACAGTCGGTCGATCTCGTCCTCGGCGACGAACCGCTCGATGTCGATGGTCTTGGTGCTTTCGAGCTTGACCGACTTGATCTCCTCGTCGGTCAGCAGGATGTATTCGCCCTTCGACACCTCATAGCCCTTGACCAGGCTCGAGCGCTCCACCGGCCCGGTGTCGGGGTCGGTGGTGATCATCTTGATCCGGTTGTTGGTCTTGGGATTGATCAGGTTGAAGTGCACGTCGCCGCCCGCGTTGGTGGCGGTGAACATCGCCACCGGACAGGTGACCAGCGACAGCTTCAGATGCCCTTGCCAGCTCGGCCGATACGCCATCTCCCGTCCTCCCGCGCCGCCACCCGGCGTACAACGGGGGACTCAACGAGCGAAGGGGGGATTCGTTCGGGGGAGCAGCCCGGCAGGGTCGGCGGCCTATCCGCAGGGCGCCGTCTCGCCGCTGTCGAGATCGATCCGGAAACAGTGCTCACGCCCGGTCGAGACCTCCCGCACGATGACGCTGATCTCGTGGCCGTCGGCGAGCGGCGGGGGAAAGTCCTCCACATAGGCGACGGCGGCCGCCTCGAAGGAGGCTTCCTCGACGCGGCGGGCGTGGTGGCTGTCCACATGTCGGGCGTGGACGCTGAACTGGCGGGTTTCGGCGGCGGGTTCGGACATGGCGCGGTCTCCTCGTTCCAGAACGCGGGCGAGGCTAAAAGGATTCCGCCGGCCTTCCCAGAGCGCCCTCCAAACCAATCGACCGGCCGCCAAATCCTGCCGCCAAATAAAGCCAAGTCGTTCCGCCGTCAGGACGCGGCGGCGCAGGGTCGCCATAGCCTGCGCAGCGCCCGCCGCCGCTATAGCCGGCGGCGCACCTTGTCGCACCCCGTGTTTGCAGTGTCGGCGCGGTCGCTTTTCGCGCATGCTCGCCGACGGATCAGACGCGGCGACGCGTGAAGTCAGCCAGAGTGGACGCCATGGGTATTGCAAAGCTTAGCCTCTGCTGTCTCGTCTGAGGTCACAGCGACGTTCGTCCCCGGCATGAGCGCGTTCTCCACTCCAGTATCCATTCGGACGATATGAGAGTATCTGGCGCGGTCGCCGCAAGGAATCGAGGGCGTATGACGCGCAGGCCCAACCCTGACTCACCCCCCAAGGTCGGGTTCGGATTCGGTCTCATGGTCCTGTGCGTTCTGGCCTGTGCGACGACCACGGCGGCGGCGCAGGTTCTGGAGATCGACGGTTCGGGCGCGGTCACCCGGCACGACGGGCCGGAAGTCACCCTGGCGACCGGCGCGGCGCCGATCACGCCGCCCGCCCGGCCGGAGCGCGCGCCCAATCGGCCCCGGTCTTTGGATCCGGTCGACCTGGCCGCCGCCTCCACCGGCGCCGCCCTCAGCCCCGATCTGATCGAAGCGGTGGCCTGGCGGGAATCCCAGCTTCGCGCCGGGGTGGTGTCGCGCGCCGGGGCCATCGGCGAGATGCAGCTGATGCCGGGCACGGCGCGCCAGCTCGGGGTCGACCCCCATGTCTCGCGGCAGAATCTCAGCGGCGGGGCCGCCTATCTCGCGGCCCTGCTCAAGCGTTACGACGGCGACGTCGTGCGGGCGCTCGCCGCCTACAACGCCGGTCCCGGCGCGGTCGACCGCTACGGCGGCGTGCCGCCCTTCAAGGAGACCCAGGCCTATGTGGCGGCGATCCTGGACCGATTAAGCCAACGCGCCGCCGCCGCGCCGGAGGGATCATCGCGATGAAAGTCTGGAAAGCCCCGATCCTCGGGACGGCGACGCTGCTGGCGAGCGGTCTCGCCGCCAGGGCCCAGTCGGTTCAGCTCGATCCCGCCGGCTCCAACGTCATCCTGACCGCGGTCAGCTGGCTGCAGGGAACCCTGCTGGGCAACGTGGCGACGGCGCTGGCGGTGATCGCCGTGGGCGCCACCGGCCTGATGATGCTCACCGGGCGGATCGACTGGCGCCGGGGCGCCACGGTGATCCTCGGCTGCTTCATCGTCTTCGGCGCCGCCGCGATCGTCGCGGGGATTCGCTCCGTCGCGACGGGCGGCTAGGGCATGGCGACGCTCGCCCGCGACCCCGTGTTCGGCGCCCTGACCCGGCCGCAGATGTTCGCAGGCGTGACCTACAGCTATTTCGTGCTGAACGCCGTGGCGACCATCGAACTGTTCCTGATCACCAAGTCCTTCTGGGCCTTGCTCACCGCCCTGGTCCTGCATGGGATCGGCTACATCGGCTGCCTGAAGGAGCCGCGCTTCTTCGATCTGTGGATGATCAAGGTCAGCCGCTGCCCCCGCGTGCGCAACGCCGGATACTGGCGCTGCAACTCCTATTCGGCCTGAGCCGTGACCGTCTTCGCCACCCGCGCCGTCGAGGCTCCCGATCCTCGGAAGGAGGCGGCCGCCGGCGCGCGCCTGCCCTACGCCCGGCATGTGGACGACGCCACGATCGAGACCCGCGACGGCCGCCTGATGCAGGTGATCCAGCTGACGGGGTTCCCGTTCGAGACCGCCGACACCGAAGACCTGAACTACCGCAAGGTGGTGCGCGAGACCATGCTGCGGGGCGTCGCCAATTCGCGCTTCGCCCTCTACCACCACATCGTCCGCCGCGAGGCGACGCCCCAGCTCAGCGGCGTGTTCGACGATCCGTTCAGCCGGGCCCTGGACGAGACCTGGCGCGCGCGGCTGGCCGGCCGCAGGCTCTACATCAACGACCTGTTCGTGACCCTGGTGCGCCGTCCGCTGCAGGGCCGCGTCGGGTTTCTCGAAGAGATGTTCAACGGCCTGCGCGGCGTCGGCGACCGGCAGGAGGCGGCGGCGGAGCTGGTGCGCGAGCAGACGGCGCTCAACGCGGCGCGTGACGGCCTGATCTCCGCCCTGTCCGCCTACGGCGCCCGCCTGTTGACCGCCTACCAGGGCGCCGGAGGCCCGTGCTCCGAGCCGCTGGAGTTCCTGTCCCTGCTCTACAACGGCGAGACGCGGCCGGTGCGGCTGCCGAACGCCGACCTCGGCGCCTACCTGCCGTACCGCCGGGTGAGCTTCGGCGCCGACGCCCTGGAGCTGGGCCCGGCCGGCCGGCTCGAGCGCACCTTCGCGGCGATGATCTCGGTGAAGGATTATCCCGACCAGACCACGCCCGGCATGCTGGACGACCTGCTGCGACTGCCGGTCGAGCTGACCCTGACACAGAGCTTCGGCTTCGTGGATCGCCAGCAGACCCTCAACCGGATGAACCTCGCCCTGCGCCGCATGCGGGCCGCCGACGACGAAGCCCTGAGCCTGCGCGCGGACCTCGCCACCGCCAAGGACGACGTGGCGGCCGGGCGCTCGGCGTTCGGCGAGCATCACCTGACGGTGATGGTGAAAGCGCCGTCGCTGGCCGACCTGAACGAGGCGAGCGCGGACGTGCAGTCGGCCTTCACCGAACTCGGCGTCATCGCCGTGCGCGAGGACGTCAATCTGGAGCCTGCCTTCTGGGCGCAATTCCCCGGGAACTTCAAATACATCGCCCGACGCGCCCTGGTCTCCAGCAACAACTTCTCCAGCCTGGCCAGCTTTCACAACTTCCCGGTGGGCCAGGCCGAGGGCAATCACTGGGGTCCGGCGATCACCCTTCTGGAGACCACCTCCGCCGGGCCCTACTATTTCAACTTCCACAACGGCGATCTCGGCAACTTCACCGTGATCGGGCCGTCCGGCTCGGGCAAGACGGTGGTCCTGGCCTTCCTGCTGGCGCAGGCCCAGAAGCTGAAGCCGCGCACGGTCTATTTCGACAAGGACCGCGGCGCGGAGATCTTCCTGCGCGCGATCGGCGGTCGCTACGACGTCCTGCGGCCCGGCCAGCCGACCGGCCTCAACCCGCTCTTGCTGCCGGACGATCCGCTCAATCGGCGCTTCCTGGCTGACTGGACCGCCAAGCTCGTCACCGGGCGCGGCGAGCCGCTCGACGCCGAGGACATCGCCCGCATCGCCGAGGCGGTGGACGCCAACTTCGGCCAGCCGCCGCAGTTCCGCCGCCTGCGGTATTTCGCCGAGCTGTTCCAGGGCTCGCGGCGCGCGTCCGCCACCGACCTGGCCGCCCGGCTGGCCCCCTGGCACGGCGCCGGCGACTACGCCTGGCTGTTCGACAACCCCGAGGACCGGCTCGACCTCGACGCCCGCACCATCGGCTTCGACATGACCCAGATCCTGGAGGACCCGGCCGCCCGCACCCCGACCATGATGTACCTGTTCCACCGGGTCGAAGAGCGGCTCGACGGCGCCCCGTCGATCATCGTCATCGACGAGGGCTGGAAGGCGCTGGACGACGAGGCCTTCGTGTCGCGCATCAAGGACTGGGAGAAGACCATCCGCAAGCGCAACGGCATCGTCGGCTTCTGCACGCAGAGCGCCCAGGACGCCCTCGCCAGCCGCATCTCCAGCGCCATCATCGAACAGGCGGCCACTCAGATCTTCATGGTCAATCCCAAGGCCCAGGCGGCGGACTATTGCGGCGGCTTCGGCCTGACCGAGCATGAGCTCGATCTGATCCGGACCCTGCCGGACGCCTCCCACTGCTTTCTGATCAAGCATGGCAATGAAAGCGTGGTCGCCCGGCTCAACCTGTCGGGCATGCCCGATCTTCTGACCGTGCTGTCGGGGCGCGAGGGCTCCGTGCGCCGCCTCGACGCCCTTCGCGCGGAGGTCGGCGACGATCCCGCGGCCTGGCTTCCGCGCCTGCTGGAGCGGATCTGATGGCCGGAACCTGCCCGGCCCCGGCCCTCGACGATCCCATGGTGCAGGGCCTGCTCGGCGTGGTCGACTGCAATGTGCGCGATCTGGTCCACACGGGATACATGGCGATCTTCCAGCCGGGACAGGCGCTGTCGGGCCTCCTGACCGCGCTGCTCACCGTCTATGTCGCCACCATCGGCTATCGCCTGTTGACGGGCAGAAGCCAGCTCAGCGTCTCCGAATTCGCCCTGAACGCCGTGAAGCTCGGGCTGGTGCTCGCCCTGGCGACCCGCTGGGACGCCTACCAGACCGTGGTCTACAATGTGCTGTTCCACGGGCCGCAGCAGCTCGCCGACCTGGTGTTCCGCGGCGCGCGCGCCGACGGCCAGCTGTTTCACGGGGACGTGTTCGACGGCCTGCAGACCGCCTTCGACAGCCTGTCCCAGTTCGGCGCGGCCTATGCCTCGCACACCCCGGTGGGCGCCTCGCCCCTGCTGGGCGGGGCCGGGTTCGCGGCCTTCCTGTTGACCGCGTCCGCGTCGGTGCTGCTGTTGTCGAGCCTCGGCGTGCTGCTGATCAGCAAGATTGTGCTCGGCCTTCTGCTGGCGCTCGGGCCGCTGTTCATCGCCCTGCTGCTGTTCGAGAGCACCCGCGGCGTGTTCGAGGGCTGGCTGCGCGCCACGCTCGCCTTCGCCTTCGCGCCGCTCGCCGCCACGGTCATTCTCGGCCTGACGCTGACCATGCTGGAGCCCTCGCTGATCCAGCTGGCGGACCTGCAGAAGCAGAACGTCTTCGTCCTCGCGCCCGCCTATAGCGTGATGATCCTGATCCTCGTGTTCACCGGCGTGTCGATCGGCGCCCTGGCCGCGGGCGGAATGATCGCCATGGGCTTTCGCCTGCCGCGGCCGGCCGAGGGCAAGGTCGCCTCGGAGCGCGCCGCCGCGTCGCCGGCCGCGGCGGTGGTCGCCGGCCAATCTCGCGCGGCGCGGGTCGCGGCGGCGACCACCGCTCTCGATCGGCGCGACAGCGCGACCCTGGTCGCCGAGCACCACGCCAGCGACCGGCGGAGCGCCGTCGTCTCCACCGTCGAGCGGGCCGGTCGCGACGGGCCCGAGGTCGTTCGCCTGGGCCAGCAATCGCCGAATCGCCGGGTCTTCGGCCCACGCACCGCCCGCCCCAACGCCAGGATCGCCCGATGACCTCGTTTCCCGGCGCGCCCGGTTCCGGCCAGCGGGCCGCCCCCTCCGCAGGCCCCTCTGCGGAACGCGACGCGAACTATGCGCAGGCGGCGTCCTGGGCGGCGGACATCCACGGATCGCTGCGGGCGTCCCGGCGCGTGGCCTGGATCATCGCCGCCGCGGCGGTGGCGGTCGCCCTCCTCGAAGCCCTGGCCCTGGCCGGGCTGACGCCGCTGAAGACGGTGACGCCCTACACCATCCTGGTGGATCGCCAGACCGGCTATGTACAGACCGTGCAGGGGCTGAAGCCGGGCCCCTTGAGTCAGAACGAGGCGGTGACCCAGTCCTTCATCGTCCAATACGTCATCGCCCGCGAGACCTTCGACGCGGCCGACCTGCGCGAAAACTATCGCAAGGTCATGCTGTGGTCCGCCGACAGCGCCCGCGCCCGCTACCGCGAGGAGATGGCGCGCAGCAATCCCACCGGGCCCCTGGCGGTCAACACGCCGACCACCATCGTGCAGGTGACCATCAAGTCCATTTCGCTGCTCACCCCCACCACGGCGCTCGTCCGGTTCGAGACCACCCGCCGGGACACCGGCGGCGGGGTGGGCGAGGTGCGCGCCTACGCCGCCGTGCTCGCGTTCCGCTACAGCGGCGCGCCGATGCGGATGGAGGATCGCTTCACCAATCCGCTCGGCTTCCAGGTGGTGAGCTATCGGCGCGACGTCGAGACCGCGCCGGGCGTGGCCATCCGCGCCGAGGGAGGGCCCGCCACGTGACCCGCTTCGTCACCCTGGCGGCGCTGGCGGTCCTGGCCGGCGCTCAGGTCGCCGGCGCCGTGCAGACGCCGCGGCCCGGGGCGCTCGATCCCCGCATCCGCACCGTCTTCTACAACCCCGATCAGGTGATCGCGCTTCGGGGCTATTTCGGGTTCCAGACCATGATCGAGTTCAATCCCGACGAGCGGATCGAGAACGTGTCCATCGGCGACGGGGTCGCCTGGCAGGTGACGCCCAACAAGAAGGCCAACCTGTTGTTCCTGAAGCCGATGGAGCGGGCGCCCACCACCAACATGACGGTGGTGACGGACCGGCGCCGCTACGCCTTCGAGCTCACCTCGCGGACCAGCGGCGGCGAGCGCGCGCCGGACATCGCCTATGTGCTGCGCTTCCTCTATCCGCCGGAGCGGGTCCTGCCGCCGGTGACCGCGACGGTCGCCGCGCCGCCGCCGCCGCCGGAACGGCGCAACCTTCGCTACACGTATACCGGATCGCGCGCCGCCCTGCCGTCGCTGGTGTTCGACGACGGCCGCTTCACCTATTTCCGCTGGCCGGAGAACGTCTCCACCCCGGCCCTGTTCGTGATCGGCCCGGACGGCGGCGAAAGCCTGGTCAACTACAGCGTCCGCGACGGCTATCAGGTGGTCGAGCAGACCGCGCAGAAGTTCATCCTGCGCGACGGCAAGGCCGTGACCACCGTCATCAACGAGGGCTGGACCGAGCCGACCCCGGGCGAGCTCGCCCCGCGGCCGCACGACGCCAAGACGGCGCGCGAGGCCGCCCATAGCGGAGCCCCGCGATGAGCGACCTTCGGCCGCCCTTCCCCGGCGACGACCGTGATCCGCGAATCCCGCCGAGCGACGCCGCGACGCCGCTCGACTCCTCTGGCCACTTGCGTCCGGCCGTCGCCGCCGCCACGGCGCGGGGCGGAACGGGATGGATCGTCGGCGGCGCGGCTTTCCTGGGCCTGCTCGCCTTCGTGGTCATGAGCGCCCAGCGCCATCCGTCCGACCAGGCCGCTCCGCGCGACGACGCGCCGGCGGCCGGCATCCTGCCGCCGCCGCCGCCGCCGCCCGACCTCATGGCGACGGAGACGGCGGCGCGCGCGGCGACGCCGGCGATCGCGCTGGTGTCGCCG
>CAILTK010000039.1 GCA_903837135.1 uncultured Caulobacterales bacterium
GGGCGTCATCGGGCCTCAGGGGTGTTTGTAGACGACGCCGTTCTTCATGACGAAGGCCACGTGCTCGAGCAGGGTCACATCCTGGGTCGGATCGCCGCTGACGGCGATGAGGTCGGCCTCCTTGCCGGCGACCAGGCTGCCGATGTCGGGCTGGCGCAGGTGTTCGGCGCCGCTGGTCGTGGCGGCGCGGATGGCTTCGAGCGGGGTGAAGCCGGCCTTGACCATCAGCCCGAATTCGCGGGCGTTCTCGCCATGCGGCGACACGCCGGTATCGGTGCCGAACGCCACCTTGATGCCGGCCTTGTGCGCCCGCGCGCCCATCGACAGCATCATCGGGCCCACCTGCAGCGCCTTGGCGCGCACGGCCGCGGGCATGAAGCTGTCGGGCCTCGAGGCTTCCCGCGCCACGAAGTCGCCGGCGACCAGGGTCGGCACCAGCCAGGCGTTGTGCTGCTTGAACAGGGCGATGGATTCGTCATTGAGGAAGGTGCCGTGCTCGACGGAATCGACGCCGGCCCTGAGCGCCGCGTTGATCCCCGCCGCGCTGTGGGCGTGGGTCTTGACCATCCGCCCCATGGAGTGCGCCGCCTGGATGATGGCGGCCATCTCCTCGTCGGTCAGCTGCTGGTCCACGCCGGTGGTCCCGCCGTCCAGCACCCCGCCGGTGGCGTGGAACTTGATGAGATCCGCCCCCGCGGCGATCTGCTGGCGCGTCTTGCGGCGGCACTCGTCGGCGCCCGAACACAGGGTCGGGCTCTGGATCACCTCGGTGACCTCGGGGGTGAAGCCATAGACCTGGCCGTGGCCGCCGTGGGCGGACAGCGGATTGCCGGAGGCCAAGATGCGCGGACCGTCCACCTTGCCGGCCTTGACCGCGTCGCGCAGGGCGAAGATCGCCTCGTTGTCGCCGCCGCAATCGGCGACGGTGGTGAAGCCGGCCTCGAGCGTCCGCCTGGCGTGGACCACGCCGTCCAGCGTCACGTCGGCGGTGGTCTTGGTGACCGCCTCCATCCGGCTGGTCGGTCCCTGCTGGTGCAGCAGGTGCACGTGGCTGTCGATCAGGCCCGGCAGGACGAAGCTGTTGCGAAGGTCGATCACCTTTGCGCCGGGCTCGGCGACGAAGCCGTCGCGCACCTCGACCACGTGGCCGTCGCGGATGACCACGGTCTTGTTGGTTTCGATCTTGCCGTCCGCCGGGTTGGCGAGAAGGCGGCCCGCCTGCACCAGGGTGACCGCGCCCGGCGTCGCCTGCGACCGGGCGGAGCTCGACGCCGCGCAGATCGTCACCAACGCCGCGGCGACGCAGATCGAGGCCCCTCGGCCACGGGTGAGAAACGCGGTGATTGAAGGTTTTTGCATAGGCGCCTCGGCTTGGGTCTCGCGATCGACCGGCGTCGATTGGCGACCTCCAGGTTGCAGCGTCAACCCCCCCATCCGGGGCCGCAGGCGGGTCGAGCGACGGCCCGCCGTCGGTTTTGGCGGGCCGCGGAAGCGACGTCGATCAGTACCGATACCGCAGGGTGACGCCAAACGTCCGCGGGTCGTTGACGTAGGCCGACAAGCTGAAGGGCGCGAGCGGGGTGGGGCCGCCGCTCAGGATCTCGTTCTGCTTGGTCAGGTTTCGCACCCAGACCTGTAGCCCCAAACCCGAGCGCAGGGTGAACTCGGCGCTGGCGTCGACAAACGCCGTGTCCCCATTCTCGAACGCCGGCGTGTCCGCGAGGTCGGTGTAGTAATGGGTCGAGTATCGGACCGACAGGATACCGGTAAAGCGGACCTCATCCGTGATCGGGCGCTCGTAACGCGCCGAGCCGACCAAGGTCCAGAGCGGCGCCTCGGGGGGGGCTCGACCCGAGAGGTTCTGAACCGTGACCGGGCTGGTCGCGACGCCGGGGCCGGTGGTGAAGTTGGTGTAGGAGCTGTCCAGATAGGTCGCCGAAAGGTTCAGCGTCAGCGGCCGGATGGGCTTGTATGTGGAATCGAATTCGATCCCGCGCGAGCGCAGCTGTGCGGCGTTCTGCGTGATGAAGATCGTTCCGTTGAAGGCCTGGACCTGCTGGTCTTTGATCGTTTCGGTGAAGATCGCGAGGTTGGTCGTGACACGGTTTTCAAACAGGCGAAGCTTGGCCCCGGCCTCGTAGGAGTCGGCGGTCTCCGGCTTGACGAACGGGTTCACGCCTCCCGTCAGGTTGAGATTGTAGGCGCCGGACTTATAGCCGCGGCTGTATCGGAGATAGAGGTTGGTGTCCTTGGTGGGCTCATAGCTGATCGCGACGGTCCCCATGGGAGCGACGTCGGTGTGTTTTCCCGTGCCCGCCTGGGTCTGCGGGGTGTACGCCAGCACATTCTGCGTCTTCTCTTCATCGAGGACGCGAAGCCCGCCGGTGAGCTTCAGCTGGTCGGTTATCGAATAGGTGGCCTGACCGAAGAGGGCGCCGCTAATGGCGCGCAGAATCCCTCTGTTATGCCCGTTCGTGATCGGCAGAAGGCCGGTCTCGTCGATCCTCTGGTTGAAATAGTAGCCGCCGGCGATCCATTCCAGGCGTCTGCCGCTGGCGCTCTGAAGTCGAAGTTCCGCGGAATATTCGGCGACGTCGGTGGTCGGGTAGGATTCGACGTTGAATTTCGGGGCGTCGGTGCCGTCGACATCCTCGGCGATCTTGGCGTGATCATGGCGGGTAGAGATGATGCCGACCAGCTTCATGTCGCCGACATCCTGGTCGACTTCCGTGGAGAAGCCGCTGTCGAGGGTCTTTTCCTCGCTCTGGCCGTTGATGTAGGTCTTGCGGTCGAACACGTCGAAGTAAGTCCCGGCCGCCCCTTGGTTGACACCGGGCGCGCCCAGGGAGGGCGGCGTATAGCCCTTGAGGACTCCCGTCGCCGCGGTGTTGGAGACGAACAGCGGCGCCAGCGCGCAGCAGTGGTCGTCGAACACCGAATAATCGCCGATGAAGCGGACGCGGGTATGATCGGTCGGCGTCCACAGGAGCTGCGCCCGGATGGACTTGCGATCTTCCGTGTTCGACCTGCCGTCGGGCTGGAGCGGGGCGTCGACATAGCCGTCATGGCCGTCGCCGGCTATGGCGACGCGAAGGCCCAACTGGTCCTTGATCAGCGGCAGATTGACCGACAGCCGGCCTTGCTCGGTGTTGTAGTTGCCGTAGGTGGCCTCGGCGTACACCCCATAGCTCTGCGTACTTGGCGCTTGGGTCGTGATGTTGATCGCGCCGGCGTCGTTGTTGCGTCCGAACAGGGTGCTCTGCGGTCCGCGCAGCACCTCGACGTTCGAAATGTCGACGAGATCCTGCAGGGCCGAGCCCGGGCGACCGCGATAGACGCCGTCGATGTAGACGCCGACAGACTGCTCGAACCCGCGGTTCGATATCTGGGTGCCGACGCCGCGGATGGTGAAGGCGCCGACGCTCGGATTGGTCGTCTGGGTGACGATGAGGCTCGGCGAAATATCCTGAAGGTGGGCGATGTTGTCGATGTGGGCGGCCTGCAGGGCCGACCCGGAGATGACTTCGACCGACGCCGGCACGTCCTTCAGGTTCTCGGCTCGCCTCTGCGAGGTCACGACGACTTCGCCGATCCCCGCCGACTGCGCCGCCTCCGGCGCGGGCGCCGGGGCGGTCTGTGCGGCCGCGGGCGCCGCCAGGGAGAGGCACAATGCGAGCGGAGAAGTGGCGACGAGATACTTCAGCATGATTTCCCCCTAAGGCCGGCCGTTTGCCGGCGCCGTTTATCGCCACTGCTCGATCCCTGACGCGGGAGGGGCATGCGGCTGTTTGATGTCTTGATGACGATCTAACATGCGCGAAAATGACATTCAAGTGATCATAAATGGTCGTGCGGCGGTTGGCGCGAACCGTCTGCCCTCGCCGGCGTCGGGGGTTCGGGGCTAAGGCCAGAATTACATGATATTTATCCGCGTCTTCGTCGTTGGATCGAAGGGCGCCTCCCGCAGCCGAACGGGGCGATGTGACGCTCGGGGCGCCCAGATGAGGCATGCGCCCTTGGTCCGAACTGCCTCTCAGGCGGGAGATTTTGCCTGCGCGGTTGGAAGATCAATCACTATACGTCGTCTTTATGGCCCAGATCATGACCTGGTGATTGGGTTTGACGAATACGGCGCGGGCGGGCTGCGATCGGTGAGGAGGGCGCCCGGCAAGCCCGGACCGTCCCGGCATGGAGTTTAGGATTGAAAAGCAATCCGATCGTGGCCCAGGGGATCGTCGACCGTTTCGGTCGTCGCGCCGAAAACCATGGTGGCCCGCTTTTCATTGGAATACGGCCGCCATTCCGGAAGTCCCGCGTGGTTGGGATTTCCCGTGCGCGCGAAGGTCGCCCACGCCTTGCCCATGCTGTGCGCCAGTTGCTGAGCGGGCGGGTTGCTCTGACCGCCCAGCAGGCCGGGCGCCTGGCTCAGGTTGTCGAACGCAAACGGCAGGGATACCCCGTGCGTCGATCGCAATCTCCCGTTTTCCGCCGGAGAGTTCCAGGCGAACAGGTACATATAGACCGGCGCGCCCTGCTGCGCCGACTTGCGCTCGGCTATGGCGATGGCGTCGGCGCGGAACGCCAGATCCGAAAGAATGGCCGAATAGATATCGCCGAACGAGGCGTCAGGCCGGCTTTGGCGATACCCGGCGATCAGACGATCGGCGCGCGACGCGTCGACGCCAAAGGCCTCGAGCTTGAGCCTGACCGACTGCGCGTCCATGGACCCGAAGGATGGGGTGCTCAGCGCCATGGCGCGCGCCTCCTCGGCGCCGCTGCCGACGAGCAGGGGAATATGTTTCGACAGGGCGGGCGCGTCGGGAAAGAAGGGATGTCGTGGCAGGATCCGCCCGTCGACGACGGGCGCGAAGGCGCGATAAATGCCGCTGCCGAGCTTCCAGGTCTCCGCGTCATCCTCCTTCATCACCCCCTGCATGGCCTTGAGCAGCGCCTCGGGCGGGACGGTTTGAAGGCGGTCCACCTGTGAAGGGGAGATGGCCAGCTGCCGCAACACGTGCTCGGCGGTTCGGTGCGCCGATTCAGGGTCGAGCATCTTGAGACCCGGGCCGCTCATCTGGATGGCCTTGTGGAAAAGGCCGTGCGCCTCCGGCATGGCCATCAGGATGCTGACCTTCGCGCCGCCTCCCGAATGACCCGCGATGGTGATGTTGTTCCGATCGCCGCCGAAAGCAGCGATATTGTCCCGCACCCACTTCAGCGCAGCCAGGACATCCAGCATGCCCACGTCGCCGGACGCGTTATACTTTCCACCGCCCAATCCCTCCAGAAACAGGGATCCGAAGATATTCAGTCGATGGTTGAACGACACCACGACGACATCATGCTCGGCCGCCAGGTTTGTCGCATCAGTCCAGCCCTGACTGCCGGCGCCGCCGGCGAAGCCTCCCCCATGGCACCAGAAAATGACGGGTCTGCGCCCGCCGTCCGCGACCGCAGGCGTCCACACATTCAGGACCAGGCAATCCTCGTTCATCGTCACCGGAGAAGGTTGCCAGATCCCCTCGTAAAACGTCCCCTTGGGATGTTCCGGGGAGGAGGTCTGCATCG
Organism: uncultured Caulobacterales bacterium; assembly: GCA_903837135.1. GTDB lineage: Bacteria > Pseudomonadota > Alphaproteobacteria > Caulobacterales > Caulobacteraceae > CAIOYC01. The sequence goes on from CAILTK010000039.1 coordinate 5,569, forward strand.
CGATGGGGCCGAACACCGTCGCATCGCGGACCCCGGTCCATGAGCGGGCCGGGGGCGGCGGCATGAAGCGACCGGGCCCGGCCACAGAACCGCCGTAGGGTATGCCTTTGAACAGGTGGGCGCCGCCGACCGTCGAGCCGCGCACCTTGCCGAGCGTGGTGTCGGCGACCGGACCCTGCCCGAGCGGCTGGGCCAGCCCGCGCCGCGGCGGGAGGCCGGCGGTGAGGGCCGCGCCGCCCAGGGCGGCGTACGTCAGGACGTCGCGGCGGGTCTTCACGATCATGACAGTCCTCCGACTTCAGTCCGGGCCGCCGTTGACCGGCGGCGGCAGCAGCGCCTTGTCGGGCGTTTTCGAGGCGGCCGACTCGGTGTTCAGCCATCCCAGGAGATCCTGGCGCAGCTTCAGCGCCATCTCGGTGCGCGCGAAATAGTAGTTGCGGCGCTCTTGTGGATCGACGGCGACGTTGAACAGTTTTGGCACGTCGGCCGTGCCGGTGGCGGCCTGGGCGTCCCGTTTGAGGTCCGCGGGCAGAGAGGCCGGGGCCGTTCCAGCCATCATGGCGTCGCCGAGGGCGGCTTCTTCCTGTCGCGCCGTTTCGGTGGAGAGCGGCGGCGTGCTCTTCAGGGCGTTGAACTCCGAGCTGTTCTCGGCGACGAGCTTCCAATCACCCGACATCGCCGCCACGTTGTACCAGCCATCCTTGCGGTACTCCCAGAAGATCGTCCGCGGCGCGGGCTTCGCCTTGCCCTCCCAGACGGCCAGTTCGTCTGCTCCGTCGACCTGCCACGCCGGATCGGGTCTGGCGCCGGCGGCGGCCATCAGGGTCGGAAGGATATCGACCTGGATCAGGACGTCGTTGCTGACGACCCCGGCCGGAATGCGCCCCGGCCAGCGGATCGCCGTCGGCATTCTCGACCCGCCTTCGAGGACCGAGCGCTTGCCGCCGCGGAACGGCCGGTTGCTGTCGAGATCCGCCGCCGCGCCCAGATTGCCGCTTTCGAAGGTGGCGCCGTTGTCGCTGGTGAGGATGACGATGGTGTCCTTGTCCAGGCCGCTGGCGCGCAGGGTGTCGAGCACCCGGCCGACGGCCTGGTCGAGCCGCGTGATCATGGCGGCGTAGGTGGCGTTGTAGGGCAGCTTCGGATCGTATTCCTTGATCGTTCGCCTCAGCCTGGCGACGTCGGCGCCCGGCGCTTCGAGCTTGAGGTGCGGCTCGATGAAGGCGAGTTCGAGGAAGAAGGGCTGCTTGCTGTGCTGCTTGATGTAATCGGAGCCGAGGTCGCCCACGATATCGGCGGAGTAACCGTGGACCGGCCGCTTCTCCCGGCCGAACCACATGGACTTGGGAAAGTGCTCCCAGGCCTCGAGGTCGTTCACATAGCCGGCGAACGCGTCGAAGCCGTGATCCAGCGGGGTCTCGCCGCTGTCCCACTTGCCGAACAAGGCCGAATGGTAGCCGAGGGGCTTCAACGCCGAGGCGATGGTCGTCTCCGAGGCCGCGAGCGTGCGGCCATTGCCGGTCACCCCGTGATGGATGGTGTAGCGGCCCGTGAGCAAGGACGCGCGGGACGGGCCACAGATGACGCCGCCGGCGTAGAAGCGTTTGAAATTCGTCCCCTGTTGGGCGAGCCGGTCGAGGTTGGGAGTCCGGTATTCCCTGCGGCCGTTGAAGCCGACGTCCGCGTAGCCGAGGTCGTCGGCCAGGATGATCAGAAAATTGGGCTTGCGGGCCGGCGCGGTCTCGATCGGCGGCGACGCCCCGTGCGGCGCGGCGGCCGACGCGACGCCGGCCATCGCCGTCATCACGCAGCACAAGCCGGTGGCGGCGATCAGGCGTGCGGCCCGGCCCAGGCGGCCTTCGGTGCGCTCCTGCACAGTATCCTCCATAGTCCGGCCTGGCGCTCGCGAGTGATCGGTTGCGACCGGTTTTGATCAATAAGGCGTACCGGATCAGCACAACGTGTCAAGGCGAGATCCAGCGCCGTCCCGGCTAATCGCGCCTGACCACGCAGCGGAAACCGATGTGGGAGGTGGGGCTGTCGACGGCCTGGCCGATGCGCGCGCCGGGCCGATAGCGGCGGCAGTAGTTGACGGCGCAGAGGTGCGAGCCGCCCTTCGCCACCTTGCGCGGGATCAGCAGGTCGGGTGTGCAGGGATCGACGCTCTCCGCGCGCTCGCCGGTCCGGGCGCGGGGCGGCCCGCAGCAGCCCTTCGCCGGTTCGGCGGTGGCTTCGGTGTACCAATCGCCGGTCCATTCCCAGACGTTGCCGATCATATCCGACAAGCCGTAGCCGTTGGCGGGGTAGGCGCCGACCGGGGAGGTGCGCCGAACGCCGCGCCCCTCCGGATGGCTCCAGGGAAACTCGCCTTCCCAATAGTTCGCCATGGCCTGGCCGCCGGGCCTGAGGGTCTGGCCCCAGGCGAAGGGCGCGCCTTCGAGCCCGCCCCGGGCGGCGAACTCCCATTCCGCCTCGCTCGGCAGGGCCTTGCCGGCCCATCGGGCGTAGGCCGCCGCGTCGACCCAGGCGATCTGCACGACGGGGTGGTCCATCAGGCCGTCGATCGAACTCTCTGCGCCGAGGGGATGGCGCCAGTCCGCACCCGCCACGAACCGCCACCACAGGCCCGGATCGTCGAGGGAGACCGGCCCTTCGGTGGGCATGAAGACCGCGGAGCCCGCGGTGGCCATCTCCGGCGCCAGGCCGGGGTAGTCCCGCGGATCGGGCGGGATTTCGGCGAAGGTGATGTAGCCGGTGTCCGCGACGAAGGCGGCGAATTCGCGATTGGTGACCGGGTGCTGATCGATCCAGAAGTCGCCGACGCTCGCGCGCCGCACCGGCGCCTCTTCCGCGTAATGGTCCTCCGACCCCATCAGGAATTCGCGCCCGCGGATGAGCGTCATATCCGCGAATTTCCGGCGAACGGTCCCGCCGGCTTTGGTCGGTGAGCGCGACACGGTGCAGCCTTCCTCGCTTCAGGTTCCGCGGAGATCCGCCGCTCATGGGCGCCCTTTTGGGCGGTTGTTGGCCCGATGAGGCGCCGCCTTACCGACCCGATGTCTGGCTAACCAGCTGCACCGGGCCGATCAGTCCGGCGGGGCGCAGCGGCGCATCGGCGAGATAGGTCGGGATCGCGGTGAAGGTGATCGGCGTCGCGCCGGGCTGCTTGTCGCCGATCAGCCGGTTGACCCAGGTGTCGATCACCTTGATCTCCAGGTGGTTGACGCCCGGCTTCAGCTTGCCGGTGAGGTCCAGCCGGTAGGGCGCATGCCAGACGGTCCCGGCGGGCGCGCCGTTTACGCGCACCTCCGCCAGGTCGCGAACGTCGCCGAGATCGATCAGGACGCGGCGCCCGGACTGCAGTTGCGCCGCCGATATCTCGATGTCCCGGCTGTAGGCGCCGGCGCCCGAGAAGTATTTGATCCCCGGGATCTGGCTTTCCGACCAGGATGCCAGCCGCTCGAATTTCGCGCTGGCCGGGGCGCCGCGACCGGGCTCGAAGGATACGGTCCAGGGACCGCCCAGGGTCGCCAGCACGGTCTCCACCGGCTTGGGGACTTCGCGCGCCGCCTGGGTCGCCGCCTGGCGGAACACCACATAGACCGACTCCTCGGAACCGAGGTCGATCGGCACGGTCGTGACGCCGTTTTCGATGCGGTAGGTCGCGGGTTCGGAGCGACCGTCCTCGGCGCGCCAGACCTCCGGCGCTCGGCCGGTGATGCGGAACTGCGCGTCCAGGTGCACCGGCCGGTGCTCGCGGTTGTCGAGGTAGTAGAGATCTCCGTCGGCCAGCTTGCGGTGGACGAACATCACGTCGGTGTCGGTCGGCGTCGCACGCGCGTTGAAGTCGGGGGCCAGGTTCAGCACCGCGAGCGCCTTGTCGGGGTCCGCCTCCGTGATCACCTCGCCCTTGCCGAGGCTGGTGATGGTCTTGCCGGGCCGCCACAACTGATCGGCCAGCGCCTGGAAGGCCGCGGGGTCATCGGTCAGGCCCGGCGAGCTCTCCGGCCTTAGGCCCGCGACCACGGCGCCGGCGGCGACCAGGTCGCGGATCCTGCGCAAGGTCGGAACCGTCATCCGGCGGCTGGATCCACCGAGGTAGAGCAGGCGATAGCGCGCGCCGCTGGGGGCCGTCAGCTGCCCGTCCTCGACGGTGAGGACCGTGTTCAGGATGGTCGGGTTGACGAAGTCGAAGGCGTAGCCATGCGGCAGGTGCTCGGGATCGTGTTCGAGGTAGAGCCCGCTCAGCGGAGCCTCTTCGCCGCTGAACACGGCGACGTCGGCGAAATATCGTCCCTGCTGCAGCATGAAGGCGTTGCGCGACATGTAGTCGACCCAGGGGCCGGCCTGCTCGGCCCAGGTGTCGTTTCGGTTGAAGTACTGGCCGAACAGGGCGAGGGACAGGCCGGGTTTCCTGTCGAGGGGCTGGTGAACGCTCGTGTGGACGACCGGCCGGTTCACGCCCAGCGCGAACTCGAGATCGATCACCTTCTTCAGATCCTTGGGGGTGAAGGCCCAGGGCGCCATGGCGGCGGTCATGGACTCGGCCGCGACGAGGTTCTGACCGTAGATGTGGGCCACGGAGGCCGCGCCGCGGATGTCGGCTTTGAGGACGGACCGAGGGCCGGCTGCGCTGTAGGTCCACATCGCCGCCATGGGGATGGTGGTATAGCGGCGCATTTCGAGGTCGTCGCCCAGGGACGGCCGACTGCCCTCGAGGGCCTCGCCGTAGGTGATCAGCCCGCGCGCATGCGCGATCTCGGCGACGACCTTGTAGTGATTGTCGGTGGTCAATTCGGCGAGCGTCTTGCGGAAATCGTAGAGGAAGGCGTCGCTGCGCGCCTCATCCGCCACGATCACGCCGGTCAGGGTCGGCAACCAGGGCCGCGGATCGTAGCCCCGCCGCGTCTGGAAGTCCTGCAGGATGCTGTCGGTCCAGTTCTGCGGACCGACTTCCGTGGAATCGTTCACCATCGCCCGGACCCCATGCTTCCCGATCAGGTCGGGCCCCAGGAAGGACGCGTAGGTGTCGAGGTAGGTGTTGAGGTAGGCGGCGACGTCGGCCTTGTTCAGCTTGTCGACCTCGAGGCCGGTGGCTTCGAGCGTGGCGGGGTGGTTCTCGATCCCGCGCAGCGAGTAACCCAGGCGCAGGACCGTCCAGTGTCCGGGCGGCGGGGTCCAGTCGAGCCGGCCGTCAGCGGTCATCCTGCTGGTGAGGTCGACGACGTCCGTGGGTGAAACGCCCTTGATCGCCTGCCGGTTGGCGACCTCCAGCGTGTAATAATCCGGGACGATGCCGAAATTCGCCTTGAGCTCGAACTGGTTGATCGCCGGGTCGGCGGACAGGGACGCCTCCGCGATCTCGTAGTGCGGCCCGTCCGGCGAGGGCGGCGGCAGGTTGATCGCCAGGGCCTTCGGGTCCGCCCCGGGCGCGAAGGCGTCGAAGGGCGGGGAGGGAGGAGAGGCCGGCGAGGTGAGCTCGATCCTGAAGTACCGGGCGGTGACCGGAGCGATGCTCTGGGTTTGCTGTGGCGCTATCCGGATGGGCAGGTCGGCGACCGGGCGAAAGGTTACGCCGTCGTTGCTCGCGGTCAGCCTGGCCGCCGTGGGGCCGCCCAACTCGATCGCCGGAATGGCCGTGGTGGCGATGGCGACCGTCTGTATGGTCTGCCGGCCGCCGTAGTCGAACTGGATCCACGCCGCCTTCGTCGCCGACGCCGGCAGCCTGACCGTCGTGGTCAGATCGCCGTCGCTCAGGGCGCCGACCTTCTTGGAGCCATCGCTGGTGGTGATCACGGGCTTGGGAAGCGGATGTCCGACCGGGGTGCGGTAGGCGATCACCGCGCTGTCGGCATAGTAGCGGGGCGGCGCCGTGTCGCCCTGCCAGCCGAACACGCCGCCGACCTCGGCGGGGATGGCCTGGAACGGACCGGTGACGTTGGGGGGCGAGGGCAGGGCGCCGGTGAAGCGTCGCCCGCCTTCGATATGCGTTTCGCTCCAGACGAGCTTCTTCATCGCCTGTTCCGGCTTCACCCACGGGCCGCCCGTCTCGCTCCAGCCCGGCGACGAAGCGATGGCCATCTCCAGGCCAAGGTCCTCGGCGCGTTCGGCCGCATGGCGGAACACGGCCTTCCATTCCGGCGTCATGTAGGCCAGCCGTTTGTCGACCACCTGGGGCGTGGACAGCGAGATGTCGAAGTTCTGGAATCCGCCGATGCCGACCCGCTTCATCCACTCGAGGTCGCTGTCGACGCCCTGGCGGGTGATGTTGCCGTTCATCCAGTGCCACCAGACGCGCGGCCGCGCCGCCGCCGGCGGATCGCGAAATCCATCGGCCAGCGGATCGGCCGCCAGACTCGGCGAGGCGATCGCCCCGAGCGCGCACCCGGCCAGGAAAACGTCGCGCAGGCGGATCGGACCCATGATCATCTCCCTTGTTTCGCGCGCCGTTGTTTCGGAGGGCGCTGCGATCGTAAATGATTAACGAGGATTGTTTTCGCTCGCAATCGATTGTTCTAACGGGCAGGGCGTCTCAAGGCCGCGCCTGTTCGGTTTGGATTTGCGCCAGCGACTTGCCCTCGTTCCGCGGCGCCCAGATCCAGCCGACCAGGCCGCTGACGATCAGGAAGCCGGTGAGGATCCAGGCCAGGGTGGTGAACCCGGTCGCCGTCAGGACGGGAACGAAGAAGCTCCAGCAGCCGAGGCCGATGCGCACCACGGCGAACATGATGCCCTGCGCCGTGCTGCGAACGAGGGTGGGGAACAGCTCCGCGCTCCACAGCTGGAAGAACGACTGGGCGCCGAAGCCGCCGCCGAACTGCAGCAGGACAATGTAGGCGATCGCCACCGGAATGGTGAGCGGAAACAGGGCCAGGAGCGCCATGCCGCAGATCTGCATGAGCGCGGAGACGGCGAACAGGGTGCGCTGATTGACCTTGTCCGCGAGCTGCATGAACACCAGGCCGATCGACACCATGGACAGAACGAAACCGCCCGTCTGCAGCAGCACGCTGGTCGTCTGGGTTTGGGCGCCGACGGTCTGCAGGATGAAGGGGAAGAAGAAGCCGTTGGTGCCGGCCCAAAGGTTCCACGATCCGTACATGCCGATCAGGAAGACCATCGATCCGAGGTGCCTGCGGGTGAAGAGCTGGCGAAGCGCGCCGCGCGCCTTGGCGGGATTTTCGGCGAGGGTCCTGTCGTGCGCCGCCTTGGCCTCGCTCCAGACCGTCGATTCGCTCATCTTGGAGCGCATGTAGGTCAGCCCCAGCGCCACGAGGACGAGGTGGGCGAACACCAGGCGCGCTCCGAGCACGCCCAGGGGTTGGAAGAGGAGGAAGAGCAGCAGCACCACCACCGGGCCGAGATACCAGAGCGCCTGGGCCGAGCCGCTGTGCTTGCCGCGCGCATGGTCGGGCGCCTGCTCGGCGATCAGCGACCAGGAAGCGGGAATGTCGGCGCCGACCGCCAGGCCGACGATGACGAAGCCCACCACGATCATCCAGGGCGCGCTGGCCAGGACGAGCCACATCATCCCGAAGGCGTAGAGATACATGTCGTACTGGTAGATGCGCTTGCGACCGAACACGTCGCACAGGCGCCCGCCGATCAGGGCGCCGACGCCCGCGGAGATGGCGTTGGCGCTGAAGGCGCCGATCAGGCCCACGAAGGTCGGCGTCAGATGGAAAAGCTTGATCCAGAGGACCAGAGCCGCCGAGCCGGCGACGATCGAGCCCGCGTCGATGTAGTTGGCCAGGCCCGCCAGGATGGTCGTCCTCCAGGGTCTGTCAGGCGTGGGCATGGTCTACTCCGCTGAATTCTTATCGTTATGGCGCGGCCGGGTCAGCCGGACCGCACGTCGCTGTTGATCGACTCGATCGTCGTGCAGCCGCAAAGGGCCATGGCGACCTTCATTTCCGCCGCGATCAGGGAAAGCACGTGCGCGACGCCGGCCTGCCCGCCGCCGGCGAGGGCGTAGGCCCAGGCCCTGCCGAGCAGGACGCCATGCGCGCCGAGTGCCAGGAAGCGCACGACGTCGAGGCCGGACCGGACGCCCCCGTCCACCAACACCGTGAGCCCGCTGCCCTGAAGCGCCTGAGCGATCGCCGGCAGGCTCTTCGCCGTCGAGGGGACTCCATCGAGCTGCCGGCCGCCATGATTGGAGACCACCACGCCGTCGGCGCCGAGCGCCGCGACCTGGCGGGCGTCCTCGACGTCGAGAACCCCCTTGATGATCAAGGGTCCGGCCCATTCCGAGCGAATGAACTCCAGGTCCTTCCACGTCACGCTGGGATCGAAGTTGCTCCGCATCCAGCCGAGGAAGTCCTCGATGCCGGACCGGCGGCCCAGGACCGGCGCGACATTGCCGAGGCTGTGCGGGAGGCCGCGAAGGCCCACGTCCCACGCCCAGGGCGGCCGGAGCATCGCCTGGGCCGTGCGGCGAAGCTGCCCCGCCAGGCCCGGCGCGCCGGCGAGCCCCGACCGATGGTCGCGATACCGGCTGCCGGGCGCCGGCATGTCGACCGTGAAAACCAGGGCCGAGCAGCGGGCTTCCCGGGCGCGGACGAGAAGGTCGCGCATGAAGCCGCGATCGCGGATCATGTAGAGCTGGAGCCAGAACGGTCGCTGCACGCCGGCCACGACCTCCTCGAGCGAGCAGGCGGAGACCGTCGACAGGCAGAACGGCGTCCCGGCCGCCTCGGCGGCGCGGGCGGCCTGGACCTCGCCGCGGCGCGCGTTCAGCCCGGCGAGGCCGATCGGCCCGAGCGCCACGGGCATGGACAGCGTCTGCCCGAACCAGTGCGTCGACAGGCTGATGGTCGAGACGTCGCGCATCACGCGCTGGCGCAGCTCGACCGCCCTCAGGTCGTCGATGTTTCGGCGCAGGGTCGTCTCGTCGAAGGCGCCGCCGTCGATGTATTCGAACAGGAAGTGCGGCAGGCGCCGACGGGCCGCCTCGCGATAGTCGGCGACGGACGCCGGCCTCACGCTGTGGCTTCCGTACGCTGAGCCGCCAGCCACGCAGCCTTGTAGCCCTCGAGGTCGGCCTCCAGCGGCTTTGCGGAGACCAGCGGCGACTTCGGCGCCAGGCGGGGATTCAGCAGCCTCAGCGCGCCGTAGGAGACATCGTTGTCCGCGTTGCTGGTGTAGACCGCCGTTTCGGGGCGCAGCGCCGCCAGGGCCCGCACGAAGACATCGGCCTCGGCGAACCGCCCCTCGACCAGCAGGCGGCCCCGCGCGCCGATCAGGTCGAGCGCGGCGTCGGACACCAGGGCGGCGTAGAGGCTCACCAGCACGCGCCTGTGCACCTCGTCGGCCGGCGCGCCTATCCAGCGTCCGCGCCCATGCGGAAAGGGTCCGACGCCCGGCGTCAGCGTCGGCAGCACCATGGCCCCGCCCTGGAGGGCGGCCGGCGCGGCGCCGATCAGCCGCGGCTGGTCCGCGCCGATGTCGATCCGGCGCGTGTCAAGGCCGGTGAGGATCTCGATCTCCCGGCCGCCCATGAACCGGGCCGAGGGCACGGGCCGGCCGTAGGCGTCGACATTGACCAGGCAGTCCCGCGCCTCGTCGAGGCGGTTCATGTCCACCGGCTGGCCCGGGCCGGGCGAGCGCATGGCGACGAACCAGGTGCCGGTCGACAGGACGGTCGCGTCCGCGTCGGCGATTTCGGGGAAGCCCCGCGCCGCGAGGAGCGCCGCGTTCGAATCGTGCAGGCCGCAAAGGATGGACACGTCCGCGGGCAGACCCGTGCGGCCGACCCACTCCGGCGTGAGCTTCCCAAGGATCGCGTCCGCCGACCGCAGCGGCGCCAATCCGCCAGCCCAGCCCCGCTTGCGCGCCAGGGACGAGGGGCGGCCTTCCAGCGGGCGCCAGAGGTCGCTGTGGCAGCCCAGGCTGGTGACTTCCGACGCGGCGACGCCGCTCAGCCGCCAGGCCCAGTATTGCGCCCACGGCAGAAGCGTCGCCCCGTCGCCGAGAAGCCCCGGATGCAGCGTCTCCAGCCTATGCAACTGCGCGCCCATGTTGAGGCCGTCGGGCAGGGCCGGCGATCCGGAAAAGCGGAAGGCGTCGCGATCCGACAGATAGGCCTGCCTGTCCGCGGCCGGTATCGGACTCTCGTAATCCATCGGCGGGCAGGCGAGGCGGTTCTCGCGCAGGACGGCGATCGCCGCGCCGTGGGCGACGGGCACGATGGCGCCCACGGGCCCGCACCGTGCGAACTCGGTCAGGGTCTCGGCGAGCCAGGCGTCTACGCCCTCCACGTCCAGCGCGATATAATCGCCCAGATCCACGCGGGCGTTGGCGCGCGTGCGCCGGGCGACAAGCTGACCTTGCGGGTCCCACAGGCTGAGCTTGGCGAGGGTCTTGCCCACGTCGAGCACCACTGTCAAAGCCCCGGTCACCGCGTCCTCCAGATGTCTTTTGAGCGATTGTTATCGAAGTTGATTGCGAATGGCTAGGGGCTTTGCTAACGTCTGCCCTCTTGCGCACAGCCAGACCGTATCCAGGCCGCCCCGGAGTTCTTCATGTCCAAAGCCTCCACTCTCGCGCCATCGCGTGAAGGTGCGCTGCCGTTTGCGGTTCCTGTCAGCCGGTGGTCCGAGCAGAAGGCGGCGGCCCTGTCGCCCGAGCAATTGCTGCTCTATCGCTCAAATCTGCTCGGTGCGGACCTCACGGTGACGAACTTCGGCGGCGGCAATACGTCGGCCAAGCTGGTGGAGAAGGATCCGCTGAGCGGCGCCGACACGACCGTGCTCTGGGTCAAGGGATCGGGCGGCGACCTGGGCTCGATGGCGCTGGACGGCTTCGCCACCCTCTATCTCGACAAGCTGTTGGCGCTCGAGGCGCTCTATCGCGGCGTGGCGTTCGAAGACGAGATGGTCGCCTACCTGCCGCACTGCACCTTCAACCTGAATCCGCGCGCGGCGTCGATCGACACGCCGCTGCACGGCTATCTGCCCTTCGCCCACGTCGACCATGTCCATCCCGATGCGATCATCGCCCTGGCCGCGGCGAAGGACGGCGAGCAGGCGACGCAGGCGATCTGGGGCGGACGGATCGGCTGGCTGCCCTGGAAGCGGCCCGGGTTCGAGCTCGGCCTGCAGTTGCGCGACCACGTCGCCGCCCATCCCCACCTTCAGGGGGTGATGCTGGCCGGGCATGGCGTCATCTGCTGGGGCGACACGGCGCGGGACTGTTACGAGCACACGGTGCGGCTGATCGCCGACGCGGCGCTCTATCTGAACGAACAGCTCGGCAAGGCGCCGGCCTTCGGCGGTCAGATCGTGGCGCCGCTGTCGCCCGCCGCCCGCGCCGCCGCCGCGGCCAAGCTCGCTCCGCGCCTGCGCGGCCTGATGACCGGCGCCCGCGGCAAGCTGGTCCACTTCTCCGATGACGCCGAGGCGCTGGAGTTCGTTGGCGCGCGCGATTTCGAGCGGCTCGCGGCGATCGGCACCTCCTGCCCGGATCACTTCCTGCGGACGAAGATCGCGCCGCTGACGCTCGATCCCGCGCGGCTCGAGGACGACGCCTATCTCGGCGCCGCGCTGGCCAGGTACCGCGAGGGCTATGCGGCCTATTACAATCGCTGCGCGCGTCCGACCGATCCGCCCATGCGCGATCCCAATCCGGTGGTGGTGCTCGTGCCGGGGCTCGGCCGCCTGACCCTGGCGGCCGACAAGACCACCGCCCGGCTGGCGGGGGAATTCTACGGCAACGCCATCAACGTCATGCGCGGCGCCGAAGCGCTCGGCGGCTACATCGGCCTTCCCGAGCAGGAGGCCTTCGACATCGAGTACTGGGCGCTGGAAGAGGCCAAACTGCAGCGCATGCCCAAACCCAAGCCCATGGCGGGAAGGATCGCCCTCGTGACCGGCGCGGCCGGCGGGATCGGCGCGGCCACGGCGCGGCGCCTGGCCGAGGCGGGCTGCTGCGTGATGCTCGTCGACCGCGACCGCGAAGCGCTCGACCGGATCGCCCAAAGCCTGCCCGGCCTCGTCGGCAAGGACCTGGTGCGCAGCGTCCTCTGCGACGTGACCAGCGAGGAGCAGATCCAGGCCGCGTTCGACGCCTGCGCCCGCGAGTTCGGCGGCCTCGACATCCTGGTGGCGAATGCGGGGCTGGCCTCCTCGGCGACGATCGAGGAGACCAGCGTCGCCCTCTGGCGCAAGAACTACGACGTCCTAGCCGAGGGCTATTTCCTGAGCGCCAGGGCCGCCTTCCCGTTGATGCGCAAGCAGAAGGGCGGCGCGATCGTCTTCATCGGCTCCAAGAACGCCCTGGCCGCCACCCCCGGCGCCTCGGCGTACGCGTCGGCGAAGGCGGCCTCGCTGCACTTGGCCCGCTGCCTGGCGCTCGAAGGCGCGGAGTTCGGCATCCGGGTGAACGTGGTCAATCCCGACGCCGTGATCCAGGGCTCGCGCATCTGGGATGGGGATTGGCGAAAGGAGCGGGCGGACGCCTATGGCGTCGACGCCGGCGAAGAGCTCGAGGACTTCTACCGCAAGCGTTCGCTGCTGAAACGGACGGTCCTGCCCGCCGACGTCGCTGAAGCGGTCTATTTCCTGGCCTCTGACGCCGCCGGGAAGTCCACCGGCAATGTGATCAATGTCGATGCCGGCAACGCCCAGGCGTTCCCCCGCTAACTCTGAGGATCGACTGTGGCCAGCAACCTTCCCATCTCGAGCGACCAGATCTCCAGCCACAACGCGCTGAGGATCGCGGCCCTGGAAGAGGACTACGACAGCCTCGGACGCCGCCTGGGGCGACGCGGGGTGGCGATCGACGCGGTGAAGGCGCGCGTCGCTAAGTTCACCGTCGCGGTGCCGAGCTGGGGCGTCGGGGTGGGGGGCACGCGCTTCGCCAAGTTCCCCATCGCCGGCGAGCCCACCAACATCCATGAGAAGCTCGAGGACTGCGCCGTGGTTCAGCAGCTCGGTCGGGCCACGCCACGGGTCTCGCCGCACTTTCCCTGGGACTGGGTCGACGACTTCGCCGGCCTGCGCGAGGAGGCGGCGGCGCTCGGTCTAGGCTTCGACGCCGTCAACTCCAACACCTTCCAGGATCAGCCCGGTCTCGAGCAGTCGTACCGCACCGGCAGCCTGTCCAGCACCGACGCCAAGGTCCGCGCGCAGGCGGTGGCGCACAACGTCGCCTGCATCGAGGCCGGCCGGGCGCTCGGCTCGGACAGCCTGACGGTCTGGGTGGGCGACGGCACCAACTTCCCCGGCCAGCAGGACCTCGGCCGATCGCTCGACCGGTATCTCGAAGCCGCCGCGGAGGTCTACGCCGCCTTGCCGCAGGATTGGCGGATGCTGCTCGAGCACAAGATGTTCGAGCCGGCGTTCTATTCGACGGTGATCTCGGACTGGGGGTCTTCCATCCTGGCGGCGACCGAGCTGGGGCCCAAGGCGCAATGCCTGGTGGATCTCGGCCACCATGCGCCCAACGTGAACATCGAGCAGATCGTCGCGCGCCTGCACCGCTTCGGCAAGCTCGGCGGCTTCCATTTCAACGACAGCAAGTATGGCGACGACGATCTCGACGCGGGCTCGATCAATCCGCACCAGCTGTTCCTGGTGTTCAACGAGCTTGTGGAGGCGGAGCGCAATCCGCGCGGCGGCTTCAACCCCGCCTACATGATCGACCAGTCCCACAACGTCACCGACCCGATCGAAAGCCTGCTGTCCTCCGCGGAGACGATCCTGTCCGCCTTCGCCAAGGCCGTCCTGGTCGATCGTGAGGCGCTCAGGTCCGCGCAGGACGGCAACGATGTGATGATGGCGTTCCAGGCCCTGCGCCGCTCTTACGACGTCGACGTGGCGCCGATCATCGCCATGGCGCGATACGAAGCGGGCGGCGCGATCGACACCCTCGCCATGTATCGCGAGATCGGCTGGCGCGATCGGAAGGCGCAGCATCGAAAGCCGGTCGGCCTCGGCGCCGGCATCGTCTGAGATCGGGGCGGCGACCGGGGTCAGCCTAGCTTGCGATGACCAGCTTGACGCCCGCCTGCTCGACCATCGACCGGTCCGCGTCGGTGATCCGTTCGTCGGTGATGATCTGATCGATGTCCTCGAGCGGCATCACCACGTGTCCGGCCATGGCCGCGAACTTCGAGCTGTCGACCAGGACGATGATCTCGTCGGCGAGGGCGAACAGCCGCCGCTCGGCCTGAACCAGGAGGGTGTCGGCCTGCATCAGGCCGCGGTGGCCGATGGAGGCCGCGCCCATGAACAGCTTGGACGCGTGAAACCGCTTCATCCCGTCGTCGTCGAAGGGCGACAGGATGATGTTCTGCTCGCGAAACAGCGTGCCGGCCGGGACGGATACCCGCGTGGTGCTCTGCGGTAGCAAGGCGCTGACGATATGCAGGGAATTGGTCAGCACCTGGAGGCCCTTGCCGTCGAGGTGGGAGCACATCTGCAGCGTGGTCGAGCCGCCGTCGATGATGATGGCGCCGCCCGGCGCGCAGATGGCGGCGGCCGCGCGTCCGATCCTGGCCTTCTCGTTCGAATGCAGGCCGATGTTCTCCTGAAACGGGGCGCCGGCCAGTTGAGGCGTTTCAACCTGCGCGGCGGCCGCCAACCGAGCGCCGCCGCGAATGCGCTCGAGCCGTCCGGTGGAGGCCAGCCGTTCCAGGTCGCGGCGGATGGTGGCGGGGGAGGCCTCGAGGATCTGGTCCAGTTCCTGAAATCCGATGAAGCCGCGCTCGCCGAGCAATTTCAGAATCAACTGCTCTCTTTGGGTCGAATGCATCGGGGATCCTGAGTGCGCTTGCCTGCTCATTCTCACAATGTCCGGGCGACCGCAATTGCAAACGATCAATTTCGATCATCCGCCCGTGAGGTCGGCGCACAGGCGTTGTTTGTTCAGCATTATCTCGCCCTTGCGGGCGGTCCGGCGGCCGCATCCGAGGACAGCCCATTCAACCCGTGGGCGTGAACTGCGGGTCTCCGGGCAAGTTGATCGTCCGGGACTGGACCGCCCGTTGAGCGGCGTGCACGGTCGATCTCATCACGACGATTTGGTGACGGCAATTCATCGATCGAAGAGAATTCTATGCGCTTGCGCTAATGCCTAGCTGCGCAAGAAGATGGCCGTAGTGGGAATGTATAGTTCCCACACACACAGTAATAGTGCGGTCGAAAATAATGGAAAGAACACTAACCGGCGTGGACGGCGCCCTCTGGAAGCAGGCCGATCGGCATCTGCTTCGCTATATGGGCGTCGGCGGCGACTTCACCCCGTTCGTGCCGGATCGCGCCGAAGGGTCGTGGCTGTACGATGCTTCCGGCCGGAAGGTTCTCGATTTCACCTCGGGGCAGATGAGTTCGCTGTTGGGCCATGCCCATCCTGAGCTGGTCGAAGCCCTCCGCGAAGCGTCCGGTCGGCTGGATCACCTGTTCAGCATGATGCTGTCCAAGCCGGTGGTGGACCTCGCCGTCGCGCTCGCCGAGCTGGTTCCGGCCCTGCCGCGCTCGATGTTCCTGTCGACCGGCGGCGAGTCGGTCGAAGCCGCCATCCGCCTGGCCAAGGTCGTCACCGGCAAGTGGGAGGTCGTCGGCTTCGCCCAGTCCTACCACGGCTCCACCGGTGCTTCGGCGTCGGCGACCTATTCGATCGGCCGTCGCGGGCATGGCCCTTTGATGCCGGGCAGTTTCGCCATCCCCGCGCCCAACGCGTTCCGGCCCCGCTTTCCCGGGGTGAGCTGGCGACAGGAGCTGGACGACAGCTTCGAGCTTCTGGATCGGCAGACGACCGGCAATCTCGCCGCCTTCATCGCCGAGCCCATCCTCAGCACCGGCGGCGTTCTGGACCTGCCGGTCGGCTATCTGGCGGCGTTGAAGGATCACTGCGAGCGTCGCGGCATGCTCCTCATCGTCGACGAGGCGCAGACCAGTCTCGGTCGCACCGGCGAGATGTTCGCCTTCGAGCGGGACGAGATCGTCCCCGACATCCTGCTGCTTTCCAAGACGCTCGGGGCGGGGATGGCCATGTCTTCGGTCCAGACTACTGATGCGATCGCCGAAGCGGCCGAGGCGCGGGGCTTCATGTTCGTCACGACGCACGTGAACGATCCGCTGCCGGCCGCGGTGGCCCTGAAGGTGTTGGAGATCATCAAGCGCGACCGGCTCGTCGAGCGCGCCCAGGGCCTCGGAGTCCGCCTCCGGCGAGGCCTCCAGGCCCTGATGCAGAGCCACGCCTGCATCGGCGACGTGCGCGGTCGAGGCCTGCTGCTCGGCATGGAGTTCGTTCCTTACGCCGGCCACAGCGGGACCGCGATCTCACAGAAAGTGACCGACGTGGCGCTCGATCTTGGCCTGTCGGCCAACATCACCGGAGCATTCACGTCGGGAACCATGCGGTTCGCGCCGCCGATCACGTCAAGTGACGAGGAGATCGACGCGGGTGTGAGCATGTTGGGCGAGGCGATTACTCAAGTACTCGCCTCGATAGAAAAATAGAAACTTTCGAAACGGGGTGAGGAAGGCGACCAAGGATCGGTCAATAAACTAATTCACACAGCCAAATGGCTCGTTTCCATCTTGAATTCGGGGGAATACCAGATGAGGTATCCGTTGCTCATGGCCGGTTCGGTCGGGCACATCAACGCCGCGCCGGCCGTCGGTCGGGCCAGACGCATCATGCTGATCGCCGGCGCGGCCACGGCGAGCCTCGTCGCCGGCCTACCCGCCTTCGCCGCGCCGCCCGGCGATCCGACCGACGCGAGCACGCCGGGCAGCGAGGTGGTCGTCACCGCCAACAAGCTGAATTCGGCCAGTGTTCTCAAGACGGCGTCCTCCATCCAGGCCATCTCGGGCCAGGATCTGCAGAAGCAGGGCGTTATCGGTTTCATGGACGTGGCGGGAGAAATTCCCGGCCTGACCGTGCAGGATCTTGGTCCGGGCGACCGCAAGTATATCATCCGCGGCATCAGCTCGACGGGCGATTCGACCACCGGCGTCTATTACGACGAAGCGGTGATCAGCGGCTCCAACGCCAACGACGGCGGCGGGTTTGAGTCCGACATCCGCCTGTATGACCTGAACCGCGTCGAAGTGTTGCGCGGACCGCAGGGAACCCTCTACGGCGCGGGCTCGATGAGCGGGGCGATCCGCTTCATCACCAACAAGCCGAACCTCAGCGACTTCGGCGGTTACCTGACCGGAGAGGTGTCCGACACCAGCCACGGCTCGGGCGACTACGACGCCAACGGCGAGATCAATCTGCCGATCGTTCCTGGAAAAGCGGCCGTGCGTATCGTCGGCTGGGGACTGGACGACAGCGGCTATATCGACCAGCTCCGTGTCGGCTCCGGCGCGGCCAACCCGCGGGGCCTGGCCAAGGGCGTCAACAACGACGTCGTACAGGGCGGTCGGATCAGCCTTCGCGTGAAGCCGATCGATAACCTGACCCTCGACGCCTACTACACCAACCAGAGCGAGCGCTCGAACGGATCGTCGCGCTACACGCCGGCGGGCGTGACGCCATACCCCATTCCCGGGACGACCGCGGTCCAGGGCTGCGATCTCTGCAATACGGATGTCGCACTCAGCCCCTGGAGCGATCATCTCGAGGTTTACGGGTTTACCGCGGAGTATAAGTCACCCTACGGGGTTTTGACGGCGACCACCAATCAATACAACCGCAATCTCAATTTCGCCTTCGACGATACGCCGACCCTGGTTTACCTGCACATTCCGATTCCATCCGCGGCGTACGAACCCCAGAGCCGGGACGTGACGTCCAGCGAGATCCGCTTCGCGTCCGCCTTCGACTTCCCGGTCAATTTCGTGGTCGGCGGCTTCCGTCAGTATGAAACCAACGATCTGAACGTCGAACTGCTCACCATCAACGGCAAGGGGCAGGCCTCGGGCGCGTTCAGCAGCCTGAATTCCCAGGACGCCTTACTTCACCCCGGCGTCGGCGACACGATCTTCGGCCGCACCGACGACCGTAAGTCCACCCAATATGCCGCCTTCGGCGAAGCGACCTGGACGATCGTCCCCAGGCTGAAATTCACCGCGGGGGTGCGTTACTTCACAGAGCAACTCGAGGGCGTCCAACAATCGACGCATCCGGTCGGTGGGTTTCCGGCCGGCGTGACCAGCGAGGCTCCGGTCGCGGATCAATCGCAGTCGTACAGCAAGGTCACCTTCAAGTTCAACGCGAGCTATGACTTCAGCCCGGCCTTGCTGACCTATCTCACGGCGGCGCAGGGGTTCCGCAGCGGCGGTCTGAATCCGCCGAGCGTGATCGCGCCGGTTCCTCCCAGCTTCGGACCCGACTCGCTGTGGAACTATGAAATCGGCGCCAAGGGCCAGCTGTTCAATCACCGGCTCGAGTATCAGGTCGATGTCTACGCGATCTTCTGGTACAATATCCAGGCCAATGAAGTTACGTCCGGGGCGGAACTGAACTACACCGGCAACGCCGGCAACGCGGTCTCCAAGGGGGTCGAGTTCGAGTTCGACGCCCACCCGGTCCAACACCTCACGGTCAATTTCTCCGGTGCATTCCAGGACGCGCGCCTGATAGAAGGGGCCACGCCGTTTCAACGGGCTGCAAACCCGAATCTGGGGGTAAAGGGCGACGTGCTCCCGAATGTCGCGCCCTTCCAGTTCGCTTTGGGCCTGAACTACACCGCCCCCCTGCCGGTCGCCGGCGACTGGAAGGGGACCTTGGCGTCGGACATCAACTACCGCGGGGATGAGAACGCCTATTTCACCGCCAATCCCGACAATGTAACCTTGAAGGCCTACACCCTGCTGAACCTTCGCGCCGGGATTTCAAATGGCGTGTGGAGCGCAACGCTTTTTGCGCGCAACGTCACCAACGAGCGGGCCCAGGTCTCAGCCATCAATTCGCTGCAGGATCCCTTCGCCTATCTCACCGTGCGCCCGCGGACGGTCGGAATATCGCTCACGCGGAATTTCTAGGTGAGCGCCACCCCTTCGGCGCAGCCGCCGTCCCTACAGAAGAGCATCGGCGCCGTCCAATTCGTCGCCCTGGGATTCGGCAGCATCGTCGGCACGGGGTGGGTGGTGCTGCTGGGCGGCTGGCTGTCGCACGCCGCGCCGGGCGGCGCGATCCTCGGCATCATCCTGGGCGGGGCGGCGATGTCGCTCGTCGCGGCCCTTTATGCGGAGTTGGGGTCGCGCTTTCCGCAGACCGGCGGGGAAGTCACCTACATCAACGCGGTGTTCGGCAAGCGGTTCGGCTTCGTCGTCGGCTGGCTGCTCACCCTGGCCTGCCTCAGCGCCCTGATATTCGAGGGGGTGGCGCTCGGCTGGATCTTCGAGGTCCTGTGGCCGCCGATCACCGGCCCGATCCTCTACGCGAACTTCGGCGAGAAGATCGGCCTGGGCGGGCTGCTGATCTCCCTGGCCGGCTGCACGACGATCGCGGTCCTGAACTACCGGGGAGCGAAGTCCTTCGTCAGGTTCCAGAACATATTGACGGCGGCGTTCCTGCTGGTCGTCTTCGCCGTCGCCGGACTGGAGCTGTATTTCGGCTCCAATCAGAACCTTCATCCCCTCTGGCGTCCCAGCGGCGGGGGGACATGGCTGGTCGGCACGGCCTGGGTGTTCGGCAACGCCCCCATGATGTTCAACAGCTTCCAGAGCGTCCTGCAGGCGATCGAAGAGCGGTCGCACAGACTGTCGACGGACGCCGTCGTGCGGCTGTGCGTCGTGTCCGTCCTGTCGGTGACGCTGTTCTACCTGCTGATCGTCGTCGCCGCGGCAAGGGCGACGCCCTGGGCTGTGCTGGCGTCGAGCGATCTGGCCGCCGCCGAGGCCCTCGCCCACCTGCCGTGGGCCAGGGTGCTGAAGACCATCTTTCTGCTCGCCCTGGCTGCCTCCCTGCTGAAGAGCTGGAACCCGGTCTTCATGACGACGGTCCGCCTGCTCATGGCCCAGGCGCGCGAAGGGATGATCCCGGCCTTTTTCGGCAGCGTGAACCCGCGCACGGGGGCGCCGGACAAGGCGGTGATCATCGTCGCTGCTCTCAACTTCGTCGGCATCTTCCTCGGCAAGGGCGTGCTGCTGCCGACGGTCAACGCCATATCGATCGCCATCGCCTCGATCTACGTCCTGACCTGCACGGCCGCCCTGGTGATGCGCCGGCGGGACCCGAGCCACACCGGCTTCAAGGCGCCCGGCGGGTGGGCGGGGGGCGTCCTTGCGGTCGCGGCGTCCCTGGGCATGGTGGTCTTCGCCCTGACC
>CAILTK010000040.1 GCA_903837135.1 uncultured Caulobacterales bacterium
AGCGCTACTCCGACGCCGATGTGGCTGAGGTGGAGCGTTCGGCCTGCCCCACCTGCGGATCGTGTTCGGGCATGTTCACCGCCAACTCCATGAATTGCCTGACCGAGGCGCTGGGCCTGTCCCTGCCCGGCAACGGCAGCGTGCTGGCCACCCACGCCGACCGCGAGCGGCTGTTCATCGAGGCCGGGGCCCTGATCGTCGACCTGGCGCGCCGCTGGTACGAGCAGGACGACGCCACCGCCCTGCCCCGCACCATCGCGGCCAAGCCCGCGTTCGAAAACGCCATGACGCTGGACATCGCCATGGGCGGCTCGACCAACACCGTGCTGCACCTCTTGGCCGCCGCCCACGAGGCGGAGGTCGACTTCACCATGGCCGACATCGACCGGCTGTCGCGCACCACGCCCTGCCTCTGCAAGGTCGCCCCGTCCAAGGCCGACGTGCACATGGAGGACGTGCACCGCGCCGGCGGCGTCATGGCCATCCTCGGCGAGCTCGACCGCGCCGAGCTTCTGCACCGCGACCAGCCCACCGTGCACAGCTCCAGCCTCGGCGAGGCCCTGGCCCGCTGGGACATCAAGCGCAGCAATTCCGAAGCGGTGCAGACCTTCTTCCGCGCCGCGCCCGGTGGCGTGCCGACCCAGGTGGCCTTCAGCCAGGATCGCCGCTGGGACGACCTCGACCTCGACCGCGACGGCGGGGTGATCCGCAACCTCGAGCACGCCTTCAGCCGCGACGGCGGGCTGGCGGTGCTGACCGGGAACCTGGCCGAGGACGGCTGCATCGTGAAGACCGCCGGCGTCGACGACGCCAGCCTGGTGTTCTCAGGGCCGGCCAAGGTCTACGAGAGCCAGGACGACGCGGTCTCGGCCATCCTCACCGGCAAGGTGGTCGCGGGCGACGTGGTGGTGATCCGCTACGAGGGTCCCAAGGGCGGCCCCGGCATGCAGGAGATGCTGTATCCGACCAGCTATCTGAAATCCAAGGGGCTCGGAAAGGCCTGCGCCCTGATCACCGACGGCCGGTTCTCGGGCGGCACCTCGGGCCTGTCCATCGGCCACGTCAGCCCCGAAGCCGGCGAAGGCGGGCTGATCGCCCTGGTGAAGGACGGCGACCGGATCGAGATCGACATCCCCGCCCGCACCCTCCGCCTGGCGGTCGCCACCGGCGAGCTCGAAAACCGCCGCGCCGCCCAGGCCGCGCACGGCTACCGCCCCGCCAAGCCGCGTCCGCGCAAGATCTCCCCGGCCCTGCGCGCTTACGCCGCCCTCACCACCTCCGCCGCCAAGGGCGCGGTGCGGGACGTGAGCCAGGTGGAGTGAGGGGTTGAGCGCGCCCAATTCCCCTGCTCCCCTTGTGGCGCCGGAGTTTTCCATCGCGCCGAGCGGTCGTGCGACGCCTCGTCGGGCAATATGTTAGAGGCCCAAGCCCGCAAGCGGAGAGGGATGCTTACCCCCCTCCTCGCCGCCCTCGCCCTGCCCCTGTCCGCCTGCCACGCGCAGACCCCGCCGCCCAAACACACGGTGGCCGGCCTGCCGTCCTATTGCGACAGCGTGCCGCCCGCCCCGCAGAGCCTGCCGGGCGCCACGAGCTACGACTACCGGCCGGTCGGCGGGCGCGACCTTTTCATCCATGTCTTCTCGCCCACGGACGGCGGCGCCCGCCGGCCGGCGGCGCTGATGTTCTTCGGCGGCGGATTTCAGAACGGGGACGCCAGCTCGCTGTCGCGCCAGGCGAAGGCCTTCGCCGAGCACGGCTATGTGGCCGCCATCGCCGACTACCGGGTGTTCTGCCGCGACGCCACCCGGCCCGCCGACGCCTTCGAGGACGCCGACGACGCGCGCGACTGGATGCGCGCCAACGCCGCCAGGCTGGGCGTCGACCCCGCCAGGCTGGTGCTGGTGGGCGAATCCTCCGGCGGGGCGCTGGCCGCCGCCGCGGCCCTGCGCGCGCCGCAGGGCGCGCGGCCGATCGCCCTGGTGCTGTTCAACCCGGTGACCGACCTTCGCGTCGGGCCGTGGGCCACGCAGATGACGCCGGCCCAGCTGTCCAGTTTCTCGCCGAGCCTGCTGCCCGCCGCGGCCCTGCCGCCGACTCTCGTCTTCCACGGCGTGGCCGATCACCTCGTGCCGATCGCCACCGCCCGCGCCTTCTGCGAGCGGGCCAAGGCGGCGGGACGCACCTGCGCGCTGGTGGAGTACCCCGGCGAGGACCACAGCTTCTACCAGCGCAAGAGCCCCGTGCCTGGCGTCGGCTCGTCGCCGTTCGACGACACGCTCGCCAAGACCTTCGCCTTCCTGGCCAAGGCGTCGGCGAAGTAAACGCCAGTCATTGCAATGCCTTATCCATTGCCCCCTATTCCGCTCATCCGGGCGAACGCCGGGATGAGCGAGAAGGTCAAAGACTTTGTCCCGGCGATCCAGACCTCCTGCCGTAGCGTTCCCTGGATGCCGGCACGGGGGCCGGGCATGACGTAAAGGGGGAGCGTTTCCGTCAAACGGGCCACGCTTTAGAACCAAAGATCCCGGACGCAGCGGCCATCGGGCGGCAGGTCCTCGAAGGTTTCCAGGCCCTCGAAATGATCGACCGGGAGGTCGGCGACGGCCTCCGGCGGCGCCAGCCGGACATTGACCGCCATCCGCCGCCGTCCGTCCGGCTGCAACCGCAGGCCGCGCCAGCCCAGCACTCCGGCGCAAGTCGGGCAGAACAGGATCTCGAGCGCCGGGTCCGCCTTGCCCTGGCGCGAATAGGCGGTTGTCGCACCCCGGATATGAATACGGTCGTCTTCGAAGTCGTAGGCCCAGAGCGCGCCGTAGCGGCGGCAGAGCGTGCAGTTGCACGCGGTGATCGACCCCGGATCGCCCTCCAGGGACCAGCCGGCCGCGCCGCAGTGACAGGACCCTTCGAGCATCGCGTTGGCTCCCTTTGCTTGGCGGCGCTACTTTCGCTGATGACGCCGCAAAGCAAAAGACCGGCGCGACGATCCGAGCTTGACCGCGGACGCCGCCTGTCGTCGCATCCCGACCTCTTGAACCCGCGAATCCGGCATGACGCTCCCGCACCCCACCGCCTCACGCCTGCGAGACGCCCTGGCCTGGTCCGGCGGCGAACGGATCGGCGCGCGCATGCTCCTCGTCGCCGCCCTGGGCATGACCGTCCCCGTCGTCGTGGGCCTGGCGTTCCGCCAGCCCGAGACGGGATTCACCATCGGCCTCGGCGCCATGCTGCTGGCCGGCGAGGCGCCGGGATCGGCCCCGGCGACGGCGGAGCGTCCCGCGCCGGCCTCCGCCCTCCTGCCTGCGGCCCTGGCCGTCGGCGTCGCCACCCTGCTCTCCGGCGGCTGGTGGACCGACGTCGCCATGGTGATCCTGGCCGGCGGCGCCGCCGCGATCAGCGGCTACAGCCGACCGGTGGGCGTCGCGGCGATCCGCTTCATCATCTACCTGGTGCTCAGCGTCACCCTCCTCGAGAGCGCCGGCGTCCATCGCGGCGGCGCGGCGCTGGTGTTCGGCCTCGGGGCCCTGTGGAACATGGCCGTGCGGCTCATGCTGCGCGGTCGAGGCGCGGAGGCCGACGCCCCGGCCGCCCCGCCGGCGCGCACGCCGACGCCGGCCCAGCGCCGCACCCACTGGCGGCGCACCCTGGCCACCCTGGCCGGCTGGCAGTTTCCGATCCGCGTCGTCGCGGGCCTGGCCCTGGCCAGCGGGCTTCGCGCCCTCTGGCCCGGCCATCACTATGGCTGGATCGTGCTGACGGTCGCGCTTCTGACCCAGCGCCCGCTCGAACACCTGCCGGTGAAGACGATCCAGCGCACGTTGGGCGTGCTGATCGGCGTGGCGCTGACCTGGGCGATCCTGGCCTGGATCACCGCGCCGGCCGTGATCGGCGCCCTGATCTGCTTGCTGGCGACCGCCGCGGCGGTGGCGCGGGCGCGGAGCTATCTGGCCTATTCGGCGATCTCGACGCCGGTGATCCTGCTGGTGCTCGACTTCGGCAAGCCTGTGCACACGGCGTTGCTGGCTGACCGGCTGGTGGCCACCCTCGCCGGCGCCGCCATCGTGGTGGCGCTGACCATGGCGCTCGACCGGCTGGCGCCGACGACCGCCGCGGCGAAGACCTGACCCGGCCGCCCAACCCGCGCCGTCGTGTCGGATCGGCGGAGGTGTTATCGTCCACGGGCTAAAGGGGGACTTCTATGGCCGATCCAGACACCTTCCGCGTCGAGCGGACCACCATCATCGCCGCGCCGCCCGAAACGGTGTTCCCGTTCATCGACGACTTCCACCAATGGGCCCTGTGGTCGCCATGGGAGAGCATCGACGCCGACCTGGCCAAGACCTACAGCGGCCCGGACCAGGGCCGGGGCGCCGTCTATGAGTGGATCGGCAGGAAGACCGGCGCCGGCCGGATGGAGATCACCCGCTCCAGTCCGTCGTCCGAAGTCCTGATCGACCTGCAGTTCCTGAAGCCGTTCAAGGCGCGGAACCTCGCCCATTTCACCCTGACGCCGGACGGCGGCGGCACGAGGGTGACCTGGTCGATGACCGGGACGCAGAACCTCGTGACGAAGGTGATGGGCGTCTTCTTCAACATGGACAAGACCGTCGGCAAGGACTTCGCCGCCGGCCTCGCCAGCCTGAAGGCCGTCAGCGAAGCCAAGGCCGGCGCGTGATCACCACCCGCCGGGTCTCCGCCAACGGGCTGAGCTTCACCGTCGACGAGGCGGGCGACGGCGACACCGTGGCCCTGTGCCTGCACGGCTTTCCCGAGGCGCGGCAGGCGTGGAGCGAACAGTTGCCGGCGTTCGCGGACCTCGGCTGGCGCGCGGCGGCGCCCGACCTGCGCGGCTACGGCGACAGCGACCGGCCCAAGGGCCGCGGCGCCTACGCCATCGACAGGCTGCTCGACGACGTGGAGGCCCTGTTCGACGCCCTGGGCGCGCGGCGGCGGATCCTGCTCGGCCACGACTGGGGCGGGATCATCGCCTGGCAGACGGCGATCCGGCGGCCGGGCCTGCTCGACGGCCTGGTCGTGCTCAATGCGCCGCATCCGTCGGCCTACCGACGCGAATACGACCGCGGCCTGACCCAGAAGCTGCGCTCCTGGTATGTACTGTTCTTCCAGCTGCCGCTCCTGCCCGAGCTGGGCTTCAGCGCCGGCGAGGGTCGCGCCGTCGAACGGGCCTTCACCGCGACCAGCAAGAACTTCCCACCCGAACGGCTGGCGATCTACCGCGCCAACGCCTGCAAGCCCGGCGCGGCGACGGCGATGATCAACTACTACCGCGCCAATGCGCTCGAGCTCGCCTTCGGCCCGCTGCCGACGACGAAGATCAAGACTCCCACCCTGCTCCTCTGGGGCGAGAACGACCCCTATCTCGACCTCGCGCTCACCGAGGGCAACGAGGCCTTCGTGGACGACTTCACCCTCCAGCGCCTGCCCGGCGTCTCCCACTGGGTGCAGGAGGACGCCTCGCCCGAGGCCAACCGGCTGATCGCCGAATGGGCGAAGGCGAAGGGATTGGCGTGAGAGACTGTCTAACCGGCCTCCGGCCCGCCACGGCGTAGCCATCTCGCCAGCGGCGCGAAGGTGAGCCCCTGCACGACGATGGAGAACACCACGACGAAAAAGGTGATCGACAGCACCGTCTCCCGATAGGGGCTCTGCGGCAAAGACAGGGCCAGGGCGAAGCTCACCGCGCCTCTGAGACCGCCCCAGGTCAGCACCAGGCTGGCGCCGCGCTCCTCGTTTCGGATGCGGAAGAAGGCGCCCCACGGGGCCACGACCAGCAGACGCGCGGCGAGCACGAGCCCAAGGCCGGTGAGCCACAGGTCGATCTCGCTCCACCGGAACGGCAGGACGAACACCTGCAGGCCGAGCAGCAGGAACAGCGCCGCGTTCAACAGCTGGTCCACCACGTCCCAGAACACGGTGATGTAGCGCCGGCCCTGTTCGCTCCGGGACGCCCTCACGCCGACACCGCCCATCCACAGGCCCGCGGCCGCGGCGGCGATCGGACCCGACAGATGCAGCAGGCCGGCGGCGACATAGACGCCGATGGCCAGGGCGATGGTCGCCGTGACTTCGACCACCGCGTCGTCGATCTGGCGCAGGGCCGTGGCCACCAGGGCCGCCGCCGTCACGCCGAGGACGAGGCCGCCGCCCGCCTCGAGCACGATCGTCCCCGCCATCAGCAGCGGGCGCGGGACGGCGCCGGTCGCGGCGAAGGCGGCCGCCGTGGTGAAGACGACGAAGCCGACTCCATCGTTGAACAGGGCTTCGCCCAGCAGCACCGGCCCCAGCCGGCGCGAGACCACGCCCTGGCGCATGGCGCCGAGAACCGCGATCGGATCGGTCGGACTGATCAAGGCGCCGAAGGCCAGGGCCCACGCCAGCGGAAGCCCCATGCCGACGGCGCGCGCGACCCACCACAGGCCGAGACCGACGATGGCGGTGGACGCCAGCACTCCCACGGTCGCCAGCGTCCAGATCGCGATCCGCCGCTTGCGGATCTCGGCCAGGTCCACCTGCAGGCCGCCGGCGAACAGCAGAAAGCCCAGCATGCCGTCTATCACCGTATCGGTGAAGTCCAGCCGCCTGACGAGCGCGCCGACGTCGTTGAAGCCCCAGAAGGGCCTGATCAGGATCTGTCCGACCAGCAACACCAGGGCCCCGGCCATGCCAGCGCCGAGCATGGCGACGCTGGGGGACAGACGAAGAAAGCGCGCGTTCAGCCAGCCGATCACGGTGATCAGCCCGAGGACCAGAGCCGAGATCTGGATCAGGGTCATGGGGCCTTTCCGCAAGAATCCCTCGGCGTCTTTCGGAGGCGCCGGAGCGGTTGTTGATCGTTTGCGGCGGCGACGCCAGCCTTCCTGTGCGGGCCGGCGATTGACGCCGCTTGACGCAAAATCCTGCCCGTGGCAAAGCCTGACGCCTCAGTTCGGAGCAATGATCTTGCGTCACGCCCTAGTAATTCGTCGAGCGACCACAAGCGGGTGACCATCGTCACGCCGCAGCGGTCGCTCATGCCAGGCTCCTTCGGGGGCCTTTTTTAATGCCCTGATCCCAGCCAGCCCTACTCTCGCCCACCAGATCCGGTCCCGTCCCATGACCCTCCACCAGACCATCGCCCCCACGGATGTCGACACCCCGGCCCTCACCGGCGCAGAGATCGTCGTCCGCGCCCTGGTCGACAACGGGGTAGAGGTGCTGTTCGGCTATCCGGGCGGAGCGGTGCTGCCGATCTACGACGCCCTGTTTCATGAGCCGCGGCTGAAGCACGTGCTGGTCCGCCACGAACAGGGCGCGACCCATGCGGCGGAGGGCTATGCCCGCTCCACCGGCAAGGTGGGCGTGGTGCTGGTCACCTCCGGACCCGGCGCCACCAATGCGGTGACGGGCATCGTCGACGCCCTGATGGACTCCATCCCCCTGGTGGTGATCACCGGCCAGGTGCCGACCGGCCTGATCGGCTCGGACGCCTTTCAGGAATGCGACACGGTCGGGATCACCCGCTCCGCCACCAAGCACAATGTGCTGGTGCGCCGGGCCGAGGACCTGCCGCGGGTGATGCACGAGGCCTTCCGCATCGCCGCCTCGGGCCGTCCCGGGCCGGTGCTGGTCGACATCCCCAAGGACGTGCAGTTCGCCAAGGCCGCCTACCAGGGCCCGGACGCAGTGGCCTTCACCCACGCCTACGCGCCTCGGCTCGGCGGCGACGCGGCGCGGATCCGGGAGGCGGTGGAGCTGATCGCCCGCGCCGAGCGGCCGTTGTTCTACACCGGCGGCGGGGTGATCAATTCCGGGCCGCAGGCCTCCAGGGCCCTGCGCGACGTCGCCCGGCTGACCGGCGCGCCGGTGACCTCGACCCTGATGGGCCTCGGCGCCTTTCCCGCCGCGGACCCGCAGTGGCTGGGCATGGTCGGCATGCACGGCGCCTACGAGGCCAACCACGCCATGCACGACTGCGACGTGATGGTCTGCGTCGGCGCCCGCTTCGACGACCGCGTCACCGGCCGGCTCGACGCCTTCTCGCCGGGCTCCCGGAAGATCCACATCGACATCGATCCCTCCTCGATCGGCAAGATCGTGCGCGCCGACCTCGGGATCGTCGGCGATGCGGGTCAGGTGCTGGCGGCCATGGCCGAGGCCTGGCGCGCGAAGAGCCGGCGTCCGGTCGCGGATCTCGCCCGCTGGTGGAAAGAGATCGACGGCTGGCGGGCGCGCAACGGCTTCGCCTACACGCCCTCGGCCGACCAGATCAAACCGCAGCACGCCCTGCAGCGGCTGGCCGCGCTGACCGCCGGGCGCGACCTCTACATCACCACCGAGGTCGGCCAGCACCAGATGTGGGCGGCTCAGTTCCTGCCGTTCCAGGAGCCGAACCGCTGGATGACCTCGGGCGGGCTGGGCACCATGGGCTATGGCCTGCCCGCCGCCATCGGCGTG
Source organism: uncultured Caulobacterales bacterium (assembly GCA_903837135.1). Taxonomy (GTDB): domain Bacteria; phylum Pseudomonadota; class Alphaproteobacteria; order Caulobacterales; family Caulobacteraceae; genus CAIOYC01. The sequence goes on from CAILTK010000040.1 coordinate 8,452, forward strand.
CAGATGGCCCACCCGGACAGCCTGGTCGTCGACGTGGCCGGCGAGGCGTCGATCCAGATGTGCATCCAGGAGCTCTCCACCGCCGTGCAGTACGACCTGCCGGTCAAGGTGATGATCCTCAACAACGAATGGATGGGCATGGTGCGCCAGTGGCAGCAGCTGCTGCACGGCGAGCGCTACAGCCACTCCTATTCCTCGAGCCTGCCCGACTTCGTCAAGCTGGCCGAGGCCTATGGCGCGGTGGGCCTTCGGGCCGATCACCCGGACGAGCTCGACGCCGCCATAATGGCCATGATCGACAGCCCGAAGCCGGTGCTGTTCGACTGCCGGGTCTCGAAGGCGGAGAACTGCTTCCCGATGATCCCCTCCGGCAAGGCGCACAACGACATGCTGCTCGGCGACATGCTGGCCGGCGACGCCGCCGGCGACATCGGCGCGGTGATCGACGACGCGGGAAGGAAGCTGGTGTGATGAAGGGCGCTGCTGATAACCAGCTGCTCCCCCT
>CAILTK010000041.1 GCA_903837135.1 uncultured Caulobacterales bacterium
CGGCGGCATGCGCGGCCTGATGGCCAAGCCGTCCGGCGAGATCATCGAAACGCCGATCATCTCCAACTTCAAGGAAGGCCTGACCGTGCTGGAGTACTTCAACTCCACCCACGGCGCGCGTAAGGGCCTGGCCGACACCGCGCTGAAGACCGCCAACTCGGGCTATCTGACCCGCCGTCTGGTGGACGTGGCGCAGGACTGCATCATCACCGAGGAAGACTGCGGCACCACGCGGGGCATCACCCTGCGCGCCGTGGTCGAAGGCGGCGACGTGCTGGTCTCGCTCGGCCAGCGGATCCTCGGCCGCACCACGGCGGAGGACATCAAGGACGTCACCACCGGCGAGATGATCATCCCGGCCGACACCTATATGACCGAGGACCTGATCGACGAGGTCGAACGCGCCGGCATCCAGTCGGTGAAGGTGCGCTCGTCGCTGATCTGCGAAGCCAAGGTCGGCATCTGCGGCGCCTGCTATGGCCGCGATCTGGCCCGCGGCACGCGGGTGAACATCGGCGAAGCGGTGGGCGTCATCGCCGCCCAGTCGATCGGCGAGCCCGGCACCCAGCTGACCATGCGGACCTTCCGGATCGGCGGCATCGCCCAGGTGGCCGAACAGTCCTTCGCCGAGTCGGCCAACACCGGCGTGGTGAAGTTCGTCGGCGGCTCCACGGTTCAGGCGGCCAACGGCGAGTTCGTGGTCATGGCCCGCAACATGCAGATCGTGGTCCAGGTCGACGGCAAGGACCGCGAGTCCTACAAGCTGCCGTACGGGTCCCGCCTGAAGATCAAGGACGGCGCCGACGTCAAGCGCGGCTCGCGCCTGGCCGAATGGGACCCCTACACCACCCCGATCATCACCGAGGTGGGCGGCAAGGTCCGGTTCGAGGATCTGGTGGACGGCATGTCGATCCGCGAGGAAGTCGACGAAGCCACCGGCATCACCAACCGCGTGGTCGCCGACTGGCGCGCCACGCCCAAGGCGACGGACCTGCGCCCGGCCATGGCGGTGCTCGAGGCGGACGGCAAGTACCGCAAGCTGGCCTCCGGCTCGGACGCCCGGTATTCGCTGCCGGCCGGGGCCATCCTCTCCGTCGGCGACGGCGACGAGGTGAGGCCCGGCGACGTGCTGGCCCGGATCCCGACCGAAAGCGCCAAGACGCGCGACATCACCGGCGGTCTGCCGCGGGTGGCGGAGCTGTTCGAAGCGCGCCGGCCCAAGGACTGCGCGGTCATCGCCGAAATGTCCGGCCGGGTCGAGTTCGGCAAGGATTACAAGAACAAGCGCCGCATCAAGATCACGCCGGAAGGCGACGACGCCGAGGCGGTCGAGTTCCTGATCCCCAAGGGCAAGCATGTCGCGGTCCACGACGGCGACCAGGTGGTGAAGGGCGAGTACCTGATCGACGGATCGCCCGATCCGCACGATCTGCTCCGCATCCAGGGCGTCGAGGCGCTGGCCGAATATCTCGTCAACGAGATCCAGGAGGTCTATCGCCTGCAGGGTGTGCCGATCAACGACAAGCACATCGAGACCATCGTCCGGCAGATGCTGCAGAAGGTCGAAATCCTGGAGCCCGGCGACACCGGCCTGATCAAGGGCGACGCCCTCGACAAGCCGGAGGTCGAAGAGGAGAACGCCAAGGCGGAAGCCCGCGGCGGTCGTCCGGCCCTGACCCAGGCGGTGCTGCTCGGCATCACCAAGGCCTCGCTGCAGACCCGGTCGTTCATCTCCGCCGCCTCCTTCCAGGAGACGACGCGGGTGCTGACCGACGCCTCGGTGCACGGCAAGGTGGATACGCTCGAAGGCCTGAAGGAAAACGTCATCGTCGGCCGGCTGATCCCGGCGGGCACCGGCGCCTACCTTCGGACCATGCAGCGCGTCGCCGCCAAGCGAGACGAGGCCCTCACGGCCAGCCGCGAAGCCGCGGCCGAGCTCGAAGCCTTCCCGGCGGACCTCGCCGACAAGGTCGCGGACACCGAGACGGTCCCCGCGGGCGAGTAGGCCCGAACTTCAGCTGAGCATGGCGGCCCGGGAGCGATCCCGGGCCGTTTCGCTGTTTGGGGAGGCGTGAGCCTCACGGGAGGATTTCACGCAGCGGGGGGCGCTTTCCTCCCCGTCGGGGTGGCGGTGTCCGCCGTTCTGAGATCTTGAATTTGAACCACCAACGTCGCGGATCTCACGAACCCGCGCTTCTTTCGTCCCATCGATCGCCCTGTCGAACAACGGATCGTCGTGCGCCCAAGGCGCAATAGCCAATCCTTTGCTTGTCACCCTCGCGTTCGTGCCGTCGGTGAGGTTCGTGGCCGAACCTGAAAAAACACCCTGCGCCCTGGAATCAGCGACCTAACGCAGCGCGGGCAGCGGCCACCGAAGCCGCATCGGTCTCCGCCTGCTCAGCCAAGTCGAAGCCCAGGGCCTGCAGGCGTTCCGGGCGCGCGACCGCGAGACGCTTCCGGCTGAACGAGCCGTGTACTTCGCGCACGCCGGCGCCCTCCACCAGCGCCCGCACGTTCGTCGGCGTGACGCCCGAACCGGCCATCACGCCGATCCGGCCGGCGGCGCGATCCACGAGCGCGCGCAGGCGGTCCGCGCCGGCCGGGGCGGTCGGCTCGCCGCCCGAGGTCAGCACCCGCTCGAAACCCAGCGCGATGGCGGTCTCCAGCGCGGCGTCGAGGTCGGGGGCCACGTCGAAGGCGCGGTGGAGGGTCAGGCCGAGCCCGGACGCATGCTCGACCAGCCGGGCGAGGACGTCGGCGTCGAGGGAGCCGTCGGCGCGACTGGCGCCCAGCACCACGCCCGGCAGGCCGGCGCCCCGGGCCGCGTCGATGTCGCCGCGCATGACGTCGATCTCGGCCGGGCTGAAGCAGAAGTCGCCGGGCCGCGGGCGGATCATGGCGTAGGCGGGCCTGGACTGCCGCGCCGCCAGCCGCATCAGGCCGGGGACGGGGGTCAGCCCCGACAGGGCCAGGGCCGAGCAGAGCTCGATCCGGTCCGCGCCGCCGGCCAGCGCCGCCATGAGGCCGTCGGCGCCATCGACGCACACTTCCAGGAGGCAGTCGCCGAGGATCATGGCGGGGGGACTCGCTTTCGGTTGGCGGACGGCCAAGGCTAAGGCAGGGTCGGCGCCAAGACCACCGCACTCGCAGAGGATACCTGGATGATCGATCGCCGCGGACTGCTCATGGCCTCGCTCGCCGCGCCGTCGGCCCTGGCCCTTGGCGCGCCCGCCTCGGCGGCCTCGCCGGGCGCGGTCAAGCTCGGCCGGCCGTGCGTGATCTCCACCTGGGACTTCGGCGTCGCCGCCACCCAGGCCGCCTGGGCCGTCCTGTCCAGGGGCGGCCGGGCGCTCGACGCGGTGGAGGCGGGCGCGCGCGTGCCTGAGGCCGACCTCAAGAACCACAGCGTCGGCCGCGCCGGCTACCCGGACCGCGACGGCCACGTCACCCTTGACGCCTCGATCATGGACGAGCACGGCGGCTGCGGCGCCGTGGCGGGCCTCGAGCACATCGCCCATCCGATCTCGGTGGCGCGCCGGGTGATGGAGAAGACGCCGCACGTGCTGCTGGTCGGCGACGGCGCCCTGCAGTTCGCCATCGAGCAGGGCTTTCCGCGCGAGGAGCTGCTGACGCCCGAGTCCCGCAAGGCCTGGCAGGCGTGGCTGAAGACCAATCGCTACACGCCGGTCGCCAACAGCGAGGTCGGGACCTACGGGAAAAGCGCTCTGGGGACACCCGGCGGAAAAAACAACCACGACACCATCGGCATGCTGGCGATGGACGCGGCCGGCAACCTTTCGGGCGCCTGCACCACCAGCGGCATGGCCTGGAAGCTGCGCGGGCGGGTGGGCGACAGCCCGATCATCGGCGCCGGCCTCTATGTCGACAACGAGGTCGGCGGCGCGACGTCCACGGGGGTCGGCGAGGAGGTGATCCGCAACTGCGGCAGCTTCCTGGTGGTGGAGCTGATGCGCCAGGGCCGTTCGCCGCAGGACGCCTGCAAGGAGGCGGTGGCGCGGATCGTGCGCAAGAACCCCGGCGCCAAGGACCTGCAGGTCGGCTTCCTGGCCCTCAGCAAGACCGGCGAAGTCGGCGCCTGGGCGATTCAGTCGGGCTTCACCTATGCTCTCTGCGACGCGGCCAAACAGGACGCCCTGCTGCCGAGCGGGAGCTTCACGTAGGCCTCTTGTCACTGCCCATGAAGGGGAGGGACAAGAGGCGCTTGCACCCGGCGCCCGCTCTCGGCCAAAACCACGCCCATGAGCACCGATATCGAGATCGCCCAGGCGGCGGTGATGCGGCCGATCGCCGAGGTGGCGGCGCGGGCCGGGATTCCCGCCGACGCCCTGGAGCCGCACGGCAAGCACCTGGCCAAGCTCGACATGGCCTATCTCGAGCAGTTGCGCGCCCGGCCGCCCGGCAAGCTGGTGCTGGTCACCGCCATCAATCCGACCCCGCCGGGCGAGGGCAAGACCACCACCACCATCGGCCTCGGCGACGCGCTGAACCGGATCGGCCGCAAGGCGGTGATCGCCCTGCGTGAGCCGTCGCTCGGCCCGGTGTTCGGCCGCAAGGGCGGGGCGACCGGCGGCGGCTATGCGCAGGTGCTGCCGATGGAGGCGATCAACCTGCACTTCACCGGCGACTTCCACGCCATCACCACCGCCCACAACCTCCTTTCGGCCCTGCTCGACAACCATCTCTACTGGGGCAATGCGCTCGACATCGATCCGCGCGGGATCGTCTGGCGGCGGGTGCTGGACGTGAACGACCGCGCGCTGCGCCAGGTGGCGACCAGCCTCGGCGACGGGGCCAACGGGGCGCCGCGGGAGACCGGCTTCGACATCACCGTCGCCTCGGAGGTGATGGCCATTCTCTGCCTGGCGTCCGATCTCGCCGACCTCGAACGCCGGCTCGCCTCGATCGTGGTCGCGCGCACCCGGGCCGGAAAGCCGGTCACCGCGGGCGACCTCGAGGCGCCGGGCGCCATGGCGGCGCTGCTGAAGGAGGCCATCCAGCCCAATCTGGCCCAGTCGATCGAGGGAACGGCGGTGCTGGTGCACGGGGGCCCCTTCGCCAATATCGCTCACGGCTGCAATTCGGTGCTGGCGACCCGCGCCGCCCTGGCGCTCGGCGAGTTCGCGGTGACCGAGGCGGGCTTCGGCGCCGACCTCGGGGCGGAGAAGTTCCTCGACATCAAATGCCGCGCGGCCGGCCTTGAGCCTTCGGCGGCGGTGGTGGTCGCCACCCTGCGCGCGTTGAAATACCAGGGCGGCGCCGACGGCAAACGCGTGTCGGAGCCGGACCTGGCGGCCCTGAGCCAGGGCCTCGCCAACCTCGGCCGCCACATCGAGAACCTGCAGGGCTTCGGCCTGCCCGTCGCGGTGGCGATCAACCGATTCATCGGCGACACGGAGGCGGAGCACGAGGCGGTGCGCGACTACTGCGGCCGGCTCGGGGTCGAGGCCATCGTCTGCACCCACTGGGCGGACGGCGGCGTCGGCGCCGAGGCGCTCGCTCGCCACGTGGCGGATCTGGCCGACGCCGGAACGGCCCGATTCGCGCCGCTCTATCCGCTCGACCTGTCCCTGACCCAGAAGATCGAGGCGGTCGCCAAGCGGATCTACCGGGCCGGCGGCGTGTCCTATTCCGCCCGGGCGGCCAGGGACCTCAAGCGGTTCGAGGCGGAGGGCTGGGGCGGCCTGCCGGTCTGCATGGCCAAGACGCCGTATTCGTTCTCGGCCGACGAGAGCCTGCGCGGCGCGCCCGAAGGCTTCATCCTGCCGGTGCGCGAGGTTCGCCTGTCCGCCGGCGCCGGCTTCGTGGTGGCCATCTGCGGCGAGGTGATGACCATGCCCGGCCTGCCGAGAATCCCCGCCGCGTCCCGCATTCGCCTCGCGCCCGACGGGCGGATCGAGGGTCTGTCGTAGGCAATTTCCCTAAGCTGCTTTCCCAGAGAGGGAGCAGCTGGCCGAGCCTCTACGGCGCTCTCACATGCCCGATGGCGCTGTCGGGCAGGCAGCCGCCGCCGAGGTTCGATCCGACGGAAGGGGCGGTCTCCCGCGCCTGGAAGCTCCCGCACGGCACGAACAGCGGCGAGTTCTGGTTGTCGCGCAGCGACCGCCTATGCTCGTCCGCGGCCGCCTGGGCCGCATAGGCGCCGCGCTTGGCGGGATCGATGGCCGAGAAGGTCTGTCCGCCCCGGGCGTCCTGGGCGAATCGCTCGGCGCAGCGGGCCTTTTCCTCGGCGGTGAGGTGGACGGCGTCGGGGGTTTCGCAGCCCACCGTGCCGCGCAGGAAGGCGCGCACGCCGCGCTCCGATTCGTCGTAGGGCAGGGGCCCCGGCGCGTTGCTGATCCCGGGCCGGCCGCTGGGCGCCTCGCCGGGCGACGGCGCGGCGATCGGGGAGGGGGGCGCGTTCGCCGCCGTAGCGTGCGGCACGTGCACGCGCGGCAGCTGGATCTGCTTCACCGCCTGGCCCGACGTCGGCGCCTTTTCACCGGCGACCTTCCGGGCCTGACTGCGCGCGTGCTCGAAGGAGGGCAGGAGGGTCACCGTCAGCGGCGGCTGGTCGACCTGGAGAAACTTCGGTTTGGGGACGACCAGACCGATGGCGGCGAAGAACAAGAGGTGGAGGACGATCGACACACCGATCGCCGGCCCCGCTCCGCGGCGCCGTCGTCCTCTTTCGCCGCTGGTCGCTATTGATGTCACCATGGTATGAAACCTAGCAAATAAGACCTCCCGGCGGCGGATGCGAGGCCGGCCGGGACGAAGACCGCCGGCGGCCACAGCGCTTGACGCAGTGGGGGTTTGCGCGTATCAGCCGCCGCTCTTGAACGCGGGCTCGCCTGCGCTCCGGACAAAATTTGACGCAGGGCTGCGCCCGCCGGAACGCCCAAAGCGCGCGTCCCGGCCAAAGCTGCTATCTGCGTCTCAACCTCTCCGGCCCTCAGGGTCAAAAGCCCGGCCCCGGAAGGGGTCGATAGAACCGCGGAGTCGACCGGCCGAAAGGCGCAGGCTCCCCACGCATAAGGACACGACCCGGGCCCATGCCTACGATCAACCAGCTCATCCGCAAGCCGCGCCAGCCCAAGCCGAGCCGCAACAAGGTTCCGGCCCTGAAGGGCTCGCCGCAGCGCCGCGGCGTCTGCACGCGCGTCTACACGACCACGCCGAAGAAGCCGAACTCGGCGCTTCGGAAGGTGGCCAAGGTGCGTCTGACCTCGGGCATCGAAGCGGTGTGCTACATCCCGGGCGAAGGCCACAATCTGCAGGAGCACTCGGTGGTGCTGATCCGCGGCGGCCGGGTGAAGGACCTTCCGGGCGTCCGCTACCACATCCTGCGCGGCGTGCTCGACACGCAGGGCGTGAAGAACCGCAAGCAACGCCGTTCGCACTACGGCGCCAAGCGTCCGAAATGATCCGGCGCTTCTGAGCGACAGATCATCCCCGCCGCAGGTCATCCCCGTCTAGGCGGGGATCCAGACAACGAATCAAGAAGAGAGACTTAACCCATGTCCCGCCGTCACCGCGCAGAGAAGCGCGAAGTCCTGCCGGATCCCAAGTTTGGCGACGTCATCCTGACCAAGTTCATGAACTACGTCATGTACGAAGGTAAGAAGGCCGTGGCCGAGAACATCGTGTACGGCGCGTTCGACATCATCGAACAGAAGCGCCGCGACATGGACGTGATCGCCGTGTTCCACACCGCCCTCGACAACGTCGCGCCGGCGATCGAAGTGCGCAGCCGCCGCGTCGGCGGCGCCACCTACCAGGTTCCGGTGGAAGTGCGCCCCGACCGGCGCCGCGCCCTGGCCATCCGCTGGCTGGTGAACGCCGCGCGCAATCGCGGGGAGAACACCATGACCGAGAAGCTGGCCGGCGAACTGCTCGACGCCTCGAACAATCGGGGTACGGCGGTGAAGAAGCGCGAGGATACGCACAAGATGGCCGAGGCCAACCGCGCCTTCTCGCATTATCGCTGGTAATCACCATATGGGAGCGACGGCGCCGGCCTCGGCCGGTGCTTCCTTGTGCGGAGGGTTTGAGCTAAACCCCCCGCCGACTCACGAACGCCCCCATCGTTACGCTTGAACGCCCGACCGCAGAGCCCGTTTTCCCATGCCCCGCCTCCACAAGATCGAAGATTACCGTAATTTCGGCATCATGGCCCACATCGATGCCGGGAAGACCACGACCACGGAGCGCATCCTCTACTACACCGGCAAGAGCCATAAGATCGGCGAAGTCCACGACGGCGCCGCGACCATGGACTGGATGGAGCAGGAGCAGGAGCGGGGGATCACCATCACCTCCGCCGCGACCACCGCGATCGGGAACGGCCACCGGCTGAACCTCAGCGACACGCCCGGTCACGTGGACTTCACCATCGAGGTGGAGCGTTCGCTGCGCGTGCTCGACGGCGCGGTCGCCGTGCTCGACGGCAACCAGGGCGTGGAGCCGCAGACCGAGACGGTCTGGCGCCAGGCCGACCGCTACAACGTCCCGCGCATCGTGTTCGTCAACAAGATGGACAAGATCGGCGCCGACTTCGACATGTGCCTGGCCACCATTCGCGACCGGCTGGCCGTCAAGGCCGTGCCGATCCAGTTCCCGATCGGCTCGGAAGCCGACCTCAAGGGTCTTGTCGACCTCGTCCGCATGAAGGCGGTGATCTGGGACAACGACGGTCTCGGCGCCAACTACCACGACGAAGAGATCCCCGAGCACCTCAAGGCCCGGGCGCTCGAACTGCGCAACTATCTCATCGAGAGCGCCGTCGAGATGGACGACGAGGCGATGGAGGCCTACTTCAGCGGCGAAGAGCCGTCCGAAGAGGTGCTGAAGAAGTGCCTGCGCAAGGCGGTGCTGACCGGCGCCTTCTATCCGATCCTGTGCGGCTCGGCGTTCAAGAACAAGGGCGTGCAGCCCCTGCTCGACGCGGTGGTCGACTATCTGCCGTCGCCGGTGGACATCCCGCCGACCCAGGGCATCGACTTCAAGACCGAAGCGCCGGTCGAGCGTAAGGCCTCGGACGAAGAGCCCCTGTCGATCCTGGCGTTCAAGATCATGGACGACCCCTTCGTCGGTTCGCTGACCTTCTGCCGGATCTACTCGGGCAAGCTCGAGACCGGCATGGGCCTTCTGAACTCGACCCGCGACAAGCGCGAGCGCGTCGGCCGTATGCTCTTGATGCACTCGAACAACCGCGAGGACATCAAGGAAGCCTACGCCGGCGACATCATCGCCCTGGCCGGCCTCAAGGACACCCGCACCGGCGACACCCTGTGCGATCCTCTGAAGTCGCCGGTCATCCTGGAGAAGATGAACTTCCCCGCGCCGGTGATCGAGATCGCCATCGAGCCGAAGTCCAAGGCCGACCAGGAAAAGCTCGGCGTCGCGCTCGGCAAGATGGTCGCCGAGGATCCCTCCTTCACCGTGTTCACCGACCAGGAGTCGGGCCAGACGGTGATGAAGGGGATGGGCGAACTGCACCTCGACATCAAGGTCGACATCCTGCGCCGCACCTACAAGGTCGACGCCAACATCGGCGCGCCGCAGGTGGCCTACCGCGAAAGCCTCGGCAAGAAGACCGAGATCGACTACACCCACAAGAAGCAGACCGGCGGCACCGGTCAGTTCGCGCGGGTGATGATCACCTTCGAGCCGGGCGAACCGGGTTCGGGCTTCGTGTTCGAATCCAAGATCGTCGGCGGCGCCGTGCCCAAGGAGTTCATCCCGGGCGTGGAGAAGGGCCTCGAGTCCATCAAGGAAAACGGCCTGCTGGCCGGCTTCCCGCTGATCGACTTCAAGGCCACGCTGACGGACGGCAAGTACCACGACGTCGACTCCAGCGTGCTGGCGTTCGAAATCGCGGCCCGCGCCGCCTTCCGCGAACTGCGCGAAAAGGGCGCTCCGAAGCTGCTCGAGCCGATCATGAAGGTCGAAGTGCTGACCCCGGACGAATATCTGGGCGATGTGATCGGCGACCTGAACTCGCGGCGCGGGCAGATCCAGGGCACCGACCAGCGCGGCAATGCGCAGGTGATCACCGCCTTCGTGCCGCTGGCGAACATGTTCGGCTACGTCTCGAACCTGCGGGGGATGAGCCAGGGCCGGGCCCAGTTCACCATGCAGTACGACCACTATGAGGATGTGCCGCAGGTCGTCGCCTCGGAGATCATCAAAAAGTACGCCTAACTTTTTTCCTCGGAAAAAAGCGGATTGAAATGCTTGTCGATTTCCTAGAAATCGTCGGGCCCACACCCCCAGAAGAGGACCCCGTTCTGGGGCCGGAGCTAGAGAAAAATGGCCAAGGAAAAGTTCGAGCGCAATAAGCCTCACTGCAACATCGGCACCATCGGGCACGTCGACCACGGCAAGACCACCCTGACCGCCGCCATCACCATGGTGCTGGCGAAGACGGGCGGCGCGGTCGCCAAGAAGTACGCGGACATCGACGCGGCGCCCGAGGAAAAGGCCCGCGGCATCACCATCAACACCGCGCACGTGGAATACGAGACCAAGGCGCGCCACTACGCCCACGTCGACTGCCCCGGACACGCCGACTATGTGAAGAACATGATCACCGGCGCGGCGCAGATGGACGGCGCGATCCTGGTGTGCTCGGCCGCCGACGGTCCGATGCCGCAGACCCGCGAGCACATCCTGCTCGCCCGTCAGGTCGGCGTGCCGGCCCTGGTGGTGTTCCTGAACAAGGTCGACATGGTCGACGACGCCGAACTGCTCGAGCTCGTCGAAATGGAGCTGCGCGAGCTGCTGTCGTCCTACGACTTCCCGGGCGACGACATTCCGATCACCAAGGGTTCGGCCCTGGCCGCGGTGGAAGACCGTGACCCGGCGATCGGCGAGGACCGTATCCTCGAGCTGATGCAGACCGTCGACACCTACATCCCGCAGCCCGATCGTCCGGTCGACCTGCCCTTCCTGATGCCGGTGGAAGACGTGTTCTCAATCTCGGGTCGGGGTACGGTGGTGACCGGCCGCGTCGAGCGCGGCATCGTCAAGGTCGGCGAGGAAGTCGAGATCATCGGCATCCGTCCGGTGCAGAAGACCACCTGCACGGGTGTGGAGATGTTCCGCAAGCTGCTCGACCAGGGCCAGGCCGGCGACAACGTCGGCGTCCTGCTGCGCGGCACCAAGCGCGAAGACGTCGAGCGTGGCCAGGTGCTGTGCAAGCCCGGCTCGATCACCCCGCACACCAAGTTCATCGCCGAGGTCTATATCCTGACCAAGGACGAAGGCGGCCGCCACACCCCCTTCTTCAACGGCTACCGGCCCCAGTTCTACTTCCGGACCACCGACGTGACCGGGATCGTGAAGCTGAAGGAAGGCGTGGAGATGGTCATGCCGGGCGACAACACCGAGATCGAGGTCGAACTGATCACCCCGATCGCCATGGAAGAGAAGCTCCGCTTCGCCATCCGTGAAGGCGGCCGCACCGTCGGCTCGGGCGTGGTCTCCAAGATCCTCGCCTAGCCGGCCCTTCGGGTCGCCTCCCCCAGAGGGGGAGGAGCTTGATCAAGCGTCGGGTTTCACCCGCCGATCATTTTGCGCCGCCGGGGAGCGATCCTCGGCGGCGCTTTTGTTTTGGGCCGGGCCGGCGCCGCGGCTCTCTCCCGTCGCGGGATCGGTGCGCGTCTTGGCGGATTTGGTTCCCGCCGATCCGGTGGCGGCCTTGGGGGGCTCGCCGGCCTTCATGTTCTCGTTCTCGGGATCGCGCGTGGCGCTGGGCATGAGACGTCTCCTTCGGCCGGGAAACGGCCGAGGAGGCCGATGCGATCCGGCCGCCGCGGGGCGCTATTCCCGTGCCCGCCGCAACACCGCCTCCAGCCGCGCAAACCAGCGCCGCGCCACCTGAACGGCGGCGTCGGGGCCGGGGTCGTCGCGGCGGCCGGCGTCGCTTGGGGTGTAGAGTTCGAACTCGAAGTCCGGGTCGTGGGGGTCGTCGAACACGAAGCGCAGGGTCACCCGGCTGACGTCGGGAGAGACCTGGTCGAGCGGCCTGCGGCACTCGCCGCGGCTGGCGCGGGCCGCGACGGCGCCGTCGAAGATCAGCTCCGCGCCCACCAGTTCGTCGAGGTCGTACACCAGGCCGGGGTCGCCGGGACCGCGCACGATGGCCAGTTTACGCTCGTCGATGGCCAGGGCCGCGCCCTGGCCCCGCGCCGGGGCCAGCGACAGAACCTCGGGCGGCCCGGCCAGGCCGAGCTGCAGCCTGCGCGTCACCCTCTGTCCCGGCTCCAGCCACCAGGCCGCCACCGCGACCAGCGCCATGCCCCCGGCGGAGACGACGCCGATCAGCAGCAGGATCATCAGCCCCTTGTCCATGGCCGCCGAGCTTACGCGGATTCTGGCCGCGTCACGCCAAGCCGTCGACGAAGGGAAGGTTCGCCGCGGAGCGCGCGGACGAGGCGCGGAGCCTCAATCGGCAAAGTTCGCCACCACCGGCACATGGTCGGAGGGCTTTTCCATGGCGCGGGCGTCGCGGTGGACGACGCAGGCGGTGAGGCGCTCGGCGGCGGGCGGTGACAGGAACAGGTGGTCGATGCGGATGCCGTGGTTCCGCTGCCAGGCGCCCGCCTGATAGTCCCAGAAGGTGTAGGCGTGCGGATCCTCGCCGACCTCGGCCTGGGCCTCGGTCAGGCCGAGGTGTTTCAGCGCCCGCCAGGCGGCGCGGCTCTCGGGCTGGAACAGGGCGTCGCCGAGCCAGCTCGCCGGGTTGTCGGCGTCCTCGGGTTCGGGGATGACGTTGTAGTCGCCGGCCAGCACGAAGGCTTCCTCGAGCGCCAGAAGCCCGGCGGCGTGACGGCGCAGCCGCTCCATCCAGCCCAGCTTGTAGGCGAACTTGTCGGTCCCGATCGGATTGCCGTTGGGCAGGTAGAGGCCGCCGACCCGGATCGGCCGCGGCGAGGCGATCACGCCCTCGATGTAGCGGGCCTGGAGGTCCTCGTCGTCGCCGGGCAGGCCGCGCCGCACGTCCTCGATCGGGAACTTCGACAGCAGGGCGACGCCGTTATAGGTCTTCTGGCCGTGGGTCTCCACGTTGTAGCCGAGCGACTCGAACGGCTCGCGCGGGAACTTCTCGTCGATGCATTTCAGCTCCTGCAGGCAGGCCACGTCGGGCTTGGCGAGCTGGAACCAGGCCAGCACCGTCTCCAGCCGCGCGTTGATCGAGTTGACGTTCCAGGTGGCGATCTGCATGCGCCATCAATGCCGCGACGGGGCCGGTTTGCAAACCTCCGAGGCGCGCAGCTTCCCTTTTGTCGTCATCCCGGAAAGGCCGTAGGCCTTGTCCGGGACCGAAGCTCGCAAGCAAGCCCGCCGCGCCGCAGGGGGCGGGCGCAAAAGCCGGGGCGTGCTGCAAAACGGGTCCAGGACAAGCGCTGCGCGCTCTCCGGGACGACGACCGAGGGGGGGCGGAGCTTGCCGTTCTTCCCTGCGGCCTCAGTTCCCGTCCCCGCGCTCGCGGGCCGACAGCAGCCGCCAGCCGCCGAAGCGCAGCACCTCCAGGGGACTGAATCGCGCCTTGTAGGCCATCTTGCCCGAGCCCGGGACCCAGTAGCCGAGATAGACGAAGGGCAGGCCGGCCGCGCGGGCCTGGCGCACATGGTCGAGGATCATGAACGAGCCGAGGCTGCGCCGCTTCTCGCCCGGATCGAAGAAGCTGTAGACCAGCGACAGGCCGTCGCTGAGCACGTCGACCAGGATGCAGCCGATCAGGTCGCCGGGGCCGTCGGCGGCGGTGCGGCGGTATTCGATCAGATGGGTGCGGACGGCGGTGTCCTCGACCATGGCCACATAGTCGAGCCAGGTCATGTCGGCCATGCCGCCGCCGGCGTGGCGGGCGTCGAGATAGCGGCGCAGCAGCTCGAACTGTTCGCGGGTCGCCTCGGCCTCGACCAGGTTGCGCGACAGGTCGGCCGAGCGCTCCAGGATCCGGTCTTCCGACTTCGAGAATTGATAGTCGGCCACGGGGATGCGGGCCGATACGCAGGCGTCGCAGGTCTCGCAGGCCGGGCGATAGGCGATGTTCTGCGAGCGCCGGAAGCCGACCTCGGTCAACACGTCGTTGACCGCCGGGCCGTCGGACAGCGGCAGGTGAGCGAACACCTTCCGCTCCTCGCGGCCGTCGAGGTACGGGCACGGCGACGGCGCCGTGAGAAAGAACCTCAGTTTTCGGGTCGTGAAATGCTGGGTCACGAGAACAGGATCAGGGCTCGAGTCGAAGCGGAATGGATCGTTTCCGATTTAGCCCTGACCGAAGCCCCGCGCGCAAGCACGCAAGCGGTCGCGGCGCGCCTGAGCGCCGCTCCAAGCTCTGTTCTAGGGGTTGCCGGGCGGCAGGACCGGCGCTTCCTTCAGCAGGACGATGGCGATGCGGCGGTTGCCGGGCAGGGTCGGGTCGTCGGGAAACAGCGGATCGGAATTGGCCTTGCCGGAGACCTGATAGACCCGGTCGGCGTCGATACCAGCCTCCTGCAGCACGTTGCGCGAGGCGTTGGCGCGCGCCGAGGACAGGGCCCAGTCGTCGCCGCCCTTCTGGCCGGTGACGGTGACGGAGGTGTGCCCGGCGACGGTGATTCGATTGTGCAGCTGGCCCACCACCTTGGCGACGGCGCGCAGCAGCAGCCGCGCCCGTTCGTTCGGCTTGGCCGAGCCGGATTCGAACATGGAGCGGCCCTCCTGGTCGATCAGCTGGATGCGCAGGCCCTCGGGGGTCTGGTCGACCAGCACCTGCTTCGACAGCTCGGCGAGCTCCGGCAGGTCCTGCATGGCCTGGCGCAGCGACTGGGCGGCGGACTGGAAATCTTCGGCCTCGCGCTTGGCGGCGGCTTCGGCTTCGGCGCCCTTGGCGTCGGACACGCCGCCGGCCTTGGAGGATTTGCCGTCCTTGGCGTCGGGCGGGGACGGGGGCGCCAGGGACTGAATCACCGGCTGGGAGCCGTTCGACTTGGCGCCCTGCTCGCCGAGCGCCGTGCCGCCGAGGATGCCGCCCGAGCCGGAGGTGGATTCGGATACGCTGGCGGGGGCGAAATAGTCGGCGATGCCGCGCTTCTGCTGGGGGCTGGTGGTGTTGATCAGCCACATCAGCAGGAAGAAGGCCATCATGGCGGTCACGAAGTCGGCATAGGCGACCTTCCAGGCGCCGCCGTGGTGGCCGGCCGCCATCACCTTCTTGACCTTCCGGATCAGGATCGGTGCATCGGCGCTGTACGCCATCGTGGTTTCCCCGCGGTTCCAGAGTGTGCTTAACGGGCGCGGTGTTAAGGAGGCGTTGAAGATGCGGGTGGCGTTCGCAGGGCTGGGCGTGATGGGGTTCCCGATGGCGGGTCATCTGGTCGCGGCCGGTCATCAGGTTTCGGTGTTCAACCGTTCGCCGGAGAAGGCGGAACGGTTCGTGGCGGCGAACGCGGCGGCGAGGACCGCGGCGAGCGTCGCCGAGGCGGTGGAGGGGGCGGAGCTGTTCGCGCTGTGCGTCGGCCGCGACGACGACGTGCGCCAGGTGGTCGGCGAGGCGCTGGACGCCCTGGCTCCCGGCGCGGTCATCGTCGACCACACCACCACCTCGGCCCGGCTGGCCCGCGAGATGGCCGAGGCCGCCGCCGCCTCGGGCCGGGCCTTCGTCGACGCGCCGGTGTCGGGCGGCCAGGCCGGCGCCGAAAAGGGAACGCTGACCGTCATGCTCGGCGGCGACGAGGCGGCCTGCGCCCGCGCCGAGCCGGTGATCGCCGCCTACGGCAAGACCATCCGCCGGATCGGCGGGCCGGGCTCGGGTCAGCTGGCCAAGATGGTCAACCAGATCTGCATCGCCGGCGTCGTCCAGGGTCTGGCCGAGGCCGTCCACTTCGCCAAGGCCGCCGACCTCGACACCGACGCGGTGCTGGGCGCCATCTCCAAGGGCGCGGCGCAGAGCTGGCAGATGGACAACCGCTGGCCGACCATGGTGGAGGGGAAGTTCGAGTTCGGCTTCGCGGTCGACTGGATGCGCAAGGATCTCGGCCTGGTGCTCGACGAGGCCCGCAGCAACGGCGCCCGGCTGGCGCTGACCGCCCTGGTCGACCAGTTCTACGCCGAGGTGCAGGCCATGGGCGGCCGCCGCTGGGACACCTCGAGCCTGGTGGCGCGGCTGGAGCGTTGAGGGGGCGCCGCCGCCGCTGGCGCGCTTATCTAGATCGCCTCGAGCAACTCCAGCCGGTTCCCGAAAAGGTCGAACACGTAAGCCTGCCGGTCGCCGGCGAAGGGTTCGGGACCCTGCACGTCGCACCCGGCGGCCCGCGCCCGCGCCAGAAGGGAGTCGAGATCCTCGACCCTCAGCGCCACATGCGCTTTCCGGGCGGGGCGGAAGTCGTCCTCCACCCCGAGATGCAGCTTCACGTCGTCGGTCTCGAACCAGCACCCGCCGCGCGCCGCCAGCGTGGCTGGCTTGGGAACCTCCGGCAGCCCGAGCACATCGCCGTAGAACCTCCGCGCCCGTTCCTCTCCCCCTTTGGGCATGGCCAGCTGCACGTGCTCGATGGCGCGGACGCGCATCAGACCACCGGCGCGGGCGCTCCGCGGAGCAAACCTTCGGTCGAAAGGTCCTCGTCCTGCTGAGGCCAGCGGATGCCGTAGCCTCCACCGGCGATCCGCCAGTCGAGCAGGGCTTCGCGGTCGGCGTTGGCGAGTCTCGGATACCAGACCAGAGGCGCGGAGATGGCGCGCCCGTCCATGAGTTCGACCGTCAAGCGGTCGTCATCGATCACGACCGAGCGGACCCGGATGTCAGCGCTCTCAACGCGGGCCGAAGAAGCCATGCCAAGCCTCCAAGAGTTCCTCTCGCCGTTCCACGACGAGACGTTGCAGTACACCGAGTTCACGCGCCGAAAACCCGACGTTGCGCGCCAGTGCGACCCGCTCAAGCCAGAATTTGGCCGACGCCTCATCCCTGTCGATGTGCACGTGGGGCGGCTGTAGAAGTACAGCCGATAGCCGCCGATGCGAAGAACCGTGGGCATTTTACCCCAGCATCTCCGCCACCCGCGGCGCGAAATAGGTCAGGGTTCCGGCGGCGCCGGCGCGCTTGAAGGCCTGCAGGCTTTCGAGGATCGCGCGGTCCTCGGCGATCCAGCCATGGCCGGCGGCGGCCATGATCATAGCGTACTCGCCGGAGACCTGGAAGGCGAAGGTCGGCAGGGCGAAGGCCTCGTGCACCCGGCGCAGGATGTCGAGGTAGGGCATCCCCGGCTTGACCATCACCATGTCGGCGCCCTCGGCGATATCGAGCGCCACCTCGCGCAGGGCCTCGTCCGAATTGCCGGGGTCCATCTGGTAGGTCTTCTTGTCGGCGGGATTGGCGTCGGGGCCCGCGCCCAGGGTTCCAGAGCCGATCGCCTCGCGGTAGGGGCCGTAGAAGGCCGAGGCGTATTTGGCGGCGTAGGACATGATCATCACGTCCTGCAGGCCGGCGGCCTCGAGGGCCCCGCGAAGGGCGCCGACCCGCCCGTCCATCATGTCCGAGGGCGCCAGGATGTCGCAGCCCGCCTGCGCCTGGACCAGGGCCTGCTCGACCAGCCGCTCCACGGTGGGATCGTTGGTGATGCGCCCGCGGTGGATCAGGCCGTCGTGGCCATGGTCGGTGAACGGATCGAGCGCCACGTCGCAGAGCACGCCCACCTCCGGCGCCGCGTCCTTCATCGCCTTCACCGCGCGGCAGACCAGGCCGTCGGGATCGGCCGCCGACGAGCCGGTCGCGTCCTTGCGGGCGCCGTCTATGAAGGGGAACACCGCGATGCACGGGATGCCGAGCGCCCTGGCGCGCCGGGCCGCCTCGGCCGCTCGCCGCACCGACAGGCGCGGCGCCCCGGGCATGGAGGCGACCGGGAGCTCGTCGTCCGCGCCGTCGTGCACGACCAGCGACCAGATCAGGTCGGCCGGGGTCAGCACGGTCTCGCGCACCAGGCCGCGGATCCACTCGGCCTGACGCAGACGTCGCAGCCGCAGCGCGGGATAGGGAGCCAGGGGAGCGGTGCTCATCAGAACCTCAAGCGGCGGCGCAGAACGCGTTCAGGCGTTCCTATGCCGGATCGGCCGCCCGGCCAAAAGCTTGATGAAGCCGTAGAGCGAGGCGATCAGGATGTAGCCGATCCCGCCGACCAGGAATCCCACGCCGGCGATCAGCAGCCAGTTCTCCTCCTCGGCCAGGTCGCCGCCGAGATTGAAGCCGCCGACCGGCAGGCCGAGGGTGGGAAAGGTCTGGCGCAGGAAGTGGTAGCCGGCGCCGATGGCCAGGCCGCCCGCACCGATGGCCAGGGCGAAGCCGATCACCAGGCAGACCACGGTGATCCAGAAGATGCGGATCTGGAACCGGTAATGGCTGCGCATCAGCGAGTGGGCGTCGTTCTTGTGCGCATAGGCCATGCCCATGCCGGCCAGGGCCGGCGCGCCCAGCATGAAGGGCGAAAGGAACAGCAGGCCATAGGCCGCCAGGGCCACGCCGCGATCGAAGGTGGCCATGTACGGATCGCCGGCCTCGGCGCCGGACCGTGCAGGGGGCCCGCCCTGGGCCAGGCTTCGTTGGGCCGCCATCGTCACTCCCCGCGGTCGCTTCGGCCGGCCCCAGCGCCCGCTGCGACCAATTGACAGAGTGGGCGCGCTCGCGCAGTCCATCAACCCCGTTCGCCCGAAAGAGGCGACGCGTTGCGGAGTTTACACGGTGGACTTCAGTCTTTCCGACGATCAGCGCGCGATCCGAGACCTGGCGCGCGCCTTCGCGGAGGCCGAACTCGCGCCGTACTCAGCCCGCTGGGACGAGGAGAAGTTCTTTCCGGTCGAGGTGATTCGCCAGGCCGCCAGCCTCGGCTTCGCCGGCATCTACGTGCAGGAGGACGTGGGCGGCTCGGGCCTGAACCGGCTCGACGCGGCGCTGATCTTCGAGGAGCTGAGCCGCGGCGACGTGGCCGTGGCCGCCTTCATCTCCATCCACAACATGGCCAGCTGGATGATCGACCGGTTCGGCTCGGACGACCTGCGCGGCAAGTACCTGCCGCGGCTGACGTCGATGGCGCTGATCGCCTCCTACTGCCTGACCGAGCCCGGATCGGGGTCGGACGCGGCCGCGCTGAAGACCACCGCCGTGCGCGACGGCGATCATTATGTGCTGAACGGCTCCAAGGCGTTCATCTCCGGCGCCGGCGTCTCGGACCTGTATGTCGTCATGTGCCGGACCGGGGTGGACGGCCCCAAGGGCGTCTCCACCCTGGTGGTGGAGAAGGGGACGCCCGGCCTCAGCTTCGGGGCCAACGAGCGCAAGATGGGCTGGAACGCCCAGCCGACCGCCATGGTCAATTTCGACGACTGCCGCGTGCCGGTGGAGAACCGCGTCGGGCAGGAAGGGGAGGGGTTCCGCTTCGCCATGATGGGGCTGGACGGCGGGCGGCTCAACATCGCCGCCTGCTCGCTCGGCGGGGCCGGCCTGGCCCTCGACACCGCGCTCGCCTACGTCAAGACCCGCAAACAGTTCGGCAAGGCGCTGAGCGAGTTCCAGGCCCTGCAGTTCAAGCTGGCCGACATGGCCACCGAGCTCGAGGCCGCCCGGCTGATGGTGCGCAACGCCGCCGACGCCCTCGACAAGCGCCAGCCCGACGCCACCAAGCTGTGCGCCATGGCCAAGCGCTTCGCCACCGACGTGGGCTTCGATGTCGCCAACCAGGCCCTGCAGTTGCACGGCGGCTACGGCTATCTGCGCGACTACCCCCTCGAACGCATCGTTCGCGACGTACGCGTGCACCAGATCCTCGAGGGGACCAACGAGGTCATGCGAGTCATCGCCGCGCGGGAGATGCTGAGGCAATGACCGACGACGTCCTCACCCGGATCGAAGGGCCGGTCGGCCGGATCACGCTGAACCGGCCCAAGGCCCTGCATGCGCTGACCACGGCCATGTGCGCGGCGATGATCGAGGCCCTTCTGGCCTGGCGCGAGAATCCGGCGGTGACGCTGGTTCTGCTCGACCACACCGGCGAGCGCGGTTTCTGCGCCGGCGGCGATATCCGCATGCTGGCCGAGAGCGGGGCCAAAGATGGCGTGGAGGCGCGGGAATTCTTCCACACCGAATACCGGCTGAACGCTTTGCTCGAAGCCTATCCCAAGCCGGTGGTCGCCTGCATGGACGGGGTGGTCATGGGCGGCGGCGTGGGGATCAGCCTGCCGTGCGCCTACCGCATCGCCACCGAGCGCACCACCTTCGCCATGCCCGAGACCGGGATCGGCCTGTTTCCCGACGTGGGCGGCGGCTGGTGGCTGCCGCGCATGCCGGGCGAGGCCGGCCTGTGGCTGGCCCTGACCGGCGCGCGGATCAAAGCGGCAGACTGCCTGCTGCTCGGGATCGCCACCGACTTCGTCGAGAGCGCGCGGCTGGACGCGCTCAAGGCCGCCATCCTCGCCGAGCCCGAGGCGGTCGACACCCTGCTGACCGATCAGGAGGGCGACTCCGGCGAGCCGCCGCTGGCCCGGCAGCAGGATATCCTCGACGCCTGCTTCGCCGCGCCCTCCGTGGAGGCGATCCTGCAAGCCTTGCGCGAGGACGGCTCGGACTGGGCCATCGCCCAGCACGACGTCCTTCTGACCAAGTCGCCGCAGACGCTGAAGGTGGCCTTTCGCCAGCTGCGGCTTGGGCGCGACGTGGCCCGCTTCGCCGACAACATGGCGATGGAGTACCGCATCGGCGCGCGGGTGGTGCGGCGGCATGACTTCATCGAGGGCGTGCGGGCAGTGATCGTCGACAAGGACAACCGGCCGAACTGGTCGCCGGGGGTGTTGGAGGAGGTCTCCGAGGCCCTGCTCGACGACATCTTCGCCCCCCTGCCGCAGGGCGAGGAATGGACCCCGCTGCCATGACGCCTCCACCACAACGCCTCGTCTTGACGCCAAGCGGGGCCGGGCGCCCTATGCCGCCGACCCAAGGGAGGGGTCGTATCCGATGACACTCAGCTTCGCCGCCGCCGCGGCCGTCCTCGCCCTGGCCGCCGCACCGGCCGTCGCCGAGACTTCGTCCCCGGCCATCGCCGCCGCCGTCGCCGACGCGGGCCGTCCCGACAAGGACAAGGCCCAGGACGCGGCGCGCCATCCGGCCGAGCTGGTCGCTTTCGCCCGGGTGAAGGCCGGCGACACGGTCCTCGATATCTGGCCGGGCGCCGGATACTGGTCGCGGATCTTCTCGGTGGTCGTCGGTCCCCAGGGCAAGGTCTTCGCCTACGTCCCGGCCGAGATCGTCACGTTCAAGAGCAAGCCGCTCGACATCGCCAAGGCGGTGGCCGCCGAGCCGGGGCGGGGCAATGTGGAGGTGGTGAGCGACCCGCTGGCGGCGACGCCGCCGGCGGACTCGCGCGACAAGGTCGACGTCGCCTTCACCTTCGAGAACTACCACGACTTCCACGATACGTTCATGAAGGGCGCCGACGTCGACGCGTACAACAGGGCCGTGTTCCAGCTGCTCAGGCCAGGCGGCTACTACGTGATCGTCGACCACGCGGCGCCGGCCGGGTCGGGACTGAAGAACACCGAGGACCTGCACCGGATCGACGCCGCCGCCGTGCGCGCCGAGGTGGAGAAGGCCGGCTTCACCTTCGACGGCGAGAGCAAGGTGCTGGCCAATCCCGACGACCCGAAGGACAAGATCGTGTTCGACCCGGCGATCCGCGGCAAGACCGACCGCTTCGCCTATCGCTTCGTCAAGCCGAGGACGTAGGCGATCATGGCGCGGATCGGTTTCATCGGCCTTGGCCACATGGGCGGCGGCATGGCCGCCAACCAGGCCAGGGCCCAGCATCAGGTGACGGCCTTCGACCTGTCGGCCGAGGCCCTGCGACGCGCGGAGGCGGCGGGTTGCCGGCCGGCCGCTTCGGTCGCCGAGGCGGTCAAGGATGCGGAGGTGGTCATCACCATGCTGCCAGCCGGGCCCCATGTCCGTCAGGTGTTCGAAACCGACGTCCTGGTCCACGCGCCCGGCGGCGCGCTGCTGATCGACTGTTCCACCATCGACGTGGACAGCGCGCGCCACGTGGCCGGCAGGGCGGCGGAGGCGGGGTTCGTCTTCGCCGACGCGCCGGTCTCAGGCGGGATCATGGCCGCGGACGCCGGCACGCTGACCTTCATGGTCGGCTGCCCCGAACCGCACTACGCGGCGGTGAAGGCCGCGCTGCTGCCGATGGCCAAGGCGGTGGTCTACGCCGGCGACGCGGGCGCCGGGCAGGCGGCCAAGATCTGCAACAACATGCTGCTCGGCGTCACCATGCTCGGCGTCTGCGAAGCCTTCGCCCTCGGCGAGCGTCTCGGCCTCGAGCCCGAGCGGTTCTTCGACATCGCGTCGCAGTCGTCCGGATCCTGCTGGTCGCTGAACACCTACTGTCCGTGGCCCGGCGTGGGACCGTCGACGCCGGCGGACCGCGACTACGAGGGCGGCTTCCTCGCCGCGCTGATGCTGAAGGATCTGAAACTGGCGCAGGAGGCGGCGTCGAAGTCGGGCGCGGCGACTCCCCTGGGCGCGCAGGCGGAGGCGCTCTACGCCCTGTTCGACCGGATGGGCTATGGCGGCAAGGATTTCTCCGCCGTGCTGCAGTGGATGCGCGGTCGCCCGGAGGCCCTCAAGTCCGGGGTTCCTTAAGTAATCCGTCCCAGTGGACTAGCGCCGCAACCGGTGTAAAAAGCTCCGCCATGGATCGCTTCGATTATCAGGCCGCCATTCGTTCCGCGCTTAGCCGTGTGCACGAGGAAGGCCGTTACCGCGTGTTCGCCGACCTGAAGCGGCATCGCGGGAATTTCCCATGCGCCACCTGGACCCGCCCGGATGGGCAGGAACGCGACGTCATCGTCTGGTGTTCGAACGACTATCTCGGCCAGGGGCAGAACCCGGTGGTGATCGAGGCCATGCACGCGGCGATCGACGCTGTGGGCTCGGGCTCGGGCGGGACGCGCAACATCTCCGGCACGACCCACTATCACGTGGAGCTCGAGCGCGAGATCGCCGACCTGCACGGCAAGACCGCGGCTCTGCTGTTCACCTCGGGCTATGTGGCGAACGAGGGCGCCCTGGCGACCCTCGCCAAGGTGCTGCCCGGGCTGATCATCTTCTCCGACACCTTGAACCACGCCTCGATGATCGCCGGCATCCGCAACGGCGGCGGCGAGCGGCACGTGTTCCGGCACAACGATCTCGACCATCTCGAACAATTGCTGGCGGCCGCGCCGGCCGGCGCGCCCAAGCTGATCGCCTTCGAGAGCGTCTATTCGATGGACGGCGACATCTCCGACATCGCCGGGACCATCGCCCTGGCGAAAAAGTACGGGGCCCTGACCTACCTCGACGAGGTGCATGCGGTGGGCATGTACGGGCCGCGCGGCGCGGGCGTCGCCGAGCGCGACGGCTGCATGGCCGACATCGACATCATCGAGGGCACCCTCGGCAAGGCCTTCGGCGTCATGGGCGGCTATATCGCCGCCGACGTGGAGTTGGTCGACGCGGTGCGCAGCTACGCCTCGGGCTTCATCTTCACCACCTCGATCCCCCCGGCCCTGGCCGCCGGCGCGGCCGCGTCGATCCGCTGGCTGAAGACCAACGACCAGGTCCGCGTGCGCCATCAGGAGCGGGCGGAGACCCTGAAGCGCCGCTTCCGCGACATCGGCCTGCCGGTGCTGCCGTCGGTCAGCCATATCGTGCCGGTAATGGTCGGCCACGCCGGGCACTGCAAGATGATCTCGGACATCCTGCTAGAGGACTACGGCGTCTACGTGCAGCCGATCAACTATCCGACCGTGCCGCGCGGCACCGAACGCCTGCGCTTCACGCCCACACCCTTCCACACCGATGCGATGATGGATCACGTGGTGCAGGCGATGGACAAGATGTTCGTCCACTGCAACATCGCCCGCGTCGGCGGGGTCGCGGCCTAGCCGCTTAGTCCTCCAATAGATCCAGCGTTCGGGACGGAGCGCCAGGTCCTGGCGTAACAGGATCAAGGCGGAGGACGCAGAGAGCCTCGCGGAGCCCGCGGAGCGGTATCGGGCGACGCCCATCGGCGCAGCCGGACGTCCGCTTTTCTCTGCGCGCTCCGCGCTTATCTCAATGGCCTCTGCGTTGGATCTCCTCGCGCGCGGCTCTCCAAACGCGGAGATGGCTTACGCCTTGCGGCGCACGCCCTTGCCGAGACCGATCTGCTTGGCGAAATCCGAGCGGCGGGCGGCGTAGGCCGGGGCGACCATCGGATAGTCGGGCGCCAGGCCCCAGCGGCGTCGGTAGTCCTCGGGGCTGAGGTCGTAGCGGGAGCGCAGATACCGCTTCAGCATGGTCAGCTTCTTGCCGTCCTCGAGGCAGACGATGTGGTCGTTCTGCACGGAACGGGAGATCGGCACCGCCGGCTTGGGGCGTTCGGTCGTGCGGGGCGGGGCTTCGGGCTCGGGCAGGCCAAGTCCGGCGACCGTGGCGTGAACCGTCCGAATCAGGTCCGGCACGCCGGCGGCGGCGACGGTGTTGTTGGCCAGATAGGCCGCGACGATGTCGGCGGCGAGCCTCAGGGCGTCGTCTCTGGCCTCAACATCGTCCGCGGGTGAAGTCGGCATACGCTAGCTCTCCTGGGTCGTTAACTTCATTGGCCGGGGCGTCGCCTTGCAGAACAACAGGTTAGCCAGACGTGGGCCCGGGTGTTTATGGTCAACGTCGCCGCGCAAGGGCGGTTCCGAACGCGTCGCCTCCACAATCAATTGATCCGGATGCGGGAGAAGGCCAAAAGACGCCCGACTTGCGAACGGAGCCAGACATGCCCCCCGCCGAATCCCTGACGCCCGACCTCGGTCGGACCGACGCCCGCTCCGCCGGGTTCTTCACCCGCGCGCTCGGCGAGGCGGACCCGGCGGTGTTCGCCTCGGTCGGCCGGGAGCTGAAGCGCCAGCGGACCGAGATCGAGCTGATCGCCTCGGAGAACATCGTCTCGCGGGCCGTGCTCGAGGCGCAGGGCAGCGTGCTCACCAACAAGTACGCCGAGGGGTATCCGGGCCGCCGCTACTATGGCGGCTGCGAGTACGTGGACGAGATCGAGCGGCTGGCGATCGAGCGCGCCTGCCGGCTGTTCGACTGCGGTTTCGCCAACGTCCAGCCGCACTCGGGCGCCAACGCCAACCAGGCGGTGTTCATGGCCCTGCTCAAGCCCGGCGACACCTTCATGGGCATGGACCTCGCCGCCGGCGGCCATCTGACCCACGGCTCTCCCGCCAATCAGTCGGGCAAGTGGTTCCGGCCGGTGACCTACACGGTCCGCACCCAGGACCAGCTGATCGACTACGAGGGCCTGGCCGAGATCGCCGAGCGCGAAAAGCCCAAGCTGATCATCGCCGGCGGCTCCGCCTACAGCCGCCGCATCGACTTCGCCCGTTTCCGCGAGATCGCCGACAGCGTCGGCGCCTATCTGATGGTCGACATGGCGCACTTCGCCGGCCTGGTGGCCGGCGGGGTGTTCCCGAGCCCCCTGCCGCACGCCCATGTGGTCACCACCACCACCCACAAGACCCTGCGTGGCCCGCGCGGCGGCATGATCCTCAGCAACGACCTCGATCTCGGCAAGAAGATCAACTCGGCGGTGTTTCCCGGCCTGCAGGGCGGCCCGCTCGAGCACGTCATCGCCGCCAAGGCCGTGGCCTTCGGCGAGGCGCTGCAACCGGAGTTCAGGCGCTACGCCCAGGCGGTCGTGGAGAACGCCAAGGTGCTGGCCGACACCCTGGCCGCCTCGGGCGTCTCCATCGTCTCCGGCGGCACCGACAGCCACCTGATGCTGGTCGACCTGCAGCGCAAGGGCGTCACCGGCAAGGCCGCCGAAGCGGCGCTCGGCCGCGCCAACATCACCTGCAACAAGAACGGCGTGCCCTTCGACCCCAAGCCGCCCACCGTCACCTCGGGCGTCCGGCTGGGCTCGCCCGCCTGCACCACCCGCGGCTTCGGCCCGGCCGAGTTCAAGCGTGTGGGCGAACTGATCGCCACGGTGGTCGACGGCCTCGCCGCCCATGGCGAGGAGGGCGCCGGCGGGGTCGAGGCCGAAGTGAAGCGAGAAGTGCTGGACCTGACGGCGCGTTTCCCCATCTATGGGTAACGGGCGCAGGGGCGGCCCCCACATCTTGCGGAGAGCCTGGAATTGAAGTGCCCCTTCTGCGGCCACGCCGAAAGCCAGGTGAAGGACAGCCGGCCGTCGGAAGACGGTGCGGCCATCCGGCGTCGCCGCTCCTGTCCGGAATGCCAGGGCCGGTTCACCACCTTCGAACGCGTGCAGCTGCGCGAACTCACCATCCTGAAGCGGTCCGGCCGGCGTTCGCCGTTCGACCGGGAGAAGCTGATGCGTTCGATCGCCGTGGCCATCCGCAAGCGGCCGATCGATCCGGACCGGCTGGAGCGGATGATCTCGGGCATCGTGCGCCAGCTCGAGAGCCGGGGCGAGACCGAGATCGAATCGAGCGTGGTCGGGGAGCTGGTGATGAAGGGGCTGAAGGCCCTCGATGAGGTGGCCTATGTGCGCTACGCCTCGGTCTATCGCGACTTCCGCCAGACCCAGGATTTCGCCAAGTTCCTCGGCGACGAGGGCCTGAGCGAAGAGGGCGGACCGCCGTTCCGCGCGGTCGACGCATGAGCCGGCCGGTGAACGCCAGACTGGACGTGAAGGCGCGCAGCACCGCGCGGCTGGCCGCGGTCCAGGCGCTCTACCAGATGGAGCTGTCGGGCGCGGGCGCCGATGCGGTGGTGGCCGAGTTCGTCGATCATCGGTTCGAGCGGGTGAACGAGGAACAGCCCGGCGACGAGCCGCACGGCGGCCTCGGCCCGGCCGACGAGCCGTTCTTCGCCGAGATCGTCCGGGGCGTGGTGGCCGATCAGGCGACCATCGACAGCGCCATCGTCAAACGCCTCGCCTCGGGCTGGAAGCTGCCCCGGCTCGACGCCACCGTCCGCGCCACCCTGCGCGCGGGGGCCTGGGAGCTGCATCGCCGGCCGGACGTGCCCACCGAGGTGGTGATCGACGAATACGTCGAGCTGGCCAAAGGCTTCACCGACGACGCCGGCTTCGTCAACGCAGCCCTCGACGCGATGGCGCGGGATCTGCGGGCCTAGATCAAACCGCCCCTAAACGGAATCCTTTAAGGCGGATATTTTGCTCTAGGGTTTGAAGTTTAGAGCGCCGCTGGCGCGAAAACCGGTTCCCACTTTCTGCGCTGCGCTCTAGGTCAGCTGTAGCCCTGCGAGGCGGGGCGCCTTTTTTCCGCTCGGCGTTGGCCGGCTGAGTGGTGGTTGGGCTGAGAGCAACGCCGTTAGGTGGAGCGAGAACCCTGGACGAGTTCGACAGCATCGCCCGACTGTTCCGTCCCCTGGCCGCCGGGGCGCCCGAAGCCTTGGACCTGCGCGACGACGCGGCGATCCTGCCGTCGCGACCGGGGTTCGAGCTCGTGGTCACCACTGACACCATGGTCGAAGGCGTGCATTTCCTCGCCGACGACCCGCCCGACCAGATCGCGCGCAAGCTCCTGCGGGTGAACCTGTCCGACCTCGCCGCCAAGGCGGCCGAACCCTACGGCTATCTGCTCACCGTCGCCTGGTCGCCCGGCTGGAGCGACGACCGGCGCGCCGCCTTCGCGCGCGGTCTCGGCGAGGATCAGGCGGCCTTCGGGCTCAAGCTGTTCGGCGGCGACACCGTCTCCACGCCGGGGCCGATGAGCGCCGGCGCGGCCCTGTTCGGCTGGGTCGAGGCGGGCCGGGCGGTCCGCCGGTCGGGCGCGCGCGTGGGCGACACGGTGCTGGTGTCGGGGACGATCGGCGATGGCTGGCTGGGCCTGCAGGCCGCGCGCGGGGCCGTCGACCTGCCCGCGGCGGACCTCGCCTATCTCGCCGGGCGCTACCGCCTGCCCGAGCCGCGTCTCGGGCTCCGCGACGCCCTCGCGCGCTACGCCAGCGCCGCCGCGGACGTCTCCGACGGCTTGCTGGCCGACGCCGCTCACATCGGCGAGGCGAGCGGCGTCGGGATCGAGATCGACCTGGACCGGCTTCCCCTGTCGGCCGCCGCGGCCCGGCTGGCGGGCCAGGTCCTGGACCTGGCCGCCGGCGGGGACGACTACGAGGTGGTCTGCACGGCGCCGGCGGCGGAGGGGTCGCTGCTGATCGCCGCCGCGCAGGCCGCCGGCGTGGCGATGACCGCAGTCGGCCGGGTGGTGGCCGGCGACGGCGTCACGGCGCGCCAGCACGGCCACGCTGTCGCACCAGGCCGGCTGGGCTGGCGACACGGATGAGTTTGTGGTGGAGAAAGACATGCGCCCCTTCCTCGCCGGCCTGCTCTGCCTGTCCCTCGCCGCGCCCGCGTTCGCCGCGGACAAGGCCAAGGAGAAGGACAAGGACAAGTACAAGAAGCCCGACGGCCAGTACGTGAACATCTCGCCGGTGGCCCTGCCGATCATCGTCAATGGTCAGCTGATCAACTTCGTCTTCGTGTCGGTCCGGCTGAACCTCAAGCCGTCGGCGAGCGCGGCGGGACTCCGGGACAAGGAGCCCTTCTTCCGCGACGCCCTGGTCCATGACGCCTATCGCCATCCATTCGTCGTCCCCACCAACTACACGCAGATTGACGTACCGGCGCTCAAGGCGCGGATGATGGCCGACGCGACCGCCATCGCCGGGCCCGGCGTCGTCGCCTCGATCGAGCTGGTGGGCGAGCCCCAGCCCAAGAAGATCAGCGGCCTGCCCCGTCCCCGAGGCCTGCCGGAGGCGGAGAAGCCGCCGATTCCGTAGCCCGCCGCGGACGCCGGGGGCCGTGACCGGCCGGCGCCACTGGGCGGTTGCTTACCCGCCCGTGTTTTGGCAGTCTTCCCTTACTCTAAGGGGGGCGAGAACGTCCTCATCGATGGCGGGGAAGCGCGCGGGGCCGTTGAACGGCCTGTCCGTCGCGGCCAACCGTCCCAACGAGCCATCATAGGGGCAGGAAACATGGGCTATCTTTGGCTGGTCATAGCGGCCGGCGTCCTCGCGGTGCTTTACGGCGTCGTGCAGACTCTCAGTCTGTTGCGCGCATCGCCCGGCAATGAGCGGATGCAGGAGATCGCCGCGGCGATCCAGGAGGGCGCCTCGGCCTATCTGCGTCGGCAATACACCACCATCGCCATCGTCGGCGTCGTGGTGCTCGTCATCCTGGCTTTGCTGTTCCAGGACTGGAAGCAGCCGGTCGGGTTTCTGATCGGCGCGGTGCTGTCCGGTTTCGCCGGCTACGCGGGCATGCTGATCTCGGTGCGCGCCAACGTGCGGACCGCCCAGGCCTGCTCGGAAAGCCTCGACAAGGGCCTGTCCATGGCCTTCCGCTCGGGCGCGGTCACCGGCATGTTCGTGGCCGGGTTCGCCCTCCTGGGGGTCGCCGGCTATTACTCGGTGCTGACCGTCGGTCTCGGCATGGATCCGACCAGCCGCGGCGTGGTCGACGCCCTGGTGGCGCTCGGCTTCGGCGCCTCGCTGATCTCCATCTTCGCCCGTCTCGGCGGCGGCATCTTCACCAAGGGCGCGGACGTCGGCGGCGACATGGTCGGCAAGGTCGAGGCCGGGATTCCCGAGGACGATCCGCGCAACGCGGCGACCATCGCCGACAACGTGGGCGACAACGTCGGCGACTGCGCCGGCATGGCCGCCGACCTGTTCGAGACCTATGCGGTCTCCACCGTGGCCACCATGGTGCTGGCGGCGATCTTCTTCAAAGGCCTGCCCGAGGTCACCGCGATGATGCTGCTGCCGCTGGCCATCTGCGCGGTCTGCATCGTCACCTCCATCATCGGCGCCTTCTTCGTGCGTCTCGGCAAGAGCCGCAACATCATGGGCGCGCTCTACCAGGGCCTGATCGTCACCGGCGTCCTGTCGGTGATCGCGGTCTTCTTCGTCATCCGCGGCCTGATGCCGGCGCCGATCACCCTCTCGACCGGCCTGGTGCTCGACGCCAACCGGCTGTTCGCCTGCGGGGTGATCGGCCTGCTGGTCACCGCGGCGATCGTGGTGATCACCGAATACTATACCGGCACGGGCTTCCGGCCGGTGAAGTCGGTGGCCAAGGCCTCGCTCTCGGGACACGGCACCAACGTGATCCAGGGTCTGGCGGTGTCGCTGGAATCCACCGCCGCGCCGGCGCTGGTGATCATCGTCGCCATCGTCGCCACCTTCATGCTCGGCGGCCTGTTCGGCACGGCCATCGCCGTCACCACCATGCTCGGCGTCGCCGGCATGATCGTGGCCCTCGACGCCTTCGGCCCGGTCACCGACAACGCCGGCGGCATCGCCGAAATGGCCGGCCTGCCGGGCTCGGTGCGCGTCTCCACCGACGCCCTCGACGCGGTCGGCAACACCACCAAGGCGGTGACCAAGGGCTATGCGATCGGCTCCGCCGGCCTCGGCGCCCTGGTGCTGTTCGCGGCCTACACCCAGGACCTGCAGCACTTCTCGGCCGAGGGGGTCGGCTTCTTCGCCGGCATGGGCCCGGTGACCTTCGACCTGTCCAATCCGTTCGTGATCGTCGGCCTGCTCTTCGGGGGGTTGCTGCCCTTCCTGTTCGGCGGCATGTCGATGACGGCGGTGGGCCGGGCGGCCGAGGCGGTGGTGACCGAAGTGCGACGCCAGTTCCGCGAGAACCCCGGCATCATGACCGGCGAGGTCAAGCCCGAGTACGGCCGGGCGGTGGACATCCTCACCAAGGCGGCCATTCGCGAGATGATCGTGCCGAGCCTCCTGCCGGTGCTGTCGCCGATCGTGCTGTTCGTGGTGGTCCTGCCGCTGGCCGGCAAGGTCAACGCCTTCGCCGCCCTCGGCGCCATGCTAATCGGCGTGATCGTCACCGGCCTGTTCGTCGCCATCTCGATGACCTCGGGCGGCGGGGCCTGGGACAACGCCAAGAAGTACATCGAGGAGGGCAACTACGGCGGCAAGGGATCGGAAGCCCACAAGGCGGCCGTGACCGGCGACACCGTCGGCGACCCCTACAAGGACACCTCCGGTCCGGCGGTCAACCCGATGATCAAGATCACCAACATCGTGGCGCTGCTCTTGCTGGCGGTGCTGGCGAAAGGGGTGATCGGGTAGCGTCCTTGCCCCACCCCGCGGGCTTCGCCCGGCCGCCCTTCCCGTAAAGGGGAGGGGGCAGGCCCCGAAGGGGCCGCCGGGTGGGGGACGTACTCTGCCGCTAGATCAGCCGGCGCTCAGATCAGTGCGGCCCGGTCGGGCTGCCGCCGCCGCCGCCGCGCGGATTGCCGGGGTCCATGTCCTGCGGCAGGACGCCGGTGCTGCCGCGACCGATGGTGCCGAGCACCTGCTCGATCCAAGACAGTTCGCGACCGCGGGTCGGGGTCTCACGCCGCTCGTAGGCCAGCTCGTAGCCGTCCTTCAGCGTCAGCGCCTTCACCTCGGTGACCTTCTGGTCCTTGTCGAAGGAGATGGAGACCACCTTGCGCGACTTCAGCTGCGGATAGAGGTAGGCCATCTTGTCGCTGGTCTGGGTGATGTAATACCAGGTGTTCTTGTCGAACGCGCTCACCGTCGAGGGCGAGCCGAGCTTGGAGGTCACGCTGGCGCGCGTGTCGGCGCCCACCTTGATGTCCGAGGGCTGGGTGTCGACGGCGATGAAGCCGTTCATGCTCGTGACGGGCGTGCATCCGGAGACGACGGCCGAACCGGCGAGCAGGGCGGCCCCCAGGACGAGGGGACGGGCGAGGCGGAACAGCATTCAGTAACTCGCTTGGCTGCGGCGCGTTTGCCGCAAGGGCTTTGACCTAACGCCAGTCGCCGCCTAGTTCAATCGGAGACCGCGCCCGGCGATGACGCCGAATGACGCAAGAGAAGACGGCGAGATGATGTTCCAGCGCCTGTTCCGCGAAAGACCGGCCGCCGCGGCGGGCCGGGCCCTGTATACGCCGCTGATCGAGCAGGCGCGCCGGCCCGCCTTCTATCTGGAGGGCCGTGTCCCCGACACCGCCGCCGGACGGTTTGAACTCTACACCCTGCATCTGGCCCTGGTGGCGCGCCGGCTGAAGGGGGAGGGCGGTTTCGCCGCCGAGGCCAACCAGGCCCTGTTCGACGCCTTCCTGTCGGGTCTCGACGACGGCCTGCGTGAACTCGGGGTGGGCGATCTGACGGTGCCGAAGAAGATGCGCAAGCTCGGGGAGGCCCTGTACGGCCGGTTCAGGGGATACGACGCGGCGTTGGCTGAGGGCGCGGCGCCGGAGGCCCTGGAGGCCATGCTGGGTCGAACCGTCTACGCTGGCGCGGAAGCCGCGCCTGCGGCGAACCTGGCCGCCTACGCCGGGGCGGCGGCGGCGGCCCTCGCCGCCACGCCGACCGACGCCCTGTTCGAACGGCCCTTGCCCTGGCCCGAGGTCCGGTTCGAGGCGGCGGCATGAGCAATCCCTGGTCCATCCCGGTCCGACTGGCGGACGTCGACCGCGGCGTCATCCACCTGAAGCCCGAGGCCGACGCCGCCACCCTGGTCCGAATCGCCGATTCGATCGGCGTCGATGCGGTCAAATCCCTGACGGCGGAGGCGACGCTGAAACCCTGGCTCGACGGCGTGGAGCTGACCGGCCACGTCGCCGCGGTGGTGACCCAGACCTGCGGCGTCACCCTCGACGCGTTCGACTCGACCATCGAAACCCGCTTCACCCTCAAGGCCCTTGTGGCGGGCAGTCCGAACGCGCCGCAGGCGCAGGGGCCGGCCCTGGTGATCGATCCTGACGAGGAGGATCCGCCGGAAATCCTCGAGGGCGACGTGATCGACGTGGGCGACTGGCTGGTGGAGCACCTGGCGCTTGAGGTCGACCAGTTTCCGCGCAAGCCCGACGCCGTATTCGAGCAGCCGGGCGGGGTCGAGGTGATTTCGCCGTTCGCCGCCCTCGCGGCGCTGAAGGGCCCGAAGCCGTCGAACTGACCGAGGCGACTGCCGGGGCGACTGACCGGGATGGGCCGGACCGCTGCGGTTCGGCTTGCATCACGGGCGCTGATCGCTATCGTCCGGCCGCGCCGCGACGGTCGGGATAGCCCTGGCCTTTCGCCTCCCGGAGCGCGATCCGAACTGGTGTCCGATTTCAACCGCCGACCGCTGACCCTGGCCATCGACGCGATGGGCGGCGACCACGGGCCGCCGGTCAGCGTGGCCGGCGCCGAGATCGCGCTTGGCCGGCTCGGAAACGGAAAGGTCCGCTTCCAGCTGCACGGCGACCAGACGGCGATCGAGGCCGAGTTGGTCAAGCATCCGAAGCTGCGCCCCGTCGCCACCGTGCATCACACCGACAAGGTGATCGGCGCCGAAGAGAAGGGGTCGCACGCCATGCGCCGCGGCAAGGGCTCGAGCCTGTGGAACGCCGTGGAGGCGATTCGCAGCGGCGGCGCCGACGCGGCCATTTCCGCGGGCAACACCGGCGCCCTGATGGCGATCTCCAAGCTGATCCTGCGCATGACCGGCGGGCTCGACCGGCCGGCCATCGTCTCGAGCTGGCCGACCCGGCGCGGGATCACCGCCATGCTCGACGTCGGCGCCAACATCTCGTCGGACGCCGCCCAGCTGGTGGAGTTCGCCATCATGGGCGAGGCCTTCTACTGCGCCGTGCACGCCCGGCCCGGGGAGCGGGTGAAGGTCGGGCTGATGAACGTCGGCTCGGAGGAGCAGAAGGGGCACGACGAGGTGCGTGAGGCCAACACCATCCTCAAGGACGGCGGGATCGAACTCGACTACCACGGCTTCGTCGAGGGCGACGACATCGCCAAGGGCACGGTCGAGGTGATCGTCACCGACGGCTTCACCGGCAATGTGGCGCTGAAGACCGGCGAGGGGCTGGCGCGCTTCTTCGTCACCGAACTGCGCGAGGCGATGACGTCGGGACCACTGGCGCTGGCCGGCGCCTTCCTGGCCCAGGGCGCGCTGAAGCGCATGGCCGCCAGGCTCGAGCCGCCGGGCGGCGGGCCGCTGCTCGGCCTGAACGGGGTGGTGATCAAGGCGCATGGCGGCGGTACGGCCACGAGCTTCGCCGACGCCCTCAAGATCGCCGCCGACCTGGCGGCGTCGGACTATGCGGCCAAGGCGGCCGCCAACATGGAGCGGCTGGCCAGGGCGCTCGACGCCCCCCCGCCGGCCGCGGAGACGATGTCGTGATGGTGACGCGTTCGGCTGTACGCGGCGTGGGCGGCTATCTGCCGGAGCGGATCGTCACCAACGCCGACCTGGCGGAGGTGGTGGAGACCTCCGACGCCTGGATCCAGGAGCGCACGGGCATCCGGGAGCGGCGCCGGATGGGCGAAGGGCAGGCCGTCTCGGACATGGCCGTGGAGGCCGCGAAACAGGCTCTGGAGCGGGCGGGACGCACGGCCGCCGACGTCGACCTGATCATCGTCGCCACGACCACCCCCGACCTCACCTTTCCCGCCACCGCCGCCATCGTCCAGCGCAAGCTCGGCGCGCCGATCGGCATCGCCTTCGACCTGCAGGCGGTCTGCTCGGGCTTCGTCTACGCGCTCTCGGTGGCCGACGGTTTCGTGGCGCGGGGGCTGTCCAGATGCGCGCTCGTGATCGGCGCCGAGGCCATGTCGCGGCTGATGGACTGGACCGACCGCGGCACCTGCGTCCTGTTCGGCGACGGCGCTGGCGCGGTGGTGGTCGAGCCCGAGCCCGGGCAGGGCACGACGGACGACGTCGGCCTTCTCGGCTTCGCCCTGCGCTGCGACGGGAACAAGCAGGACCTGCTCTATGTGGACGGCGGCCCGTCGACGACCGGCGCCGTCGGCCATCTGCGCATGGTCGGCCAGCAGGTGTTCCGCCACGCCGTGGTCAACATCGCCGAAGCGGTCGAAGCGGCGGCGGCGAACGCGGGCGTTCCGGTGGCGGCGGTGGACTGGTTCATTCCGCACCAGGCCAATCTGCGGATCCTGCACGGCGTGGCGCACCGGCTCGGCGTGTCGGAGGACAAGGTGATCTCCACCGTGGCCACCCACGCCAACACCTCGGCGGCGTCGATTCCGCTGGCGATGAACGCGGCGGTCGAGGACGGGCGGATCAAGCCCGGACAGCTTCTGCTCATGGAGGCCATGGGCGGCGGTCTGACCTGGGGCGCCTGCGTCCTGCGACTTTAAACCGCGCGGGCGGCGATCCGCCGCTAAGAGCCCACCAGAACCCTTTGACTTCGCCGGGTTTTCGCGTCATGCACGCAAGGATGACTTCGGTAGGCGGGGGCTGGAATGAAGGGTGAGACCTTGACGCGGGCCGACCTGGCCGAGGCGGTCCACAACGAAGTGGGCCTCACGCGCCAGGACTGCGCCGGCCTCGTCGAGCGTACGCTCGACCTCGTGGTCGAGGCGCTCGAGCAGGGCGAGATCGTCAAGCTTTCCGGCTTCGGGGTGTTCCAGGTGCGATCCAAGAACGCGCGGATGGGACGCAATCCCAAGACCGGGGAGCCGGCGGCGATCGATCCGCGGCGGGTGATCTCCTTTCGGGCCTCCCAGGTGATGAAGGCCATGGTCGACAAGTCCCACGACGGCGCGGGCCGGACCTGATCCCCCTGCGCCGATGAAGGGTCCCGACGCTTTCCGTACGATTTCGGAAGCCGCCTCGGAGCTCGGCGTACCGCAGCACGTGCTGCGCTTCTGGGAGACCAAATTCTCGTTCATCCGGCCGATGAAGCGGGCCGGCGGGCGGCGCTTCTACCGCCGGCAGGACCTGGACGTCCTGCGCGGCGTGCGCATCCTGCTGCACGACGAGGGTTACACCATCAAGGGCGTGCAGAAGCTGCACAAGGAGCAGGGCGTCCGCCGGGTGCTGGCCGCCGGCGGCGTCCACGACACAGGCGAGAGCCTGGCGGCCGGGGACGGCGCCGCGCCGCACGCGGTCGAGGCGCACGGCTTGGACGAGCACGGCTTCGAGGGGCATGGCTTGGAGGGGGACGACGTCGAGGCGGACGGGGTCGGGGTGGAGGAGATCGAGGCGGACGCGGCCGCCGTGGAGGCCGCCTTCGAGACGGGCGAGGCCGCCCCCTTCGAGCGCCCCCTGCTCGGCGAAGCGGCCCGCCGGCGCCTGGCGTCGGTGCTCGGCGACCTCGAAGGCGTCAAGGCGCGGCTCGATGCTCTTCTCGCCGACGGTGATTCCTGATTGATATCGCGGCGGGGCCGCTTATAAGCGCCCCTTCGTCGGAGCGTAGCGCAGCCTGGTAGCGCACTTGACTGGGGGTCAAGGGGTCGTGGGTTCGAATCCCGCCGCTCCGACCATTAGCCTCAGGGCCCAGCCCTTGGCGGTCGGAAACCACCATCAGGCGCTGGGCCCACGTGAGGCGCCGCCCGTCGCGTTGGCTCAAGCGCTGCTCCTCGGACCGTGTGCGATCCGCCGGCGAGTCCAATGATCCCCGGGGCGATTGAAATGGCGCTTCAGCCATAAAATGAGGCGTCACCAAGCGCATGAAGACCGCCAGGCGGAGGTTGACCACCGCCCGCGGGCTCCGAAGCTTGGTGGGTGCTCTTCGTGCTCTTCGCGGCGCCTCTGATCGGCTGACGCTCCCGCCGCGATCATCCTGCGATCTTGACCGCCCCAGACGTCGCGCGCGCGCGAGGCGCCGGCCAGGGGGGCTTGGAAGCGGGTGTAATCCTTCGCCGTCAGACGATGGTCGGCCGTCCGCGGGTGGCCCAGGCCCGCACCGCCATCAGCGCGGCCGCGGCGACCAGGAATCCGCCGACCACGATGAAGGCCTGGTGGATGCCGAAGGCGTCGCGGATCGGCTTGATGACGATCGGGTTGAAGAAGTGGCCGATGAACACCGCGCTCATCATGAAGCCGATCGCCTGGCCGCGCTGGGCCGCGGTCACCCGGTCGAGCACGCGGCTGGCGAAGAAGGGCTGGGTCATGCCGGCGCCGATCCCCTCCAGCACGACGAAGATCAGAATCACGGCGTAGGAGGGGGCCAGGCCCATGCCGATGAAGCCCGCGCCCATGCAGACCGAGGCCAGCACGAAGGTCAGCCGGCCGAAACGGGAATAGATCAGGCCGAACACCAGGGCGGTCATGATGCCGATGAAGGCGCTGAGCGAGGGCACCCGCGAGATGAGGATGGCGCTGGTGACGCCGTTCTCCTTGAGCAGGAACGGCAGCTGGAACGAGGGCATGGTGTGCGCCATCGACATGACGAACGACAGCAGATAGATCGGCCAGAGTTGCAGCACTGAGAACCGCTCGTTGCTGCGGGCGTCCGCCGACACGTGATCGGCCTGCTCGAGCCGGCGGTTGAAGGTCACCACCGCCAGGGCCAGGAACATCAGCGGCAGCAGGAACAGCCAGGCCGGCGTGCGCCAGCCGTAGGTCTGCACCAGATAGCCCGCCAGCAGCATGGTGATCACCGTGCCGCCCGAGGCGATGGCCTGGCGGAAGCCCACCAGGCGCGCGCGGGCCGGTCCGGCGTAACGGGCGCCGAGCATGCTCGACAGCGACACGTCGGTGAGGATCAGGGCGCAGCCTAGAGCGAAGCGCGAGGCCAGCAGCGTCCCCAGGCTGTCGACCCACAGCTGGCAGGTGCCCGCCAGCGCCGTGCATGTCAGGCCGGTGAACAGAGCGCGGCGCAGGCCGATGCGGCTGATGATCCAGCCGGCGAAGGGGCCGGTGATGGCCATGCCGACCGGGGCCATGGTGACCACGAACTGGGCTGACAGGATGCTGTCGCCGCCGGGGAAGTGCTCGGCGATCTTCTGCAGGCCCGGCACCACCGAGGTGAAGGCCAGGGTGGTCAGCATGCTGGCCCCCAGGAGGATGAACACGGTCATCCAGCGCCGCCAAAGCGCTTCGTGAAGGACCGGAGCGGCCGGCGTCGCCGGAGTCGCCACGCCGTCCATGCCTTGAACGATCTCAGCCATTTGCCTCGTCCTCCCGGGACCTGCTCTAGGCGGCGGTCCTGCGTTGAGACAGCCTAGCCGCATAAGTGATTGTCCGACAATCCGTCAGTGCCGGAATCTATCAGTGTTCGAATCCGTCAGTTTGCATTTCCCCAACGCCGCTGGGCGTCTTCGCGCAGTTCGCCCTTGGCCAGCTTGCCGCCCGACGAGCGGGGAAGGTCGTCCATCAGCACCAGCCGCTCGGGGAACCACTCGCGGCTCACCCCGCGCCGGCGCAGATGTTCGACGATCGAGGCCAGCGTCGGTTCGGCGCCCGCGCGCGGCTTGACGTAGATGCAGACCCTCTCGCCGAACACCGGGTCGGGGGAGGGGACGGCGGCCACCAGGGCCACGTCCGGGTGCGCGCCGACTTCTTCCTCGATCGCCGGGGCGCTGAGATTCTTGCCGCCGCGGATGATGAAGTCAGAGGTGCGGCCGACCACGCGCAGATAGCCGTCGGCGTCGATGTCGACGATGTCGCCCATCAGCATCCAGCCATCGGGCGTGAACAGCTTGGCGTTGGCGGCGGGATCGTCCCAATAGCCGAGGCAGATCGCCGGGCCACGGCAGCCGGGCTGCCCAGTGGAGCGTTCGCCGGTCACGTCCGCGCCCGTGTCGGGATCGAACAGCCGCACGTGCATGCCTGGGATCACCGCGCCGGCGGTGCGCAGGCGACGCTCGCGCGTGTCCGCCGCGGTGGTGCGGCTGAGCGCGCCGGTCTCGTTGGAGCCGTAGAACTGCAGCACCGCCGCGCCCGTCACCCGCTCGAACTCGGCGGCGCGCTCATAGGGCACGGCTTCGCCGCCGGTGAACATGGCGCGCAGCGACGACAGGTCGCGCGGCCGCTCGGCCTGGGCGTTCAGGAGCATGATGAACTGGGTCGAGACACAGCACAGCACCGTGACCCGCTCGCGCTCGATCAGGTCGAGCGCCGCATGGGCGTCGAACTTGGGCATGATCACGGTGGGACAGCCGAGGATGGCCGGGGAGAAGTGGGCGGTCCACAGGCCGAAGCCGAACGGGGCCGGGACCAGTCCCATGAACACCTCGTCAGCGCCGAACCGCCCGGCCTCCGCCGCGAGGTGGTGGAAGTAGCGCCAGCGGTTCTGCGTGTGCATCACGCACTTGGGCATGCCGGTGGTGCCCGAGGTGGAGTTGATCATGAACAGCTGCTCGGCCCCGACCGCCGGATGGCCGGACGGCGTCGCGGGGGGCGCGTCGCAAACCGGCTTGCCCGCCGGATCGCTCAGGTAGTCCGGGACCAGCACCAGCCGGTCGAGCGTGGCGCCGTGCGCCTGGAGGTCGGCGCGCAGGGCCTGCGCCGTGCGGTCGCGCTGGGCGGCGTGCGTCACCAGCACCCGGGCGCCGGTGCGGCCCAGCAGATGGGCGATCTCCCGGTCGCCGGCGCGGGCGCCGATGCCGACGGTGACGAGGCCCGCCTTGGCGACGCCCACGAACGCCGCGTGAACGGCCGGCCCGTCCGGCAGCAGCACGGCCACCCGGTCGCCCGCCGCCAGACCCAGGCCGCGCAAAGCCAGGGCGATTTCGTCCGAACGGTCGGCGTATTCGCCCCAGGTGAAGCGCCCGCTCTCGGTGATGTAGGCTGGTGCGTCCGGATGCTGCGCCGCCAGCGCATCGATCCGGTCCTGCAGGGGCTGTTCGCTCCACCAGGGCTCGGTCCGCCAGGCCTCGACGAGGGCGGGGTCGGTCGCCAAGGCCTGGCCATAGGGTGTGGATGCGGACACGGCGTCTCCCTGCTCAGGCGGTTTCGACGGCGAAGACCTGGCCGGGATCCAGCGCGCGGCCCTTGATACGCGCGCTCACCCGGCGGCGGTGGAAGGCCTCGTCGCCCCAGGCGCCGGTGAGCGCCAGGACGCGCTTCAGATAGACGTGCACGTCGGTGGCCCAGCTGTAGCCCATCGCTCCGTGCACCTGGATCGCCGTCCGCCCCGCGAGGTCGGCGGCGGCCAGGGCGGCGAGCTTGGCGTGCGAGACCCGGGCGCGCGAGTAGATGTCCTGCTGGCCGATCTGGGCGGCGGCGGCCAGCACCACCGGCCGGGCGAATTCGATCTTCACCTGGCAGCTGGCGAGGTGATGCTTGACCGCCTGGTTGGCGCCGATGGGCTTGCCGAACTGGACGCGCGCCTTGGCGTAGGCGGCGGAGAGGTCCACGGCGCGCTGGGCCAGGCCGATCCCCTGGGCGGCGGCGAACAGGGCCCCGCGGTCGAGCGCCAGCGCCGCCAGCCGGTCGGCCTCCGGGCCCCGGGCCGCCGCGATGGCGTCGCCGCCGTCGAAGGCGACCGCGAACAGTCGGTGGAAGGGGTCGATGCTCGGTTGGCGCCCCAGCGTCACCGTCTCCGCGTTCAGCAGCAGAATCTCGCCCGGCCGGCACAGCACCAGCACATCCGCCGTGTCGGCGCCGGCCACGAACGGCTGGCAGGAGTGGCCCACGGCGGCCATGGCCTCGCCGGCGGCGATCCTGCCGGCCCACGCGCGCGCGGCCGGATGATCCAGGGCGGCCAGCAGGGGCGCCGCGACGCCCGCCAGCTCGACCAGCGGTTCGGGCAGGGCCGCAAAGCCGCACTGCTCGGCCACGGGGGTCAGGTCGACCTCGCCGAGGCCAAGGCCGCCGAGCGATTCGGGGACCATCGCGGCCGGGAGGCCCATCTCGACCAGGGCGCGCCAGCGAACGGGATCGAGCGCCGCGCCGCTGTCCATCAGCCGGCGCAGGTCCGCGCCGGTGCAGCGGTCGGCGAGCAGGGCGGCTGTCACCTCGGCCGTCATCCTCTGTTCGTCGGAAAGGGTGAAATCCACGGCTCAGCCCTTCGGCAGGCCGAGCATGCGCTCGGCGATGATGTTGCGCTGAATCTCGTTGGCGCCGGCGTAGATCGGTCCCGCGAGGGAGAACAGATAGCCGTCCATCCAGCCGTCCGCCGCCTCGGTCGGACCGGTCAATTCCGCCTCCGCGCCCTTGATCGACAGGGCCGCCCGGTACAGCGCCACGTCGAGCTCCGACCAGAACACCTTGTTGCAGCTGGCTTCGGCGCCGATCTTGCCGCCGGCGATCAGCCGTGAGGCGGTGGCGTAGATCGACAGGGCGTAGGCGTCGGCGTCCATCACCGCCTGCAGCACCGCGGCCTCCTGCACCGCGTCGGCGCCGCGCCGGTCGGCGAGCGCGACCAGGCGGGCGGCGGCGGCCTGGAACCGGGCGGGGCTGCGCAGCATGAGCCCGCGCTCGAAGCCGGCGGTGGCCATGCAGACGGTCCAGCCCTCGCCCTCGCCGCCGAGCCGTTGGTCGACCGGCGAGCGTACGTCCTCGAGAAAGATCTCGGCGAAGCCGGCCTCGCCGTCGATCTGCTGGATCGGCACGACCCGTACGCCGGGGGCGTCCAGCTTGAACAGGATCAGCGACAGCCCCTTGTGCCGCTCGGACGCCGGGTCGGTGCGGAACAGGCCGAAGGCCCAGTCGGCGAATACGGCGCGCGAGGACCAGATCTTGTGGCCGTTCAGAACATAGTGGTCGCCGTCGCGGGTGGCCCGCGCGCGGACGGCGGCGAGGTCGGATCCCGCCTGCGGCTCGGACCAGGCCTGGGCCCAGATCTCCTCGCCCGAGGCCATCGGCGGCAGGAAGCGCGCCTTCTGTTCGGCTGTCCCATACT
This sequence comes from uncultured Caulobacterales bacterium, assembly GCA_903837135.1. Classification (GTDB taxonomy): domain Bacteria; phylum Pseudomonadota; class Alphaproteobacteria; order Caulobacterales; family Caulobacteraceae; genus CAIOYC01. Next base: position 41,596 of record CAILTK010000041.1, read on the forward strand.
CCATCATGGTCGGCGCCAAGAGGAAGATGCCGTTCTGGCCGACCCGGCCGGGAGCGCCGGCGCGCCAGTACTCCTCCTCGAAGATCAGCCAGCGGATCAGATCGAGGCCCCGTCCGCCGTAGGCCTCCGGCCAGGTGACCGCGCTCCAGCGCCCGCCGTGCAGCACCTTTTCCCAGGCGCGGTGGGCCTGGAATCCTTCGGCGGTATCGAACGAAGCCAGGCGCTCGGCCGGGACGTGGTCGGCGAGCCAGGCCCGGACCTCGGCGCGAAAGGCGTCCTGTTCGGCGGTGTAGGCCAAGCGCATCAGAGCTTCCGCATCAGAACTTGGCCGCCTTGCCCTGGTCCTGGACGAAGGCGTCGCGCGACGCCTGGCTGTCCTCGTGCATGTACATTTCCAGGGTGAAGCCCTGCTCGAACCGGTAGTCGAGGTCGACGTCGCGCGCCTCGATCCCGTTCAGCGCCTGCTTGGCCAGGACCAGGGCGGTGCGGCTCTTGGCGGCGATCACGGCGCAGAAGGCGCGGGCCTCGGCCAGGAGCTGGTCCGGGGCTGTCACCGTCTCCACCGCGCCGAGCCTGAAGGCCTCCTGGACCGGGATCCGGCCGCCGGTGAAGAAGGCGGCGCGCACCTTGTGCAGCGGCAGCATGCGCGACAGGTGCGAGGCCCCGCCCATGGCGCCCCGATCGATCTCCGGCAGGGAGAAATAGGCGTTGTCCGCGGCGATGATGGTGTCGGACGCGCCGCAGATGCCGATGCCGCCGCCGATGACGAAGCCGTGCACCGCCGCGACCACCGGGGTCGGGCAGTCGCGCACCGCCTTGAAGGTCAGATAGTTGCCGCGGTTCAGGGCGACGATGCGCTCGGGGTGGGCCTGCATCTCCTTGATGTCGACCCCGCCGCAGAAGCCGCGCCCCTCGGCCCGGATCAGGACGCAGCGGACGTCCTCGCGCGACCCCGCCGCGGTGATCAGGCCGGGGAGTTCGTTCCACATCACCGAGTCGAAGGCGTTGACCGGCGGATGGTCGAACACGACCTCGGCTACCCGGTCGTTGATCTCCAGCCGGAACGGCATCAGGCGCTCCTTCGATTAGGGCGCTCGGCCGGCGCAGCGGTCAGCGCCTCGATCCGCGCCCGCGCCCCGGCGACGATGCGCTCGACCAGCGCCTGGCAGGTCGGCAGGTCGTCGATGCGTCCGGCCACCTGGCCCGCCGCCATCAGCCCGCCGTCGGCGTCGCCCTGCACCACGGCGCGCTGGATCAGGGTCGGGGCGCTGGCGGCCATCAGGGCCTGGCTGAAGCTCATGTCGCCATGCCCGGCCATGCCGCGCGCCGCCGTGATGAGATCGCCCCACGACGCGCCGGTGGCGCGCCGGATCTGCAGGCCGGCGTCGAGGGCGCGCAGCCAGCGGCCGATAGGGCCGGCGCGCTCGATCCGCTCCAGCGCCGCGTTGGGGACCATGCGCTGGGGCATGCCGTCGACCTTGGTGGAGACGAGGATCCGCTCGGGCCGGGCCTCGAGATAGCGGGCCTTCACCGCGTCGGGCACAGGGCTCTCGCGGGTGAGAAGGAAGCGGCTGCCCATGGCTATGCCGCAGGCGCCGTAGGCCAGGGCGGCGGCGAGGCCGCGCCCGTCGGCGAAGCCGCCGGCGGCGACCACCGGGATCGACACCGTCTCCAGCACCTGCGGCAGAAGCACGGTGGTGGCGACCGCACCCGTGTGTCCGCCGCCCTCGCCGCCCTGCACCACGATCATGTCGCAGCCGAGCTCGGCCATCTTCACCGCGTGCTTCAGCGCGCCGACGGTGGGCATGCAGACGATGCCGGCGTCCCGCAGCCGGCGGATCAGGGCGGCGTCGGGGCCGCGGCCGAAGCTCACCGCCCGCACCTTCTCGGCGATCAGGATCTCGACGATCTCGGCCGCGCCCGGCTGGAACATGTGGAAGTTGACGCCGAACGGCCGGTCGGTCGCCGCCTTCAAGGCCCCGATCGCCGCGGCCAGCTCGCCCGGCCGCATCACCGCGCCGGCCAGGAAACCGAAGGCGCCCGCCGCGCTCGACGCGGCGACCAGCGCCGGCGTCGCCACCCAGCCCATGGCGGTCTGGATCACCGGATATCGGCACCCCAGCCGGTCGCACAGGACGGTGTGCAGCGGGTCGGCCATCAATCCCCGCCCTCTTTGTTCTTGGCCTCTTTCTTGTTGGCCGCCGCCATCGACTTGCCGTCGAGCCCGGCCAGGCTGTCGCCGCTGACGAGGTCGTTCTGGGCGTGGGCGAAATGGTGCATGTGGAACACCGCGTCCATGGCGGTGCGCTTGCCGCGCAGGTCCTCCACGTGATTGACCGCCTGCTTGGTCAGGGCCAGGCCCAGCCGCGGCATCTGGGCGATGCGGGCGGCGATCGACGCCGTCTCGGTCTCGAGCTCGGCGCGCGCGACCACCCGGTTGACCATGCCGAGCTGATAGGCGCGCTCGACCCCCATCCGCTCGCCGAGGAACAGGAACTCCTTGGCCACGCGCGGCGGTAGTTCGAAGGCGTGGGCGAAGTATTCGACGCCGGGGATGCCCATGCGCACCACCGGATCCTGGAAGAAGGCGTCGTCGGACGCGACGATCAGGTCGCAGACCCAGGCCAGCATCAGCCCGCCGGCGATGCAGCCGCCCTGCACCATGGCGATGGTCGGCTTGGGGATCTCCCGCCAGCGCCGGCACATGCCGAGGTAGACCTCCTGCTCGCGCGTGTAGAGCAGCTCGGCGCCCGGCTTGTTGACGTGGTCGTACCAGAGATGGGCGCGGTTGAAGGTGGTCTTGTGGTCGCGGCCGGGCGTGCCGATGTCGTGCCCGGCGGAGAAGTGCTTGCCGGTGGAGCGCAGCACGATCACCTTCACCGCGTCGTCGTCCACCGCCCGGCGGAAGGCGGCGTCCAGCGCATAGGTCATCTGGCTGTTCTGGACGTTGTTGAAGGCCGGCCGGCTCATGGTCACCCAGGCGACGCCGTCCTTGGTCTCGTACAGCACGGGGGTCTCGGTCTCGTAGACCACGTCCTGCGGCGGGGGTTCGACCAGATCCATGTTCGCCTCCTCAGGCCGGGCTTCGCGCCGCCGGCGGATCGCCCTTGAATACGGTGGCCCGCACGCCCGTCGGATCGAGCACGGTGCGGATCAGGTGCAGCTGTTCGGCGGAGGGCAGGGGGGTGACGGGAATGTCCGCGGGCCGCTGCAGCGCAAAGCCGGTGGCCGCTTGCACCGCGTCGAAGGTCACGCCCGGATGCAGCGAGCGGACCCGTACCGCGTGCTCGCTCCCGCCGAAGTCCATCACGGCGAGGTTGGAGACGATCAGGCGCAGGTCGAGGAACGGCGGGCGTTTTCCACCCGGCCAGCGCGCGGGGTTGTAGCCGACGCTGCAGACGAAATCGACTTCGCCGGCGACGAAGGCCCGGGTGTCGTGGCTGGGGATGAAATAGCTGTTGGGGTGGTTGATCGAATTGCCGGGATAGCCGCGCACGCCCAGGAGGGCCGCCTTGGGCGCCGTGCGATCGCCGATGGTGGAGATGTTGGTCTGGCCGTAGCGGTCGATCTGCACCGGCGCGACCAGGGCGTGGCGCTTGCCGCCATAGATGTTGTCGAAGGTGCGGGCGTAGGACATCCAGCCCTCGGGCTTGATCTTGTAGTCGCCGCGCGGACCGACCGGCACGGGCTCGTCCACCAGGAAGACCTCGGCGTCGGTCATCATCAGCGCCGGATTGAAGGTCAGCTTGGCCAGGCCCGCCGCCAGGCGCGGCACGACGGTGATGCCGGTGGCCAGCACTTCGCCGTCGTCGCGCCAGGCTTCGGCGCAGGCGGCGACGCAGAGTTCGGCCAGGGTGCAGTCGCTGCTCATCAGTATACCGCCGCCGGCAGGGCGCGGATGTGGGCGTCGCCGCCCGCCGCCTCCAGGTATCCGGCCTCGCCCACGTCGAGGAAGCGGGCGCGATAGTCGGCCCAGGCCTCCGGCGCGGCGGAGCCGGCGTAGGTCTTCAGATGGCCGAGATCGATGCCGTAGTCGGGCCAGGCGCCGGTGGGGTGCGCGCCCAGCGGCGCCTCGACCACGCCCGACACCACGCTGCGCTCGAACGGGTTGAAGCGTGCGTTGGCGGCGAGGTCGAGCGCGGCGGTCTCCACCAGCTGTTCAGTGGAGACGATCACCCGGTCGGCGGCGCGGGCCAGGAGCTCGTCGAAGAAGGGGTCGGGGCTCAGCACCAGGGTGTTGCCGAGCCGGTCGGCGCGATGGACGTGCAGTATCGCCGTGTCGACCCTGAGCGCCGGCGCGGCCAGAAGCTCCTCGCCGTCGTCGTAGGGCGAGCGCACGGTCTTCATCCCCGCCTCGGCGACGATGTCGGTGCCGAGGCCGACGCGGGTCGGCAGGAAGGGCAGGCGCATGGCCCCGGCGCGCAGCGACCACTGGGCCAGGCCCTCGTCGAGTTCGCGCACCGCAAAGGCGCCGCTCTGGCGGCCGGCGCGGAAATGCGGATCGAGCGGGAAATGGTCCAGCGAGACGAAGGCGAACACCAGCTTGCGGATCTTGCCCGTCGCCGCGAGCAGGCCGACGTCGGGCCCGCCATAGGGGGCGACCAGGGTCAGGTCCTTCAGCTTGGAGCGGGCGATCGCCCGCACCAGGGCCATGGGCTTGCGCCGGGTGGCCCAGCCGCCGATCCCCAGGGTCATGCCGTCGGCCAGCCCGTCGAGGAAGCCTTCGATATCGATACGCTTGTCGAGCATCGCCCGTCGCACTCTCCGCCCACGACCCCCGTTGATGCGGCGGTCCATTCTTTGGGGCGCTGGATGCGCCCTTGTTCCGCGATGATCATAGCTATCATTTATAAAATGGGAACAGTGCAGATCGAGCGATGCTGCAATGAGATCGGTCGGAAGGGCTGCTGGCCCTGCGGCGGTCCGAACCCTCGGAGGACGGCTTCTCGCTATCCGGCGCGCCAGTCGGTCGTCCTCATTCGACGCCGAGGCCAGATCGCAGCGCCAAAAGCCGTCGACCGATGCCGAAAGAGGACAGGCTCGCGGCTTGTCAAACGACTCAACCTTGCTATCCTTTATAGGAAAGCACTTAAAGGCATCCAGATGGCGTCTCCCTTGATCGTCGCAGTCGGCGGGACCTTGCGCAACCACTCCTCCACCGAGAAGGCTCTGCGCTGCACCCTGGCCGCCGCTGAGCGGATGGGCGCGCGGACGCGCCTGTTCTCCGGCCCGGCCCTCGACCTGCCGTTGTATTCGCCCGAGCGGATGGAGCGAACGCCCGAGGCGCTCGCCCTGCTCGACGCCCTGCGCGAGGCGGACGGGGTGATCCTCGGCTCGCCTGGTTACCACGGCGGGGTCTCGGGCCTGGTCAAGAACGTGCTCGACTACACCGAGGATCTGCGCGAGGGCCCGCGCGCCTATCTCGAGGGCCGCGCGGTCGGCTGCATCGGCGCGGGCGGCGGTTGGCAGGGGGCCATGGCGGCCCTCGGCGCGCTGCGGATCATCGTCCACGCCCTGCGCGGCTGGAACACCCCGCTCGGCGTGGCGATCAACACCGCCGAGCCGGCCTTCGACGAACACGGCGCCTGCCTGAACGTTCGGCTCGAGGAGCAGCTCGAGATGATGGCCGCCCAGGTCGTCGGCTTTACCTCCGGCCAGGCGGGGCAGATTCCCGCCCCCCAGCTGCGCGTCGCCGCCGCCTGATCGGACACCCCTTCCTTCCCGCACCTTGAGCCTCCCTTCGGGGAGGCTTTTTCTTTTGGGGCAATCGAAAAAGACTGGACGTTCTGGGCTGCGATCCGAATCCGTTCGCTTGCCGCCGACGGCGAAACCGCCCTCAACCCGCTCACCTCCGCTTCAGCGCCATGGGATGCACACATCTTCACTCCACCAAGATTCGTCATTCTCGGGCCTAAGGGAGCGAAGCGGACTGAAGACCCGAGAACCCAGCCGAGATCTTGTCCGACAGTGCGAGCGACGCGCGTCGACGGCGTTGCGGCTGGGTTCTCGGGTCTGCGGTCGGGCGCTTCGCGCCCTCTCTCCGCCCGAGAATGACAAGGATTTTTGAGCGCTTGGGAGCTGTGTGGATCGCCTAGCGCCGCCGCGGGGGTGTGCGGATCGCGTGGAGGGGCCGGCGGCCGCCTGGCCTCACGCGGTCAGTTGCACCCGCACCACGCCGGACAACCGGTCGCCGAGGTCGTCCTCGCCGACGACGCGGATGCTGAGGCGGCGGCTGCCGTCGAGGTGGCGGCCATACACCGTTCCACGGAGCCAGAGCGGCGCGCCGGGCTTGGCCGGCAGGTGGCGGCTGACCGATACCTTCTCCAGCACCGCCGCTTCGCCGGCCCAGGCGCCGACGAAGGCCTGGATCAGCCTGTCGGGATGAAGCGCGCCCTGCGGGGCGAGGATCTCCACGCCCGGCAGGGCCTCGCCCAGAGCCGTTTCGTCAAAGCGACGCCGCGGCGTCATCTCCCCTCCGCCCCGAAGCGGGCCGCCGCCGGCGGCGGTCGGCCCCATCGATCTATTCCGCCGCCACGGCCAGGGGTTCGGCGCCGGTCTTGGCCGCCGTGGTCGGGAAGCCGTACAGCTTCTCGGCGTTGCCGTGCAGGATCGCCGCCTTGATCGGCGCGGGCACGCCGGACATCGACGCCTGGATCGTCCGCCAGCTGTAGGGATAGTCGGCGCTGATGTGCGGGTAGTCGGTGGACCACAGCACCCGCTCGGGGTTCATGAAGTTCAGGTTCTTCAGGCCGAAGCTGTCGGTCATGTAGCCGAAGTAGAAGTGCTCGTCGATGTACTCGCTGGGCATCCGCTTCAGGCCGAAATGATTGACCTTCTCCAGGCGCTGGTAGTTGTTGTCGATCTGCTCCTTGACATAGGGCACCCAGCCGAAATCGACCTCGGCGAAGGCGACCTTCAGGGTGGGGAAGCGATCGAACACCCCGTTGAAGACGAACTCGATGCAGCGGTTGGGCGCGTCGAAGAAGCGGCCGTAGCCGGGCAGCTTGGCCTTGTGCGGACGCGGGGCCACCATGCCGAGGGCGACGTGGATGTTGAACGGGACGTCGCGCTCGGTGATCGCCGCCCAGAGGTAGTCTTCCTCGTCGGACATCACCGTGGTGGCGGCCGGGTAGGCGGCGGCCATCACCCCGCGCATGCCGGGCCGGCCCAGAACCCGCTCCATCTCCTGCACCGCGACCTTGGAATCGGCGCGGTTCGGCAGCAGCACCAGGCCGCAGAACCGGTCGGGCGCATAGGCGACGTATTCGGAGACCCAGTCGTTGTAGGCCTGGACCAGGGCGAGGTGGAATTCCGGATCCTCGGTGATGGCGATCGCCGACTGCAGCGAGGGGGTCGGATACATCACCTCGGCGGTGACGCCGTCGCGATCCTGCTCCTTCAGCCGCTCGGCCGGATCGTAGCCGCCCTTGCGCATCTCGTCGAAGCGCATCCAGGCGGTCATCTTCTCGGGCGGCATGCCGGCGCAGGCGTTCCAGCCGAAGTTGCGCGGCTCGGGCAGGCCGTCGAAGATCCAGGCGTCGCCTTCCGGGAAGCTCTTCATGTGCGGCGCCCGGTCGACGAACTTCTTCGGCACGCGCTTGGTGAAAAGGTCGCCGGGTTCGTTGAAGTGGCTGTCCGCAGAAATCAGTTTGGTGCCGCCGAGGGGCATGAATCTTCTCCCTATCCAATGTTTATATGTTTATAAGAAAAGCGCCTGGAGTGTCAACGCGACGCCGGACACGGCGCCCAGCAAATAAGCGGGCGGCGCCTCCGGGGCGGGCCGCGTTGCGGGCCGCGACCACGGTCCATAGGTCTATAAGATACGACTCATAAGGAGCCGAGATGAAGGACATGAACCTGCCCGTACCGGAATTCGGCCAGGACCTGCCGCCGGGCGGCGCCTCGCCGGCGCTGTTCGACCGGCTCGCCCTGCGGCGATCGTGTTCGGCGCTGACCCTGGCCGCGCCCGGGCCGTCGGCGGACGAGATCGAGACCCTGCTGACGCTGGCCGCGCGGGTGCCCGACCACGGCAAGCTGTCTCCCTGGCGCTTCATCGTCATCGAGGGGGAGGCCAAGGCCGCCTTCGCCGGCCGGCTCGAGGCCATCGCGGCCCGGCGACCCGACGCGGCGAAGGCGACGGCCACGCTCGCGAAGCTGACCACGCCGCCGCTGTGCGTCGCCGTGGTCTCGCGGGTGTCTGAAGGCAAGATCCCCGCGTGGGAGCAGCAACTGTCGGCGGGCGCCGTCTGCATGACCCTGCTGCTCGCCGCGGACGCCCTCGGCTTCGGCGCCAACTGGATCACCGACTGGTACGCCTACGACGAGGACGCGACGGCGCTGCTGGCGCTCGAGCCCGGCGAACGGATCGCCGGATACGTCCACATCGGCGCGCCGACCGAAGCGCCCAAGGAGCGGGCCCGGCCGGACCTGGCCGCGATCATGAGCCGGCTTAGCTAAAGGTCGGTTCGTTCTCCAAGGGTGACGTCGATCAGAACGCGACGAGGCGGCCAGCCCCTCAGTTGCTCATCACCGCGGCGTTGACGATCGAGTCCATGCGGACGTCGTATTTGCGTTCGCCCTGGTGCGCGCCGTAGTGGTCGCGCGTCGCCTGTTCGGCCCCGCGCGCGTCACCCTCGGCGATCATCCGGTAGATCCGCTCGTGCTCGTCGGCGAGCGACTGGCGAATCGCCCGGTCCGAGAACGACCCCTGCGCCTCCGGATCCTTGACCAGCGAGCCGACCTGGGCCGACCACAACGCCTCGAGCGTGCCGACCATCAGGCTCATGGTGGCGTTGCCGCAGTTGGCCACGAGGACCACGTGAAATTCGCGCGCGGCGACGATGAAGGCTTCGGCGTCGTCGATCACCGCCAGCCCGTGGTCCATTACCTTGCGCAGCTGCGGCAGCACGGTCATGTGCCGATCCGGACGCAGCGCGCACTCCGCGGCGCAGGCCGGCTCGAGGCTCAGCATGGCCTTGACCAAGTCGGCCAGGGTGGCGCCGCGCGACTGCAGCACGAGCCCGAGCATATAGGCGGCCTTGGAGGCCTGCGGCGTGTGCACCACCGCGCCGCCGACGTTGCCGCGCTGGACCGTGACCAGGCCTTCGGTCTCCAGGATGCGCAGCGCCTCGCGCAGGGACGGGGGGCTGACGCCGAACTCCGCCAGCAGCTCCTCCTGTTTGGGGAGCATGGCCCCGTCGCCGAGCGAGCCGGCCAGGATCCGCTGGCGCAGGCCTTCCGCGACGATCTCGGCGATGCGGGGCTGTTTCAGTTGGCGTCTTTGCGAAGCGGATTTCAGCGAAACACTCTTCCGATGGCTGCGGCGGCGCCGAGGCTCCGCCGGACTGCGAAACCGACCGCGACGGAGCTTGGTATGTCAGTCGATCCGGATGACCGTCCCGCCCCCGGTCCGCGCGACCGTTGAAGGCGTCGCTATAACCCAGGCGAAAAACCGCGTCACGCTAATGCGTTGGAGGGCAAAAACTTGCTTTAATATATATCATTGATGTGAAAGAGATGGGAATTCCAACCGAGGGGAGCGAGATGGCGCAGTCATTCAAGGCGCAGGCGGCGCGGGCGCATACCTTCGCCATCAGCATCACGCCCTTCGCCGAGGATGGTGCGATCGACGAGGCGGGCCTCCGCCGACACCTGGCCCGGCTCGGCTCTTCGGGCGTCGGCGTCTATGTCGGCGGCGGCGGCAGCGGGGAGGGATACACCCTCGCCCGGGACGAGATGCGGCGCCTGCTCGACATCGCCGTCGACGAGCTCAAGGGCAGGACGCAGGTGCGCGCCATGGGGGTCGAGCCGCGCACGGCGGAGGAGATGATCGGCTTCCTGGAGATGGCCAGGGCGGCCGGGGTGGACGCGGCGCAGATCTATTCGCTCGACGTCGGCCACGGCCATTCGCCGACCCCGGCCGAACTCGAGGCCTATTTCGCCGAGGTGCTGACGGCGGTCGACATGCCGCTGGTGATGTCGACCCACCAGTCGGTGGGCTATGTGATCCCGCCCGAGGTGATCATCGACCTCTACGGCCGTTTTCCCCAGCTGATCGCGCTCAACTGCAGCCACCAGGATCCGTTCTACCTGCGCACCCTGGTGGACGGGCTGGCCGACCGGATCGACATCTTCGTCGGCGGGCCACATCAGGCGCTGACGGCGCTGGCCTTCGGCGCGCACGGCTTCCTGTCGTCCGAAGGCAATTTGGCGCCGCGGCTGTGCATGTCGGTGATCGACGCGTTCAAGGCGGGCGACACCGAGGCCCTGTTCCACCGCTGGGGCCAGGTCATGCGGCTGTTCCCGGCCCTCTACGGCAATGGCGGCATCCGGGTGACCAAGGCGGTGCTGAACCAGGTCGGCCTGGCCGGCGGCTATCCGCGCCGGCCCCGTCTGCCCGTCACGGACGAGCGGCTGACGCGCGCGCTCGCCGTGGTCGAAAGCCTGGATCTGGGAGAGCCCGAGGGCTGGTAGGGTCCGTCATCGCAAAGACTGACCCATGTCTACTTTATTCCGCTCATCCCGGCATTCGCCGGGATGAGCGGGAAAAGAGTCAGATGCATCGATGGTCGGGACAAGACCCCCGAGGTCCGGACTGGGAAGGCCAAACTATTCCGCCGCCATCTTCGACGCGGACTGGGCGCCCTCGCTCCACACGTCGGACAGGACGGTGGAATCGGTCTCCTCCACATTGCGGATGCCGAACTTCAGGCGGGCCTCTTCGGGCGTGAGGTCGAGGTGGTCCTCGTAGCGCGGCAGGAACAGGGCGTCCGAGGTCTCGCCGATGCGCATGCCGATCTCGGCCTGCCGCCACATGGTCGGCCAGCATTCCGGATAGTGCAGCAGGGTTCGGGTGAAGGTCGGCATGGTCAGCAGCGTGTTCTGCACGTTGAGCAGGCCGGCCAACTCGGGTCCGAACCAGCGGAACAGATTGCCGAACTTCATGAAGGCGGGCACCGTCTCGCCGAGATAGTCGAAACCCACCCCGCCGAGGATGTGCATGAAGTCATGCGTCTGCACGCCGCGCAGGAAGAAGTATTCGAAGCTGGTCTTGGGCTCGAACTTGGCGATGATGTCGATCTCGAGGTTCTGCTCGGTCAGATAGCGGTAGAAGATCCCGCCGACCGAGTCCGGCTTGCAGGCCTTGAGGTCATCCTTGGTCAGGCTCGACAGATAGCGTTCCTCGAACCAGCGATCGAGTTCGGGCCAGCCGCGCCGCGCCTCCTGGAACAGGGCTTCGATGCGGGCGTGGTCCTGGACTTCGCGCACGGCGGAGATCAGCGAGGGGATGCCGTAGGTCATCGGATAGTCGCGACCGTTGCGGCGCAGGTTCTCGTTGACCACCCATTCGCGGATGCGCGCGTCGTTGAGATATTTCGATGAACTGATGAGGACGCTGCTGTCGGTCGCCACCGGCTGGCGGCCGCGCATGAGATAGGGAACGTCGTCCATCCGTCTCTCTCCCAGGCGCAGATTCAACTGAGCGCCAATTCTTGCAATCAGTATAAGGATAGGGGGTTGGGAGCGTCAATTGCGGGAGTGGCAATGTCGGGCGGGATCGAGCGCATCGGAGTCAATCCGCGGCTCAGCATGGCGGTAGTGCACGGCGGGCTGGCCTATCTGTCCGGCCAGGTGGCGATCGACTCGGGCGGCGGGCCGGTGGGTGAACAGGCCCGCGAGGTGCTGGCGCGACTCGACGCCCTGCTCGCCGAGGCCGGATCGGATCGGTCGCGGCTGCTCAGCGTGACCCTCTACGTCGCCCGTCTGTCGGACCTGCCGGAGATCAACGGCCTGTGGCTGGAGTGGCTGGCCGGCGCCGCGCCGCCGTGTCGCACCACGGTCGAGGCGACCCTCGCCTCGCCGCGCTACGCGCTGGAGATCAGCGGCGTGGCCGCGGTGCGGGGTAGGCTACCCCCCGCCGTTCGCGGCTAGGGGACGCACCCATCTCCATACTCCCAAGAGCTCGTCATTCTCGGGCGCCGGGAGGGCGTGCAGCGACCGACCGCAGACCCGAGAATAACGAGCGTTTTTAAGCACTTGAGATATGTGTTCATCCCCTAGCGTTGAACCGGGGACGTTGCTCCCGCCGCCAGAGCGATCACGCCGGCCAGCCGGCGGACGCCTTCGCGGGCGGCGTCCTCGGAGGCCAGGGAATAGCTGAGCCTCAGGGTGTTGCGCTGCGGGTCCTGCGGAAAGAAGGCCGCGCCGGAGATGACCGAGACGGACTGTTCGCGCAGGGCCGTCTCGGCGACCGCCGCGCCGTCCACCCCGTCCGGAAGCTCGACCCATATATAGAGTCCGCCCTCGGGCCGGGTCCAGCGCACGCCGGGCGGCATGAAATCCCGGAGCGCCGCCAGCATGGCGTCGCGGCGCCGCAAATATAGCGCCCGGCCCCTGGCGACCTGCTCGTCCAGGCAGCCCTCGGCGAGATCCAGCGCGATCATCTGAGTGAAGGCCGAGGTGGCGAGGTCGGCCGCCTGCTTGATCAGAACGAGCTTGCGGATCACCGCCGAAGGGCCGGCGATCCAGCCGCAGCGCAGCGAGGGGGCCAGGGTCTTGGAGAAGCTGCCGGTGTGCAGCACGCCGACCGCCTCCACATCCCCCGCCGCCTGCACCGCCAGGGCGAAGACCGAGGGGATGGGGTCGCCCTCGAACCGCAGGTCCACGTAGCAGCCGTCCTCCAGCAGCGGCACGCCGGCGTCGTCGCAGGCGGCGATCAGGGACAGGCGCTCGGCGCGGCTGAGGGTCCGGCCCGACGGGTTCTGGAAGTCCGAGCCGATGTAGCCGAATCGGGCGCCGGCCGGCGGGCGGGATCCGACCGCGGTCGGCAGGGCGGCGTAGCGCGGTTCATAGGCGTCGAAGGCCCGGAGCGCGCCGATGAAGCTCGGGGTCTCCACGGCCACGAGGTCTCCCGGCGACAGCAGGAGGCGGGCCGCGAAGTCCAGTCCCTGCTGGGAGCCGTTGGTGATCAGGATGTTGTCGGCCGTGCAGGGCGCGCCGCTCCGGGTCAGGGCGCCGGCGATCCAGCCGCGCAGCGGTTCATACCCCTCGCTCGGCGCGTAGCGCAGCGCGGTCCCGGCCAGATCGGCGTCGCCCAGGATCCGCGCGCACGCCGCGGCGATCGCGGCGACGGGGAACATGGAGACGTCCGGCAGGCCGCCGCCGAGTTGAATGAGATCCGCCGCCGCGATGAGCTTCATGCGCTCGCGAATCTCGGAGCCCTTCATGCGGCCCATCCGCGCGGCGTAGTGCGAAGACCAGTCCAAGCGCGCCCCCCTCGTGCGCGGATCAATCTAGCCGCTCCGGACGATCCGAGTGATGCTGTGAGAACAAGGCTGCGATCACCCTTTCCGTCCAGCGGCCGCGCGTGCGATGGACGGCGCTCCGTCCGGCCGAATCGCGAAGAAGTTTTGACGGTGGAGTCAAAACCCGTGCGTTCTTGCCGGCGGGCGCATCAGATTTAACCAATCTGCATTGCCAAGCGCGCAGCGATCTGAAATCGAGATCACTCAAACCGTACTTTGGCGCCCAAGTGCGACGTTTGCGCCCTCAATCATTGTTGAGCTTACAAGGATAAGCCTAGATGATCCTCGTTGAAGGGATGCTTCAGACATCCCCATGAGGGAGGCGAACCGTGCAGCGCTCGGAAACCATCAGGCGGAATCTCACCCGGGCCCGGTTGGCCTGTTTTGCATCGACAGCGGTTCTCGCGGCCGCGATCGCGGGCGCCGCGTCGGCGGAAGCGCCGCCGGCGCCGTCGACCGCCGCCCAGGCGTCCCCGGCGGACGCCGACCAGCGGCTCACGGACATCGTCGTCACCGCGCGCCGGGTCGAGGAGCGGCTGCAGGATGTGCCGACCTCGGTCTCGGCCCTCGGCGCCAAGGACGTCGAGGCGCGCCGGATCGAAAACGCGGCCGATCTCAGCGGCACCACCCCGAACCTGGTCCTGCGCCAGACCGGCGCCACCAGCTTCAACGCCTCGATCCGCGGAATCTCCACCGGCGGGCTGACCAACCAGACCCTCGACAACGCCATCTCGATCTATCTCGACGGCGTCTATCTCGGGCGCGGCATCCAGGCCCTGTCCGCCATCGACGACATCCAGCGGGTCGAGGTGCTGCGCGGGCCGCAGGGCACCCTGTTCGGGCGCAACGTCACCGGCGGCGCCATCAGCTTCACCACGCGCGATCCGTCCGGCAAGCTGGATGGCTCGCTCGAAGGCACGGTGGGCAACTACAGCGAGGGACGCGTCAAGGCGTCGATCGACCTGCCTGACTGGCATGGCTTCGACATCCGGGCCAGCTATCTGCACAACGAGCACGACGGCTGGGTGAAGAACGACGCCGCCGGCACGGTGACCGATTTCCTGCCCAATCCCGGCGTGGTCACCAACCTCGGCGGCACGGTGAACATTCCCGAGAGCCTCCGCCACGTGGTCGCCGCCAAGACCCTCGGCGCGGAGGACACCAACGGCGGGATCCTGGCGATCCGCTACACGGGGATCAACCACCTGACGGTGAACTACAAGTTCGACTACACCCACGAAGACTATACTCAGTTGCCGTATTACATCATCGGCTTTTCGTCGTTCGCGCCCTTCATCGGCCCGTATGGCGCCTTCGGCTACAAACTGGCCCCCTCCAGCGCCTCCTCGGCCTTTCCCGGCTATTCGGACCATGAACCCGCGGCCCTCGGCGCCTGGAGCAATGTGGTCACCATGGGCCATAATCTGACCGCGGCCTACGAGATCAATCCCAACCTCACCGTCAAGAACATCCTCGGCTACCGCACCGAGCGGCAGACCCAGTTCCTCGACAACGACGGCTCCAACCTGATGGTCACCACGCCGACCAGCGCCGGCCAGCCGGTGCCCTTCGTGCTCAGCGACACGGTGGCCGCGCACGAGCAGAATCAGATTTCCGACGAATTCCAGGTGCTCGGCAAGATCGCCCGCTTCGAGTGGATCGTCGGCGGCTTCTATTTCGGCGAACACACCTTCGACCAGCCGGTGAACCTCGCCTTCGCCACCCTGGGCTCGGCCACCGCCCGCACTTACAAGAACGTGGCGTCGGACTACGGCGCGACCTCGCCCTATGGTCACGCGCAGACCGAGTCCGAGGCGGTCTATCTCCACTTCACCGACCACATCACCGACCGCCTCGACCTGTCGGGCGGCATCCGCTACTCGCAGGACGACAAGAAGGAGCAGCTCCTGGGCTCCTGCTACTTCCCGAGCGCCGCCGCCGGCGACCCGATCGCCGCCCTCAACAACGTCAACAACACCATCAGCTATTGCGTGAAGACCAAGACCACCACGCTGGCCAACGGCACGGTGATCACCCGGTCGGGATCGGCGGAGAAGAATTTCAACTCCACCGACTGGGACCTGTCGCTGATCTATCAGATCGCACCGGACGTGAAGGCCTATGTGCGCGGCGCCACGGGTTATGAGTCCGGCGGCTTCATCAACTTCTACGCCTATCTGCCGGAGAAGGACACGTCCTACGAGGTCGGCCTGAAGTCCGAATTCTTCGAGCGGCGCCTGCTGATCAACGCCGACGCCTACACCACCCGCCGCGACAACGCCCAACAGCCGCGCTACTACGGCACCAACGTCGGCTCGCACATCGACAACGTGACGATCGACGAGCGCGGCTTCGAACTGGAAGGCCAGGTGCTGCCCATGCGCGGCCTGACCCTGTCCGGCGCGCTCGGCTACGCCGATTCGCACGCCTACGACGGCACGCGCCAGCCGACGCCCAAGTGGAACGTGTCGATGACCGGCCAGTACAACTTCCCGCGCTTCAACGACGGCATGTATGTCTCGGTCCGCGGCGACGCGATCTGGGTCGACAAGGTCCTGCCGCTGGCCCCGATCGCCACCTTCGCGGGGACCACCAGCTACCTCGGCGGCACGAACGACCAGGCGGGGACGGTGCCCGCCCAGTGGACGGTGAACGCCAACATCTCGCTGCTGAACATTCCGCTCAACGGTCTCCAGGGCCACCTCAACCTGTGGGCCAAGAACCTGCTCGACGACCACCACATCAACTCGGCGTCCGACTTCGTCACCGTGGTGCTCGCCAACTGGAAACAGCCGCGCACCTTCGGGCTCGACTTCGGGGTCAACTTCTGACGGCGGACCGGTGACCGGCCCGGGCCGCGCGTCGAGGGGCGTCGTGAAGGGGCTCGAACGCGGCGGCGTGAGGCTGGCGTACACCGAGGCGGGGGCGGGCGATCCGCCCCTGCTGCTCGTCCACGGCATGCGCTGCAACCATACGCACATGCTGCCGCAGATGGGCCATTTCATGCGCCGCCATCGGGTGCTGAACGTGGACCTGCGCGGCCACGGCGCCAGCGACGCGCCCGATAGCCTCTACTCCAACGACGAGCTCAACGACGACCTGATGTTTCTGTGCCGTGAGCTTGGTGTGGAGCGGCCGATCGGGATCGGCCACAGCTTCGGCGGCTCCACCCTGCTGCACCTGGCCGCGACCCGGCCCGAGGCGCTCGGCGGCCTCGTGGTGCTCGATTCGGGGATACGCAGCGCCGCGAGCCGGGTCGCCGAACTCGGCAGGACGCCGCTGATGTCGCCGGAGGCGGGACGCGCCTTCCTCGAGGCCCGCCTGTTCAGCCCGGACGATCCGGCCGATCTCAAGGCCCGGATCATCGGCGAGATGGGGCACACCCCGGCGCACGTCTCCGCCGGGTGCGGCCGGACGGTGTTGAGCTTCGATGCGGCGGAGGCGGCGGAGCGCTGCACCCTACCGGCCCTGTTCCTGCTCGCCGACCGCCCCTTCACCGACCCCGAGACCCTGGCGCGCCTCGGGCCCAACTGGCGGGTGGGGCAGGTGGTCGGCGCCGGCCACTTCATCCACATGGTCGCCCCGGATCAGGTCAACGCCATGATCGAGCGCTTCATCGCCCTGGTGGGGGATCGCCTCTGATCACCTCCCGCCGCTCCACCGGTGACGCGCGTCGCCCGCAGCGTCGATCAAGATCTCGGCTGGGTTCTCGGGTCTTCAGTCCGCTTCGCTCCCTTACGCCCGAGAACGACTAACTATTGGTGGAGTAAACGTCTGTGCGTCCCCTGGAGCATGGCCCGTGTTGACCGAATCGCTCCCCCTTTACGTCGTGCCCGGCCTCCGTGCCGGGCATCCAGCGAAACGCTACGGAAGAAAGTCTGGATCGCCGGGACAAGCCCGGCGAAGACGGCCTCGTTCTAGCGCTTCGCAGGGGAGGTAAGTTCTCCCCACTCCCGGCCCCCTCAGCTCCAGCTGAGGTCTTGCGTGCGGAAGGGGGTGCGGCGCAGGCGCTTGCCGGTCGCGGCGAAGATGGCGTTGCCGATGGCCGGTCCGATCGGGGCGATCGGGGGTTCGCCCATTTCGCTGTAGCGGTGCGCGTCGGTCAGGGCGTCGAAGTGGACGTTGACCTTGGGCGCGTCGGCCATGCGGGCCATGCGGTAGGTGTTGAAATTGCCCTCCACCATCCGCCCGTCGGCGACGTTCATCTCCTCGTTCATGGCCATGTTGAAGCCGAACAGGGCGCCGCCTTCCACCAGGTTGGCCACCGCGTCGCGGTTCATCACCCGGCCGCAGTCGAAGGCTAGATCGAGGGTCTCGACCTTGAGCTCGCCCTTGCGGCTGACGTCCACGCGGGCCACGGCGGCGACGACGGTGCCGATCTTGGGGTCGCCGTTGAGACCCCAGCCGCAGACGGCGATCCCCAGGCCCTGGCCCTTGGGCAGCGTGCGGCCCCAGCCGGCGCCCGCCGCCGCCACGTCGAGCGCCTTCACCCAGCCCGGATTGGGGAAGTTGGCCAGGAGCCGCCGGCGGTACTCGAGCGGATCGACGCCCGCCGCATGGGCGCACTCGTCGATGAAGGTCTCCTGCATGAAGCCGTAGGAGTTGTAGCCCGGACCCCGGTAGGGGCCGGGGATGACGTGGACGTCGGCCAGCTCTCGCGCGTCGACGCGGACGTTGGGGATCGGACCGAGGAAATAGGCGGTGTCGGCGAAGCGCGGATAGTGGCCGCGCGCCGCCTGGCGGGCGACGAGGGTGGTCGGCAGGCCGGTCTTGTCGTCGAGCGCCGCGGTCATCTTGCAGGCGACCATCGGCCGATACTTGCCCTGCCGGGTCATCTCCTCGCGCGACCAGATCGTGTGCACCGGCCGGCCGGGGAAGCGCTTGGCGATGGCCACCACCACGCGCACGTCGTCGCTCTCCAGCCGCCGTCCGAAGGCCCCGCCAACGAAGGTCTGGTGGAAGAACACGCGCTCAGGGACCATGCCGGACTCGTCGGAGGCGACCCAGTGCGCCTGCTGGCTGTTCTGCGCCGGATGCCAGACCTCCACCTTGTCGTCGGTGACCAGGGCCGTGCCGTTCAGGGGCTCCATCGGCGCCTGGTCGCACCACGGGGTCAGGTAGGTCTGCTCGACCACGCGCTTGGCCGTGGCGAGGCCCGACACGTCGCCGCTCTGCTTCTCGATCCGGGCGTTGGCGTCGCTTTCGAGCGCCTTGGTCGCGGCGTCGTAGAGTTGCTGCGTGGTCTTCCACTTGGCCCCGTGGCCGTCCTCCCACTGCACGGGCAGGGCGTCGAGCGCCTTGCGCGCCTGCCAGTAGTGTTCGGCGATCACCGCCACCCCCGCCCGCACGCCGGTCAGGCTGTAGCCGTAGGCGGCGGCCGACATCATCGCCACGCCGCGGGCCTCGTCCGGGTCGATCGTCACCACGGCCAGAACGCCCGGCATGCCCTTGACCTTGTCGGGCTCGACGCTCTTCAGCCGTCCGCCGTGCACCGGCGATTGCAGCAGGGCCGCGTACACCATCCCCGGCAGGCGCACGTCCATGCCGTAGGTCAGCTGGCCGCGCACGATGTCGGGGTTGTTGAGCTTGCCCACAGGGGTCTTGCCGACGAAGGTCCAGTCGGCCGGGGACTTGATGGCCGGCCTGCCGACCAGGGTCACGCTCGCCGCCTTGGCCGCCACGTCGCCGTAGCGCAGGGTCCGCCCGCTGGCCTTGTGCGACAGCACGCCTTTTTCGGTGGCGATCTCGGTGACCGGCACATTCCACTGCGCGGCCGCCGCGGCCTTCAGCCGCTCGCGCGCCGTCGCGCCGACCTGCTGCAGCGCCACGGTGCGGAACATGATGGTCGAGCGGCCGCCGAAGAAGGAGGCGGCCGGGGGCAGGGCGCCGTAGGTCCCGGGGCTCAGGAGGTCGCGGTGGGTGGAGGCGAACTCGGTCTTCACCGTGCTCCAGTCGCACTCCAGCTCCTCGACGATGGCCTGGGCCTGCTGGGTCATCGAGCCGTTGCCGAACTCGGGGCAGGGCAGGCGCAGGGTGACCAGGTTGTCGGGCGTGATCACCACCCATGGCGTCAGCTCGGACGCGGCGGCGCCCTCGGCGGCGTCGGCCTCGCCGGACAGGAAGCCGACCGCCAGCCCGCCGCCGAGGGCGGCGGCGCCGATCAGCAGGCTGCGGCGGTCGGGCGTTATGAGCGGGGCGTTCATGCGCCGGCCTTCACGTTTGGGGACGCTGCGGGGGGCGTTCCCGCCGATGCGCCGGCGGCGCGGTGGATGGCGGCGCGGATCCGCGGATAGGTGCCGCAGCGGCAGATGTTGCTGACCTCGGCGCTGATCTGGTCGTCGGTGGGCTTGGGATGGGACTTCAGCAGGGCGGCGGCGGCCATGATCATTCCGGCCTGGCAATAGCCGCACTGGGGAACGTTGAGCTCCACCCAGGCCTGCTGCAGCGGATGCTCTCCAGTGGGGGACAGGCCCTCGATGGTGGTGATCTCGAGCGCGGCGGCGGCCTGGACCGGGACCATGCAGGCGCGCGCGGCGGCGCCGTTCAGGTGGACGGTGCAGGCGCCGCACTGGGCCACGCCGCAGCCGAACTTGGTTCCGGTCAGGCCCAGATGATCACGCAGCACCCACAGCAGGGGAGTGGAGGGATCGGCGTCGGTCTCCACGCTCTTCCCGTTGATCTTCAGCTTCAGCACGCTTGCACCATGCGTCGCCGCGAGACGCGGCGGCCCTTTTTTGATCCGCGGCCGCTCGATCGGCCGCTGGCGTTTCCTCACCGTCATAGTATCTATCATTGAGATAAAAGAGAAGGCGGAGTATCGCGTGGACGTGCATCCTGAGATCGCCGCGGTGTTGGCGCGGCGGGCGGCGTTGAACCTGCCGCCGTATTCGGCGGGGACGCCGCAAGCGGCGCGGGACGCCTTCGCCGCGTCGCAGGCCGCCCTGCCGAAGGATCGCGGCGCGCCGGTGCACGCCATCGTCAACGAGGCCATCGCCGCCGCCGACGGCGGGGCCGTCACGGTGCGCCGCTATCGGCCGAGCGCCGCGGAGACCACGGCGCGGATCGTCTACCTGCACGGCGGCGGCTGGGTATTCGGCACGCTCGACGCCTTCGACCCCGTGTGCCGCGAGCTGGCCGTGGCGGCGGACGCCGAGGTGGTCAGCGTGGATTACCGCCTCGCGCCCGAGCACGCGTTTCCGGGGCCGCTCGACGACGCCTTCGCGGCGCTGTCGCAGGTCGCCGCCTGGGATCCGGACCTTCCGCTGGCCGTCATGGGCGACAGCGCCGGCGGCAATCTGGCGGCCGCCTGCGCCCTGAAGGCTCGCGACGGCGGCCCGCGCATCGACCTGCAGGTCCTGCTCTATCCGATCACCGACCATGATTTCGAGCGGCCGTCCTATGCCAAGTACGGCGGCGGCGGCTTCCTGCTCTCGCGCACGGACATGGAATGGTACTGGCGCCACTATGCGGCGCCAGAGCGGCGCGCCGATCCGCTGGCCTCGCCCCTGCGCGCGCCGGACCTGTCCGGCCTGCCGCCGGCGCTGCTGGTGGTGGCGGGCTGCGATCCCCTGCGCGACGAGGGGCTGGCCTACGCCGAGGCGTTGAAGGCCGCCGGCGTCGTCACCACCACCGAGCTCCATGGCGACATGACCCACGGCTTCTTCACCATGGTCGGCCTGCTCGGACCCGCCGACGAAGCGGCGCGCAGGATCGGCCGCGAGATCGGCCGGCGGTTACACGCAGCCCGATAGCTCGCGTCATCGGACACTGACCGGTCTTAACCCAAATCCGTTCATCCGGCATTCGCCGGGATGAGCGGGAAGAGGTGGAGCTCCGATGGTTGGAATAGCCGCTTAGATGGATACCGCCTCGACGTCCTCGACGACCGAAATGAAGTTGGCGAGGATGGCCGACGGGTCTCCGCGCCGCCAGATCATGCTGAGCGGCATGGGCACGCTGAAGTTCTCGATCGAGCGGAACACCACGTCCGTCACCTCGCGGCCCGGCGGCGGGTTGATCACCACCGCCACGCCCATGCCCGCCGACACCAGGCTGCAGGCCACGTCGACCGAGGCGACCTCCACGGCGATGTCCGGGGTGAAAGACTGCTCCTGGCAGATCGCCAGCATGCGGTTGAACAGGCGCGGCGAGGACTGGCGCGCCGGCCAGATGAACTTGTCGCGGGCCAGGTCCGACAGCCGGATCAGGGGCGCGTGCACCAGGGGATGGTCGAGCGGCAGCACCAGGACGAAGTTCTGCATCGCCACTTCGCGCAGTTCGAACTCCTCGCGGTCGCCGCCCTCCTCGAAGATGAAGCCGACCTCGAGCTCGCCCTGGCGCAGCTTCTCGCGCTGCTGCTCCGACACCATCGGCGCGAACCTTAGGTCCACGTCCGGATAGCGGCCGCGGAACCTGCGGATCGCCGCCGGCAGCAGGGGGCGGCGCACCATGCCCTCCGTGAAGCTGATGCGCAAAAGGCCCACCCCGCCCTCGGCCACCCGGCGCACGCGCCGCGCCGTCTGATCGACGTCGGCCAGGATCCGCCGCACGTCCTGGGCCAGGGCGCGGCCCGCCGCGGTGGGCTTCACGCCGCGCGCCTGCCGTTCGAACAGGCTGACGCCGAGGTCGTGCTCGAGGTCGCTGATCCGCCGCGACAGGGCCGACTGGGCGATGTGCAGCCGTTCCGCCGCCTTGTGGAAACTCTGCTCCTCCACCGCGGCGAGGAAGAAGGGGAAGTGTTTGGTGATCACGCGCGCCTGCCAAGCCATCCAATCCCGCGATGCAGCGCCGACGCAGCTTGCCGGAAACCGATCGCTCCCTGGTCGCAATAGCATTTGTTTCGTTGGGTCGGCGAGGGGACTATCCGATGAAAGATATAAAAGGGAGCGGTGGGCGTGCGTTTTTCGCTGATATTCGAGGCTCAGACCGTCGACGCGTCGCCACGCGGCGAGCGGCAGGTGTTCGATGAGCTGGTGGAGCAGACCCTGCTCGCCGAACAGCTGGGTTTCGACGTGGTCTGGTGCGTGGAGCACACCTCGCTGACCCACTACGCGCACATGAGCGCCCCGGAGACCTTCCTGGCCTTCGTCGCCGGCAAGACCAACCGCATCGGCATCGGCCATGGGGTGGTTTGCCTGATGCCGAACATGAATCACCCGATCAAGGTGGCCGAGCGGATCGCCACCCTCGACATCCTGTCCAAGGGACGGGTGCACTTCGGCGTCGGCAAGGGCGGCAGCCAGCAGGAGGCGGGCGCCTACGGCTACGACCTGAAGGCGCTGCAGCCGATCATCGACGAGAGCATGTACCTGATCCCGCGCATGTTCGTGGAGGACGAGGTCAGCTTCGACGGCGAACACATCATCATCCCGCCGCGTCCGATCCATCCCAAGCCGTATCAGTCGCCGCACCCGCCGATGTACCTCGCCTGCACCAATCCCGAGACCCTGGTGCGCGCCGGCAAGCGGGGCCTGGGGGCCCTGGTGCTCGGCTTCGGCGGGCCCGAGGAAGTGGCCAAGAAGAACCAGGCTTACAAAGAGGCGTGGGACAGCCGCGACGTGGCCGAACAGGTCGGCTACCGGCCGATCCGGCACCTGGCGGCCCTGTGCCCGACCATCGTGCTCGACAACGCCGAGGAGGCGCGCCGCATCGGCATCCGCGGCCAGCGCTATTTCTACGAGAGCCTGAACTACTGGTACGGGGGCGGGCCCAAGCCCGATCCCGACAGCTGGGGCGAGGCCCTGGTGGAGGAGGGCACCGACACCATCATCACCAGCAAGCTGGCGTCCGAAACCCTGACCATGGACCTGCGCCCCGACGAGGCCGGGCGTCGTCCGAGCCAGGGGATCTTGTCGGCCAACAACGCCTATGGCGATGTGGCGCAATGCATCGACTATGTGCAGCAGCTGATCGACGCGGGCGCCGACGAGATCCTGTTCATGACCAACATGGGCACGGTGCCGCAGTGGGCGCAGCTCGAGACCCTGCGCAAGATCGGGACCTACGTCATCCCGCACTTCCGCTGAGGACCCCATGACCGGGCTGACGCAGGCCGGGCTGAAGCTGGCCGGACGCGCCGGCGTCGTCACCGGCGCCGGCGGCGGAATCGGCCGCGCGCTGGCGGTGCGCGCCGCGCGTGCGGGCCTGCGGCCGGCGATCTGCGACGTTTCTGCGGCGGGACTGGCCGAGACCGAACGGCTGGTCGCGGAGTTCGGAGTTCCGGCGGTATCCGCGGTCGTCGATGTGCGCCGGTCTGACCACCTCGCCGCGTTCGCCGAGCGGGTGGACGGCGCCATCGCCCTCGTGTTCGCCAACGCGGGGGTGCTCCGGCCCGGCGCGGTGGCCGATCAGCCGATCGAGGACCTGCGGCTGATGCTCGAGGTCAACGTGATCGGCGTGGTGCAGACCGTGCAGGCCTTCCTGCCCCGGCTGAAGGCCCAGGCCGAGCCGTCGCGGATCGTCATCACCGGCTCGCAGGCCTCCTTCCTGCCCTATCCCGACCTCGGCGGCTATTGCGCCGGCAAGCACGCCCTGGCCGCCCTGGCCGCGGCCCTGTCGGCGGAGCTCGCGGCGCAGGATGCGCCGGTGGCGGTCAGCCTCCTGGCGCCGGGCGCGGTCGCCACCGGCATCTTCGGCGCCCAGGCCTCGCCCAATCTCGCCACCAGCCTGTCGCCCGACGCCGTCGCCGACCTTGTGTTCGACGCCATCGCCCGCGATGTCCAGCTGATCTCCACCCACCCGGGGCTGGCCGACAAGCTCGACGCGCGGGTAGCGGCGCTCAAGGCGCAGATGGGGTAGGGGGTAATACGCCGCCAAGCTGCTCCCCCCCTGGGGGAGCGCCTATCCCCTCAGATCACCGAGGCCCCGCCGTCGACGACCAGGATCTGGCCGGTGATGTGGGCGCCGGCGCGGGTGGCGAAGAGGAGGGCGGCGCCCTTGAGGTCGGCGGGGCCGCCGAGCTCGCCGCGCGGGGTGTCGTCGACCAGATCCTTTTCGAAATGGTCGAGCACATAGGTGGTCATCTTGGAGGGGAAATATCCGGGCGCCACGGCGTTGACGGTGATCCCCCGCCTGCCCCATTCGGCCGCCAGCGCGCGGGTGAAGTTGATCAGCCCGCCCTTGGAGGTGTTGTAGGCGATGGTGCCGATCATCCGCGCGTGGTGGCCCATCAGTCCTTCCACCGAGGCGATGTTGACGATGCGGCCATAGCCCTTGGGCAGCATCCACTGTTTGGCCACCAGCTGGCTCAGCAGGAAGGGCGCGGTCAGGTTCAGCGCCATCAGCTTGTTCCAGGCGTCGAGCGGCATCTCCTCGGTGGCCGAGCCCCACGAGGTCCCGGCGTTGTTGACCAGGATCTCCACCGACAGGCCTTGGGCGGCGATGGCCTCGACCACCCGCGCGGGCTCGTCCGGCTTGCCGAGGTCGGCGGCGATGGCGGTGGCGGTCACGCCGAGGGCGGACAGGTGCTCGACCGCGGCGGTCAGCTCGTCCTGCTTGCGGGCGGTGATCACCACATGCGCGCCGAACTCGCCGAGCGCCTCGGCGATCTGCAGCCCCAGGCCTCGCGAGCCGCCGGTGATCAGGGCGGTCTGGCCGGAGAGGTCGAACAGGGTCTTCAGCGTGGGAACGGCGGACATGGGCTCTCGTGCGCGGGAGGGACGGGGTCAGCCGGCGGTATAGCCGCCGTCGACATAGAGGGTCTGGCCGGTGATGAAGCCGGCCGCCGGGGAGGCCAGGAATACCAGAGCGCCGGTCAGGTCGTCGAGTTCGCCGAGCCGGCCCATGGCGGTGCGCCGGACCACCTGGCCGTAGAGCTCGGGCTGGGTCCGCACGAGCTCACGGTTCAGGTCGGTGACGATCACCGTGGCCCCGAGGGTGTTGACGGTCACGCCCTGCGGCCCGAGCTCGAAAGCCAGGGCGGCGCCGAAATTGGCCAGACCGGCCTTGCTGGCGCAGTAGGCGGTGCGGAGCGCCATGCCCCGGCCCGACAGGATCGAGCCCATGTTGATGATGCGGCCGAAGCGCCGTTCGCACATGCCGGGGGCGAAGGCCTGGGCGCACAGGAAGGCGCCGGTGACGTTCACGTCGACGACCCGGCGGAACTCTTCGGCCGACAGCTCGAACACACCCCTGGGCGAGGTGACGCCGGCGTTGTTGAACAGGATGTCGACCTTGCCGATCTCGCCGGCGATGCGGGCGGCGGCGGCGGCGACCGAGGCCTCGTCGGTGACGTCGGCCTCGACGATGGCGACGGCGCGCCCGGCGCCCGTGACCGCCGCGGCGGCGGCCTCGAGCTTGTCGCGGTTGCGGGCGACCAGCACGATGTCGGCGCCGGCTTCGGCCAGGGCCAGGGCCCCCGCCGCGCCGATGCCGCCGCCGCCGCCGGTGACCACCGCCGTCAGCCCGTCCAGTCGGAAGCGATCGCCGGGCGCCGCCGCGGTCATGCCGCCGCCGTGGTGCGGCGCAGTTCGATCAGCGCTTCGATGCGGGCGCGCAGATGCCGGTACTGGCCGGTGAGGAGGGCGTCGCCGCCGGCGCAGAGCCGGTCGGCCGCCTCCAGCATGCGCCGCAAAATCGCGTCGTCGTCGTCGGATCGGGTCTCGTCGTCCATGGCGCCCCTCATGCTCTAGAGCCGATAGCCCTGCTGCCGCTCGTCCTTCCACCGCCGCGCCTTGTAGGCGAACTCCGGCAGTTCGGTGCGCGACACCTCGATGATCGTCATCAGCACGTTGGTGCGGGTCTTCACGGCCTGCTTGACCGAGTTGAGGATCCGCTTGCGCTCCTCGGCGTCAAGGCCGGCGCAGTGTTCGGCCAGGGCCAGCCGCATCTCCACCTCGGTCTTGCCGCCCTCGGTATAGACCCGCCCGGCGTAGTCGCCGACCTCGCTGTGCGCGAACACGGCCGCGTCGATGGCCGAGGGCCAGACGTTGTTGCCGCGGATCTTCATCATGTCGTCGAAGCGGCCGATCGAGCCGGCCTCGATCGACTTCCACACCTGGCCGGTCCCGGCGTCCTCGTGGGCCACATAGCGGGCGGCGTCCCCGGTGCGAAAGCGGATCACCGGCGAGCCCTCGACCGACAGGTTGGTGATCACCATCTCGCCGACCTCGCCCGAGGGGGTGGGCGCGCCGGTGACCGGATCGACGATCTCGAACATCGTCTCCCACTCGAACAGGCGGATCAGGCCGCGCGCGCCGTCTCGGCCGAACACCCCGGCCGATCCGGTCGAGCCGCCGAAGCCGTTGCACTGGGTCGAGCCATAGCCCTCCTGCAGCCGGCAGCCCCAATGCGCCTCGATCTTTTCGGCCCATTCCAGAGGATAGCCTTCGGCGGCGATGAACAGGCCGTGCATGTTCGGAAAGGCGTCGCGCGGAACCAGGCCGCGGTTGAGCAGGCCCTCGGTCAGGGTGTGCAGATAGTTGGTCGAGGCGTAGATGAAGTTCATCCCGCCGATCTTCGCCATCAGGTCGATCTTGGCGTCGGTCGACATGCCGCCGCCCACGTGGAAGGCCGTGGCGCCGATGATGCGCAGGCCCTCGCCGGGGCCCCAGCCGCCGGTGGTCATGCCCCCCGCCGGCACGCAGTTCATCGCCACGTCGCCGGCCCTAAGCCCGCCCATCACCCAGGGCAGGGCGTGCAGATAGCCGAGCTGGTGCACGTCGCGCTGGCTGCGGCCGTAGATCTCCTGGCCCTGGCCCGAGGTGCCGCCGGTCATGTTGACCAGGGCCACTTCGCTCCGCGGAATGCCGAGCCGGGCGCCGAACGGCGGGTGCTCGGTCTGATCGGTGAGGAATTCGGCCTTGGACGAGGTGGGAAAGCGCTCGGCGAAGGCGTCCAGACTGGTGATCCGGTCGGGATCGATCCCGCCCTCGGCCATCTTGGTCGCGTAGTAGGGGCTGGTCACCGCCAGCCGCTGAAGCTGGCGGCGCAGCTTGTCGAGCTGAAGCGCCTCGAGCTCTGGCCGGGTCAGGCCGGCGAAACGGGCCAGGAGCGCCGAGTCGGCGAAGGGGTCGGCGACGGCGGGCATCAGGCGGGTTCGAAGGCAGGCAGGGTGATCTCGTCGGTCACCGCGTGGAACACCACCTTCACCGGCATGTCGGCGGTGATGGCGTCGACGTCGATGCCGACGATATTGCCCGTCATCCGGCAGCCTTCCTCGAGCTCGATCAGGCCCACCGCATAGGGCACGGCGTCGGCGTAGACGTCCTTGGGCACCGGGTGGCGGACGACGATCCAGCTGAACACCTTGCCGCGGCCGCTGGCCTGCACCCACTCGGGACGCTCGAGGCCGGCGTTGGGGCAGAAGGTGGTCGGCGGGAAGTGATGGGCGCCGGTGGAGGCGCAGTACTGGACCATCAGCTTGCCCTCGCGGGTTCCATCCCAGAACGGCTTGGTCTCGGGGTCCGGGACCGGCAGGGGTTTGTCATAGCTCATGGTCAGTTCCTGAGGATCATGGCGCTGGAGCAGGTCATGGCGCCCGCGGTGGTCAGGCAGATCTCGGCGTCCTTGATCTGGCGCTCGCCGGCGACGCCGCGCAGCTGCTCCACCGCCTCGATCACATGGTTGAAGCCGTGGATGTAGGCCTCCGACAGCAGCCCCCCGGCGGTGTTCAGCGGCAGGGACCCGGTGCGGGCGATCCGGCCGCCCTGCACGAACGGGCCGCCTTCGCCTTCCTTGCAGAAGCCCAGGCCCTCCAGCGCCATCAGGACGCTGTAGGTGAAGCAGTCGTAGATCTGCGCCACGTCCACGTCCTCGGGGCCGATGCCGGCGCTGCCCCACAGGTCCGAGGCGATGTACTTGAAGGCGTTGTGCGAATGGTCGGGCCAGCGGATGGCGTCGAACAGGTCGTCGCCCTGGTTCGGGCCGCCGCCATAGGCGCCGCCCATGATGTAGACCGGCTTGTGCGGCATGTCCCTGGCCCGGTCGGCGCTGGTGATCAGCACCGCGCAGGCCCCGTCGCTCTCGAGGCAGATGTCGAGCATGCGGAACGGATCGACGATCTTTCGCGAGTTGATGTAGTCGTCGAAGGTGATCGGCGTGCGCTGCATGGCGCGTTCGTTGAGCACGGCGTTGTCGCGGAAGGTGACGGCGATCTCGCCGAGCTGTTCGGCGTTGGTGCCGAACTCGATCATGTGCCGGCGGCACCACATGGCCATGGCCTGCGGATAGGTGATCCAGCCGTAGGGGGCGGTGAACTGGGTCACGCCATAGGCGCTCATGTCGCGCCCGCCGCCGAGCCGGAAGCCCGAGCGTCCGTTCATGGCGCGGAAGCACAGCACGTTCTTGGCCAGGCCCGCCTCGATCGCCGCGGTGGCCGCCAGGGTGATCAGGTTGGCGGCGTTGCCGCCGCTCTGGAAGTCCACCGCATAGTTGGCCTGCGGCACGCCGATCTCGGTGGCGACGCCCATGGCCGGAGCGGAGTCGTTGAAGTTGAAGCTGATGATGCCGTCTATGTCGGCGGGCGTCAGGCCGGCGTCGGCGATGGCCTTGATGCAGGCCTCCGAAGCCAGGCTGCGGACCGTGCGGCCCGAGGCGCGGGTGAAGGCGGTGAAGCCGATCCCGCCGATCGCGTACTTGTCACGCAGGGCCCACATGGCGGTCTACCTCTCTGGCCGGTCAGGCCTGAAAACGGGGCGGGCGCTTGTCCTTGAAGGCCAGAAGGCCCTCGGTCGCGTCCGGTTCGGTGGTGGCGTAGGCGTGGACGTAGGCGATCTCGGCCTTCAGTCCCGCTTCGAGGTCGTGGCTGAGCGTCAAATTGGCCAGGTGCTTGGCGCCTCTGAGGCCCACCCGGCTCTTGCTCGACATCTGCGTGATCAGGGCGTCGACCGAACCGCCCAGATCGCCGGTCACCTGTCCGACGAGGCCGATGGCGCAGGCGTCGGCGGCGCTCAGCAGTTCGCCGGTCAGCATCAGCTGCTTGGCCTGCACCAGCCCGACCGCGCGCGGCAGCCGTTGCGAGCCGCCCGCGCCCGGCAGCTGGCCGAAGTTCAGGTGGCCGTCGCCGATCTTGGCGGTGTCCAGCGCCACCGACAGGTCGCAGGCCAGCAAAAGCTCGATGCCGCCGGCGACACAGTGGCCGTTGACCGCCGCGATGTAGATCTTCGGCGAGGCCTCGATGGCGCACAGCATCTTCCAGAAATCGTCGAGGAAGGCGGCGAACTCGTCCGGGTGGGCGTAGAGCCGCAGATAGCCCTCGAGGTCTCCGCCGGCGGAAAAGCTGCGGCCTTCGCCGGTGACCACCACGAAGCTGATCTCGTCCCGTCCGTCGATCTCGGCGATGGCGCGCCGCAACTCCTTCACCGTCGACCAATCGAGCGGATTCAGCTTCTCCGGCCGCGCCAGGGTGAGGCGCGCCGTGGAGCCGTCGAACGACAGAGTGAGGTTGCTGTAGGCGTCGGTCATCATCATCAATTTGTCGGAGTGTCCGACAATTGCACAAATAACCGTCTTGCTGCTATGCGGCAAGGGCCGACCGCGCGGATGCGGCGACGAAACGGGATGAGTGGATGCGCGCGTGGCGTCGATGAGCGATGCGGGCCCGAGCCGTACGGGCATGCCCCGGCTGGAACGGTCGCCGACCTATCGGCTGGTGTTCGACGCGATCGAGCGGCGCATCCTCGGCGGTCACCTCAAGATCGGCGACCCCCTGCCGACCGAGATGGAGCTGGCCGAACAGTTCGGCGTCAACCGCTCCACCGTGCGCGAAGGCATCCGCCTGCTCGAGCAGGAGGGCCTGATCACCCGCGACGGCGGCAAGCGGCCGCGCATTTCCGCGCCCCAGTACAAGGACCTCGCCAGTGCGGCGAGCCGGGCCCTGGTGCTGCACGCGGTGACCTTCCGCGAGCTCTGGGAGGCGTCGATGCTGATCGAGCCGGCCACGGCGGAGCTGGCGGCGATGAACATCGACCCGGTCGAGCTCGAACGGCTGGCCGACAACATCCGGGCGATGGAGACGGCGGTGGCTGACCTCGAATCCGGCGCCTCGTTCGACGTGGAGGCCTTCGTCACCCTCGACCGGCGATTCCACGAGATCCTGGCGGAGGCGTCGAAGAACCGGGTGCTGATGCTGGCGCACGAGCCGGTCACCACCCTGTTCATCCCCGCCGGCCGGATCATCCTGCCGCGGCTGAAGACCTGGCGCCGGGTGCTCGACGCCCATCGCGTCATCCACGGCTACCTCGCCGCCCACGACGCCGCCGGCGCCCGCGAATGGATGCGCAAACCCATGGACGACTTCCGCCGCGGTTACGCGTTGACGGGCCTGGACTTCGACACGCCGCTGGACGCGGCGGCGTATGCGCGATGAGAGGGGAGAGCGCACGGCGCTGAATACCCGTCGCCATTTCATTCGGCCTCATCCTGAGGCGAAGATTGAGGGACGCGCCGCACCGACAACGCCCGGGGCCGTGCGGCCCGCTACCCGCACGCCGCCTCGAAATCCTCCAGCGCGTCGGTGCTGAGCTCGCTCAGCCGGCCGGTGTCGATCTGGCGGGTGTTGCGGATGCCGAAGCGCTCGCGCATCTGCGCCGGGGTCAGGTCGAGGTGGTCCTCGTAGCGGGGCAGGAACAGGGCGTCGGAGGAGGAGCCCACCTGCATGCCGTACTGGGCCAGCTTCCACTTGGCCGGGAAGCTGCCGGGATAGTGCAAAAGAGTGCGGGTGATCCCCGGCATGACCAGGAAGGTGTTCTGGATGTTGAGCAGGCCGGCCAGTTCGGGTTCGAACCAGCGGAACAGATTGCCGAACTTCATGAAGGCCGGGACCGTCTCGGAGATGTAGTCGAAGCCGACGCCGCCCAGGATGTGCATGAAGTCGTGGATCTGCACCCCGCGCAGGAAGAAGTACTCGAAGGCGCTGCGCGGCTCGAAGGTGGGGATGATGTCGATCTCGAGGTTCTGCAGGGTGAGGTAGCGGTTGAACACCCCGCCGACGCTGTCGGCCGGATAGCCGGCGAGATCCTCCTTCTTAAGCCTTGCAAGGAAACGCTCATCGAGCCAGCGGTCGAGCTCGGGCCAGCCGCGCCGCGCCTCGTCGAACAGGGCCTCGATCCGGGCGTGGTCCTGCAGCTCGCGCATAGCCTGGATCAGGGACGGAATACCGTAGGTCAACGGCACGTCGTCGCCCGATTTGCGCAGGGTCTGGCTCTCCACCCACTCGCGGATGCGGCTGTCGTTGAGGAACTTCGACGAGGAGACCAGGGCGCTGCTCTCGGTGGTCACGGCGCGGCGGCCGCGCATCAGGTAGGGAATCTCGTCCATCGCCGGTTTGCTCCCAGGGCGCTTGCAGGGCCGCGCCGATATGATATCAATCTAGGCTATCTTTAATATAAAAGAGCAGGGAGTCGAGCATGAGCGGAATGCTGATCCAGGGCGGCCGCGTCGTCGACGGCACGGGCGCCGCGGCCTACAAGGCCGATGTGCGGGTGAAGGACGGCGTGATCGCCGAGATCGCCCCCGGCCTGTCGCCGGCGGCCGGCGAGCGGGTGTTCGACGCCTCGGGCTGCGAGGTGACGCCGGGCTTCATCGAGCCGCACACGCACATGGACGCGGTGATGTGGTGGCAGCCGAGCCTCGATCCCCTGCCGGGCTATGGCGTGACCACGGTGGTGATGGGCAATTGCGGCTTTTCGGCCGCGCCGGTGTCCGACGATCCCGAGGTGCGGATGGAGATGGTCAAGATCTTCACCTTCTTCGAAGAGGTGCCGATCGAGCCCTTCCTGCAGCGCCTGCCCTGGGACTGGCGCTCCTGGCCCGAGTACCGCAAGTCGATCGAAACCCACACCAAGGCCTCGGCCAATCTCGCCGCCTTCGTGGGCCACATCGCCATTCGCCTGGCGGTCATGGGGATGGACGCCTGGAACCGGGCCGCCACGGCCGACGAGATCAGGCAGATGGCGGTGCATCTCGACGAGGCCCTGTCGGCCGGCGCCCTCGGCCTGTCGTCCAACTTCATGGATCACGACAGCCAGGACCGGCCGGTGCCGTCGCTGATGGCCGACGACGCGGAGCTGACCGCCCTGATCGAGGTGATGGAGCGCCACCCCGGCTCGTCCTTCCAGCTGATCCTCGACACCTTCTTCCACCTGAAGGCGCCCGAGACGATGGAGCGGCTCGCGCGCCTGTGCAAAGGCCGCAAGATCCGCGTGCAGCTGGCCGGCGCCGGCGCCTTGCTGAACTTCCAGGAAGGCATCCGGCCCAAGCTGTGGGAGCTCAGCGAGCGGATGAAGAGCGAAGGGCTCGACTTCTGGCCGAGCTTCGCCCACACGCCGCCGACCACGGCGCTGAACTTCTTCTCGTCGTCCTCCTTCGCCCAGGCCAACGAATACGTCTGGCACGAGGTGGTGCAGGCCCCGACCGAGGCGGCCAAGCTCGCCCTCCTGCGCGATCCCGAATGGCGCGCCCGCGCCCGCGACAGCTGGGACAACAAGGCGTTCAAGCAGTCGCTGGTCGGCACGCCGTGGAAGATGCTGCTGCTGGATTCCGCCACCGGCGCCGGTCCGCTGGGGCTGAACCTCCAGGAGCTGGCGGAGACATGGGACATGCATCCGTCCGACGCCCTGGCCGACTGGGTGCTCGCCAATGGCGTCAACTCGATCGTCAACCGCGAACCGCACGCCCAGAACCAGGAGCTGACCATCCGGAT
This sequence comes from uncultured Caulobacterales bacterium, assembly GCA_903837135.1. Lineage (GTDB taxonomy): Bacteria > Pseudomonadota > Alphaproteobacteria > Caulobacterales > Caulobacteraceae > CAIOYC01. Next base: position 74,539 of record CAILTK010000041.1, read on the forward strand.
GATCAAGGACCCGCAGTCGCTCGGCAACATCTCCGACGCGGGCGCGCACGGCCAGATGCTGTGCGGCGGCGGCGAGAACATCCTGTTCTTCACCGACTATATGCGTCGGGGCGCGATCACCCTGGAGGAGGCGGTGCACGCCCAGACCGGCAAGCAGGCCATGCACTTCGGCTTCGCCGACCGCGGCGTGCTGGCGGTGGGAAAGCGCGCCGACGTGGCCGTGTTCAATCTCGACGAGATCGAGCAGAAGCCGCTCAAGCGCGTGTTCGACGTGCCGGACGGCAAGGGCGGCGAGACCTGGCGCTTCAGCCGCGATCCTGCGCCCATGCGCCTGACCCTGGTCAACGGCGTGGCGACGTTCGAGAACGGCGCCTACACCGGCGCCTGCCCCGGCGAGATGGTCGGTCCCTCGGCGACTCCGGTGGCGATGGCGGCGGAATAGCCGTCAGCGCACGGTGACGACGCCGACCTCGCCGTCCACCACGATCGTGGTCCCGAGCGGCGCGGAGTCCCTCCGCAGCCGCTCGAGGATCGCGCGCGCCCGTTCGCCGTGGGCGAGGTGGGGCAGGCCGCGGGCGGAGGGGACAGCGGGGTCCTTCAGGTCGATCGGGTAGAGGCGCACCTCGCGCAGCCGGCCGTCCTCGAAGGTGCTCACCGCCAGCACGCTGTCGTACCAGCCGGGCGGATTGTTCGGGCGCGGATCGGGCTCGGGCGGATAGCCCTCGGCGTCGAACCGGTCGAACAGATTGTCCGGCGCGCCACGCAGCTGGGGTTTGAAGAAGAACAGGCCGAGACCGTAGAAGACCGGCTTGCCGCGGTAGATCTCCACGCCGCGCAGCGAATGCGGCCCGCCGCCCATCGCCATGTCCGCCCCGGCGTCGATCGCATCGTGGAACAGGATGGGCAGGAAGTCCGGCGGCGCCGGCGTATCGTCGTCCACGCCCGTGGGACTTTCGTGGGCGTGGATGTGGAAGACCACCAGGTCTGCTGCGTCCTTGCCCGCGCGCACGGCCTTCAGCAGGCCGGTGAGATCGTAGGGGTTCATCTGGTAGTGCAGGCCCGGATGATCGGACAGGCGCCAGAGCTGGTCGGCGAAGCTGAACTGCCGGCTGTCCGGCGGCGGCGGCGGGGCCAGCGGAGAGGCGAGGTCGGTCGCCAGCCTGCGCACGGCGGCGAAGGTGTCGGGCGTCGCCAGGTGAACCGTACGGGTCCGCAGCAGGCTGATCCCGGCGCGGGGGCCAAGGCCGTCCAGCGGATCGTTGGCGATCGAACCGGGCTTGAAGGTCGAGGCCGTGGCCACCAGACCCACCTTGCCCTTGGGCGTGGCGTAGACGCCCGCGGCCTGCGCCGCGGCGAGACTCCGGCCGCCGCCGCCGTGGGCGACGCCGGCGGCGTCCAGCAGACGGAGGCTCTCCAGCAGGCCGTCGGCGCCCCAGTCGACCGAATGGTTGTTGGCCACCGACATCAGGTCGAAACCCATGGCCTTGTAGTCCGCGGCCATGGCCGGGCTGGCGATCAGGCCGCCGGGTCCGGTCGAGCCGCGGGTGAGGACGGCGGGGTCGAGCGCCTCGCCCTCCTGGTTGCCGATCGCCACATCGGCGTTACGGATCAGGGCCAGCACCTTCTGGAGTTCGGGGTCGGGGTTCGCCGCCTGGGGCCGGGCCAGCATGACGTCGCCGACCGAGACGACGGTGAAGCGCCCCTTCACGGTGGCGGGCTTGGGCGGGGTCCGGAGCTGGGCGGCCGGATCGTCCGGCGGGGTCGCGGCCGGGGCGGCGGCCAGGGCGAGCAGGGCGGCGAGGAGGGGGATCATCGGAGTCTGTCCTCCGGCCGGCAGGCGCTGTCCGGGACGCCGGGGACGCGCTCCCACTGATAGCCGTCCACCGCCTCGCCGCGCGGCAGCCAGGTGATGGGAAAGCTCTTGCCGTCGCGCGTCACCTGGGCCGTGACGGTGGCCTGCGGGTCGCGGCGCGGGCCCTCGCTGGTCAGCGGCGGCAGGATCGCCACGTCGCCGTCGCGCAGCCCGGCCTTGGCCGCCTCGGAGCCCGGCAGCAGGCCGGCGACGGTCACCGGCGTGCCGGGCGCCGTCCTCGGCGGCTCGAAGCCGAGCTCGTAGCGGCGGATCGGAGTGGACTCCCGCCGGAAGCACGGGCCGTAGTCGCCCGACTCCGGCACGACGACGCCGCCCACCAGCATGGATTGGGTCAGGGCCACGGCCGCCTGGCCGATCTCCCGGCGGATCAGGCCATACCAGACCGCGTCGGTGACCGCCTCGCCCCTGCGGCCCTTGCGCACCATCACACGCACGAGGTCGTCGATCGAACGCCGCCCCGCGGTCCTGCGCCGGATCATGCCGTCGAGCTTGGCGAAGTAGAGGGCGCCCCGGTCGTAGGCCAGGGTGTTGAGCCAGCGGTCCTTGAAGAAGTTCGGCCCGATCTCGTCCTCATGGCCGTGAATCTTCAGGTTGGTGTAGTAGCGCGCCGCGGTGAGGTTGATGTCGCGCAGATAGGCCTCGGTGGACACCATGCGCGCGCGCCAGGGCAGCTGCACCTGATAGTAGACCGCGTCGCCTTCCACGTACCAGCGGCCGAGGTCGTTGCTGGTGAAGGTGTGGGTCATCTCGTGACCGAGGATCGACTTCAGGCTTTCGCCGGTGACGCCCGGCCCCCAGGTGGCGAAGAAGCTGTTGGGAAAGGCGACCCCGCCGCCGGGGTTGCGGGCGGCGTTGTTGCGCAGGAAGACGCGGTAGGCGGGATCGTCCGGCGTCTTGAAGAAGCCGATCATCCAGGCGTGCAGCTTCTCGGTCCAGGCTATGGCCGGACGCAGGTCGAAGCCGGGATCGCCCGACCACACGGCCTCGAAGCGGTTGTCGCCCGGAATCGTCACCCTCTGCAGCCGCCCCGCCATCAGCACCAGGCGCTCCATGCGCGACGCCACCGGTCCCGCGGGCGCCTCCGCATCGCCGTCGCCGAAGCTGGACACCGCCGCCGTGTCCGGACCCATGCGCGACAGGTCCCAGCGGATGCGCAGCCGATAGGGCGTCTTGACCGCGGGCGTGGCCAGAAGGGTCATGCCGATGGCGGAAAAGCCCTGGCCGTCGAGCCGAGGGAAGATCGGCGTCGTACCGCCGTTGTCGGCTGTGTCGGCGATGACCACGCGATAGCCGATCACGAGGTCGCCGTTCACCGCCCGGGTGGCCGAATAGCTGTGGTTGGGCGGCTCGCTCCCCGGCGCGCCTTCCTTCAGCGGCACGGGCCCCGCGTCGTCGGTCACCACGAGATCGGTTCCGCCTGGCAGGGTGAACAGGGGTTCGCCGGCGGCGATGTGCACGCCGGGCGTCGTGATGCGCACCCGCGCGTCGCCGCTGTTGGTCCCCTCGTCGGCGGGGCCGGGGGCGATGGCGATGGTGACGGCGGGGGGCGAAGGCGCTGCGCCGGCTGAAGCCGCGCTCGCCAAAGCCAGCGCCGCCAGCGCCCAAAGGTCCGTTCTCATGTCCGCCCCCGTCCGCCCCGCAACCGAGGCGCTCCTCTGGTCTTACGGCCGGGGGGCTCGGACCCGAAATCGGACGGCTCATTCCGCTCGCCCTGGAGCCGTCCCTAACCCCTCAACCCTCTCAGCAGCGCGTCGATATCCGACGGGGTGTTGTAGACCGAGGGCGAGACGCGCAGGCGGTGGGGGTAGAGGGAGATGCGCACGCCCTGGGCCGCCAGCGTCGGGCCGAAGCGGGCTTCGGCGCCCTCGACCGCGCAGGCGAAGATCGGTCCGGACGAGTCCGGCGGTGTGAGCGGCAGGAAACCGCCGCCGCTGAGGCCGTCGCGCAGCTGCTCCATCAAGGGCCGCCTGCGCCGGGCGATCGCCTCCGGTCCGAGGCCGGCGATATAGTCGAGCGAGGCCGCCGCGACGGCCAGGGCGCCCCAGGCCGGCGTGCTGACCTCGAACAGGCCCGCCGCGCCGCCCTTCAGGGCGAAGTCGTCGATCAACGGCCCCGGCGGCTCCAGCGGCAGGGCGTGGCTCTCCTGCCGCGCCGTCTGCCGCCAGCCGACCTGCACGCGCGTCAGCCGCTCCAGCCGGTCGGGGCGCACATAGAGGAAGGCCGCGCCGAAATCGCCCATCAGCCATTTGTAGGTCCCGCAGCCGGCGAAATCGACGCCGCTGGCCTTCACGTCCACGGGCCTGGCCCCGGCGGCCTGGATGAGGTCGGCGTAGACCAGGGCCCCCCGCGCGTGGGCGAGGGCGCAGAGCGCCTCGAGGTCGTGCTCGAACCCCGTGGTGCTGGAGACCAGCGACACGGCCACCAGCCGCGTCTTCGGGCCGATCAGGTCCCGGATCGCCGCCAGGTCCACCCGGCCGCCCACGGCCCGGGCCACGGCCACCGGGACCCCGCGCCGGGCGAGCTCGCCATAGAGCAGCAGCGAGCCGTCATAGTGCAGGGCGTCGGTGACCACGCCCCCATCGGTTCCGGCGCCGGGTCGGATGCCGAGCGCGGCGTTGACCAGGTTCTCGGCCTCGAGCGTGCTCGGGACGACAGCGATGTCCTCGGGGGCGGCGTTGATCAGCCGGGCGAACCGTTCGACCGCCGCCCGACGGGCATTGCCGCGCGGACCGACCGCCTGCGGATCATGGGCGCGCGCCCGGGCGTAGGCGATGGCCGCCCGCTCGGCGAAGCGGCCCACCGGATGGGTGAAGGCCGCGTCGAGATAGACGCCCGGGAAGCTGAAGTCCGCGCCGGGCGCGGCCCCCGCAGCGCCTCGAGCGGCCTGGGCGACGCCGCCCGTGGGAACGAGGGCGGCTCCGGCGACGAGGTCGCGGCGACTGAGCCTCATGGCGCCGGAGCCCCTCCGGCGGCGATCGGCAGCCGCAGCAGGCTGGCGCGGCCGGGCGTGTGGAAGACGGTCAGTTCCGCCGTCCGATAGTCCTGCGGCCTGGCCTCGAAGAGGTTGGCGACGAAGCTCTGCGGGTTGCGGTCGTAGAGCGGAAACCAGCTCGACTGCACCTGCACCATCAGCCGATGACCCCGCTGGAACACGTGATCGGCGAGCGGCATGTCGAAGGCGGCGCGGAACGGCTCGCCGGGCGTGAGCGGCTTCGCCGCGGCCGGGCTGTCGCGATAGCGGGCGCGGAAGATCTCCATCGACACCGGCAGCTGAAAGCCGCGCAGCTTGGGATCGCGCTCGTCGTCGGGGAAGACGTCGATCAGCTTGACCACGAGGTCGGCGTCCGACCCGGTGGCGGCGGCGAACAGCTCGGCGGCCGGATGACCGAACAGGTGCAGCGGCTCGGCCAGGGGCGCGGACGCGTAGGTCAGCACATCCGGCCGGCGGGCGGCGAACCGCTGGTCCTCCGCCAGCACGCCGGGCCAGGGGCCGTCGTGGCCGAACAGGAAGGGTTGGGCCGAGGCGGGAACCGGCGTGCGCGGATCGGCGACGTAGTGGTCGCCATCGGGGCCGTCCGCGGCCGGCGGATCGAAACTCAGCCGGGCGTCGGCCGTCAGGTAGAGCGGCGTCGACGCCCGGGGAATGTCCGCGCTGCGGCGCCAGTGCGCGCCGCCGGAGGGATAGCTGATCACCGCGGGCATCGGTTCGGCGGTCCCGCCCGTCTTCAGAAGGCCGTCGAGGAACGGCTTGATCACGGTCCGGCGCGCGGTGGCGGCGGTGTCCTCGCCCCAGCGGACCGGTCCGAACCCCGTCCCGTCGCCCTCCACCCCCATATGGCTCCAGGGGCCGAGCAGGAGGCTCACCCGATGGTCGTGATCGAGCGGGTGCAGGGCGGCGAAGACCGCGGGCGCGCCGTAGCCGTCCTGTTCGTCATACTGTCCGGCCACCAGCAGCAGCGGGGTCCTGATCGGCCGTTCGGCCAGCGCCGCGTCCAGCGCCTGCCCGCGCCACCAGGCGTCGTAGGCCGGATGGGCCAGGAGCCGCCGGGCGAACGGATAGGCGTCCAGGCCATAGCGGCGCATGAGGTCGCCCGACGATCCCGCCGCCAGGAAGGCGCTGTAGAGGTCGACGCCCGGCATGGCGGGGCGGCCCGGCGTCCGGCCCGACATGACGATCGGCAGGACGTTGAGGGTGATCGGCCGGAAGGCCCCGTTGTGGAACCAGTCGTCGCCCTTCCACACGTCCACCATAGGGTTGATGGCGACGGCGGCCTTCAGCGCCGGATGGCCGCCGAGGGTGGCCATCAGGGTGGTGAAGCCGTTGTACGAGCCGCCGAGGGCGCCGACCCGGCCGTTGCTCTGCGGCACGTTCTTCACCAGCCAGTCGATCGTGTCGTAGGCGTCGGTGGCGTGGTCCAGGCCGGTGGGGTTCAGCGGACCCGACAGGGGGCGGTTGGTGACATAGGTCCCCTCGGAGCGGTTCTTGCCGCGGACGTCCTGCCAGACCAGGATATAGCCATCGTCGACATAGGGCGCGTAAAAGGGGCCGACCTGCTGGTCCAGCCGGCCGCGGCGGGCGGCGAGCTGAACGTCCGCGCCATAGGGCGTGCGCTCGAGCAGGATCGGCGCGTCGCGGACGCCGGTGCGCATGACGATCAGGGTGTAGAGCTTCACGCCGTCGCGCATGCGGACCATCGCCTCGCGGGCGACGAAGTCCGCTATGGGGGCCGCAGCCTGGGCCGCCGGCGGAAAGTCCGACGGCAGGGTGTCGACGGGGGCCGGCGCGGCGGGGAGGGCTGTGGACCACAGGCACAGGCATAGGCATGGACCTGCCGCCGCGCGCGATCGGCGCCGCCGCGCCCGGGGCGCCGCGGTCCTCACGGGGCGGCGGGTCGCTTGTAGAGGGTGATCGACCGGCCGTTGTTCCGCGCGCGGATGTCGAAGCCGGCGGAAAGCCCCTCGATCAGCGCGTCGGTGTCGCTCGCCCGGAACACCCCCGAGATGCGGACGCCGGCGGTCGCCGCGTCGGCCGCCACCAGGGGGGTGTCGGTATAGCGGTTCATCCGCTCGGCGACGACGGACAGAGGCTCGTCCTGGAAGGCCAGCAGGCCTTCCTCCCAGGCCAGCGAGCGGATCGGATCGGCGGCTCCCACGTCGGCGACGGCGGAGCGGAACGCCGGGGCCGGACCGGCCACGGCCGGCGTCGAGACGACCACCGGGTCGAGGATGATCTCCCGCCCGGGAGCCAGCAGCCGCTCGGCGCGGTCGCCCTGGACGGTCAGGATCGGTCGCGGCCCCTGCGCCCCGCGCTGGATCAGGGCCACATGGCCTTCGTAAAGGACCACCCGCACCTGCTTCTTCAGGAGCTCCACGCTGAAGGCGGTCCCGGTGGCCACCACCACGTCATCCGCCGCCTGCACGGAGAAGGGGCGCAGCGGGTTCTTGGCGACGTTGAACTGGGCGCGGCCGCGCATCAGCCACAGCCGTCGCTCTTTGTCGGTATAGCGCGTCCGCACTTCGCTGTCGGCGTCGAGCGACACCGTCGAGCCGTCGGCGAGCACGACGGTGCGGCGCTCGCCGACGGTGGTGGCGTAGGTGGTCGGGCGGGTCGCCAGCCAGGCGGCCGGCAGCGCGAGGATCATCAGCAGGCAGGCCGCGGCCAGCCACGGCGCCCAGGCGCGGGCCCGGCCGCGCAGCACCCGGCCGTAGCTGCTGCGCCGGGCGGAGGCCAGCGCCGCTTCGCGCAGGGCGATCATCGGCTCGGCGGCGGCGTAGTGCTCCACCGCGTCCCAGGCGTCGACGATCTCCTCCAGGGCCGCGCCGTTGGCGGGCTCGTCCTGCAGCCAGCGGTCGAACTGCTGCTGCTGCGCCGAGCCGACCTTGCCGTCCGCCAGGCGCGCGGCCCAGGCGGCGGCCTGTTCGATGCGGCGTTCTTCGTGGGGCGGGTCGCCGCGGCTCATTGATCACCCTTGAGCCGGTCGCGCAGATGGACGCTCGCGCGGATGACATGCAACTCCACGGTCCGGATCGAGACGCCCAGATGGTCGGCGATCTCACGCTGCTTCATGCCCTCGAGCCGGAACAGGATAAAGATCGTGCGGGTTCGCTCGGGCAGTTCGCGCACGGCCTTGACCACGGTGGCCAGGGACTGGCGGCCCTGCAGCACCCGGTCCGGATCGCGCTCCTCCATGTCGGCCGCGTCGAAGGCCTCGAAGCTCTGCAGATAGCCCGCCCGCACCCTCTGGCGGCGGCCGCGATCGCGCAGCAGGTTGGCCGCGATCTGGAACACGTAGGCGTCGGGCCGGGTCGCGTCGATCGCGGCGCCGCGCTTGGTCACCCGCAGCAGGACCTCCTGGGTGAGGTCCTCCGCCTCGGCGTGGTTGCCGATCCGGCGCAGGAAAAACGCCATCAGCGCCGGCCGGAACCGGGCGTTCAGTGCGCTCGCCAGATCCTCCGCTTCCGCCTGCACGCCCCACCCCGATCCGGCCCACAGGGACCCTCCCGGAGTATTACGCGGCCCGACGCGAGTCCCCCATCCGAGCGCCGCGTTTTTGGGCGTTTTTCCGTGGGAAGGTCCAATGTTGCGGCAGTGACCGCCGCGGACGGGCGACGCCAGGGCAGGGCGACGCCCAGGACAGGGCGACGCCTCCTGTTCCGGTCGTCCCCGCGGAATGGAGGGCTCGGCGCGGCGACCCGCCCCTACGGAATCCGCACCACGCCCACACTCTCCTCGATGTCGATCTTCGTCCCGAACGGCCGCGAATCCGCCTGCAGGGCTTCGAGGATCCTGCGGGCGTTGGCGGGGTCGGCGAAGTGGGGGATGCCGCGGCGGGTGCGGTCGTAGGTGTTTCCGAGGTCGAGCGGATAGAGCCTGAGCCGGCGCGGCCGGCCGTCCTCGAATTCGGTGACGGCGACGACGCCGTCGTACCAGCGCGGCGGATTGCCGCCGTGGCGCACGGAGCGCTCCTCGGGCGGCGGCGGCGGGGCGTGGCCGCTGGCGTCGGGCCAGACCTGCAGGGCGGTCTGCTGGATGGCCTTGATCTCGCCGTTGAGGAAGAAGGCGCCAAGGCCGTAGAGCACGGGCTTGCCCTTGTAGATCTCCACGCCGCGCAGGGAATGGGGTCCGCCGCCCATGATCACGTCGGCGCCCGCGTCCACCGCCTCGTGGAACAGCTTGATCAGAAAGTCCGGCGGGGCGGGGGTGTCGTCGTCGACCCCGGTGGGGCTTTCGTGGGCGTGAATGGTGAAGACCACGAGATCGCAGGTCTGTTTGGCCTCGCGCACGGCCTTGAGCAGACCCGTCTCGTCGTAGAGGTCCATGTCGTAGTGCAGGCCCTGAACGGGCGACAGGCGGTAGAGGGTGTCGAACAGTTCGACCTCTGTCGCCTCGGGAGCGGGGGCCGGGGCCAGGGGCGAAGCCAGCTCGGCGGCGAGCGCCTTGACCTGGGCGAATTCGTCCCGCGTCACCAAATGGATCGCGCGGGTGCGCAATATGCTGATGCCGGCCCGCGCCGGGACGTCGCCGAAGGCGTCGTTCGCGCCGGCGTTCGGCCGGAAGGTCGAGGCGGTGGAGACGAGGCCGATCCGGCCCTTGGGCGACACCAACACCCCGGCGCGGCGCGCCGCTTCGAGGGTCTCGCCGCTACCGGCGTGGGCGACGCCCGCCTCGTCGAGCAGGCGCTGGGATTCGAGCAGGCCCTCGGGTCCCCAGTCGGTGGAATGGTTGTTGGCCATCGACACCATGCCGATCCCCATGGCCTTCATGTCCGTGCCGAGCGACGCCTCGCTCCACAGCATGCCCTGGTCCGTGCCCGCGCCCTTGAAGGTCTTCAGGTCGAAGAACATTCCCTCGCGGTTGGCGATGGCCACGTCGCCGCTGCGCACCAGGGCCAGCACCTTCTGCAGCGCCGGGTCGGGCGAATTGGCGAACGGGTGCGAGTAGAGCAGGTCGCCGAGGGAGACGAGGGTGAAGCGGCCCTTCAGCGTCGAGGGCTTGGGCGGCTGGTTGAGGACCTCCTGCGGTTCGTTGGACGGGCGCGCGGGTCTGTCCTGCGCCAAGGCGGCGCTCGCGAACAGCAGGGCGGCCGCGCAGGCGACGCCGATCACGCGCGGGAGTTTCATTTCACGCCTCCCTTGCAGGCGGCTTCGGGAACCCCGGGCGTGCGCTCCCACTGGTAGGCGTCCACCGCCTCGCCGCGGGGCAGATAGGAGATCGGAACCGTCTTGCCGTCGCGGACGACGTTCAGGGTCAGGGTCCTGGTCACGTCGCCCTGGGTCGCATCGAGCGATGCGCCGTAGGTGAAGCGGTCGCCTTCGCGGATCCCGGCCTTCTCGGCTTCCGACCCGGGCTTGAGGCCCTTGATGATCTTGACCGGCCCCAGCACCGAGCTGTTGTCGAAGCCGAGGTCGAAGCGGCGGATCTGTTTCACCACCCGGTGGAAGCAGGGGCCGTAGTCGCCGGACTCCGGCAGCATCAGGCCGCCCGCCAGCATCGACCGATGCACGGTGATCGCGTCCTCGCCGATCTCCTTCTTCAGGAGTTCGAGCCAGGTGGCCTCGGTGTTGTGCAGACCGGCCTTGCGCCGGTCGATCAGGGTCTGCACCAGGTCGTCGATCGAGCGCTTGCCGCCCGAGGCGCGGCGGATCTTGCCGTTCAGCACGGCGAAATAGAGCGACCCGCGGTCATAGGGCAGCACGCGGATGAAGGTCTCGGCCCAGAAGCGCGGCGTGATCTCGGCGTCCGGTGCGCCCTTCTCGGGGTTGGTGTAATAGCGGCTCGCGGTCTCGTTGACGTCCTTGAGATAGGCGTCGGTGGAGATCAGCCCGGCCCGCCAGGGCAGGAGCGCCTGATAGTAGACCGCGTCGCCCTCGTCGTACCATTTGCCGAGGCTTTGCTCGGCGGTCCAGGTGTGGGTCATCTCGTGGCCGAGGATGGCCTTGATGCTCTCGCCGGTGACGCCGGGCTTATAGGTGAAGATGAAGGAGTGGGTCAGGGCCGCGCCGCCGCCGGCGTTCATCGGGTTGTAGCGCAGGAAGACCCGGTAGGGCGGCTCGCTGGTGTCCTTGAAGTGACGGCTCATCCAGGCGTGCATCTTCGCCGTCCAGGCCATGGCCGCGATCGGATCGAAGGTCGGCTCACCCAGCCAGACCGCCGAGAACGCCGCGCCCGGTTTGGGCGAATAGCGCTTGAGGCGACCGGCCATGAACACCGCATCGTCGAGGCGCGAAAGCGGTCCCGGCGGCAGGTCCAGGTCGCCGTCGCCGTAGCTCGACACGCCTTCGGCGCCCGCGCCCATGGCCTTCAGGTCCCAATGCAGGCGGATGCGGTAGGCGCGCTGCAGGGTCGGCGGCAGGGCGATCAGGCCCGAGCCCTGGCCGGAGAAACCGTCGCCGTCGATGCGCATCATGATCGGCGGCGCGCCGGAGAGGATCTCGATGTTTTCGAGCGGCAGGCGATAGCGGGCGGTGACGGTCCCGTGCACGCGCCGCGACGAGCGCCAGTCGCCGCCGTTTCCCGAGCCCCAGTCCTCCGTGACCTCCGAGCCCTTGGCGGCGATCAGCGGGACCGCGCCCTCGTCGTCGGTGATCCGCACCTCGGTCACCGCCTGGGCGTGCGCCATGCCCGGCACCTGCAGGCCGATCCTGAAGATCGACCGGCCGGCGGGGACGTCGAGATCCGGCACGGTCACCGATACGTCGACCGGTCCGCCCGCCGCCTCGGTCATCGGATGGCCGGTCACCACGACGGTGGCGTGCGGGGAGGGCGCGACCGCGCCCGCCGCCGAAACCAGAACCGCGCCGCCGAGCAGCGCCGCCGCCGCAAGAGCCTTGATCATCCGTGTTCCCCGCCCGAACGCCGCCTCCGCGGCTCCTCGGGTATTACGCTTGTCGAAGACAAACCCGTCGACCCCGGCCCAGGCTCACATATCTCAGCGTCGCCCCGGCCTTGGCTGGGCAGGAGCAACGCGGAGGACGCAGAGCGTGTCGCAGAGCACGCGGAGCGCGTCGCGGGACAGCGCTTCCGCGCCGCCAAGCTTTCAGGCCCTCTCTGCGCGCTCCGCGCTTGCCTCTGCGGGCTCCGCGTTGAACTTACTGGCGTCGACCCCGCACGCGCGCCGACGGATGCTGCGGCTCAGCCTTGTCCGTGCGTAAGCAGGATGTGGGGCCATTGCGGGAGAAACCGATGCCAAGGATCGCGGACCGTCGTCAGCTGCTGGCCCTGGGCGGGGCCGCCGCCCTGTCGGGCGCGGCGATATCAGCCCGGGCGGCGGAGCGGCGCGCGGACCCCATCGCCGGGTGGACGGTGGTCAATGCCCTGGGCGGGCTCGACGACCCGAACCATCCCGACGCCGGCGACGCGGCGATCACCCCGCGGATCCTGGCCGACGCGCACGCCTCGGGCGAGGCGGCGGTGAACGTCACCCTCGGCTATGTGGCGGGCAAGGACGATCCGTTCGAGTCCAGCGTCGCCTCGATCGGCCGCTGGGACCGGGCGATCCGCGAGCATCCGCGCGATCTTCTGAAGGTCGACACCGCCGCCGACATCCTGCGCGCCCGCACGGAAAAGAAGATCGGGCTGATCTACGGCTTCCAGAACGCGGCGATGCTGGGCGAGGACGCGCATCGCGTGGACCTGTTCGCCGACCTTGGCATGAAGGTGGTTCAGCTCACCTACAACCCTAAAAACGCGCTCGGCGGCGGCTCGATGGCGCCGGAGGATACCCCGCTGACCGAGTTCGGCCGCGCGGTGATCGACCGTCTCAACGCCCGCAACCTCATGGTCGACCTGTCCCACTCGGGGCGGCGCACCTGCCTCGAAGCCGCGCGGTATTCCCGCCGGCCGATCTCGATCAACCACACCGGCTGCCGCGCCCTGATGGACCTGCCCCGCAACAAGACCGACGAGGAGCTGCGACTGGTCGCCGACCGGGGCGGCTTCGTGGGCGTCTATTTCATGCCCTTCCTCGATCCCAAGGGACGCGCCACCGCCGCCGAGGTCGTCGCCCACATCGAGCACGCGGTGACGATCTGCGGCGAGGATCACGTGGGCATCGGCACGGACGGCGGGACGACGCCCATCGACGACCTCAAGGCCTACGCCGAAGCCCTGCGCAAGGAGCACGAGGATCGCGTCGCCAAGGGAATTTCCGCGCCGGGCGAGGGCGCCGACACCCATCCGTTCGTCGACGACCTGCGCGGTCCGGAACAGTTTCGCAGGCTCGCTCGCCTGCTGAAGGCGCGGGGGCATGGTCCGGCTCGGGTCGAGAAGATCCTGGGAGGGAACTTCGTCCGCTACGCTCGCGACATCTGGGGCGCCTGAGAGAGAGGTTCACGCCAACCCCGGCACGTCATCGCCGGGCTCGGTCCCGGCCATTCAGACGTCCGGCGGCGGGCGTTTCCCTGGACGCCGCGGCACGGGGGGCGGGCATGACGTAGAGGGAGATCGAAGGCCCGCGAATTATTTTCCGTCCGGCGTCAGGGCAAAGCCGAGCTTCTGCGTAACACTCCATGACGGCCCTGTGACGGGCCAAACGAGGGGGCTCGACAATGACGAACTGGAAGACGCTCAACCTGTGTTCGGTGGCGGCGGCGGCGCTGCTGTCGATGGCCATGCCGGCGGCCGCGCAGACGGCCACCTACAAGTTCGACATTCCGGCCGAGGACCTCGGCGCGGCGCTGCGGGCCTTCGGCCAGGTGTCGGGCGAGCAGATCATCTTTTCCGAAGGCGACGTCGCCGGCCGGTCGAGTTCGGCCCTGTCGGGCGCCTATTCGGCGGACGAGGCCCTGAAGCGGCTGATCGCGGGCACGCCGCTGGTGGTGCGGCGCACCCCGTCGGGGGTGATCGTCCTGGGAAACGACCAGGGCCGGGCCGTCGCCCGGCAGGCCGACGCCGTTCCGAGCGCGCCGACCGAAGTGGTAGTGACCGGCTCGCGCATCCGCCGCAATGACACCACCTCCACCACGCCGATCCAGTCGGTGACCACCGAGGACCTGTCCGAACGCGGTTATGTCGAAGTCGGCCAGATGCTGAACGACCTCTCCTCCAACACGCCCACCTTCGCCACCCCGCCCAGCAACGGCTTTCCGGTGACCTCCGCCGGCCACGAATCGCCCAATCTGTTCGGCCTCGGCTCGGGCCGCACCCTGACCCTGGTGAACGGCCGGCGCATGGTGACGACGGGATCGGGTCTCTACGACCGCTCGGTCGACTCCAACGTCATCCCCGTGGGTCTCTTGGACCGGGTCGACATCGTCGAAGGCGGCGGCTCGGCGGTCTATGGCTCCGAGGCCATCGCCGGCGTGGTCAACTATGTGCTGAAGAGCCATTACACCGGCGCAGAGCTCGACGTGCAGTACGGCGGCTCGACCCGGGGCGACGATCGGCGCCCCTCCATCCGCGGCACCTTCGGAACCGACTTCGACGGTGGACGCGGCAATTTCGCGGTCAACATCGACTGGTCCAAGACGGATTCCCTCGCCTACGAGGATCGTCCGTGGAGCGCGGCGGCCCTGACCACCCTGCCCAATCCGGCCAACAAGACCACCACCGACGGGCTGCCGCCGACGCTCTACTACAGCAATGGCCACGTCTGGACCTACAACAACAACGGCGTGATCTTTTCGCCCTTCAACAGCTTCTCACCGACGGCGAGCAACCTGCTTCGCAATGGCGCGGGCTCGGCGCTGCAGTTCTCGAGCGACGGCGCCTCGGTCATCCCTTACGATACCGGGGTCATCAACGGCACCAAGGCGATCGGCGGACAGGGACAGTCCTACGCCGACCTGTCCTCGCTGACGGCGGGACTGGAGCGCACCTCGCTTTACGCGATCGGCCACTACGACCTCACCTCGCACATGAAGGTGTCGACCGAGCTGCTCTACTCGCACCAGATGACCGACGACTCCAAGGGCACCCAGGGCGTCGCCTACTTCGCCGGCGGCGGGTACGGCCCGATCTCCTTCACCAACACCAACCCTTTCCTCAACGCCGCGGAGATCGCCACCCTCTCGGCCGCGTCGCCGTCGTTCGCCGCCGGCAATCCCCTGCTGCTGTCCAAGACCCTGCAGATCCTGCCGAACCGCGACCGCACCGAGGCGCTCGATACCTGGCGCGGGGTCATCGCCCTCGACGGCGACTTCAACGCCTGGGGTCGCAACTTCTACTACAGCGCTTCCTACAGCCTGGCCGGTTCGGACACGACGGACAAGGTCAAGGACCAGTACGTGGATCACCTGACCAACGCCCTGAACGCGGTGAAGAACGGCGCCGGCCAGATCGTCTGCGCGATCAACGCGGTGAAGGTGACCGACGCGGCCTGCGTGCCGATCAACCCCTTCGCCGGCTACGCCCAGCAGGACCCCCGCGCGCTCGCCTATTCGACCCTGACGTCGGGCGGCACGGACCAGAACATCCAGACCGACTTCCTCCTGACCTTCGGCGGCGATCTTCTGCAGCTGCCGGGCGGCATGCTGCGGTTCAGCGCCGGGTACGAGCACCGCTACGAATCGGCGAACTTCAAGCCGTTCGAGGTCGACCAGCTCGGCTATTCGTCCTCGCCCGCGTCGCCGGAGTCCGGCGCCTACAACACCAACGAATACTCCGCCGAAATCCTGATCCCGGTGTTCGGCAAGGACTTCAAGCTGCCGTTCGTGCAGGCGCTGGAGCTGACCGGCTCGTTCCGCCACGTGGACAACAGCCTGGCCGGGGCCGAGGACGTCTGGGCCGCGGGCGGCCGCTGGGAGATCGGCTACGGCCTGGGCTTCCGCGCCTCGCGCAGCCGCAACTTCCGCGCGCCGACGCTCGACGCGCAGTTCGCGCCGACCAGCACCAGCTTCACAACGCCCGGCGCCGACCCGTGCGACTCCAGCTACATCAACTCGGGTCCCAACCCCGCCGCGCGCCAGGCCAGCTGCGCCGCCCTGTTCGCCGCCCACCCGGGGTACGGATCGCTGGCGAACTTCCACGATCCCTACACCAACGTCTCGGCCACCGCCGTCACCTACGGCGGCAACGCCAACCTGAAGAACGAGGTCTCCGACAGCTTCACCTGGGGCCTGACCTATAAGCCCGACTACATTCCCGGGTTGACGGTTTCGGCCGACCGTACCGAGGTGGAGATCGACAACGCCTTCACCGACGTGAACCCGCAGACCGCCACCGCGCTGTGCTACGACACCGGCGACGCCCAGGCGTGCAACAGCTTCACCCGCAATGCGGCCGGCTATATCGACACCGCCCACGACCAGACCCAGAACGCCGGCTATGTGGTTTATCGCGGCGAGATCTACACCGCCAACTACCGCTTCCCGATCTCCCGCTTCGTCGGCGGCGACGTCAACTGGGGCACGCTGGAGGTCGGCGGCGACGCCACCCACATCACACGCTACGGCGGCAAGGCGACCGCGCTCAGCACCGAGGTGGATTACCAGGGCACCTTCTCGTCCTCGTTCTTCACCGGGATCTACTATGAGCCCAAATGGCGCGCGCGGTTCGACCTGCGCTACACGCGAGGGCCGTTCAAACTGTTCTATTCGCTGAACTATCTGCCCGAGGTGAAGTCGAGCCCGACGGCCACGATCGAGAACACGCCCGTGCCGGTGATCGCCGGCAACATCACCCACAGTATTTCCGGCCAGTACACCTGGACCCGCTACGTGTTCACCGTCGGCATCGACAACCTGACCGACCAGGGCCCGTCTTTCCCGACCCTCACCTACGGCGACCCCTACGGCCGCCGCTTCTTCGTCGGCGCCAAGGCCCGGTTCTGAGTCGGGCGGCGGCGGAGGAGGGCGCCCCCTCGTCCGCCGCGCTCCCCCCGGCGCGCGGGCAGCCCGCGCTTTTGGGCTTTAGGCGCCCGCATCTGCTTGCGGCTTCGCACGCAGGCTGGGCTCGAAACTCTCCCGCCTCAGCGTCCGCGGTTCATCCAGCTGATGAAGGGGATCAACGGCAGGCCCCAGCCTATCCCGACCACGGTCATGTAGACGAGCTGCAGCCAGGGCTGGTTCGGCAGAAAGCCGAACATGACCACGGCGGTCCGGGCGTAGACCGCCAGGAACACGAGCATGCCGGCCCCGCCGATCAGTTTGCGCCAGCGCGCCGGCATCGAAGTCTCCCTCATGATGCGGGAGGCCTAGCGCCGAACCGCCGCCTCGTCGAGCGTCAGGACGCGCTTCGCCGCCGAAGCAGGCCGAGGAGGAACAGCAGAATGACCGCCCCGCCGAACGCGACCACGAAGGAGCTGATCCAGCCCATGGCGTAGAAGCCGAGCAGGCGCGCCAGCCATCCGCCGATGCAGGCGCCGATCAGGCCGATGATCAGATTCACCACCAGGCCGTGGTGGCGATTCATCACCAGGCTGGCGATCCAGCCGGCGAAGAGGCCGATCACGATCCATCCGAAAAAGCCGACCATCCGCGATCTCCATCCGCGATTTGTATCCCTGGTTGCAGCCCAGGGCGCCCGTGACGGCCGACACTCTACTCGAGCTTGGCCGTGGCGCCAGTCTCGATGGGTGTCGCGGCGGCGGCGCAGCGCATTGTGGCGCGCGGCCGGAGCGTCTAGAGGCTCGGCGGAGCAACGAAAGTCGCCGATGCGTTGGAGTTATAACCTCGAGCGGTCCGTTTCGACCGCGCTGTGGCTGTTCGGCCTCGCCGCCCTGGTGGCGCTGATGGTGATCGTCGGCGGGGCTACCCGGCTGACCGGCTCGGGCCTGTCGATCACCGAATGGCGGCCGGTGACGGGGATCCTGCCGCCGATGTCCGAGGCCGGATGGGCCGCGGAGTTCGCCAAGTACCAGCACATTCCGCAGTACAGGCTGGTCAACCTCGGCATGCCCCTCGGCCAGTTCAAGGCGCTCTACTGGTGGGAATGGGCGCACCGGCTGCTGGGACGGCTGGTCGGCGTCGCCTTCCTGCTGCCCTTCGTGGTCTTGCTGGTCGCGCGCCGGCTGCCAAAGCGCCTGGTCTGGCGCTGCGTGGCCATTTTCGGCCTTGGCGCCCTGCAGGGGCTGGCCGGCTGGTGGATGGTGGCCAGCGGGTTGGAGAAGAACGTGCTGGTGGCGCCCGAACGGCTGGCGATCCACCTCGGCCTGGCGCTGCTGATCCTGGTCGCCTGCGTGTGGACCGGGCTCGAGGCCTGGTTCGGCCGGGCGCGGGCGGGCGGCCATCCCGCCGACCCGGTGTGGATCCGCGGCGCCGTCGGCCTCGTCCTGATCGTCTTCCTGCAGGCCATGCTGGGCGCCCTCGTGGCAGGGAACCAGGCCGGCCGGATCTACACCGACTGGCCGCTGATGGACGGCCGGTTCTTTCCCGCCGCCTATGCGCTTAAGGGGGAGGGGGTGTGGAGCGTGCTCGCGCACAGCCAGGCCGCGGTGCAGTTCAACCACCGCATGGTCGGCTACCTGCTGTTCCTGTCGGCCCTGGCCTATTTCGCCGGCGTCTCCAGAGGGTTCGCCCCGCCGCCCGTAAAGCGGCTGGCCCTGTGGATGGCGGGGGCGGTCATGCTGCAGGCCCTGCTCGGGGTCATGACCCTGCGGATGGCGACGCCGGTATGGCTCGGCCTGCTGCACCAGTCGGGGGCCGTGGCCGTGCTGACCCTGGCCACCATGCTCGCCTGGCGGGTCCGGCGGGCCTGACTTTCTTGCGGTATTATGATACCGTGTAGAAATTCCCTTGTTGTTTCAAAGGCAAATCGCGAATTGAGGGCTATGGAGGCGATTGACAATCGGCGACGTCGCCCTTATCAACCGCGCCTCTTCGCCGTCGCCTCCTTGCGGCGGCGTCTTTTCTTACGGAACCTCTTCCCATGATGAAGACCACGGCCTCGTTGAAGCCGGCGGACGTCGAGAAGAAGTGGATCGTGATCGACGCCGAGAATGCGGTTGTCGGCCGGCTCGCCTCCTTCATCGCCATGCGCCTGCGCGGCAAGCATCGCCCCGACTACACCCCCCACGTGGACAGCGGCGACTTCGTCGTGGTCGTCAACGCCGACAAGGTCAAGTTCACCGGCAACAAGCTGAAGGACAAGACCTACTACTGGCACACCGGCTATCCGGGCGGCATCAAGGAACGCACCGCGGACAAGATCCTCGGCGGCAAGTACCCGGAGCGCATCCTGGAGAAGGCGGTCGAACGCATGCTGCCCAAGGAAAGCCCCCTGGCGCGCAAGCAGATGACCCATCTTCGCATCTTCGCCGGTCCTGAGCACACGCATCAGGCCCAGCAACCCGAAACCATCGCGTTCGCCGAGATGAACGCCAAGAACGTGCGGGCCCAATAGCATGAGCGACGTGGAACCCACCGAAATCGCCACCCCGCCGGCGCCGGCCGCCGCCCCCGCCTCGACGCCCACGGCTTCGACGCAGGGCCAGGGCTTCGACGCCCTGCGCGCGCTTCGTCCCGAAGGCCTGTCCGAGGGCGCCGCCCCGGCCGAACCGCAGATCGACTCGCTCGGCCGCGCCTACGCCACCGGCAAGCGCAAGAACGCCATCGCCAAGGTCTGGATCAAGCCGGGCTCGGGCAAGATCACCATCAACGAGCGCGACCAGGTGGTGTATTTCGCCCGCCCGGTGCTGCGCATGATGATCGCCCAGCCGCTGGAGATCGCCCAGCGCGCCAGCCAGTTCGACGTGGTCGTCTCGGTGCAGGGCTCGGGCCTGTCGGGTCAGGCCGGCGCCATCCGTCACGGCATCGCCAAGGCGCTCACCTACTATGAGCCGGGCCTGCGTCCGGTGCTGAAGCCGCACGGCTTCCTGACGCGCGACTCGCGCGTGGTCGAGCGCAAGAAGTACGGCCGGGCCAAGGCCCGCCGGAGCTTCCAGTTCTCGAAGCGCTAGGCGCGGCGAAAACCCGCGTTACCGGGGCGCTTCGGGCAACCGAAGCGCCCTTTTTCTTTGTCCGGTTGGAGGATCGGAACATGCTCCCCAAGGTCTTCATCGACGGCGAAGCCGGGACGACCGGCCTGCAGATCCGCGAGCGGCTGGAAAGCCGCCGCGACCTCGAACTGGTGTCGATCGATCCCGCCCGGCGCAAGGATCCCGAGGCGCGCAGGTCCCTGCTGAACGCCGCCGACGCGGTGATCCTGTGCCTGCCCGACGAGGCGGCGCGCGAGGCCATCGCCCTGATCGACAATCCCGCCGTCAAGGTGATCGACGCCTCCACCGCGCACCGGGTGGCCGACGGCTGGACCTACGGCTTCCCCGAGCTGCGCGCCGGACAAAGGGCGGCGATCGCCCGGGCGACCCGAGTCGCCAATCCCGGCTGCTATCCGACCGGTTTCATCGCCCTCGTGCGGCCGCTGGTTCACGCCGGGCTGATCCCGGCCGGCTTTCCCCTGACCGTCAACGCCGTCTCGGGCTACTCCGGCGGCGGCAAGGGCCTGATCGCCGAGTTCGAACAGGAGGGCGCCACGGACGCCTTCCGCCCCTATGGCCTCACCCTGCAGCACAAGCACCTGCCGGAGATGGCCGCCTATGCGGGCCTCGACCACGCGCCGGTGTTCGCGCCGGCGGTGGGCCGCTACGCCCAGGGCATGATCGTCGAGGTTCCCGTGCCGCTCTGGGCCTTGCCGGGCGAGCCCGCCACCGAGGACCTGCGCGCCGCGATGGCCGCCGCCTACGACGGCGAGCGGTTCGTCGCCGTGGCGGACACGGCCGAGACCGACCGGCTGCAGGCCGCCCGCGCCGGCGCCGGCGGCCACGTGGCCGAACTCGACCCCGAAGCGCTCAACGACACCAACCAGCTCAAGCTCTACGTGTTCGGCAACGACACGGCGAGGCAGGCGCGCCTCCTGGCCGTGCTCGACAACCTCGGCAAGGGCGCATCCGGGGCGGCGGTGCAGAACCTCAACCTGATGCTCGGCCTGGAGGAGGGCGCAGGGCTGAGGTGAACCTCTGACGTTGGAGTTCCAGAAGGCCCTGAACGCCCCTCGCGGCGCATCGTCTGCTTGTCGCCCCGATCCCAACGGGGACGTTCGACCCTTAGCGGACCTCGCACTACCTGCCGACAACCCTGATCGCGTCCGGGCTTCTTGCGCGCGCAGCCTCGGTCATCCGTGACATAGCTTCGACAATGAAATCGCGCTCGGCCTCGGGAGTTGTGAAGAAGCGTCGCGGGAGGACCATAGCGCTGCTTTGAACCAGGAAAACCCAGTACTTGCGGGTCTGATAGAGGTCCGTAACGCTAGGCCAGCGGGCGGTCATAGTCAGGTCCGCTAGCTCATAGATCATTGCCTCCGATGTCAGGCGCAGCGTAAGCGACTGTTCGTATGCTTGGCCGCGCTCGGCGAGGGCCTTTCGCTTCGAAGGACCAGCCAGCAACTGGATCGCCATCAAGCCGACGCCAAGACCGACGACGGCGAACTCAACCGACATAGCGGCCGCCGACCATGACCCCGACATCCAGGCCCCTAAGGGGATGCCGACCGCCAACATGCATGCGACGAGGATAACTTTCATCTGACGCGGCGATACGCCCCGCCGGCCTTTGATGTAGGCCAGGGCTGCCGTAGTTTCTCCCACGCCCAGAATGCCTGTAGCTTCCATATATCACCCTTGGATTACCGTTGCCGTGAACGCTAGCTAGTCGTCGTCCGAAGCCAGAACCAAAGGTCGATCTCTCCGATCGGAGCCAACTCCGTTCCGCACCCTGGGCAAATGCCGATTTTGTCAACCGGCGTTATTGACCGCAAACCACCCACAGCAGATGTTCGGAAGCTCGGCTTAGTGGCGCCTGTCGCCCGTGGCGGCGCCAGCGACCCGCCGCGCTTCAGTGGGGCGATACGGACAGCCCCGCGAGAAGCGGCGCGTAGGCGGCGAGCCTGCGGGATACGAATTCGGTGAAGAGGCGCACGCGCTTGGTCTTGCGGGTCTCTCCCTGGGCAAGAAGCCAGACCGTTCCGTACATGTGCAGGTCGGCGCCAGGGACCCTCGCCAGCAGGGGGTCGGCGTCGCCCATGAAGCACGGCAGGGTCGTGATCCCGAGCCCTAGGCGTGCGGCGCCGATCTGCGCCTCGGCGTCCGTCACCCTGAAGGGAACCCCCGTGGCGCGAACCTCGCCGTCGCTGGCCCACTCCGGAATTCCATGAACGCTGATCACGATCCATCGGATCGGATCCGCCGCGCCCGCCCGCCATGCGTCCAGTCGATCGCGGGACATGTAGACGCCGCCGAACAGCTCCGGTCCCTTGAGGCCGTGAAGATTCAGCGGAAGGGTCTTGGGGTCGTAGACGACGCGGATGGCGACATCGGCCTCCCGGTTGGTCAGATTCGCCAGGTCGCCGGACGACAGGATCTCCATCTCGATGTCCGGGTGCAGGCGCGCGAAATCGGCGAAGTCCGGCATGAGCAGATGGGTCGCCAGCGGCGGCGCCAGCGTCACCCTCAGAAGCCCGCGCACACTCTGGTCGCGGCCGAGGACGCGCGTCTCCAGCTGGTTCGTCGCCGCCTCCATCCGCTCCGCGAGCTCGACAACCTCCTCGCCCGCCGCCGTCAGGCGGTAGCCCGAGGGCAGCTTCTCGAACATCTGCGCCCCGAGACGTTCCTCGAGCTGGGCGATGCGACGCAGCACGGTCGCGTGGTTCACCCCGAGGCGCTTGGCGGCGGCGCGCACCGACCCTCCGCGCGCGGCGGCCAAAAAGTAACGAACGTCATCCCAGTCGATCATGGTGCATTCTCGCGCCGTGCCGTGCGCCCATAAAGGGCATTTCTAGCGCCCAAAGCCTCGAGGCGCGAGACCCGCGGAACATACAGTCGCCTCGCCGGTTCAATTGCGCACCACCGCTGTGCGCAATTTCGCACTCACGCGACGACCTGGGCAGACCCATCTGGAAGCCCTCAGGGGACCTCCCCGACCCAGACACCGAAAGATCGCAGGCTATGAAAAAGCTAGAAGGCAAGGTCGCCGTCATCACCGGCGGAAGCAGCGGGATCGGGTTGGCCACGGCCAGGCGCTTCGTCGACGAAGGCGCGCACGTCGTGATCACCGGCCGGCGGGAGAAGGAACTGAAGGAGGCCGCAGCCTCCATCGCGCGAAACGTCACGACGGTCTTGGGCGACGTCTCGCACCTGGAGGATCTGGACCGGCTCTACGCCGTCGTGAAGGAGAAACATGGTCACATCGACATTCTGTTCGCGAACGCCGGCGCGGGGACGATCGCACCGGTCGAGCTCGCTTCTGAAGCCCATTTCGACCAGACCTTCGATGTGAACGTGAAGGGGCTGTTCTTCACGGTGCAGAAGGCCCTTCCGCTCTTCAAAGATGGCGGTTCGATCATCCTGACCTCCTCGGTCTCCAACGTGATGGGGCTGCCCGGATTCAGCGCCTACGCCGCGAGCAAGGCCGCGGTGCGAAGCTTCGCGCGCTCCTGGACGCTGGAGCTGAAGGATCGCAATATTCGGGTGAACTCCATGAGCCCTGGCCCCATCGATACGCCGGCCCTGGCGACAACGACGGGCCTTACCCCCGAGCAAGCCGAACAGGCGGCCGCCCAGTTCGCTTCGCAGGTCCCGATGGGTCGCAGGGGCGAGCCTGAGGAAATCGCGGATGCGGTCACCTTCCTCGCCTCTGATCAAAGCTCCTACATCACCGGCGTGGATCTCGCCGTCGATGGCGGCCTGGCCCAGGTCTGAGCCGGCGTCACACAAGCGCGGAGAGACTCCATGAGCACCGAACGGAATGTCCAGACCGTGAAGGACTTCTTCGCCGCGATCGGCGGCGGCGACAGGGAGGCTCTGTGGGCGCTGGTCGCCGAGGACATCGAGTGGAACATTCCAGGCAAGGACTGGCCGCTGGCCGGAACGCACCGCGGACACGCGGGCCTGGCGGATCTGCTCGAGACCGCATCCCGGTCGCTGGAGACGTCGACGGAGCCCCGGGAGTTCATCGCCCAGGGCGACCGGGTGTTGGTGGTCGGCTTCGCCAGGGGGAAGGTCAAGGCCACGAACAAGCCGTTCGAGGATGACTGGATCTTCGCCATCACGGTCCGGGACGGCAAGCTGACCCGGATCCGGGAATATGTCGACACCCAGGC
This sequence comes from uncultured Caulobacterales bacterium, assembly GCA_903837135.1. Lineage (GTDB taxonomy): Bacteria > Pseudomonadota > Alphaproteobacteria > Caulobacterales > Caulobacteraceae > CAIOYC01. Next base: position 98,439 of record CAILTK010000041.1, read on the forward strand.
CCTGGCGCGGGCCTCCGAGGCGGACACGGACCCGACGCCCGCGCCCGTCGACTCTGGAGCCGCACCCAGAGCCTCGTGAGGCTTACGCATACGCTGAACGCGCCGTGGAGCCCCGTCCCGCACGCGGCCCGCTCGAACCCCCGACCGAAAGGGAGATCCCCATGTACGACCAAGCCAAGCAATCCGAGTTGATCCGGTTCGCCCGCGTCGATGCGGGCTCCACCGTCATCGACGTTTACCCGGGCGACGGCGCCTGGACCCGTCTCCTCTCCGACGCCGTCGGACCCGCCGGCCGGGTCTACAGCTTCGTTCCGGCCGAAGTCGCCCACTTCAAGAACGATCCGGTCGGCCTCATGCGAACGCTGGCGAAGGAGCCGGGCCGGGAGAACGTCGACGCCGTCTCGGCGCCCCTCGTCGCGCTGTCGGAGGCCACACAGCCCGCGGATGTCCTGTGGCTGCACCTGTTTTATCACGATCTCCACACGGCCCTGATCCAGGACAAGGGCGCGACGGCGGACGCCTTCAATCGCGCCGTCTACGACCGGCTGAAGCCCGGCGGCTTCTACGTCATCGTCGACCACGCGGCCGCCGCCGGGTCGGGCGTGACCGACACCCAGGCGCTGCATCGGATCGATCCCGCGTTCGTTCGCGGAGAGGTGGAGGCGGCCGGCTTCGACCTGGACGCGGAAAGCGCCATGCTCGCGAACAAGGAGGATCCGCACGCGATCAAGGTGTTCGATCCCTCCATCAAGGGCGAGACCGATCGTTTCGTCTATCGGTTCGTCAAGCGCTGAGAGGTCCGGCCGCTGAGCGGAAGACGAGAGTCGGAGCAAGCGGCGTAACGCCCTCAAGCGGTTGATTTGGCCTGGGGTCTGATGCTCAGAGCGCCGCTGTCGCGAAAGCGTGGTCCCACTTTCCGCGCGGCGCTCTAGCTGTCGACGCTGCGCACCTTCACATAGCGGCCCGGCGCGTCCTCGATCGGCTTCAGCGGGCCCTTGGCCGGATCGCGCGCCGCGACCTTGCCGCCGGACCGGCTCGACAGCCATTTGTCCCAGTGCGGCCACCAGGAGCCGGGGTGCTCCTCGGCGCCGGCGAGCCAGTCCTCGGCTGTGGCCGGCAGGGCGTCGTTGGTCCAGTGCTGGTATTTGCGGGCGTCGGGATGGTTGATCACCCCGGCGATGTGGCCCGAGCCGGCGAGGGTGAAGGTCACCGGACCGCCGAACAGCTTGGCCCCGCGATAGACCGAGCGCATCGGCGCGATATGGTCCTCGCGCGAGGACTGGACGTAGATCGGCGTCTTCACCTTGCCGAGGTCGAGCGTCACCTCGCCCATGGTCAGCGCGCCCCTGGCCAAAAGGTTGTCCTTATAGAAGTCGCGCAGATAGCTCATGTGCAGGGCGCGCGGCATGCGCGTCTGGTCCGAGTTCCAGAACAGGAGGTCGAAGGCCGCCGGCTCCTTGCCCATCAGATAGTTGTTCACGAAGAACGACCAGATCAGGTCGTTGGCGCGCAGCATGTTGAAGGTGTCGGCCATCGCCGCGGACGGCAGCACGCCGCCCGCCGCCTCCATCCGCTTGTCGAGATCGGCCAGCCAGTCCTCGTTGGTGAACAAGAGGAGATCGCCCGCCTCGGTGAAATCCTGCTGGGCGGCGAAGAAGGTGGCCGAGTTGATCCGGTCGTCGCCATAGGCCGCCATGTAGGCGAGGGCGGTGGCCAGGAGGGTGCCGCCGATGCAATAGCCGACGGTGTTGAGCTTGGCCGCGCCGCTCTGCTTCAGCACCGCCTCGACGGCGGCGTAGACCCCGCCCTGCAGATAGTCGGATATGCCCATGCCGGCGAACTCGGGCCCCGGATTGACCCAGGAGGCGACGAACACCGTATACCCCTGGCCGGTCAGCCAGCGGATCATCGAGTTCTCCTCGCGAAGATCCAGGATGTAGTATTTGTTGATCCACGGCGGAAAGATCAGCAGCGGGATCTCGTAGACCTCAGCCGTGGTCGGCGCGAACTGCAGGATCTGCAGGAACGGGTTCTCGAACACCACCTTGCCGGGGGCGGTGGCGACGTTCTCGCCCACCTTGAACTTCTCCGCGTCGGTCTGGCTGATCACCAGCTGGCCTCCGCCGCGCGCCAGGTCGGCGGCGAACCGCTCCGCACCCTTCAGGAGGCTCGCGCCCTGGCTCTGCATCGCCTCGCGCAGCACCACCGGATTGGAGGCCAGGAAGTTCGAGGGCGAGAAGGCGTCGGTGAGCATCTTGGTGAAGAACTCGACCCGGCGCTTGGTCAGGGGTTCGACCCCCTCCACCCCACCCACCAGCCGGTTCAGCCAGTTGGAGGTGAGCAGGTAGGACTGCTTCATCACGTCGAACACCGGATTAGCGGTCCAGTCCGGATCGTTGAAGCGCTTGTCGCCCTTGGCCGGCGCGGCCACGGGCGCGACGGTTTCGCCGAGCGCGCGGCGGCCCGCGGCCTTCCAGAGGTCCATGTAGCCGTCGAACAGCTCGGCCTGGGCCCGAAACAGCCGTTCGGGTTCGGCCGCCAGCTTGCGCATCACCTCGGTCATGGCCGGGCCGACGTGGAAGGGGTCGGGGGTGAGCTCACCGCCGTTCTGGCGCAGGGTCGCATCGGCCAGGGCCCCCTGGGCGGTCAGCGCCGCCTTGGCGAGATTCATCGACAGAAGCTCCATCGCCTGCCGCTGCTCGGGCGGCAGGACGAAGAACGGATCGGCCTGGAAGGGCGCCGCCACGTCGGGCGCCGGCGCATCGGAAGCGGCGGCCGGAGCGGGCGACGGCGGGGTCTCCGCCCGGGAGGCGGCCCGCGCCGCTGCGGCCGGGGCCTTCGCCGCAGGCCCGCGCTTCGCCGCCGGCCTGGCGCTCTTGGCCGGAGGGGCCTGAACCACGGACGCCTTCACCGCAGCCGTCTTGACCGAAGAGGCCTTAGGCGGAGAGACCTTAGGCGGAGAGACCTCCGGAGTGGCGGCTTTCGCCGGGGCGGCCTCCGTCACGGTCGCCGGGACGGCGGCCTTGCTTTGCCTTTCCTTGGCGGCCGCGGCGCGTTTCACGCCGGACTTGGTTCTCGACCCGGCGATTCGGGTGGTGCGGGCTGAACTGGCTGGCTTGCGCGGCATCTTGCCTCCCTGGAGCGTGTGCGGTGTGCCGCCCGCCCTTTCTTATCGCCGTCGATCGTCGCATAAGAGCGCCGATCTAAAGCGCCGTCATCGCGTAAATGCGACAAAACGGACTTCGGGCGCAAAGGAGCTGATCATGGACACGGCGTGGAGCGGACATCGGCGAGTCGGCGCGAGCCTTGCGGCCCTCGCCGCCCTCGCCGGATGTTCCGCCATCGCCCCCTTGACCGACCAGGTGAAATCGAGCGCGCACGAACTGGCCGAGGCCAGCCATCTGACGCCGCTCGAGGTCAATCCGTCCTCGCCGATCGCCGCCGACGCGCGCCGGGCCGAGCAGGTGCAGGGGCCGATCCCCAGTTTCGCCAGCGTGCCGCCCAAGCCCGCCGACGTGCGCTCCGCGCCCGCCTACAAGGAGGAGGTCGTGACCCTGGTCTCCGACAAGCGCAGCCTCAACCAGTGGAGCAACGCCAACCCGCCGGGCGTGCCGGACGCGTCGGCGACCGAACGCTACGCCGACCTGCAGCGCCAACGGGTCGGCCACGAGGCGCCGGTGACCAAGGAAAAGCAGAACGAAACCGAGGCCTTCGCCAAGAAGGGCCGCAAGGCCGTCGGTCAGACCGACGCCGCGGCGCCGGCGAAGTCGCCCAACTAGCCGGGCCGCGACCATGACCGATTTTCACAAGATACGGCGGCTGCCGCCCTATGTGTTCGAGGAAGTGAACCGGCTGAAGGCGCGGCTGCGCGCCGACGGCGTCGACATCATCGACTTCGGCATGGGCAATCCCGACATGCCGACGCCCAAGCACATCGTCGACAAGCTGATCGAAACCGCGCGCGACCCCAAGTCCGGCCGCTATTCCGCGTCCAAGGGCATCATCGGCCTGCGCCGCGCCATGGCCGGCTATTACGAGCGGCGCTTCGGGGTGAAGCTCGATCCCGAGACCGAGGTGGTGGCGACGCTGGGCTCCAAGGAGGGGTTCGCCAACCTGGCCCAGGCTCTCACTGCGCCCGGGGACACCGTGATCTGCCCCAATCCGGCCTATCCGATCCACGCCTACGGCTTCATCATGGCCGGCGGCGTGATCCGCCACGTTCCGGCCCTGACTCCCGAGGAGTACCTGTCGGGCATTCCGCGCGCCGTGAAGCATTCGGCCCCGGCCCCCAGCGTGCTGATCGTCTCCTATCCGTCCAACCCCACCGCTCAGTCCGTCGACCTCGACTTCTACAAGGAGGTGATCCGGCTCGCGAAGAAGCACGACCTGCTGGTGCTGTCGGACGTGGCCTATTCGGAGATCTATTTCGACGACAATCCGCCGCCGTCGATCCTGCAGGTCGAGGGGGCCAAGGACGTGGCGGTGGAGATCAACTCCCTGTCCAAGACCTACGCCATGGCCGGCTGGCGGGTCGGCATGGTGGTCGGCAACGCCCGCCTGTGCGCCGCCCTGGCGCGCGTGAAGTCCTACCTCGACTATGGGAACTTCACCCCGATCCAGGTGGCCGCCGCGGCCGCGCTGAACGGCCCGCAGGACTGCGTCGCGGAGATCCGCGCCATCTACAAGTCGCGCCGCGACGTGCTGATCTCGTCGATGAAGCGCGCCGGCTGGGACATTCCGTCGCCGCCGGCGTCCATGTTCGCCTGGACGCCGCTGCCCGAGGCCTATCGCGAGATCGGCTCGATGGCCTTCGCCAAGCTCCTGATCGAGCACGCCGGGGTGGCTGTGGCGCCGGGCGCGGGATTTGGCGAATACGGGGAGGGGTTCGTGCGGATCGGCCTGGTGGAGAACGAGCATCGCATTCGACAGGCGGCCCGCAACGTGAAGAAGTTCCTCGACCAGTCGGGGCAGATCCTGTCCGCCCGGCGCGACCTGCTCGCGGAGGCGGCGCAGTGAGCCGGGAATGGCGCATCGGCGTCGCCGGTCTCGGCGTCGTCGGCGGCGGGCTGGTCAGGTTCCTGCAGGAGCGGCCGGGGTTCGCGCCGGGCGGCGACACCGTGCGTCTGGTGGGCGTCACCGCCCGCGACCGGGACAAGCCGCGGGGCGCGGACCTGTCGGGGGTCGAATGGTTCGACCACCCGCTGTCGCTGGCCGCCTCGCCCGAGGTCGATCTGTTCATCGAACTGATCGGCGGCGCGGAGGGCGTCGCGCGCGCCGCCGTCACTGCGGCGCTCAAGCTCGGCAAGCCGGTGGTGACCGCCAACAAGGCCCTGATCGCCGCCCATGGGCTCGAGCTCGCCGCCCTGGCCGAACGCACGGGCGCCTCGCTGCACTTCGAGGCGGCGGTGATGGGCGGCGTGCCGGCGGTGAAGATGCTGCGCGAAGGCCTGGTCGGCGACGATGTGATCTCCATCGCCGGCATTCTCAACGGCACCTGCAACTTCATCCTCACCGAGATGGAGCGGACCGAACGCTCGTTCGCCGCGGTGCTCGCCGAGGCCCAGCGGCTGGGCTACGCCGAGGCCGATCCGACCACCGACGTCGGCGGCTTCGACGCCGCGCACAAGATCGTCGTCCTGGCGGCGCTGGCCTTCGGCGGCGCCCCCAACTTCGCCGCGGCGGAGGTGGAGGGGATTCAGGCGGTCGAACTGATCGACATCCGGCTGGCCCGGGACCTCGGCTACCGGATCAAGCTGATCGCCGAAGCCGCCGGCAGCGCCAGGGGCGCCAGCGTCCGCGTGGCGCCCGCCCTGGTGCCCCTGAACCATCCCCTGGCCCAGGCCGGCGGGGCGCTGAACGCCCTGTTTGTCGAGGGGCAACGGGTGGGCCGGCTCTACATCCAGGGCGCCGGCGCCGGGGCGGGACCCACCGCGGCCGCGGTCGCCGCCGACATCGCCGACGTGATCGCCGGCGGACGCCGGCCGGTGTTCGGCCGCCCCGCGACCGAACTCAAGCCGCTGCCGTCGCTCGAGCGCGACCGCCAGATCGACAAGGCCTTTCTGCGTCTGATGGTGCGCGACGAGCCCGGCACCATCGCCGCCATCTCCGAGGCCCTGGCCAAGGCGGGCGTCTCCATCGACAGTTTCCTGCAGCGACCGGTGGAAGATAGCGGACACGTGCCGATCGTGCTTATCACCCACCCGGCCACCGAAATGGCGATCGATGACGCGGTAACGCACATCGCCTCGATTCCGGCGGTCATCGAACGACCAAGATCGATTCGCGTCGCCCGCACCTGACGCTTGCGGCTGAAGTGGGACTCGAATCGCACGAGAACGAACCTGATGGGAGATATTGAGTTTATGGCTGGCGACGACTTCAAGCTCGAACGCAATCTCGCGATGGACGCCGTGCGCGTCACCGAGGCGGCGGCGATCGCCTCCTGGCGTCTGGTCGGCCACGGCGACGAGAAGGCCGCCGACCAGGCGGCGGTGGACGCCATGCGCACCGCCCTCAACAGCCTCGACATCGACGGCCTGATCGTCATCGGCGAAGGCGAGCGGGACGAAGCGCCCATGCTCTACATCGGCGAGAAGGTCGGCACCGGCAAAGGCCCGCGAATCGACATCGCGCTGGATCCGCTCGAAGGCACCACCCTGACCGCCAAGGCCATGTCCAACGCGCTGGCGGTGATGGCCTTCGCCCCCGGCGGCGGCATGCTGCACGCCCCCGACACCTACATGGACAAGATCGCCGTCGGCCCGGGCTTCGCCAAGGGCGTGGTCGATCTCGACGCCTCGCCGGCCGACAACGTCCGGGCGCTGGCCAAGGCCAAGGGCGTGGAGCCGCGCGAGATCACCGCCTGCGTGCTCGACCGGCCGCGCCATACCGAGATCATCGCCAGCCTGCGCTCGGTGGGCGCCCGCGTGCACCTGATCACCGACGGCGACGTGGCCGGCGTGATCAACACCACCGATCCGTCGACCCAGATCGACATCTACATCGGCTCGGGCGGCGCGCCGGAGGGCGTGCTCGCCTGCGCGGCGCTGAAGTGCGTCGGCGGCCAGTTCCAGGGCCGGCTGGTGTTCCGCAACGACGACGAGAAGGCGCGCGCCCGGCGCATCGGCTTCCAGGACGCCGACTTCGGCCGCAAGTACGACCTCGACGACCTGGTCAAGGGCGACGCCATCTTCTCCGCCACCGGCGTCACCAAGGGGGCCCTGCTCGACGGCGTCACCATCGCCGGCGGCTTCGTGCAGACCCACACCCTGGTGATGAACTCCGCCACCCGCACCGTCCGCGAAATCCGCATGAAGCGGCCGGTTTAGAGGCGAGAGAAAGCTCCTCCCCACTGGGGGAGGCGGCGGCGCAGCCGCCGGAGGGGCCCGCGCGCGACGCTTGACGCAGCGACCCCCGTCAGCGGCGGCGCTGCCCCCTCAGTCACGTCGTGACAGCTCCCCCAATGGGGAGCAGCTTGCAAAGGGGGGGCAGCTTGGCCAACAACCCCCGCGACGCGACTCACCCGAGGCGCTAGGCTGGACCGATGGCGGATGGCTTTGGCGTGGTGTCGTATCTCGGGGTCGAGCGGTCGGTGTCCGGGCGCGCCTGGCGCATGCGGCCGGCGGATCCGGCGGTGGTGCGCGGCTATCGCCAGCGCCTGGGCCTGTCCGAACCGCTGGCGCGGGCGCTGGCCGGGCGGGGGATCGAGGACGGCGAGGCCTATCTCAACCCGACCCTGAAGGGCCTGTTTCCCGACCCGTCCTGCTTCGCCGACATGGACAAGGCCGCGCGCCTGCTGGTCGACGCCGCGGAGGACGGGCGCAAGGTCGCGGTGTTCGCCGACTACGACGTCGATGGCGCGAGTTCGGCCGCCCAGCTCGTGCGCTGGTTCCGCGCCATGGGCCGGGAGCTGATCATCTATGTGCCCGACCGGGTCAAGGAAGGCTACGGCCCGAGCCCGGCCGCCTTCCAGCGGCTGAAGGACGAAGGCGTCGCCCTGGTGGTCACCGTCGACTGCGGCGCGGCGGCGCACGAGGCGCTGACCTTCGCCGCCGGTATCGATCTGCCCGTGGTGGTGGTCGACCATCACATGATGCGCCCCGGCGAGGCGCCGGTGGCCGCGGCCCTGGTCAATCCCAACCGCCCCGACTGCGCCTCGGGCCAGGGCGTGCTGGCGGCGGCGGGCGTGACCTTCGTCCTCCTGGCGGCGATGAACCGGGAAGCGCGCCGGCGCGGCCTGTTCGACGCGCGGCCCGGGGGCCGGACTGAGCCCGACCTCCGCGCCTGGCTCGACCTCGCGGCGCTCGGCGCGGTCTGCGACGTGACCCAGCTGGTCGGCTTCAACCGCGCCCTGACCGCCCAGGGACTGAAGGTGATGTCCGCTTTCGCCAATCCGGGCCTCAACGCCCTGATGACCGTGGCCAAGGCCGAGGGCCCGGCCACCACCTTCCACGCCGGCTTCATCCTCGGCCCGCGCATCAACGCCGGCGGGCGGATCGGCCGCTCGGACCTCGGCGCGCGCCTGCTCTCCACCGACGATCCCGAGGAGGCCCTGGCCCTGGCGCAGGAGCTCGACGCGCTCAACGCCACCCGCAAGGAGGTCGAGCGCGACGCCCTGGAGGCCGCGGTCCATCGGCTCGAGCGCGAAAGCAACGACCGCGACGCGCCGGTGATCGTGGTGGCCGGCGAGGACTGGCACCCGGGCGTGGTCGGCATCGTCGCCGGGCGGCTGCGCGAGCGCTATCGCCGGCCGGCCATCGTCATCGCCGTCGATCCGGTCACCGGGGTCGGCAAGGGCTCGGGCCGCTCCCAGCCGGGCGTGAACCTCGGCGCGGCGGTGCAGGCGGCGTACGAGGCCGGCCTTCTGCTGGCCGGCGGCGGCCACGCCATGGCCGCGGGGCTGACCGTGGCCAAGGACGGCCTGCCGGAGCTGAAGGCTTTCCTGCGCGCCCACCTGGCGCAGGAGACCGCCGAAGCCCTGGCCGCCGACGCGCTCGAGATCGACGCCCTGACCACGCCGGCCGGCGCCGATCGCGGCCTGTGGACCGACTTCCAGCGGCTGGCCCCGTTCGGACCCGGCGCGCCCGAACCGGTGTTCGCCCTGGCCGACGTGGCCATCGAGGATCCGCGGCTCATGCGCGGTGGCCATGTGGCCTGCAGGCTGGTGGGGCAGGGCGGCCGGCTGAAGGCGATCGCCTGGCGGGCCGAGGATACCGCGCTGGGCCGGCGCCTGCTCGAGGGCGGCGGCGCGGTGCACGTCGCCGGCCGTCTGAAGCCGGACGACTGGAACGGCCGCGAGGGCGTGCAGTTCGAGATCGAGGACCTGGCCGACCCGCGCGGCGGCGCGGGGGTCGCCGCGCCGTTGGGTGCGCCGGCCTGATCTGCGGCCTGACGATCCGCGGCGGCGGAGTCCGCGCAAAACTGGCCACGCCCCCTCTTGCGATCCGCGGCGAACGCGGGATATAAGCCGCCCTCCGCGACGCGGTCCCTTCGTCTATCGGTTAGGACACCAGATTTTCATTCTGGGAAGAGGGGTTCGACTCCCCTAGGGACTGCCACGCGAACTTCCCCCTCGGTTACTTCGCTTTACATCGCCCGCCGCGTGCGGCGACGATTCGTTGCACGAACATTTCAGGCGCGCGACCTGCCACAATTCGTGATACAAGCTTGGGCGTCCGCAGGGAGGTGTGGGCGAGAGGGGCTACATGTCAGGGTTGGATTTCGAGGGCGCTGGTCCTCAAGACGAGTCGGTCCGGATCAGCGGTAAAGTGAAGTGGTTCGATCCGGGTAAGGGCTACGGTTTCATCGTGCCCGACGATCCGGACCAGACGGGACTCAAGGACGTGCTTCTGCACGTGACCAGCCTTCGGCATTTCGGTCACGAAAATGCGCTCGAGGGGTCGACCATCGTTTGCGACGCCGTGCGCCGGCCCAAGGGCTGGCAGGTGTCCGCCGTCGTGGAGCTCGACGAAACCAGCGCCACGCCGACCCCCGAGCGGCACGAGCGTCCGCCGCATGACGGCTTTCGCCGCGATGCGCCGCCCCGCCGCGACGGTTTCGATCGCGGCGATATCCGCGTGCGCGACGGTCACGACGGCGACGGTCGCCTCGACGTCCGCCCGCCGCGCCGGCCGCTCCAGGCGCGCGGCGACCTCGAGCGGGCCACGGTGAAGTGGTTCAACCGCACCAAGGGCTATGGTTTCGTCATGCGGGAGGCCGAAGCGGGCGACATCTTCGTCCACATCGAGACCCTGCGGCGTTGCGGGCTCGAGGATCTGCAGCCCGGCGAGACAGTGATGGTCCGCTTCGCCGATGGCCCGAAAGGCCTTGTCGTCGCCGAGATTCAACCGGCAAACTGAGCCCGGCCCCTCGGGTGAGGGCTTTGGCCAAGAGGCGCATGCCGGTGTTCAGGTTGGTTTTCCTCGTCCTCGCGGCGATGCTGGCGTCCGCGGCCCCGTCGGCGGCCGCCACGCCCGCCTACGGCTACAAGGTCGTGCACGTCTATCCGCACGACCGGACCGCCTTTACCGAAGGACTGTTCTACCTGGGCGGGTTTCTCTACGAGAGCACGGGCGAGCCGGGGCATTCCGGAATCCGGCGCGAGACACTGGAGACCGGCGAAACGGTCCAGTCGCGCGGCCTGCCGCCGCCATATTTCGGCGAGGGCATCGTCGCCTGGAAGGATCGCCTGTTCGAGCTGACCTGGCAGTCGCACATCGGCTTCGTCTACGACCTCTCCACCTTCACGCCCTTCGCCAGTTTCACCTATCCGGGCGAGGGCTGGGCGCTGACCGCGGACGGACACCGGCTGATCATGAGCGACGGGACGCCCGTCCTGCGGTTCATCGACCCCGAGACGGTCAAGGAGATCGGGCGGGTGACGGTGACCGACGAGGGCCGCCCGGTGCAGAACCTGAACGAGCTCGAATATGTGAAGGGCGAGGTGTTCGCCAACATCTGGCGCACCAACAGGATCGCCCGGATCGATCCCAAGACGGGCAAGGTCAGGGGCTGGATCGACCTGACCGGCCTGATGGCGGGGCTTCCGCCGCCCGATCAGACCGATTCGGTGCTGAACGGCATCGCCTACGACGCCGAGCACGATCGGCTGTTCGTCACCGGCAAGCTGTGGCCCTCGCTGTTCGAGATCAAGCTGGTCCCCAAGGCGGCGGCCGCTCGCCCGCACCCGGTGCTTCGCGTCCATGAGTGACGATGAGGAGGCGTTCGCGCCGCCCGAGGGGTTCGTCCGCTCGCTCCGCCGCGGACCGTTCACCGAACACAACGGACCGCTTTATCACCGGGAGGGGACCGAGGCGGTGGTGCATGGCTTCCACGCCCTCAAGCGGCACTGCAACGGCCTCGGCATCGTTCACGGCGGCATGCTGGCCAGCTTCCTCGACGGCCTGCTGGGCCACGCCGTCGGCGCCGCCGCCAAGCGCCCCGGGGTGACCATCCATCTGTCGCTCGACTATCTGTCGATGGCCCGCGCCGGCGACTGGGTGGAGGGCGAGGCGAAGATCACGCGGATGACAAGGGACGTCGCCTTCGCCGAGGCCCACGCCCACGTCGGCGCCCGCGACGTGGTTCGCGCCACCGCGCTGTTCAAGCTGATGGAGCGCAAGGGGCGATGAGCCGCGGGGCGACGGACGGGGAGGCGGCCGGGCGTCACCGCTTGTCCACCACCACCTTGCCGGCCTTCATCACCCACCTGACCTGGCGCAGGGCGGCGAGGTCCCGCTCGGGATCGCCGTCGACGGCGACGAGGTCGGCGAAGGCGCCGGGCGCCACGACCCCCAGCGCCCCGCTCTTGCCGAGCAGGTCCGCGCCGCCGGCGGTGGCGGCGGCCAGGGCCTCGGCGGGGGTCATGCCTGCCTTGACGAACCAACCGAGTTCCTCGGTGTTTTCGCCGAAGCCGGAGAAGACAGCGTCCGAGCCCATGGCGATCCGGACGTGCAGGGCCACCGCCCGGCGCAGGGTGGCCAGGTTGCGCGCCACGTAGGCCCGCAGACCCTCCACCGCCGCGGCGTCATAGCCGTACTCGGCCGCGTGGTCGGCGTAGTAGCGGTTGTGGTCCACCGTCGGCACGTAGAAGATCCCGCGGCGCGCCATCTCCGTAAGCGTCGCATCGTCGACATCGACCGCGTGCTCCACCGAATCCGCCCCGGCCTTGACCGCGTCGCGCGCGCCGTCGGGTCCGTAGGAGTGCACCGCGAGCTTCTTGCCGGCCCGGTGCGCCGCCGCAGCGGCGGCCTGCATTTCCTCCAGGCCGAAGGTCTCGAAGCCGGTGACATCCTCGCCCGAGCCGGAGGAGCCGAACATCTTGACCCAATCGGCGCCGGCGGCGAGCTGGCCGCGCGCGGCGCGCAGGACCTCCGCGGGGCCATCCGCCCGGCAGGGATCGGGCGATGCGGACGGCGACGGGGGTCCTGACACATGCAGGCCGCAGCCGGCGACGAACATGCGCGGGCCGATCATGGCGCCGCGATCGATCAGCGCGCGCAGGGCGAAGGAGGCTCCGTCGCCGGCGCCGAGGTCCCGCACGGTGGTCACGCCGGTCTCGAGCGTCCGCCGCGCGTTGTCCTGGGCCAGGAACACCGTGACCGCCGTCGGCAGGCGCTCGGTCCAGGGGCGCGTGCCCGGCGTGCGTCCCCAGGCGTAGGCCATGTGCACGTGCGCGTCGATCATCCCGGGCAGGCCGGTCAGCGGGCGAAGATCGACCACCGCGACGCCCTTGGGCAGGGCCTGGGCTCCGGCGCCGACCGAGACGATCTTGTCCCCATCGACCACCACCACCGCGTCGATCACCGGCGATCCGTGTTCGGTGATCAGTCGGCCGAAGCGCACCGCCACCGGATCGGCCGCCGCCGCCGCCGCGAGGCCCCATACGGCCAGCGCCAGCGCCGCCACAATCCCTGCCTTCCGCCTCATCCGCCGTCCCTCTCCGCGTCGGCGCGAGGGGAGGCCGAGGAAGACCGGGCGTCAACCGGCCCGATCAGGGGGGGGCTATCTGACCACCACGCTGGCGCGCATCTGCGGGTGGATCGAGCAGAGGTAGCCGAACACGCCGGGCCGGGTGAAGGTGAAGGTGAAACTGTCGCCCTGGTCGAGGGCGGCCGAGCGGAACAGGCCGTCGGTGGAGACCACCGTGTGGGGCTCGCCGTCGAGGTTCTTCCAGGTCACCGTTCCGCCGACGCCGACGGTCACCGACATCGGCATGAAGGCGAAGCTCTTGATCGGCACGGTGACGGCCGCGGGCGTCCGCGCGTCGGCGGCGCGGACCGGGGAGGCGGGACCGGCGAGCGCCAGGGCGGCCAGGGTCTGAACGGCCAGGGCCAGGGCAGAAAATCGGTTCATCGTCGTTCCTTGACGGGGGTCAGGCGAGGGGGGTGTCGATCAGGGCGCCCGCACGGAGCGGCGCGATGCTGACGCGGGTCAGGCCGAGCCGGCGCGGCAGGTCGTCGGACGCCACGGTCAGCGGGCCGGGCCCGGAGCCTTCGCCGGCCGGCGGTTGCGGAAAGGCGGTCGAGCGGGCCGTATGGAAGGTGAGATGGCCCTCGACCTTCTGCACGATCTGATGGATGTGGCCGTTGAGGATGGTCACCGAGCCGAACCGCCGGGTCAGCGCCAGCACCTGATCCGCGTCGCCCGTGCCCCAACCCCACGGCTCGTAGATCGTCCACATCGGCATGTGGGCGAAGAGCACCAGGGGTTGGCTCGAGCTGCGACCGGCCAGATCGTCCTTCAGCCAGGCGAGCTGGTCGTCGCCGAAGGCGCCGAGCCCCCCGGCCTTGAAATGCATCACGTTGACCAGGGCCACGAAGTGCACCCCGTCGTGGTCGAAGCTGTAATAGCCCTTGCCCTGGGACGGCCCGCCGAAGCGGGCGAAGTATTCCGTTCCCGTCCCGTCGGTGAGGTCGTGCTCGCCGGGGGTGGTGTGCAGCTCGCTCGCCCGCAGGCGGGACAGGTGCTGCTGCGCCAGATCGAACTCGGCGGCCTTGCTGAGATGGGTGATGTCGCCCGTGTGCAGGATCAGCGCCGGCTGCGCCGGCAGGGCGTTGATCAGGTCGATGGTCCGGTCGAGGGTGGCGGCCACGTCCGGGTTGGCGTCCTTGGAAAAGCCGATGTGGGTGTCGCTGATCTGCACGAACAGGACCTTGCCCGCCGGCCGCTCGGCCGCCTCGGCCAGCGGCGCCGCGGTGAGCACCCCGCCGGACAGGCCGAACAGGGTTCCGGCGGTCAGGCCGAGGCAGGTCAGGGCGCCGCGGCGGCTGAGGTCTGAGGTCATGGGGTCTCTCCAGCGGGATCTGCGGGCTTGACCGCCGGGCCGCCGGATTTATTCCCGCTCCGCTTTCACGAGGGCGACGAAGCGGTCGAGTTCGCGGCTCTGCACGTCCGACACGGCCGCGAAGCTCAGGTCGCCCGCGGTCCACGACACGAGCCGATAGCCGCGCCGCTCGCCGTCCGGCGGCGAGGCGCCGTGTCCGGGCCAGACGAACAGGTCGATCTCGTGGGGGCCGTGACGATAGACGACCACGGCGGCCGTCTCGCGCCCGATCCGGTCGATGCGGCCGCCCGCCAAGGCGAAGCCGTCGGCGGCGAAGTCGGCGACCGGCGGCGACAGCGGCGCGCGCCCGGCGAACCAGGGCTTGACGGTGTGGTGGCTGCTGGAGGCGACCGTTATGACGCGTCCGCTCATCAGCGCCCTGACGTGCGCGTCGGCGAGCTCGCCGGACAGGGTCTCCGGCGAGGGCGGGGTCAGGACCACCAGGGCCAGGCCCGCGGCGAGGGCGCTGACGCCCACGCCGCCCGTCGCGCCGATCCAGAAGCGGTCCCAGCGGCGCCCCCTCGGACGACTCGCCCCCGTACGACCCGCCGACGGACGAGCCGCTCGCGGACGGCGCGCGTCGGCGGCGTCGAGCGCGGCCCCGACCCGCGTCCGCAGCGCCGCGGGCGCGACGAGGCGC
>CAILTK010000042.1 GCA_903837135.1 uncultured Caulobacterales bacterium
CGGGCATAGGGTCGAACGGGTCGATACAGCCGTCGCTATCCCTCAGCACCCCGCCCTGTAGGCGATCGAGCGAGAGGGCGGCGCAGGCCCGTAAAAGCTTGCCTCGCCTGGACGACAGGACCGCCACGGACAGCGTCGTTTCGATCCCTTCGGCGATGACGAGATCGCCCTCGCCGTCCGGCCCGATCAGCCAGGCGCCGCCCGGGCGGCCATCCGCATCATGCTGCGCGCCCCACATGCGTTTGGCGGGCGTCACCGGGGCCTTGCGGGCATCCCGCGAAAGATAGGTGGCATGGACACCGCCCGTGGGGCCGGAGACCGTGACGACCTGCGCTAGCATAGCCGGTAGCGTCAGCCATCCGCCCCGCGCTTCGTCCCATCCCCACTTGGCGGACGGATGAAACCGCAGGCCAGGGGCCGAGAGCACGGCGTCCAGAGCCGGGCCTTCAATGCCCCGGTTGCGCAGGTATCGCTCCGCAAGCGTGCCCCGGATCGTGGGCGCGGCGGACTTCCACAGCTCGGCAGCCGTGCGATCCGAGCTACTCGGTCCTGCGTCGGGCGCCTTGACGGGCTTTGGCCGGGATTGGCCTACATAGCTCCCGCCGGCCAGCCGCCGCGCGGCCTCGGCGATCGTGCCGCCCCTGAGGGCGCGCTCCAGATCGACGACGTCGCCAAAGTAGGGACAGCCGCAGTAGCAGCGGAACGTGCCCTTCTGGAGCTTGATGGCGAAGGGCGGCGACGCGGACTTCTGCCCCGCGCCACAGAACGGACAGGCGCCGCGCATCTCCATGCCGGACTTGCGCAGCTTCACCTCAGCAGCGGCCAGGTCCTCGATGGCGACCGCCCCTCGAGCCGCGTCTATGATCGACAGGCCGTTCATTCTGAGGCCGCCGTGCGAGCGGCGCTCGCGCGGGGTGGTGCTATGCCAGGGCGCATCGCAGTGTTTTGATTCAAAAGCGCCGCGTGCCAGTTCGCGAGGGCGGCTGCTGACGAGATACAGTGGTGCAACGCTTTGCCGACGTCGCCAGCGATGGCGGCAAAAGCCGCCTTTTGACAGAGGAACCCGAGCAGCCAGAACCAGTCTAGGGGAGACTTACCTTCGTCGTGTTGGCTGCCGTATCTCTCGCGCTGGTGAGCGGCCTCTTGCACCACGCCAATGGCGAAATCGTACAATTCCGGCGTGTTGAGCTTTGCCTCCAGCTCAGTGATGCGGGCACGCGCCTCAGCCAACGCAGGGTCTGTTGGCGCGACGACAGAAAGATCGATGTAGGGGCCGCCAAGGTGAAAAGCCCAGCCTCTTCGACCGTGTGGGCGCACCGTTCCTTGGTCACCGTCGGCGGCATCGAAAGCCATTCCATGCAGCGAGCTTTCCCGAGCTGCGCCCTGAATTGCTCGCGCGACGGTCTCTTGATCGCTGCAATGGGATGCCCAAGGTACGGCTACAAGATCGATGTCTCGGGCAACGCTGCCATGAAAGGTCAGCGAATATCCATGCTCTCGGGCCACCTCAACCGATCGCTGCCAGATAGCTTCTAGCTGCGCCCGCGCCTCATCCGCCAAGCCGGGATAGTAGAGTTTGGTCATGCCGCCCTCCGCGCCGCGAAGGCGAGATCAGACGGGCGAGACAGGCGCTCTTCGGTCCCGGGCGGGATGCCGCGCGCAAGGGCGCAGTCAGACAGCTCGCGCACCCGGCGGGCCAGGCGCGCGATCGGCGTCTGAACCTCAGGCTTGATCCAAACGAACCAGGCGTAGGCGGCCGCACTGGAGACGTCCGGATCGTAACGCCCCTTCACCATGGCCAACCGTTCGGCAAACGTCGCCTTGACCGCTAGCGGCATGTCGCCGTGGTGCAGGTCGTATCGACCCTGCGTCTCCTCGAAACTCAGACGACAGAGCAAGGCGACGCCACGGCGCGCACGACGGTAGCCAATGCGGGCGAAGTCTTCGGCGCGTGAAAAGGGCGGGTTGGTGATGATCCAATCCGCCGTGAACGGCGCATCCTCGTCTCTGCCCTCCACAAAATCGAAAAGGCGATTATCGTCATAGAGGTAGGCGTCGGAGGCAAAGACCCGATTGAAGTAGTCGCCGAGGGCATGGACCATGTGACCGGCGCCGCACGCTGGCTCCCACGCTGAGCGGGCGCGCGGGTCGATCCACTTCACCAACTCGCCACCAGCCCGGCCGCCCCAAGGTCCGGTCGGAAAGAAGTCGATCGCGTCTGCATCCGGGTCGCGATGGGCTACCACAGAGGAAAATCCGGACGCGATGAATCCCTTGAAATCGGCATCCTTGCCGTACGCGAAGCCGCTCATGCGCTCCCCGCGACGGGATTGGTCAGCATGCCGCCCAAGGCCTGCGCGGCCTCAGCCTCCGCAAGTAGGCGGCCGTTCAGACCGCCGAGGGTGACGGCCGTAGGCCAGCCGGCGGCAATGGCCGCGAAGTAGCCCCTTACCAGCTCGACCGGGTCGCCATCCGGATAAGCGACGAGGGCGACATCATTGAAGCCGATCATGCACCGGCCGCCGACGTGGTTGGCGGCGGCGCAAAGCTCGACGGCGATGCTCGCCACGCTGTCGCCGAGGTGGGCGTCAAACCTGTAGGTCAGCGTCATCGCCGCTCACCCGTCCACATCGGCGCGGGGGCGCATGGTCGGGGCGCCCGGATCGGGCAGGCCCTTGAGGATCGCCTGACAGCGCCGCGCCAGATCGCCGAGCGCCTTGCCGTTGCTGGCGCGGCCTCGCTCATCCATCGAGCACCAGCGCAGGGCCATGCCGCGCAGGGCGGTGAAGGGCATGCCGCGATCCGCCTCGCAACGCCGCGCGTCGCGCATCAGGACATCGCCGCCCGTGGCGGAGGTCGGCTTACGCTCGACGGCCAAGGCGGCGAAGCAAAGCACTTCCCAACGCTCATCAGCGGAGCTGAATTCCCAACGGGCCGCCATTACAGCCCCACCTTGGCGAAGTGGCGGGCGGACCAGTAGCCGCCGTGGCCTTCGACGCAGACGGCGCCGAGGGGCGACACCTTGGCCACCTTCATCTGGTCGCCGACGGCGAACTTGGGTTTGGCCTTGCCGGACGAGGACGGCAGGCTGAGGACCTCCGCGAGGTCGCCGGACTGGAGGGCGGTCAAGCCACGCCCTCCACTTCGAGATAGACCTCACCAGTGCGCGGCTCGAATTCACGGTATTCCACCGTGACGCCGAGGTCCTGTCGCGCACCCTCGATAATCCGCTGGCGAACCTTAATCGGGATCGCGCCGCCCGTCCCGCCCCTCGCTGACGGCCATGTCCAGGCATGGACCCGCGTGCGATGACGCCCCGTCCAACGCGCCAATGTCTCGACGCCAAACCGCGCGATTATGCGCTGAGCGGGAGTGAGTGATTTTTCGGTCATTGAGAGCGTTGCCACTGTCGCGTTAATCGCGATAAGTGTCGCGCGTGATTCGCGCTGAAACGCAATATGGCAACGTCGCGTTTTTCGCGAGAACGGGACGCATGAAGCCTCCCGAAATTCGCGAACGCCTCGAACAGTCCGGCCGCTCCCAGAGGGCGCTAGCCGCTCACCTCGGCATCAGCAAAGACTCGATGAGCCGTTTACTGCTCGACAAGCGGAACATGGAGGTGACGGAACTCGAGCGGATCAAGGAGTTTTTCGAAGGCGACCAGGCAGAGGCGACGCCTCAGTTTGTTCAAATCCCCGTCTATGGCTATGCCGCTGCAGGCGGAGACGATCGCATTTCCATCGCCGATGACCGGGTTATCGACCGTATTGAAGTGCCAGCCGGTTTGGTTCGCGGAGAGGCCATGGCGATCAGAGTGGCGGGCGATAGCATGGAGCCGAGGTTATATTCCGGTGAGATCGTCATCGTTGGCGTGAACACGCCACCAGCTCGCAATGGGGATTGTGTCGTCGAGATGCGTGACGGAACCGCCCTCGTAAAGCAGTATCGCGGACAGCGAGACGGCAGGATATTCCTTTGGCAGTACAATCCGGAAAATCAGATAGACCTAGATGCGACCAAGGTTAAGCGTATGCACGCAGTTCTATATCGAAGGTAGGCCTATTCGGAACAAGTCCGAGACATCGAACTGATATCGGCCTGAGGAAACCGCCTCTTGTATTCTCGACCCATCGCCAGCAATGCCGCTTGACAACCGTCAGAATTACTTCCTCGTCCAATCATTTCGACGGTGATTGCTGTGAATTCACAAACGCCATTCGTGACCTGTAGGTCTGAGTAGTGAGATAGTGCGCCGCTTGCATCTGCCTCGGCGGCGGTAACGCACATCCCAACCATTTTGGGCGTAGAGAACGAACGCGTTCCATCCATAAAGATGTGGCCCGTGGTTGGATGAGGCGGTTGCCGGTCAGGCGCGTCGCACGCCGTGAGGCTTGCTACCGCCGCGCCCACGAAAACCCACCGCAACATATCACCCGCTCCCCCACCCAAAGGCGCC
>CAILTK010000043.1 GCA_903837135.1 uncultured Caulobacterales bacterium
ACCGGCCATGCCGACCCAGGCGTTCGGCCCGCGGCGGTCGCGGGCCCTGCCGTACGATCTGCGGGTCGACGCCGCCGTGTCGAACGCGGGCGTGCGGCTGACCTTCGGCAACGCCGGCGACGCCGGCGCCGTGCTGCACGTCTACGATCGCCTGCAGCGGCAGAGGGCGCCGCGCCGCTACACGGTCGGGCCGGCCGCATCCCTGGAGGGAGTCTGGCCGGCGACGGTGGGCGAGCCCCACGACCTGTGGGTCCTGGGGCCGAACGGCTTTCACCGCCACCTGGCGGGCGTCGCGTCCGACGCGGCCCTGCGCGTGTCGATCCTTCCGGACGGGCCTCGCCGCTCAATCCAGCTCACCGTCTTCAATCCAGGCCCGTCCTCCCGCCGGGTGGAGGTGAAGCCGATGGCCTACGAGGCCGGCATGGCCCCCTGGTCCTTCACCCTGGCGCCCGGGGCGTCGGCGCGCCGACGCTGGTCCCTCGTGGACACGTCCGGATGGTACGATCTGGCCGTGCGCGACCCGGCGGACGCCGCCTACCTGCGCCGGCTCGCGGGCCGGCTGGAGACCGGACGCGATTCGATCTCCGACCCGGTCATGGGCGGCCCGGCGCTGCGGATGCATGTGATCTGAAGTCCGGCTCGGATGGCCGAGGATGGTCTCCGGCGGCGGCGAACATCCGCATACTGATTTTTGGATACTTATGCGCCGATCCGACGCGGAGCTGCAACGCTCAGAGCGGAGTTGAGTTTCCCGCTTCGGTCCCCTGGTGGCTCAAGGGCGAAGTCATCGCAAATATACGGTCTCTGTTGTATATTTGCGCGTTCACGGACTGTGTGAAAATCCATCATCGAAGTGTCACTTGCCCCTTCTATGGTTTTACTGCGCCGGGGGTCTTCGTCGCGATATTCTGTAACATCCGAACTGCTGCTGGGCGCGGGCTCCCCTTTTCCTCGCCGCGCGGCGTCGGTTCGCTGCGACGTGGGGAACACACATGAAGTCCAGATATCTCGTCTCGTGCGCGGCGATCGCGCTGCTGAGCGGCTGCGGCGGCGCGGCTTTCGCCGCCGAGCCGGCGGTGATCGCCACCGCGGCGTCGGGCGCCGGCGCGGTGGCCACGGCTTCGGCTCCGGCCGCGGATTCGCCCACGGTGGACGAAGTGATCGTGACCTCGCAGCGGCGCAACGAAAGCATCCAGAAGGTGCCGATGACCGTGCAGGCCCTGACCGGTCAGACCTTGCAGGAACTCAACATCAGCACCTTCGACGACCTGATCAAGTTCACCCCGAACGTCACCTTCGGCAATAACGGCCCCGGTCAGGGCAATATCTTCATGCGCGGCCTCAGCGCCGGTTTCGCGGGCAACCAGTCGTCCGCCACCATCGCGCCGTTTCCGAACGTCGCGCTCTATCTCGACGACCAGTCGATGCAGTTCCCGGCCCGCAACGCCGATGTCTACCTGGTGGACATGGAGCGGGTCGAGGTGCTCGAGGGGCCGCAGGGCACCCTGTTCGGCGGCGGGGCCGAAGCCGGCGCGGTGCGCTACATCACCGTCAAGCCGAACCTGACCCGGGAAGAGATCAAGGGCGAGGCCAGCTACGGCGGCACCACCGGCGGCGCCAACAACAGCGCCTTCAACCTGGTGCTGAACGTGCCGATCATCTCCGACAAGTTCGCGATCCGCGCCGTGCTCTACGACGATCAGCGCGGCGGTTACATCACCAACGTGCCGAGCACCTTTTCCCGCTCGAACAACGACTATGGCAACCAGTACTACAACCTGAAGCCCACGGGCGGCCTCTGTCCCAACGGCAAGCCGGCCGGCGTGGCCGGCGCTTCGGCCGGGCTCTGCGCCTTGCCGGCTTCCGCGGCGCCGCAAGCCAACAACTTCAACCTGGCGGGGACCAACTCCAACCCGGTGACCTACAAGGGCGCCCGTTTCGCCGCGCGCTATGAAATCAACAGCGACTGGGAGGTGCTGGTCACCGAGGCGCTGCAGAACATGGACGCCGAGGGCATTTCGGCCGAATATCCGACCGGGTCGGACTTCCAGGCGCTGAAGCCCCTGCAGATCACCGCCTTCTCGCCGTCCTGGGACAAGGACAACTGGCAGAACACGGCCTGGACCGTGAACGGGAAGGTGGGCCCGCTGAAGGCGGTCTACACCGGCGGCTACATGACCCGTCACATCTCCCAGCAGCAGGACTATTCGAACTATTCACGCACTGCGGCCGGCATGTACTACGAGTGCACCGGCGGCGGCACCGGCTGGGGCGGCCCGGCCCAGTGCTATTCGCCGGTCACCTACTGGAACGACCAGGTGAGGAACACGCACCTCAGCAACGAATTCCGTCTCTCGACGCCGGACAACTGGCGCATTCGCGGCATCGGCGGCGTCTACTACGAACAGTACAGAATCTACGACAATATGAACTTCGACTACAAGACGATCCCGTCCTGTACGCCGACCAACCTGACCGCTGCGCTCGCCGGCGGCCTGCCCTGCGTGGCCAATGTCGCCACCGCGCCCAACTCCACCGCCAACCAGCCGGGCGCGCGCGGCGACGCCACCGCCTTCGGGGAAGACACCCAGCGCGGCTATGACCAGGAGGCCGCGTTCGGCTCGGTCGACTTCGATATCCTGTCCAACCTGACCATCACCCTGGGCACCCGGTACTATCAGTACAACGAGTTCGAAAAGGGCTCGCAGTACGGCACCGGCACCGGCTGTCTCGACATCCCGAACGGCGCCTGCGTGGCGTCGGTCAACATCGACAGCCACAACGACAAGATCACCTACCACGGCTTCAAGAGCAAAGCCGGCGTGACCTGGCGGCCGAACGCCCTGACCACCGTCTACTACCTCTACAGCCAGGGCTTCCGGCCGGGCGCCTTCAACCGCAGCACCGGCCTGGTGGCCGACCTGGTCAAGGGCGCGGATCCTCAGTTCAACAAGCCCAACGGCTATGCGCCGGATTCGCTGACCAACAACGAGGTCGGCCTGAAGACGGACCTGTTCAACCACCGCCTGCGGCTCAACCTGTCGGCCTATTACATGCAGTGGGACGGGGTGCAGTTCGCCTTCTTCAACCCGACGGAGCTCGGCAACACCACCTTCCTCACCAACGGCCCGACCTACGACGTGAAGGGCGCCGAGTTCCAGATCGTCGGCAAGCCGATCGAGGGCCTGACCCTGTCGGCCACCGGCTCCTATAACGACGCCTATCAGGCCAATTCGCCCTGCCTGGTGGACAACGTCTCCGGCTCGGCCGCCTTCGGCAAGTGCATCACCCAGATCTACAACAAGTCGCTGGGAGCCACCGTCCCCTTCGTGAACCCCTTCGGCACCAAGGGCTCGGTCCCGGCCTTCTCGCCGAAGTGGCAGGCCACCCTGCGGGCGCGCTACGACTGGACCGTGGGCCCGTACGCGGCCTTCGTCATGGGCGACGCCAACTATACCGGCAGCATGTTCAACGAGCCGGCCACCTATACGCCGGGCTCGGCCTTCCCCAACAACATCATCCCGTCCACCACCCTGCTGCGCTACCAGATGCCCGGCTACGTCACCGCGGACGCCTCCATCGGCCTCCGCAAGGACCACTGGGGGGCGACCTTCTTCGTCAACAACATCGGCGACTCGCACGCCAGCACCTACACCTCCTCGGCCCAGTTCATCGAATCCAAGGTGCCGCTGCGCCCACGCGTCTATGGCCTGAAGCTCGACTTCGATTATTGATCGGCGACGACTGATCGGAACTTCCCGGGGCGGGCGGCGACGCCCGCCCTTTTCTTGTATGAAGCCATCCATGCCGCCCAGCGCTCCGGTCCCGTCGTCGCCCGCGCCCTCGCTCGTGGAGCCTGAGATCGCCCGGCTGAAGGCGTTGCAACGCGAGAACCGGCACCCGGAGGCGCTGGCCGCCGCCGAGGCCCTGCTCGGGACCTATCCGGAATACCGGGATCTTCTGCTGGTCGCCGCCGTGTCCCAGCGTCATCTGGTCCGGCTCGATGCGGCGCTGCAGACGCTGGACCGGCTGGAGCGGCTCGACCCGCGCGCCAGTCTGGTCCATCAGGAGCGCGGCCTCTGTCTCGTCGCCCAGCGGAACGCGCCCGCCGCCATCGAAGCCCTGCTGCGCGCGGTGAACCTCAACCCCGCGCTGCCGACCAGCTGGCGAATGCTCGAGGGCGTCTATCGGATCGTCGGCGACGACGAAAACGCGCGCACCGCCGCCGGGCATGTGGCGATGCTGCGGGCCCTCCCGCCGGAGGTGGTCGCCGCGACCTCGCTGTTCTGGGACGGCGAGATCCTTCGCGCCGAGGCGATCATCCGCGGCTTCCTGCTGCGCCAGGGCGACCATCCCGAAGGCATGCGGCTTCTGGCCAAGATCGGCGTGTCGCTCGACGTGCTCGATGACGCCGAGCTCTTGCTGGAGGGCGTTCTGGCCCTCGCGCCCGAACATCGCGCCGCCCGCTACGACTACGCCGACGTGCTGGTCAAACGGCAGAAGTACCTCAAGGCCCGTCCCGAGATCGACGCCCTCCTGGCTCAGGACCCCGCCAATCCCGATTACCGCACCCTCGCCGCCACCATCGCCGTCGGCACCGGCGACCATGCCCGGGCCATCGCGATCTATGAGGCCCTTCGGCGAGACTTTCCGGCGTCGTGGGACGTGCCGCTGTGGCACGGTCACGCCCTCAAGACCGTGGGCCGGGTGGCGGAGGCGGTCGAGGCCTATGGCGAGGCGGCGAACAACCGTCCCAACTTCGGAGACGCCTACTGGAGCCTGGCCAACCTCAAGACCTTCCGGTTCGAGGACGAGACGGTGGAGCGCATGCGCCGCGAGGAGGCCTCGCCCCTGACGGGGTCCGAGGATCGCGCGAACCTGTGTTTCGCCCTCGGCAAGGCGCTCGAGGATCGCGGCCAGACCGAGGAGTCCTGGCGCTGGTACGCGCGCGGCAACGCCCTCAAGCGCGCCGAAAGCCGCTACCGGCCCGAGATCATCGAAGCCAACACCCGCCAGCAGATCGAGGTCTGCACCCGCGCCTTCTTCGAGGCGCGCGACGGATGGGGCGCGCCGGCGCCGGATCCGATCTTCATCCTGGGCCTGCCGCGGTCGGGCTCGACCCTGCTCGAACAGATCCTCGCCTCGCATTCCGAGGTCGAGGGCACGCAGGAGCTTCCGGACATCCACGCCGCCGTGATCGCCCTGCAGGGCCGCGACCACGACCCCGATCATCCGCGCTATCCGGGCGTCCTCGCTGAGATGGGCCGGAGCGACTTCGTCGCGCTCGGGGAGGGCTATCTGGCCGACACCCGGGTCCACCGGTCCGGAAAGCGCTTCTTCATCGACAAGATGCCCAACAACTTCCGCCACATCGGGCTCATCCACCTGATGCTGCCCAAGGCGCGGATCATCGACGCCCGGCGCGAGCCGATGGCCTGCTGTTTCAGCAACCTCAAGCAGCTGTTCGCCCAGGGCCAGGAATTCACCTACAGCGCCGAGGACATCGGCCGCTATTACCGCACCTATCTGGAGCTGATGCGCCATTGGGACGCGGTTCTGCCCGGCCGCGTCCTGCGCGTGCAGCACGAGGACGTGGTCGCCGACCTCGAGGGCAGCGTGCGGCGAATGCTCGACTACTGCGGCCTGGCGTTCGAACCGGCCTGCGTCGAATTCCACAAGACCCGCCGCAGCGTGCGCACCCCGAGCGCCGAACAGGTCCGCCAGCCGATCTTCCGCGACAGCCTCGACCAGTGGAAAGCCTACGAGCCCTGGCTGGGGGAGCTCAAGGCCGCCCTCGGCGATGCGGTGGAGCGGTATCAGGCGTAGTTCGCCACCGGCCAACCCTCGTGGCGCTTGGCGCGCGCGAGTCAACACAGAGCGCGCAGAGAAGATTTGCGGTCCTGGCTGCGCCGAAGGGGCCTCACCCCTCCGTGTGCTCCGCGAGGCTCTCTGCGACCTCAGCGTTGATCCCGCCAGGCCAAGACCGGAGCGCCACCGTCCCCGTCATCGCAGGGTTTCTGGCGCCCCCGCCGCTTCATCCACGAGGGGCGGCCTCCGGCCACCCGCTCTAACGGGACCGCTCCTCGAAGAAGCGAGCGTCGGGGTCGTCGCCGTCCCAGTCCGCCCTCGAGGCGCAGAAAAGATGCGCGCGAACGCCCTTGCCGAGCGGCGTGTCGAGCGTCCCCCGCAGTGACATAGACATACCGTGCGTCCGTTTCGGCCGGGAGCGGCGTGCCGCAGGTCCTGCAGCGGGTGATGGTATAGGTCGGGCGCAGGGCGAAGGTGACGCCGTGATCCTCCCCCTTCACCCAGCGAAAGCGATCCGTCGGCACGATCAGGATTGCGTTTCCGTTGGCGCCCGACGCCTTGCGGCACAAGGAGCAATGGCACACCCAGACGCCGTCGATCTCGCCATCGATCTCATACGCCCTGGCGCCGCAAAGGCAGCTGCCTGATAGAACACCCATTCAGGCGGCCTCCGGCTCGACCTTTCCGACCGCGACCCCGTGCGCGACTCCCTGCGCCCGGCCGCGGAAATACACCGCCGCCACCGCGGTCAGGACCGCGCCGACCAGGCTGGTGGCGTAGGCGCTGACCGTGAAGAACTGCAGCCAGTCGAGCCTGAAGCCGCCGAAGTTGCGCACCAGCAGGAGGGCCACGCTGCCGACATAGCCCGAGGCGTCGGCGACATAGATCAGGAATCCGGCGGTGGCGATCCGGCCGCTGTAGGCGATCAGCCGGTCGAACAGCATGGCGTTGAACGGGGTGTAGGCCATGTAGAGGCCCGCGCCGGCCAGGATCATCCACGGCAGGGGCGCCAGGAGGTGCGCCTGAAAGGCCAGGGTCGAGGCGCCGAGCAGCACGAAGCCGGCGAAGACGATGGCGTGGATCACCATCAGGGCGCGCAGGTTGTCGCGCACCACCATCACCGCGCCGAGCGCCACCAGGGAGATGACCGCCACGGGGAACTCGCTGGCGGTGAAGATTCCCGCCGCCTTGCCATAGCCGAGGGCGTTCCAGAGCTCGGCGGCGAAGTTGTCGCGGAAGTCGCGGAAGGCGGTCAGCAGGACATAGGCGATCACCAGCACGAGCAGGCCCGGCGCATACGCGCGAAGGAAGGCGCCGCGGTCGGCCGCGGTCATCGGCGCCCGCTTGACCCGCTCGGCCTCGTCCGCCGCGTCCGGCGCCGGCAGTTCGCCCAGCACCCAGACCGACAGGAACAGCAGGGGAAAGAACACCGCCCCGGCGGCGGCGGGCATCCAGAAGGCGGTGAGATGGATGTCGTGCAGCAGCCAGGCGCCCACCGACTTCACCACGCCCGACGACAGGATGAAGCTGGCGCACAGGATGGCCCCCAGCGCCTCCGAGACCCGGCGGCCCTCCATGTAGCCGAACACCAGGCCCCAGATCATGCCGAGCGGCAGGCCGTTGAGGAACAGGAAGGCCACGTTCCAGGGGGCGGGGACCAGGGCGAAGGCGATCAGCGCCAGCCAGGCCGCGCCAATCAGGGCCAATATAGCCGCGCCGCGCCGCGCCGGGCTGATCTCGGCGATCACCTTGACGCCGATCAACTTGGACAGGGCGTAGCCGACCGCCTGGGCGATGACGAGGGCGATCTTGTAGTCGAGCACGAAGCTCCAGCCCGGCACGGCCTCGAAGGTCGCGGCGGTGAACGGCTTGCGGAAGGCGTACATGGAGAAGTAGGCGCAGAAGCCCGCCAACCCCGCCGCCAGGGTGAAGACGATCGGATTGGCCCTGGCCAACGCCTGCCGAAGTCTGTCCGCCAAGGTGGTCTCCGGATCGGGGCGCGGGATGGATCAGTGTAGACGGGGCGTGTGGCGGCCGGGTGACAGCGGGGGCGCCCGGTTTCGCGGGTATTTAGGCCGCGCGCCGGTCGAACTGTCACGTCCGCATGGTGAGGTGTTGGTCCGCCGCCAAGCTCCGGACCGCCATGCCCGCGAACGCCTCATTCGATCTCGCCGTCGTCGGCGCGGGCGTCGTCGGCCTGGGGTGCGCCCTGGCGGCGGCGCGGCTCGGCAAGCGTGTGGTGGTGATCGATCGAGACGCCCAGGCCAACGGCGCGTCGGTGCGCAATTTCGGGTTCGTCACCGTGACCGGCCAGGCGCGCGGCGCGATGTGGGAGCGGGCGCGCCGCAGCCGCGAGGTGTGGCGCCACGTCGCCGCCGAGGCCGGCGTTCCGATCCTGCACCAGGGCCTTTTGATGCTCGTGCGCCGGCCCGAGTCGGTCGCCGTGCTGGAGGCCTTCCTCAAGACCGAGATGGGCGCGGCGTGCCGGCTGCTGGCGCCGTCGCAGCTGCAGGACCGTCATCCCGGATTGGCCGCCCAGCACCTGCAGGCCGCCCTTTGGAGCCCGCACGAGCTTCGGGTGGAGTCGCGCGAAGCGATCCCCCGGCTGGCGGCCTGGCTGGAGAGGGCGCACGGCGTCGCCTTCAGGCGCGAAACCGCCGTCCTGTCGGTGGAGACCGGCAGGCTGGTCACGACCCAGGGGCCGGTGCGGGCGGAGGCGATCGCCGTCTGTCCTGGCGACGACCTGTTCAGCCTGTTTCCCGATCGCATCGCCGCCCACGGGGTGACCCGCTGCAAGCTGCAGATGCTGCGGCTGGCCGACCCGGGCTTTCTTCTTCCGGCGGGGGTGATGTCCGATCTCGGCCTCGTGCGCTACGCGGGTTACGCCGCTCTGCCGGAAGCCGCGGCTCTGCGGGCCCGGCTCGAGCGCGAACAGCCCGGCCACCTCGACAACGGCGTGCACCTGATCGCCGTGCAGAGCGCCGACGGCAGCCTGGTGGTCGGCGACAGCCACCACTATGCGGCGACGCCCGATCCCTTCGCCTCCGAAGCGGTCGACGGTCTCATTCTGAGCGAGTTCGAGGCCGCGCTCGGCCGGCCGGCGCCGGCGGTGCTGCAGCGGTGGACCGGGACCTACGCCTCGGCCGCCGGAGGCGCCGTGGTCGTCGACACGCCGGCGCCCGGCGTGCGGCTGGTCATGGTCACCACGGGTGCGGGGGCATCCACCGGCTTCGCCCTCGGCGAGGAGGTGGTGGCGGATCTGTTCGAAGGAGCGGCGGCATGGCGGATGACGGTGTGAAGGCGTTCGACCTGGTGATCTTCGACTGGGCCGGCACCATGGTCGATTTCGGCTGCCGGGCCCCGATCGCGGCGCTCGTGGAGGCCTTCTCGCGGCAGGGCGTCACGCTCGAGGAGAGCGGCGCGCGCGCCGACATGGGCAAGGCCAAGGTGGATCATGTGCGGGCCCTGCTGGCCCGGCCGGAGGTGAGGTCGGCCTGGATCGCAGCCAACGGCGTGGCGCCGGGCGAAGCGGCGGTGACCGCGCTGATGGAGGCTCTCGGTCCATTGATGCGCGACGCCGCGGCCGAGGCGGCCGAGCTGATTCCCGGCGCGGCGGAGACGGTGTCGGCCCTGCGGTCGGCGGGGCTCAGGATCGGCTCCTCCACCGGGTATTCCCCCGAGATGATGGCGCCGGTGCTGGAACGCGCGGCGGCGCAGGGTTATGCGCCCGATCATCTGGTGTGCGCCGGGCAAACCCCCGCGGGCCGGCCTTCGCCGCTGATGATCTACAAGGCCTGCGCCGATCTGGGGGTGTGGCCGCTGTCGCGGGTGGTCAAGGTCGACGATTCGGAGGCGGGGATCGAGGAAGGGCGCGCCGCCGGCTGTTTCACGGTGGGAATCTCCGCCTCCGGCAATGGCCTCGGGCTGTCGAAGGACGCGCTCGCGGCGCTGGCGCCGGCCGACCGCGCCGCGCGCATCGCCGCCGTGGAGACCCGACTGAGAGCGGCGGGCGCCGACCGGGTGGTCGAAACCGTCGCCGACCTGGTGCCGCTGCTGAACGAGGCGCGGGGCTAGGGCCGGTGATCCGTCCGTCGACCCTCGACGACCTCGAGCAGCTTTACGCGACGCGCGGCGGGTCGACCTACGGCGAGGGCGTCAGCCAGATTGAGCACGCCCTGCAATGCGCCGCCCTGGCCGAGGCGGACGGCGCGCCGCCCAGCCTGATCGTCGCCGCCCTGCTGCACGATGTCGGCCATCTGTACGAGGACGAAGCCGGCGCGCTGCGGTCCGACGAGCACCACGAGCTTTCCGGAGCTGAGGCGCTCGCCGGCCTGTTCGGCCCGGAGGTGATCCAGCCGATCGCCCTGCATGTGGCGGCCAAGCGCTATCTCTGTTTCGCCGAACCGGCCTATCTCGAGGCGTTGAGCGCGGCGTCGAAGACGTCGCTGGCCATGCAGGGCGGCCCGTTCGACGCGGCGCAGGCGGCGGCGTTCGCGCGCCAGGCCCATGGGCGCGAGGCGCTTGCGCTCAGGCGCTACGACGACGCCGGCAAGAGCGAGATCGCCTCGGGCCGCGCGTTCGCCGATTTCGCGCCGTTGATGGCGGGAGTGCTTCTTTAGTTCGAGCGCCGCCAAAGGCGGCGTTCGGGTGTTGAAATGACAGGATCAACTCGGAGCGCGCGGAGGCGCGTCGTCGGAGATCGTCCCCGGCGCCGGCAGGAATGAAGTCTCCTCCGCGCGCTCCGCGCCAGTCTCTGCGATCTCCGCGTCGAACTTTCTGGCGCAGAGCTCATCAATTGAGCCTGGATTCCCGCCGGCGGAGACCGCATGTGGGGATCATCAGCCGCCAAGGCGGCATGTCGAACACGACGGGGGAATGACCATGAGCACCACCCAAGGCCTCGAGTTGCGCTCGCTGATCAGCGCCGAGGGCGTCCTGACCCTGTCGCTCGTCCCGGCCGCCTATCCCGAGCCCGGCCCGGACGAGGTGGTGGTCGAGGTGCAGGCCGCGCCGATCAATCCGTCGGACCTCGGCCTTCTGACCGGCGCCGCCGACATTTCCACGGCCACGGTGGAAGGCCAGGGGACGTCTGCGGTGCTCACCGCGCGGGTGCCGCCGGAACGCATGCCGGCGATGGCCGGCCGCGTCGGACAGTCGTTGCCCGTCGGCAACGAGGGCGCGGGCAAGGTCGTTTCCGCCGGCGCCTCGCCCGAGGCCCAGGCCCTCGTCGGCAAGACGGTCGCTCTGATCGGCGGGGCCATGTACGCGCGCTTCCGCAAGATCCGGGTGCAGGACTGCCTGGTGCTGCCCGACGAGGCCACCGCCGCCGACGGCGCCTCCTGCTTCGTCAACCCGTTGACCGCGCTCGGCTTCGTCGAGACCATGCGCGCCGAGGGGCATACGGCGATCGTGCATACCGCCGCGGCGTCCAACCTCGGCCAGATGCTGAACCGGATCTGCATCGCCGACGGGATCGGGCTGGTGAACGTGGTGCGCAGTCCGGCCCAGGCCGAGCTTCTGACCAAGGCGGGCGCAGCCCACGTCTGCGACACCAGCGCCGCCAGCTTCAAGGCCGACCTGCGCGAGGCGCTCAAAGCCACCGGCGCGACCCTGGCCTTCGACGCCATCGGCGGCGGCCGGCTGGTCGGCGACATCCTCTCCAGCATGGAGATCGTCGCCAACGCGACGGCGCCGGTCTACAGCCGCTACGGTTCGGACACCTTCAAGCAGGCCTACATCTATGGCGCGCTCGACCTCGGACCCACCGAGCTGGTGCGCAGCTTCGGCTTCTCATGGAGCATCGGCGGCTGGCTGCTCACCCCCTTCCTGCATAAGGCGGGCCCCGAGGTCGCCGCCCGCCTGCGCCAACGGGTGGTGTCGGAGCTGAAGACCACCTTCGCCAGCCACTACGCCAGGACCATCCCGCTGACCGCCGTGCTGGATCCGGGGACGCTCCGGGAGTTCAGCCGCCGCGCCACCGGCGAGAAGTTCCTCATCGATCCCAGCCTCGACGCCTGACGGGGCGGTCGCTGATGTTCCACATGGCCGCCAGCGACATGGACCTTGAGCAGATACGCGCCGACACGCCCGCGGCGGAAGGCCAGGCGTTCCTGCTCAGCGCAGGCGCCTCGCTCATGCCCGATCCGGTGGTCGAAGCCATGGTCGCGCATCTGCGGCTGGAGCAGGGGATCGGCGGCTATGGCGCCGCGGATCGCGAGCAGGCGCGCCTCGATGCGGTCTACGACAGCGTCGCCGGCCTGTTGAACGCCAACCGCGACGAGATCGCCCTGGCCGAAAACGCCACGGTGGCGTGGCAGATGGCCTTCTATGCCTTCGACTGGCGGCCAGGCGACCGGATCCTCACCGGCCAATCCGAGTACGCGGCCAACTTTGTCGCCTATCTGCAGATGGTCAAACGCCATGGCGTGGTGATCGACATCGTTCCCAATGACGTGTCGGGCGCGACCGATCCGCAGGCCCTGGCGCGGATGATCGACGACCGGGTCAGGCTGATCTCGATCACCTGGCTGCCGACCAACGGCGGCCTGATCAATCCGGCGGCGGCGATCG
This sequence comes from uncultured Caulobacterales bacterium, assembly GCA_903837135.1. Classification (GTDB taxonomy): domain Bacteria; phylum Pseudomonadota; class Alphaproteobacteria; order Caulobacterales; family Caulobacteraceae; genus CAIOYC01. Next base: position 12,379 of record CAILTK010000043.1, read on the forward strand.
GCGGGATCGCCCGGGGCGCCGGGATCCCCTATCTGCTCGACGCCTGCCAGGCGGTCGGACAGATGCCGGTCGACGTGGAGGCGCTGGGCTGCGACATGCTCACCGGCACGGGACGCAAGTTCCTGCGCGGGCCGCGCGGCACGGGCTTTCTCTACGTGCGCCGCGCGCTTCTGGAGCGGCTCGAACCGCCGATGATCGACCACTTCGGCGCGCCCTGGACCTCGTCCGCCGGATACACCCTGCGTCCCGACGCGCGCCGGTTCGAGACCTGGGAGAACAACTACGCCGCCCGATTGGGGCTCGGCGTGGCGGCGGACTACGCCCGCGCGGTCGGTCTCGAGGCGATCGCGGCGCGGTGCCGGATGTTGGCCGACCGGCTTCGCGGCGGCCTTGGCGGCCTCGCCCACGTCGCCCTGCACGATCTCGGCAGCGACCTGTCGGCGATCGTCAGCTTCTCCGTTCGCGATCGGCCGGTGCGGCAGGTGCTGGACCAGGCGGCGGCCGCCCAAATCGTCATCGGCGCCTCGCCGCCGGCGAGCACCCGGCTCGACGCCGAGGCGCGGGATCTTCCCATGGTGCTCAGGGCCTCGCCGCACTACTTCAATGTCGAAGCGGACATCGACCGCCTGGTCGCCTTCTGCGCCGGCCTGGCCTGACGCCTCCGTAGGGTTTCAGCCGGCCTCGCGCGCCTTATAGACGGCGGCGGGCGTCACCTTGCCGGCCTTGCCGCCGAACCGGCCGATCACATAGTTGGCCACCGCCGCCACCTCCGCGTCCGAATAGCCGCTTCCGAAGGCCGGCATGAAGGCGGCGCCGTCGCCGAGCGGCAGCTTCACCCCGTGCAGCACGGTCTGGACGACGTTGAGGCCGGCAGGATCGTTGACCGACTGGGCGCCGATCAGGGCGGCGTAGGCGTTCTGCTGGCCCTGGCCGTTCCACTGGTGGCAGCTTGAACAGGCGCCCTCGAAGATATGTTTGCCGAGGCCGGGCGATTTCTCATCCGCGGCGGGGGCCCAGGCGGTGGCGGCGACGGCGGCGGGCGGCGCCAGGTTGGCTTCGGTTCCGGCCGCTCCAGGCTGGGGCTTCACCGTGCGCAGATAGGCGATCAGCGCCGATGAATCCTCGGGGCTCAGATGCCGAAGGCTGTAGGCGACGGCCTCGCCCATCGGCCCCGAGGCCGACCCCCGTCCATCGCCATGACCGGTCCGCAGATAGTCGGCGAGCTGGCGGTCCGACCAGGCGCCGACGCCATAGGCCTTGTCGGCGGTGATGTTGTAGGCGCGCCAGCCCTGCAGCACCGCGCCGGCGAACTGGCGGCCGCGCTCCAGGCCGAAGGCGACGTTGCGCGGCGTGTGGCACTCGCCGCAGTGACCCAGCGCCGTGGCGAGATAGGCGCCGCGGTTCTGCTGGGCGGTCAGGGCGGGGTCCGCCTCGAAGCGCCGGTCCTTCAGGAACAGGGCGTTCCACACGGCCATCCCCCAGCGCTGGTTGAACGGGAAGGGGAAGGTGCTCGGCCGGGCCGGCGCGTGCAGCGGCCTGAGGCTGAACAGATAGGCCTTGATGGCCAGGGCGTCGCTCCGGCTCATCCCCGTGTAGGAGGTGTAGGGCATGGACGGATAGAGGTGTCGCCCGCCCTTGCCGACCCCGTGCTGGAGGGCGTTCACGAAGTCGTCGTCGCTCCAGCCGCCGATGCCGGTGGCCGCATCGGCGGTGATGTTGGTCGAATACATGGTCCCGAACGGCAGCTTGAACGCTCGCCCGCCGGCGTAGATCGGTCCGCCGCCGGGCGCGGTATGGCAGGCGGCGCAATCCGCCGCCTCGGCCAGATAGCGGCCCCGATCGATCAGCGCCGGGTCGGCGGCGGCGCCGGCCTGCGCCGTAGTGGAGCGGCCGGCGCCCACCTGCAGCGCCAAGGCCGCGAACCCGGCGAGGATGACCCCGGCGGCTGCAAGCCGAATCCTGGCAGGGCGGCTCATGCGTCGTCTCCGACCAGGGCTTCGTCGCGCTCCGTTGCGTCCGCCCCGGCGACGGCGGCGAGCGCCAGGGCGGCCAGCGGCGCCACCGCCGGAATGCTGTTGCGCGTCCGTCCTTCGACCAGAAGCCGCCGATCGATCGGCAGGCGTCGCAAGCGCACACCGGTCGCCGCGAAGACGGCGTTGGCCAGGGCCGGCGCGGCGATGGCGGTGCCGACCTCGCCTATGCCGCCGGGCCCTTCGGCGCTCTGGACCAGATGCACTTCGAGCGGCGGAACCTCGTTCATCCGCATCATGCGGTAATCGTTGAAATTGCCCTGCTCGGCGGCGCCGTCCTTGTAGGTCAGCTCGCTGTAGAGGGCGGCGGTCCAGCCGAACACCAGGCCGCCCTGGATCTGCGCCTCGATGGTGTTGGGGTTGATCACCGTGCCGCTGTCCACCGCCGTCACCGAACGGCGTAACGTCACCTCGCCCGTGGGAGAGACTTCGACCTCGGTCATGGCGCAGACATAGCTGCCGAAACAGAAGGCGACGGCGCAGCCCCGGCCGATGCGGGGGCCGACCTGGGGTCCGCTCCAGCCCATCTTGTCGGCGGCGAGGTTCAGCACGCCGAGGGCGCGCGTGTTGGTCTTCAACAGGTGGCGGCGGTAGGCGACAGGATCCTTCTTCGCCGCGTGCGCCAGCTCGTCGATGAAGCCCTCGACCTTGAACAGGTTGTGGGTCGGGCCCACGCCCCGCCACCAGCCGATCGGCATGCCGTTCGGCATGTCGTGGGGAACCCATTCCACGCGCAGGTTGGGCAGGTCGTAGGGCGGCTCGGCCGAGCCCTCCACCGTGTCGCTGTCGAGCCCGTCCTTGCGCAGCCCCTGCGGCACCCAGCGGCGCATGACCGAGGGACTGGTCACCCGGTCGCGCCAGGCCACCGGATAGCCGTCGCCGTCGACCTCCGCGGCGATGCGGTCGAAGTAGATCGGGCGGGGGATGTCGTGGCGGATGTCCTGTTCGCGGGTGAAGATCATCTTCACCGGATAGGCGACCTGTTTGGCGATCTGCACGGCCCGCGCGACAGAATCCTCCTCCAGCCGCCGCCCGAAACCGCCGCCGAGGTACTGGTTGTGGACGATGATCTTCTCGGCCGGCAGGCCGGTGAGCTTGGCGGCGGCGGCGACGCAGCGCACGGGAACCTGGGTGCCGACCCAGATCTCGCAGGCGTCGGGCCGAACCTGCACCACCGCGTTCAGGGGCTCCATCGGCGCGTGCGCCAGCATGGGGACCTGATAGACGGCCTCGAGGGTGTGGCCGGCGCGGTTCTGATCGCCGATCGCGCGGGCGACGATCGGCGTGCCCGACCTGGACGCCGCCTCGAGTCCCTTGGCCAAGCCGTCGGTGGTGAAGTCGGTGTGCGGCCCGAGATCCCAGTCGATCTTCAGCGCCTCGACGCCCTTCTTGGCCGCCCAGAAATGGTCGCCGGTGACGGCCACCGCGTCATCCATCCGGATCACGTCGCGCACGCCCGGGATGGCCCGCGCCGCGCTGTCGTCGACCGCTCTCAGCTTGCCGCCCCACACCGGGCAGATCTCCACGGCCGCGATCTTCATCCCGGGCACGCGCACGTCGATGCCGTAGATGGTCGAGCCGTCGACCTTGCCGGCGGTGTCGAGCCGCCGGAACGGCTTGCCGATCAGCTTGAAGTCCTTGGGATCCTTGAGCTTGAAGTCGGTCGGCACGGGCTGGCGCGCCGCGTCGGCGGCGAGCTCGCCATAGCTGGCTTTCCGCCCCGAACCGGTGTGGGTCACCACGCCCCGCTCCACTGTGCACGCGCCGGGATCGACGTTCCAGCGCTTGGCCGCAGCGCCCACCAGCATGGCCCGCCCCACGGCGCCGGCCTGCTGCAGCACCTTCCAGGCCGCCCGCGTCGAGGTCGAGCCGCCGGTGGCCTGCTGGCCGAGGAGCGGCATGGCGTAGAGGGCGTCGTTCGGCGGCGCGTGTTCGAGCGTCACCTGGTCGAGGCCGACGTCGAGCTCCTCGGCCAGCAGGGTGGCTTCGCCGGTGTAGATGCCCTGGCCCATCTCCACATTGGCCATGACCAGGCGCACGGGCCCGGTCCGGTCGATGCGGATGAAGGCGTTGGGGGCGAAGGCCGGATTTCCATCGGCCTTGGCGGCGGCCGGGTCGCCGGCCTGCGGGATCGGCGAGACCATGGCCTCGGCGCGGCCGCCGCGAACCAGGGCGAAGGCCAGGGTGAAGCCGCCGGCGAGCAGCAGTTCGCGGCGGGTGTTGGCCGGGGCGCTCACGCCGCCTTCTCCCCATCGGCGGGCGGTGTCGGCGGCGGCCCGACCGGGATGGTCCGGCTCGCGGCGCAATGGCCGGTGGCGGCCAGTTTGATCGCCTCGCGGACGCGGGCGTAGGTGCCGCAGCGGCAGATATTGCCCGACATGGCCGCGTCGATGTCGGCGTCGGACGGGTTGGGAATGTGCTGGATCAGGGCGGCGGCGCTCATGATCTGCCCCGACTGGCAGTAGCCGCACTGCACCACCTCGATGTCGAGCCAGGCCTGCTGCACCTTCTGGCCGGCGGGGCTCTTGCCCACCGCCTCGATGGTCGTCACCGACCGGCCGCCGATCGCCGAGACGGGCAGCACGCACGAGCGCATCGCCTGCCCGTCCACATGGACGGTGCAGGCCCCGCACTGAGCGATGCCGCAGCCGAACTTGGTCCCGGTGAGGCCCACCACGTCGCGAAGCGCCCAGAGCAGGGGGGTGTCCGGCTCGACGTCCAGCGCCTGATCCTGCCCGTTGATGTTCACGGTGATCATTCGCCGACCTCCTCGCCGATGCGGGCGCCTGAGACGGCCAGGCGCGGCCGCGGCAGCCTGCCGCAGCCCTCCTCATAGCAAGTTATCCGATCGCCGACAGCCCGGCCGAGCCTGTTCTCCCTCGCCTCAGCCGGACAGGCAGGAGTCGACCAGGGCGTCGAGCATCGGCCCTCCGCGGATCGGGTCGGCGGCCGGCAGGCCGAGCGATCGGCTGGTGGCCTCGAGCACGCGCCGGCTCTCCGCCTCGTCCAGATGAGCGGTGTTCAGGCTGATCCCGCCGCAGCGGATCGCCGGATTGGTCCGGCGACCGAGCTGAAGGTTGAGCGCGATGGCTTCCTCCAGGCTCGGAGTCGCGAAGGCTTCGAGACCCAGGATATGGTCCCGGCCCGGCTGGTGGCAGACCACGATCACATCGGGCTGACTGCCGTGCAGCAGGCCGAGCGCCACGGCGCTGTACGAGGGGTGGAACAGCGAACCCTGACCCTCGATCACGTCCCAGTGGTCGGGCGCCGCGTCGGGGCTGAGCAGCTCGGCGGCCCCGGACTCGAAGTCGGCGACCACTGCGTCCATGGGAATGCCGCCGCCGGCGATCATGATCCCGGTCTGTCCCGAGGCCCGGAAGTCGGCGGCCACGCCGCGGGCGCGCAGGGCGCGGGCCAGGCTCAGGGCGGTGTACTTCTTGCCGAGGGCGCAATCGGTGCCGACGGTCAGCAGCCGGCGCCCGGAACGCTTGCGTCCGGTCGCGACGGGGATGCCCCGGGGCGGAACGCGGATGTCGATCAGTCGCCGGCCGTGCGCGTCCGCGGCCGCCTTCAACGGCGCCACGGTCGCCAGCGAGGCGTGCATGCCGCTGATGATGTCGAGCCCGGCCTCGATCGCCTCGGTCAGCGCGGCGATCCAGTTCGGCTGGATCACGCCGCCGGTATTGGCGACGCCGATCACCAGCGCCCGCGCGCCCCTGGCGTAGGCCTCGGCGGGCGTGAGCTGGGGAAGACCGGCGGTCACCGTCGCTTCGGGGAGGGCGAATTCGCCGACGCAGAACTCCGGAGCCCAGTCGCGCAGGCCGAACGCGGTCTTGGCGTAGGCGGGCTCGATCGAATCGCCAAGGAACAGCAGATAGGGCCGGGGAAGGTCGATCTGCGAAAGGCCGAGCGAGGGAACGTGCATGGTCATAGGGCTATCGAGCGCCCAAGACACGGAGGCCTGCCGACCGGACTGACACCCATAACGATCCCCCAGGGAAGGAGTTTGCACCTCGCCGGCCCCCGACGCGGGAGGCGTCAAGACCGACAGGTTTCTACTGTGGCAAATTTAGGCGAAACGGAAAAGGCGTCAATGGGCCGGGACAACTCAGGAAAATTATATTTTGGTAACCGCCAAACTATTCGTCGTTAACGAGGCGGCGGACGCCGCCGCGGCGCGGCTGGTCGGGATACGCGCAAACGGAACTTCCGCGCTGCCGAATCCGCGCCACGCGGTCCGACTTGCCAAAATAGAAATACGCGTTCGAAACCCGCCCTGACCTGGCCTTCGGCGCCCAGGCCGGCGGGGCGCCGCCTTTGCAAACCGACCTCCACCCCCTATCATCGCCGGGGTGCGCCGGAAAACCCTGGGAGCCTCGTCCTGAACCAGATCACCGTGCGCCGTAAGCGAGCAGACGGCCAGGATCAGGCCCGAACGGCGCCGGAACCGCGCGGACACCCCGCGTCGACCGTCAAGCCGACCCTGGGATCTCTGCTGTCGTCGCTGCGCCGCCGCAACGGGTGGACTCTCAAGGAGATGAGCGAGCGGACCGGAATTCCCTATTCGACCCTGTCCAAGGTCGAGCACGATCGACTGACGCTGAGCTATGACAAGCTGGTGCAGCTGAGCCAGGGGCTTGGCCTGAAGATGTCCGAGCTGTTCGCCGAGCCCGAGGCCGAAGACGTCGCCCGTCCGGTGATGGCGCGCCGCAGCGTCGGCACGCTCGACAACGCCATCCGCATCAACACCAAGAACTACGATTACCACTACCTCTGCACCGAGCTGCGCCGCAAACGGATGGTGCCGATTCTGTCCTATATCCGCGCCAAGACCGTGGCCGAGTTCGGCCAACTCGTCAGGCATTCGGGCGAGGAGTGGTTCTACGTGCTGGAAGGACGGGTCGACGTCCACACCGAATACTACGACACCATCAGCCTGGAGGCCGGCCAGTCGATCTACATCGACAGCAACATGGGGCATGCCTATGTGGTGGGCGCCGGCTGCGATCAGGCGATCATCGTCGGCGCGTGCGCGGGCGACGGCGAGGATCAGATGAACGAACTCATCAGTGTCCACGCCGATGTCGAGCCGGCGGCGGCGGCCGGATCCCCGGACGGGAAAAGCGTCCGGCGCGCCGGAAGGCCGACTGTTCGCTGAACGTCGGACGACTGAGGACGTAAGACCTCACCTCCTTCCATGCTCCGTCTTGCTGAGTAGGTCGCCACCGGCGATTGGCCGACCCCGGGGATGAAGCCCCGTGGAGCGCGCCTCCGGCTCGTCATCCTGAGTAAGTCGGCGCAGCCGTCTGCATCGGATCGGTCATCGCGACGATTGCCGCGGTCAGGGCGGCCTCGAGGCGCCGGGCGGTCTCCGGCGGACGCTGCAAAGTGCGGCGCCCGGAAACGCTCTTGCGCGATGTGGCGTCAGTTTTCTGATCAGGCGCTCAATAGCCATATTTGACAAGATTTGCTCACGGAGAGCATGATAGCGCCGGTTCGAATGTGAAGGCGCCGCGGGACCGGCGCCGTCCAGGGGCTCAAAAAATGAACAAGGGGATTCCGATGCGGGCTCAGCGCAAGACTTTTAGAGCGACGCTCCTCTATGGCGCGGCGCTTGGCGGACTGCTGTACGCCACCGCGGCCGCCGCGCAGACGCAGACGGCGCCGGGCAATGCCGCCGCCGCCGTGACCGGAGACACCCAGGAGATCGTCGTCACGGCCAACAAGCGGAACGAGCGGCTGCACGACGTGGCGATGGGCATCACCGCGGTCACCGGCGCCGATCTGCAGACCCGTCAGCAACTGGACTTCCGCGACTTCGCTGCGCAGGTGCCGGGCTTCAACGTGCAGTCGGCCGGCGTGCCGGGGTGGGATCGGGAGATCCTGCGCGGCCAGAATTCGGGCGGCGCGGGCGCCACGGTGGCGACCGTCATCGACGAAATGCCGATCAGCTTCTCCGGATCGGACAGCAATGCGGCCTTCACCTCGACCAATCCCGACACCTACGATCTGAAGCGCGTCGAGGTGCTGAAGGGGCCGCAGGGCACCCTGTACGGCGCGGCGGCCGAAGGCGGTGTGATCAAGTTCGTGACCAATCCACCGGACCCCACCGCCTTCCATGCCGGCGCCGAGCTGGGCGGCGACACCGTCGACCACGGCGGCGCCGGCGGTTCGATGAAGGCCTATGTCAACGCGCCCTTCTGGCAGGGCAAGGCCGCCATCCGCGCGACGGGCTATTACGAAGACATGCCCGGCTATATCGACAATCCCCGCCTGGGCGAACACGACATCAACCGCGTCGACCGGTTCGGCGGGCGCGTGTCGGTGCTGGTGGACCCGATCGCGGACCTGTCGGTGCGCCTGACGGTGTCCCACCAGGAAGCCAAAACCGGTGGGTTCGGCAACGAAGAGGTGGTGGGCAATCAGCTCGCCGCCAACTCGGGGACCAAGTACAACCTGGTCAACGGCTACACATTCAACACGATTCTTCCGCAAAACGACGCGAACGAAATCACCTACTACTCTGGAGATATCGAGTACGACCTGCACTGGGCCAAGCTGTCATCGATTACCAGCTACGGGGTCATCAAGAACACTTTCAATCGGGACTTCTCCATCCTGTCGGTTGCGCCCGGGCTGGACTATGGGACCTATTTCGGCAGCGTCTTGTTCGGAAAGCCCGTCGGTCTCGGCGTCCGTCAGCTCGAGACCCTGAACAAGTTCAATCAGGAGTTCCGGATCGCTTCGGAGCCCGACTCCACCCTGTTCGGTCTGAAGGTCGACTGGGTCGGCGGCGTCTTCCTGACGCGCGAGACCACGGTCTTCAACCAGTTCGCGGATTTCTACTCGCTGCAGACCACGCCCTACAGCGTGATCACCGGCCTTCCCGGCGGCGGCGCGCACTTCCCGTCCGGGTTCGAGGAAGGAGCCCTGTTCGGTCAGGTCGACTATCACCTCACGCCCGCCATCGATATCGCGGTCGGCGGACGGCTCGGCTACGACACCGAGCGGCTGCAGACCACGACCTTCTGCTGCGTCATCGACGGTGCGGGCGGCCTGCAACCCAAGTATGTGCATGATGAGCACCCGGCCACCTGGTCGGTCTCCCCGCGCTGGAAGATTTCCGACACTACCCTGGCCTACCTGCGGTTCGCCACCGGCTATCGCCCGGGCGGCCCCAACCTGGTCCCTCCGGGCGCTCCGCCCGACTACAACTTCTATTATCAGTCAGACTCGACCATGAACTACGAAGGCGGGATTCGGAGCGAATTCTTCCATCACATGCTGACGCTGGACGTGGCGGCTTTCTACATCGACTGGAGCAACATCCAGATCCTGTCGGTCTTCCAGGCGTCGAACGGCGCGTCCTACGGCGCCACCGGCAACGCGGGCGCGGCGGTCAGCGAAGGGCTTGAATACAATTTCGGGTTCAACCCGATTCACGGCCTGTCTCTCTCGCTGATCGGCGCCTACACCGACGCTCACCTGACACAGGACGCGCCCGGGCTCGGCGGGTTCAAAGGGCAGGCGCTGGCCTACGTGCCGAAGTGGAGCAACACCATAAACGCCGATTACCAGTGGACGATCGCCCAGGGCTACAAGGCGTTCATCGGCGGCACGGTGGTGTTCGACGGGTCGCGCTACACCGACTTCGGTTCGAGCCCGCTCGGCGATCCCCACGCCAAGCTGCCGTCCTATACGACCCTGGCGCTCCAGGGCGGCGTCAAGACCGGCCCCTATACGGTCGAGCTCTACGCCAAGAACCTGACCAACGAGAAGGGCATCACGACCTACTCGGGCGCCGACGGCTTCAACGGCGCCGGGTCCGCGGCGCTGATCAGCCCGCGCATCGTCGGCGTCAGACTCGCGGTCGATTACTAATACCAGTCATGAGAAAGTCTGACTGAGCTCACCTTATTCCGCTCATCCCGGCAGTCGCCGGGATGAGCGGTAGAAGAGTCAAGCAAATCGATAGTTGCTACGAGCCGGCGCATCGGCCCCGCCTTCGCGTTCGCCCGACCGGCGCGCGGAGGCGGGTTGAGCGCTTGGGCGGCCCGGTCGCCGGAGCGAACGCTCAGGTCGAGCGCGGGGCCCTTGCCGCCCGTTCCGCGACCGGTGCGACGTTGCATCGGACCCGAGACCTATGGCGCGCCGAGCTTCCGGGCGAAGAAATCGTCCGTGGCGTTGAAGAGGGTCATCCACGAGTTTCGCCGCAGCAGGTCGTGGATCTCATCGGGGATTATGATCTGTTCGACCTGCACCCCGTGTTTGCGCAGGGCCTCGACCATCTCGACGGTCTGATTGAACGGGACGTTGCGGTCGTCGTCGGCGTGGACGAACAGCACGGGCGAGCGCCACGTTTCCACGGTCGCGATCGCCGAACTGGCGTAGGCTCGCTCCGCGGCGCCCTTGGCGGCCTCCGGCGCGTCGAGGAAGGGCAGCATCTTGCGCCAGTCATGGACCCCGGCGTAGTCGACGCCGGCCGCCAGCAGGTTCGACGCGCGCGACAGCCCGAGCGCCGTCATCAGCCCGCCGTAGCTGCCGCCCCAGATCCCGATCCGGGCCGGATCGACGTCCTTTCGCGCGCGCAGATAGGTCGCCGCGCCGACGATGTCGTTGTATTCGCTGGCGCCGTCCGGTCCGAAGTTGATCGCCTCGCGATAGTCGAGACCATAGCCGATTCCGCCGCGATAGTTGACGGACAGGACCACATAGCCCTCGTTCGCCAGATACTGGTTCATGGCGTACATGAAGTTGTAGGCGTCCATCGGGTGCCAGCCGACCAGCATCTGGCGGATCGGGCCGCCGTGGAAGAACAGCAGGGCCGGGCCGGCGCCGGGACGCGGGTGCGCCGGCAGGAACAACTGGCCGTGTACGGTCTGCCCGTCCGCCGCTGTGAAGGTCACGGCCGTCGGTTCGACCAGCTTGGCGGCCGGAAACGCCGCGGGAATGACGCCAGGCGTCAGATCGTGCATCGACCCCGACCCCTCTACCGTGACCGGGCGGAGTGCGTTGCGCGCGTCGCTGTGCAGGGCCAGCACGGCGCCGCCGCTGGTCGCCACCGGATAGTCCTCGATCCCATGGCCTTCGGTCAGCGCCCGGGGCGCCTGTTCGCCGCCGACCGGGACGCGCCACAGATGATAGCGGTCGGTGTCGGCGCCATTGGCGGAATAGATCATTTCGCCGCCGCCGGGTGTCAGGGCCAGGTTGAACACCTCGAACGCGCCGGGCGTCAGGGCCTGCGCCGCCCCGCCGGCCGCCGGAATCGAATAGAGGTTCAGCCAGCCCGTCTTCTCCCAGGGGAAGACCAGGCGGTCGCCCTTGCCCCAGTAGAGCACCCGCTCCGACAGGGCCGGGTGGAACACGCTGCCGCGCCCGGGATCGGCGGTCCACACCGCGTGTGCCGCGCCCGTGGCCGGATCCGCCACCCAGATCGCCCAGGCACGGCCCTCGCGCCGGGCGACGAAGGCCGAGGGGGTGGCCGCCGGCGTGCGCACGAACGCCAGGCGCTTGCCGTCCGGCGACCATTCGGGGGCGGTGTCGGTGTCGGTGCTGGGCGCCATCCAGGCGATCGTCCGGCTGGTCCGGTCATAGACCCCGATCAGGACGTGATCGCCGCGATTGCTGACGAAGGCCAGCCGCGAACCGTCCGGCGACCAGGCGATGGCGGCGATCTCGCCGCGCGTCTGGATCAGGGGGTTCGGCGCGCCGGGCTCCTTGAGGTCGGCGGTGAACACCTGGCCGCCCTGGATGAAGGCGACGACGTCGCCCTTGGGCGAGGGGGCCGGGCTGTGACCGGGGCCGATCAGCTTCGGCGCACCGCCGTCGAGCCCGACGACCCACACCCTCTGCGGTTCGGCGCCGGAGGGGCGGCTCATGATGTTCACCGGGCCGCCGCCTTCCAGGCTGCCGCCGCGGCTGTAGAACACTCTCCCGCCGGCGGCGTCCCAGGCCAGCTCGCCGAGGTCCTCGCCGTCGTCGCCGCTGTAGGTCGTCAGGGCCCGTCCCACCAGCGCGCCGCGGGGCCCGGGCTCGGCGACCCAGACATTGCGGACGCCCGCGGCGTTATAGACCCAGGCCGCCCGCCCGCCCTTGGGCGCGGCGACCATGTCGCTCGGCAGGGGCGCGCTCAGCGCGTCGGCGATGGAGAAGTCGTGAGAGGGCATGCGCGTCTGCGCGGTCACGGAACTGGCGATCAGCGCCGTTGCGGCGGCGATCAGGGCGGCTTTGGCCGTCGCGGTGGGTCGCATGCTATCCGATCTCTGTTCTGTTCGCCCGAAAACCGACGCCGGCCCGGACTGTCTCAGTAAGCCAGCCCTAGCCCGATCAGGTGGAAGACCAGGCCGGTCCACAGCAGGACGATGGTCGCCATCACCAGGACCACGCTCCAGCCCCAGGCGAACAGGCTTTTCCAGCCCTTGCGCTGGGTGAAGGCGATGACGGCGTTGAACAGGGCGGCGACGGCGGCGAGCGGGAATACCGCTATGCTCAAGAGGTGCAGCGTCATGATCCATGGATCCAGCCCGCTGCTGAAGGCGTAGTTCTGGACCATGGTGAGGATGGTCGCGAACCAGACCGTCATCAGCAGCCCGGACGCCAGGGCCGCGACCCGGACCGAGCGATAGCTGACCGCGACCATGCCCTTGAGGGCGAAGCGGGCGCCGTAGCGCCAGCGGACGAGGGCGACGACCGGCCAGGACAGGGCGGTCAGCAGGAGGGCGGCGATGGAGGCGAACAGCGCCGGCTTCAGCCAGGCGGCGTTGCGAAAGCCGGGGGTCGGTTGAAACACAAGGAAGGGGGATTCCCCGTCCTCGGACCACATGGTCACATGACCGTCCGACGCCTTGGCGGCGAGGCGATCCTTGCCGCCGACCTCGCGCCAGACCAGGGGCGCGATCTCCTCGAAGCGCTTGGGCTGGCCGTTGAGGCCGGTCACCGGCGAGGCGACCACATAGCCGTCGTGGTCGGTGCTCACCTTGGCCTGCGACATCAGGTTCAGCAGCGACATGAAGCTGTCCTGCGGCCGGCGCGAGCCGTCGTAGTCGCCGACCAGGCTGGCCGCGTCAGCCTTGGCGACGGCGGGATCCACATGGCCCTGCGGCGCGGGACCGGGGAAGTAGCGGTCGGTGAACTGGTCGAACAGGGCCTCGCGCACCGGCTGGACGGCGCCGTCGCGGCCCACGCTGTTGAAGGAGAAGAACAGGCCGACGTGATCGTCGGGGAAGAGTTCGAGGTCGCTGTGGAACCAGCGCAGGTCGCCGCCATGGGCGATGATCCGGTGGCCGTTGCGGCTGGTCTCGTAGAAGCCCAGCAACATCCTGTGCAGGTTCGGGCTGATCACGGTCAGGGGTGTGCCGTGCATCATCTGCGCGGTGGCCGGCTGCAGGATGCGCTGGCCCTGGTATTCGCCGTCCTGCAGGTGGGCGATCATGAACCGGGCCATGTCGCCGCCGGAGATGGCCGAACCGCCTGGAGGCGAGGCGACCACCAGCTCGTACGGCTTGGCCGGGCTCGAGGCGACCGAATAGCCCTGCGCCATCAAAGGCTTCAGCCGATCCGGCAGGGGCTGGCGGAAGGTGGCGTGGGTCATGCCGAGCGGCGCGAAGATATGCTGCTCGATATAGTCGTCATAGGACTGGCCGGAGACGCGCTGGACGATATAGCCCGCCACCGTGGCCCCGTAGTTGGAATAGGCGGGAACCTCGCCCGGCGGGAAGATCCGATCGGGAATGTGCGTCTTCAGGTAGGATCCAAGCGCCGGGACGTCCTTGGGGTCGTCGATCAGCAGGTTCTTGATCGCCTCCTGAAATCCGCCCGTATGCGTCATCAGGTTGCGCACGGTGACCGGCTTTCCCCGGTAGGGCGGAATCCTGAAGTCGAGGTAGGTGTTGACGTCGGCGTCGAGGTTGACCTTGCCGGCCTCGACCAGCTGCATCAGCGCCGTCCAGGTATAGAGCTTGGACACCGAGCCGGGACGGAACAGGGTGGTCTCCGGATCGACCGGCTTCCTGGCCGCGACATCGGCGTAGCCATAGCCCTTCTGCAGAAGAACCTGGCCGTCCTTGACCACCACCACCACGGCGCTGGCGATGTCGCCGCGCTCGAGGGCGAAGGGCATGTAGCCGTCGAGCCAGGCCTCGAGGTCGTCCTTGGTCATCGCCCGGGTCGTCTGCGGCGACGGCGTCGCCGGCGCGATCACCGCCTTGGCCAGCGGGCGGGCGGGAAGGAGGGTGGACGGCCCCTGCTGAGCCCCCACCGGCAGAGCGACGCAGGCCAGCGCCATCAGCGCGGCGACCGCGACCTTGATCCTCATGAGAACTCCTCCGACCGCGAGTGCGCAAGGCCCTGGCCTGCACAGGCTCTACAGTGCTCGATCAGAAAATTTTCGCAACCATTGACGTGCGCGATGGGGGTTACATCGTCGTAACCCGAAACACAGCGCGCCATTAGTGGTATAAAAACAGATACCTATCGTACAAATTGCATGTTCCGGGAGGGGCCGCGTTCATTGCCCATTCCGAAAGTGTTCTACCTCCCCCGCGCAGCGGTGGGAGGGGGACCGCCCGCCGAAGAACGGGTGGTGGAGGGGGCGGGCGGTGCGCTGGACGCCAAAGTCAGCACCAATCGCCACGCCGCAGCGCTGTTCGCGGCGGATAGGAACTTGCGGCGGCCCGCCCCCTCCACCCTCGGCTCTACGCTACGCGCGGCCGATGGTCCCCCTCCCGCCGCTGCGCGGGGGAGGTTTCTCCCTACGCGCTCGCCTCCATCCTGCGCGCCCGGCCCGCCAGCAGCCAGAGCAGGCCGGCGGCGAGGAAGATGACGCCGGCCGCCAGGGTGAAGAAGCCGGCGTGGCTCATCGCGCTCCAGTAGCCCGCCAGCCACCCGGCCAGAAGGTTGCCGAAGAAGCCGGCCAGGAACCACAGGGCGATGGTGGTGGCCGACAGGCCCTGCGGCGCCAGGCGTCCGAACAGGCCGAGGCCGACAGGCAGGATCAGAAGCTCGCCCGCCGTCAGCAGGACCAGCAAGGCCGCCAGCCACAGGCCGCTGGTGCGCTGCCCGTGCGCCTGCGCCCATGCCGCCGCCGCGGCCATCAGGAGGAAGGACAGGCCAACCACCGCCGCGCCCTGACACATCTTCACCACCGAGGAGGGCTCGCGACCCACCGCCGCCTGCCGGTTCCAGCGCGACACGTAGAAGGGGGTGAGCACGAACACCATGAGGGGGTTCAGCGACTGGAACCAGCTCGCGGGTATGGCCCATTGGCCGACGATCGTCCGGTCGACGCCGCTGTCGGACCACAGGGCCACGGTGTTGCCGATCTGCTCGTAGCCGCCGCGGAACACCACCACGCAGCCGGCGATGGCGGCGAGCAGGCCGAAGCGCGCGATCAGCTGTCGGCGCGAGAAGCCGCCGGGCGCCTCGCCGCCGCGTGGGGCGGGTCCGCGCGGCCGGTCCGCCGGAAGATACTTTCCGCCCGCGAGGTAGATGCACAGGCCGATCAGCATGCCGATCCCGGCCGCGCCGAACCCCCAGTGAAAGCCCAGAGTCTCGCCGAGCGTCCCGGCCACCAGCGGGGCCAGGAAGGCGCCGATATTGATGCCGACGTAGAACACATTGTAGGCCGAGCGGCGGCGCGGATCGTCGTGGGCGTAGAGGCTGTCGATCTGGCTCGGCAGGCTCGGCAGGAACAGGCCGTTGCCGACGGCGATGGTCGCCAGCGCCGGATAGAACAGGGGCGGGAAGGCCATCATGAAGTGGCCGGCCGCCATGATCCCGCCGCCGATGGCCACCGAGGCGCGCCGGCCGAGCCAGCGGTCGGAGATCACCCCGCCGAGGATCGGCGTGAAATAGACCGAGGCCGCGTAGAGGCCATAGATCATGGAGGCGTTCTGCTGGGCGAGGCCGAGCCGCTTGGTCATGTAGAAGACCAGGATCGCCCGCATGCCGTAGAACGAGAACTGCTCCCACATGTCGGTGAGGAACAGGATGCTGAGGCCGCGCGGCTGGCCGAACCATTGCGCCGGCGAGAGGGGGCGCTCGCGTTCGTGTGGGGGCGCGGCTTCGCCCTCGGCGACGCTCAACCGGCGACGCCGCCCCAGAAGGCGGTCGGGATGCCGATCATGCCGTCGGTGTAGACCACGCCGGGGGCCCGGTCCTGCGATAGGAACATCGGCCCGTCGAGATCGACTACGTCGCAGAGCTGGCCCAGCACAAACGCCGGGGCCATGGCCAGGGAGGTGCCGGTCATGTTGCCGACCATCACCTTCAGGCCGAGTTCCTTCGCGCGGTGCGCCATGCGCAGGCCCTCGGTCAGGCCGCCCGACTTGTCGAGCTTGATGTTGACCACGTCGAAGCGGCCCTTCAGGCCGTCCACGTCGGCCAGCGACTGCACGCTCTCGTCGGCGGCGATCGGGATCGGCCGCGGGGCGCCGTCGAGCAGGGCCTCCTGGCCGATGCGATAGGGCTGTTCGACCAGCTCGACCTTGCAGGCGATCAGGGTCGGCCAGAGCTGGTCCAGGCTCTCCGGGGTGAAGCCCTGGTTGGCGTCCACCGCCAGGAAGACCTCGGGACAGACCGCCCGGACCGCCGAGACGCGGGCGTCGTCGCGGCCGTCGCCGAGCAGCTTGAGCTTGATGGCCCGCGCGCCCTCATAGCCCAGCGCCTTCTGCGCCATCACCTCGGGCGCGTCGGCGCCGACGGTGCAGGTGGTCAAAAGGGGGCGGGGCGGAGCGAGCCCGGCCACCGCCCACACCGGCTTGCCGCTCCGCTGGGCCTCGAGGTCCCACAGGGCGCAGTCGAGCGCGTTGCGCGCGCCGCCCGCCGGCAGCAGCTCGGCCAGGGCCTCGCGGCTGATCCCGGCTTCGATCCGCGGACGCAGCGCCTCGATCGTGGCGGCCAGGCGCGCGGGCGTATCGCCGTGATAGTAGACGCCCGCCGCCTCGCCGCGCCCGGTGAAGGCGCCGTCGGAGAGCTTGGCGACGACGATCTCCGAACTCGTGAACACATGGCCGGTGATCTGGAACGGCCAGCGCAGGGGCCAGTCCTCCACCGACACCTCGAGGGTCAGACGCGTGCGGACGTGGGTCGTCATGGAAGCCTCGTTACTCGTGCTTGGGCGGGATCAGTAGTTCAGGGTCGGGGTGATCAGGTGCAGGCTGAGCACGATCCAGGCGAAGTCGAGCATGGCCAGCAGCAGCAGGACGGACGACAGCCGCGCCCACCAGCTGCGGCCGGGCCGGGTCCAGACCGCGACCAGGTGCCAGGCGGCGACCGGCGCGCCGACCACGCCGATCAGGCAGAACAGCTGGGCCAGGCGGATCCAGGGATCCATGGCCGTATCGGCGGCGCTGATTCCCTTCTCCATGGCGTTGAAGATCAGGAAATAGGCGACCACGCCGGCCAGGCTGGCCAAAGCCGCCAGGCGGACGCCGCGGAAGAGCCAGGCGTCGCGGCCCTCGAGCGGGAAGCTCTGCCCATAGCGGCGACGCACCAGGGCTTGCACCGGCCACAGCACGACGGCGGCGGCGAGGATCAGCAGCGACAGCAGAATCGCCGGCGTGTTCCAGCTCGACTTGGCCCAGCCGGGCACGGGCTGGAACACCAGCACGGGCGGCAGGTCGCTGGAGGCGAAGGCGGTCACCTTGCCGTTCTCGACCACCGCCGAAAGCGTGCTGCCGCCGGCGTCGTCATGCCAGAGGAAGGGGCCGACCTCGCGCCAGTGCTTGGGCGCATGCGCGGCGTTGGTCAGGGCCGAGACGGTGATGATCCCGTCCTTGTCGGCGGTCACCTTGGCCTGGCCGAGCAGGTTGGTGATGTCGAAGAAGCTCGAGCTGACGCGCCGGCTCGACCAGTAGAGGCCGACCATCGCCTTGGCGTCGTCCTTGGCGCTCGCCGCCGTCGGCAGGGTCGCGGGCGGCGCGGGATAATAGCGGTCCATGAAGCCCTGGTAGAAGGCCGCGCGGATCGGATGCGCCGCGCCCTCCTTGCCGGCGGAGTTCATGGAGATGAACAGTCCGACGTCGTCGTTGATGAGCAGGTGCATGTCGGAGTGGAAGTATTCGGTGTCGCCGGCGTGGCCGACCACCGGGTGGCCGTTCAGGTCCTCGTGGTAGAAGCCGAGCGCCATGCCGTTCAGGCCCGGCACCAGCCTGGCTTGCGGCGCCTGCATCTGCGCTTCGGTCTCGGGCGACAGGATCTGCGCCGCGCCGTAGCGGCCGTGCTCCAGGTGGGCGATCATGAACCGGGCCATGTCGCCGCCGCTGGCCGACAGGCTGCCGGCCGGGCCGACGTTGATCAGCTCGAACGGTTTGCCAGGTTCTGAAGCCCGCGCGTAACCGGTGGCCATGTCAGGCTTCAGCCGCGCCGGCAGGGGCTGGTCGAAGGTGGCGTGGGTCATGCCCAGCGGACCGAAGATATGGTTCTGGACATAGGCGTCGAACGGTTCGCCCGACAGCCGCTCGACGATGTAGCCGGCCAGGGTGGCGCCGTAGTTCGAATAGGCCGAGGTGGTTCCCGGCGGGAAGATGCGGGTCGGGGTCCAGAGCTTGAGGTAGGGCCCGAGCGGGATCAGCCGGTCGGGGCCGGCGACGAATTCGTGCTTGAGCGTCTCCTCGAAGCCGGTGGTGTGGGTCATCACCTGGCGCATGGTGATCGGCTTGCCCTGGTAGGGCGGAATCTTGAAGTCCAGATAGGTGTTGATGTCGGCGTCGAGGTCGATCTTGCCGGCTTGCACCAGTTGCATCACCGCGGTCCAGGTGAAGGTCTTGGAGACCGAGCCCGGCCGGAACAGAGTGATCGCCGGGTCCACCGGCTTGCGCGCCTTGATGTCGGCATAGCCGAAGCCGCGCTGGGTCAGCACCTGACCGTCCTTGACCACCACCACCACCGCCCCGGCGACGTCGCCGGAGGAGAGGGCGTAGGGCATCATGCCGTCGAGCCAGGTGTCGACGTCCTGCTTGGTCAGGCTGGCCGACGCCGGGGCGCCGGAGGTCGGCGCCGGCGAGGCCGCGGAGGCCGTTGGACGCGCCGTCGGTGTGGCCGGAGCCTGCCCCTGGGCCAGGCCGGCGAGAGCGACGGCCGCCAGGGCGATCGTCCCCGTGGCCGCCGCGGTGATCCAGCCCAGTTTCATGTCGCGCCCTCCGCTCACGGGCGCTCAGTCTGCCCGACGCCAAATTGGAGAACGAGTTTTCTATTTTTGCAAGTTACAAACGAAACAGGATCGATATTGGCCGGATCGAGAGCGATCGGGCGACGGTGGGAATGGCTGTGTGCGCGCTCTGCGCTCATGCGCCCACGCGAGATCGACCGGTTAGCCCCATTCCGCTCATCCCGGCGAATGCCGGGACCCAGATCATAGAGCGTCGCCCGTCGAAGACCTTAGCGTCAGGACCTTGCGCGGCTGCTCCATACGATCTGGGTCCCGGCATTCGCCGGGATGAGCGGAGAAGAAGCAAAGGCGTTGCGTGGCATGCTTCGGCCGCTCAGGCGCTCCGGCGGCGGCCCTTGACCAGTCGCGGCGGCGCCGGCGCGGGGGCCGCATCGGCCGGAGCCTCGGGCGCGGCGGCTTTCGCCGACGTGGCGGTCTCGCCGTAGACGGCCCGAAGCTGGGACTCCTCGCCCGAGCAGATCGACAGCACCCGGCACGGGCCGTCGGACACGGCGACATAGGCGTGGCCCATGCCGCTGTCGAAGTAGATCGAGTCGCCGGCGTCGAGCCGAAGCGGCGCATAGACGTCGGTGTGCAGTTCGAGCGCGCCTTCGAGCACATAGGTGTATTCTTCGCCCGGATGGCGGATCATCTCGCCGAAGTCCCCGAGCGAGCGCGCCTTGATCTCGGCGAACAGGGGCACGAAGCGCTTGTTGAGCAGGTCGCTGGCCGGATAGAGGTGGCTGTAGACGTCGGTCTCGATCGCTTCGCCGTCGCCGGCGCGGGTGACGCTGCGGCGGCCGGTGACCAATTCGACCGGCGAGTCCGCCACGTCCCGCTCGGCGAACAGGGCGCCTATGTCGATCTCCAGGCCCTTGCTGATGCGCGCGAGCTTGTCATAGCTCAGCGAAGTGCGGCCGTTTTCGATCTTCGACAGGGTCGATACGGGCAGGCCGGTCTTCTCGCTGACGTCGGCCAGAGTCCAGCGCCGCTTCAGTCGCAGGGCCTTGAGCGCCCGGCCGGGCTTGGCTGTGGTCTTCATGGAAAATCCGCCGTCTGGGCGATTTGTATAGCCAATCGCGCCAAGCGTGTCGCTCTTTCCGATCATTACAACGTCTTCAGGTTCGAGCGCGGTTGCGCTGCAAGTCGCCCATACGGCGCAGGATCGTCCGGTCTTTCCGCCAAGGGGCTATTTCGCCGGCGGAGCGTCCAGTTCGGTCAGGGTGACCGCCGCCGGCCCCGAAGCGGCCTGCAGCCGATGGGCGGTCGCTTCCGCCTCGCGCATGGCCCGCAGCAGATTGCCGCCGGCGACCTTGGCCAGGTCCGCGTCGCTCCAGCCGCGGCGGGCCAGTTCGATCAGGACGGCGGGGAACTTGTCGACTCCGTCGAGGCCGGTGGGTGTGTCCGGGACGCCGTCGAAGTCCGAACCGAGGCCGACCGCGTCGACGCCGGCGACCCGGCGGATCTGTTCGATATGGTCGGCCACGTCCTTGACGGTGACCAGGGGCTTGGGGTGCGCCGCCACCCACGCGGCCAGCGCCGCCTTGGCCCGCTCCGGCTGGCCGATATAGAGGCCGCCATAGGGCGGAGCATTGAAGCGGGCCTCCTCGGCGGCCTCGTCCGCATCCCAGCGCGCCCGCGCCTGGGAGATGTAGCCCGGGTAGAAGTTGGCCATCACCACGCCGTGGTTGGCCGCCACCAGCCGCAGCACGTCGTCGGGCACGTCGCGCGGATGGTCGACGAGGGCCCGCGCCCCCGAATGCGAGAAGATCACCGGCGCCTGGGTGACGGCCAGGGCGGCGCGCATGGTCTCGGGCGACACATGGCTGAGGTCGATCAGCATGCCGAGCCGGTTCATCTCGCCCACCATCGCCTTGCCGAACGGCGTCAGCCCATGGTGCTGCGGATTGTCGGTGGCCGAGTCCGCCCAGGGGGTGTTCTGGGTGTGGGTCAGGGTCATGTAGCGGGCGCCGAGGACGTACATCTGGCGCAGGACCGCCATCGAAGCGTTGATCTGGTGACCGCCCTCGATGCCGATCAGACAGGCGATCCGCCCGGCCTTGTGGATGCGGACGATGTCGTCGGCGGTATAGGCCATCTCGAAGTCGGCCGGATATCGCGCCGCCATCTGCCGGACCAGATCGATCTGCTCGATCGTGGTCTGCACCGCCTCGGGCCCCGTGGTGCTGGCCGGGATCCACACCGACCAGAACTGGCCGCCCACATGGCCGGCGCGCAGGCGCGGAATGTCGGTCATCAGCGGCGGACCGTCGGCGCGGGGGAGCTTTGAGGTGTCCTTGGACAGGTCGACGCGGTCGAGCTTGGAGGCGAACCGCTCGCGGATCTCCCACGGCAGGTCGTTATGGCCGTCGATCAGCGGTGTCGCGACCAGCACATGCGCCAAGCGCGCCGCCAGGGCGGCGTCGTCGGCGGCCGGCGCTGAATGCGCGGCGCTGGCGATCAAGCCCAGCAACAGCGCCGCCCATCCCGCGGTGCGTCTCGCACTTCCCATGTCGGATCTCTCTACGCCGCAACGGCGGCTCCGCCGAACATGGCACGGTGTTTCTGTTTTGGAAATGTTGGCTCCGGACCGTTAGCGCTTTATGCCTTGCCATCGATAAAACTGACCGATCACAACCCCAATCCGCTCATCCCGGCGACCCGAAGGGCGGCGAAGCTAATGCCGGGATGAGCGGAACGAGAGAGTCGATCTGGGTTTCAAACCGGGCCGTTATCTCCGATGCGCTACTCCCCGCCCGAAGCCGCCAGCGATGCTCGGCAGGTACTGCGGCGGGCGGCGGGCGTGGGTGGCCTGCTCGAAGGCGTAGCCGTAGGCCAGGAGCTGGGCGTCGCTCCAGGCCGGCCCGACGAAGGACAGGCCCACCGGCAGGCCGTCGACCAGGCCCATGGGCACGGTCAGGTGCGGATAGCCGGCCACCGCCGGGGCCTGGCCGACGCCGCCGCCGACGAAGCGGTCCTTGAGCACCGGGTCGATCAGCCAGGACGGCCCGAGCGTCGGCGCGATCAGCACCGAGACGCTATTGTCGGCCAGGAGCTTGTCGATCCCCTCGGGGCCGGCGATGCGGTGGGCGTCGGCCTCGGCCTTCAGGTAGTCGGGGTCGTTCAGCCCCTTGGTCTTTTCGGCGAGCTCGAACTGCTCCTGGGCGAACCAGGGCATCTCCTGGGCGGCGTGGGCGCGGTCGAAGGCGATCAGGTCGGCCAGGGTGCGGGTCGGCACCTGGGCCGGCGAGGTCGAGGCGAGGTAGGCGTTCAGGTCGGCCTTGAGCTCGGTCATCATGATGCCGTGCTCCATGGAGAGGTCATGGCTCGGCGGCGGCGCCTTGATGTCGACCAGGGTCGCGCCTTGCGCCTGCAGCGCGGCGAGGGCGGAATTGAATACCCGCTCGGTGCCCGGCTCGAAGTCGGCGGCGAAGCGCAGCACGCCGATCCGCACGCCCTTCAGCGCGTCGGGCCTGAGGGCGGCCAGGAAGTCGCTTTTCTTGGCGTCGGCCATGGCCGTGGCCGGGTCGGCGGGGTCTGAGCCGGCGATGGCGTTCATCAGCGCCGCGGCGTCGGCCACGCTGCGCGTCATCGGCCCGGCGGTGTCCTGGCTGTGGCTGATCGGCACGACATGGGTGCGCGACACCATGCCGACCGTGGGCTTCAGGCCCACGAGGCCGTTGATGGCGGCGGGGCAGGTGACTGATCCGTCCGTCTCCGTGCCGATGGTCGCGGCCGCCAGGCTCGCCGCCCCGGCCGCGCCCGAGCCCGAGCTCGAGCCGCAGGTGTTGCGGTCGAGGGCGTAGGGATTGCGGGTCTGTCCGCCGACGCCGCTCCAGCCCGAGATCGAATGGTTGGAGCGGATATTGGCCCACTCCGACAGATTGGCCTTGGCCAGGATGATGGCCCCGGCCGAACGCAGGCCGGCCGCCAGGGGCGCGTCGCGGTGGGTGACGTTGTGCGCCAGCGCCAGCGACCCGGCGGTGGTCGGCATGGGATCGGCGGACTCGATGTTGTCCTTGATGATCACCGGGATGCCGGCGAGGGGGCCAAGCGGCTTGCCGGCCTTGCGCGCCGCGTCCGAGGCGGCGGCGATCTTCAGCGCGTCGGGGTTGACGGCGATGACCGCGTGCAGCTTGGGGTTCAGCCGGGCGATCCGCGCTTCATAGGCGCGGACCAGCTCCACCGAGGTGGTCCTACCGGAGGCGAGGTCGGCCTTCAGCTCGGCGATCGACTTCTCGGTCGGGTCATAGCCCTTGACGGCCGCGGCGGCGGGCGAGGCGAGCAGGGCGGCGGACGCCAGCAGCGCGCCGATCATATAGGTCTTCACGTCAGGCTCCGGGATCGCAACGGTGAGGGGAGGGGTGTTCAGCGCGCGGGAGACTCACCGTCCGCCCATCGGCTTGGGATCGGCGGCGAGGAAGGCGCCGATGGTCTCGTTGAGGAATTTGGCGTCCTCGGGATTGCTGGCCGCGCCGGCCGTGTGGCCCCACAGCGAGGGGATCGGCTTGAAGGTCACGGTCTTGATGAACTGCGCCTCATAGCGCGCGTCCTCGACCGGGAAGTAGAGATCGGTGGCCGAGGGCATGTAGAGCAGCGGGACCCGGATCGATCCCAGCGCCTTGGCCACGTCGCCGCCGAAACCGGGCGTCGTCCCGACGTCGTGCTTCTCCCAGGTGCGCATCTGCAGGATCAGGTTGTTGGCGTCCGCGCCCGGAATGAAGTTGTTGCGGAAGCGGTCGATGGCCTGATCGAGCGTGGTGTTGGGCGCGCCCGTCTTCCACAGCTCCTTGCGCCACCATTCCTGCGAATAGAGCCAGGGGCCCCAGACCATGCCGAAGGCGGACAGGCCCTTCTTCGGCTGTTCGGTATAGTCGCCGTTGTTGAAGACGGGGTCGGTCTCGATGGCGGCGATCTGGCTCTCCAGCCGCATGATCCCGTGCGGCCAGGTCTTGGCCGTGGCCGAGGTGACGACGATGCGGTCGGCGAAGTCGGGATGGCTGACCGCCCACTGAAAGGCCTGCTGGCCGCCCATCGAGAAGCCGATGATGGCGCGCGCGTGCGTCACACCGAACTCCTGCTCCAGCAGCCGGCGCACCGCTTCCACATTGTCGCGGATGGTCGGAACCGGAAAGCGCGGACCGTGGAAGGGCTCGGGCGTATTGGACGGCGAGGAGGACTTGGCGTTGCCGAACAGCTCCGACGTCACGCAGAAGTATTTGGCCGGGTCGATCGCCTTGCCAGGCCCGATCAGCCATTCGTAGCCGTGTCCGTCGGCCATGTAGTGGGACGGAAGCAGGATCAGGTTGTCCTTGGCGGCGTTCAGCTTGCCATAGGTCCCGTACATGACCACCGCCTTGGGCAGGACGGTCCCGCTCTCCAGCTTGAAGTTCTCGATCGTGAACATATGCCGGTCCCCGTCCGCCGCGCGGGCCGGCGGCGCGGCCAGGGTAATCGCCATCAGAAAGCTGAACAGGCCGAACAGGATCTTCATGGGCGCTTTCGATTCATCGTGCGGGGGCGGCGGGGCTGGTGTCGTAGCGGGCGAACCAGGCCAGCACGGCTTGCGCCTTGGCGGCGGCGTGGCTGGGCCGGGCGGCCATGTCGTGGAAGGCGCCGGGAACCTGCACCAGGCCGGTGGGCACGCCGCGGATCTGCAGGGCGTCGAACAGCTGCTCCGCCTCGGAGTCCGGCGTGCGAAGGTCGCTCGTGCCGACGATCACCAGGGTCGGCGTGGTCACATTGCCCACCAGCGACAGGGGCGAGCGCTTCCAATAGCCCTGGGGGTCCTCCCACGGCAGATTGCCGAACCAGTACTTGGCCATCCACGGATAGAGATCGGTGGTCAAGACCTCGCTCGACCAGTTGATCACCGGCTTCTGCGACACCGCGGCGCGGAACCGGTGCGTCTTGCCGACGATCCAGGTGGTCAGCACGCCGCCGCCGGAGCCGCCGGTGACGAACAGCCGGTCCGGGTCGACCGAGCCCCTGGCGATCGCCGCGTCCACCGCGCTCATCAGGTCGTCGTAGTCGAGGCCCGGATAGGCGTGGTCGATGCCGTTGGCGAAGACGTCGCCGTACGAGGTCGAGCCGCGCGGATTGACGTAGAGCACCACATAGCCCGCGGCGGCGTAGAGCTGGTCGTCGGTGGCGAAGGTCGGTCCGTAGCTGGCGAACGGGCCGCCATGGATCTCCAGGATCAGCGGATACTTGCGCGCTGGGTCGAAGCCCGGCGGGGTGACGATCCAGGCGTCCACCGGCGTCTTGTCGGCGGATGAGACCACCGCCAGGGGCGAGACCCGGCCCAGCGTCTTGTGCGCCAGGAGGTCGTCGTTGAGGTGGGTCAGTCGCGTGACCTGGCCGTGCGCGGCCAGGGCGATGTCGCTTGGGTGGTCGGGCGCGCCCTGGGTGAAGGCCACCGCGCCGTCCCGCGCCACGTCGAACTCGCCGCCGCTGTAGGGCAGGTCGAGCCCGCCGCCGCCAAGACCGGCCGCCACGTCCTCGAGCCGGCCGTCGAGACCGATCCGCGCCACCTTGGTGACGCCGTGATCGGCGTACTCGGCATAGACGGCGCGGCCGTCGGCCGACCACTTCGGCTGATCGAGCGAACGGTCGAGATCGGCGGCCAGGGCGCGCACGTTCCTGCCGTCCGCGTCCATCACGTAGACGTGGCGGTTGGCGTAACCGTGGAAATGGTCGTCATAGCCGCTGAAGGCGATGTGCTTGCCGTCCGGCGAGAGGGCCGCCGCGCCGTCGGGGCCCTCCTGCGTCGTCAGCCGGACCACCGCGCCGTCGTCGACCGACACGCGCCACACCGCCGAGCGGAAGGCGGCGTGCTCCCAGTCGGCGTCGCGCCGGCCGGTGAAGATGATCGAGCGGCCGTCGGGCGCCCAGGACAGCGGGCCCTGGTCGTCGACCTTGCCGGCGGTGAGCTGGCGCGGCGCGCCGCCATCGGCCGAGACGACGAAGATGTGGTAGTAGCCCGGCGGCAGATAACCCTGGCCGTCGGCCCGGTAGCTGGTCCGGCTGATCACCTTCAGGGGATCGGCCCATTTGGCGCCCGCGGGCCTGGTCAGGGCGGGGCCCAGGGTTTCCGGCGCCGAAGGCTCCAGCATGACGAAGGCGATGGATTTGCCGTCGGGCGACCAGGCCAGGGCGCCCGGCGCCTGCTGCAGGCCGGCGATGCGGGCGGTCTGGCCGCTGGCCAGCCATTTGACATAGAGTTGCGGCGCGCCGCCGGCGGGCTTGAAGACATAGGCCAGACGCGATCCGTCCGGCGACCAGCGCGGGGACGAGGCGTCGCCATCGCCGGCGGAGAGCGGCGTCTGCGCCCCGGTGCGCGGATCGAGCAGCCAGATCGCCGGGCGGCCGGCGTCGACCATGACGTCGTTGGTGGTCCGCACATAGGCGATCAGGCCGCCGTCCGGCCGGATCTGCGGATCCCCGGCCCGGCTCAGGCTGAACAGGTCCTGCGGCTGCAGCACTGGCGAGGGCCCGGCCCGTGCCGCGCCAAGGGAGACCAGGGCGCTGCACGTCAGCGCCAGAGCAAGAGTGCGGACGCGGATCGCCATGGCGGAACTCCTCACACGGGGGCGCGCCGGCGACCGGACGGGCCCGGTCGTTCGCACACGCCGAAAGCTTCAGAGCCGGGCCCCCCGGTTCGATGCATTGTTCCGGGAGGCCGGCCTTGGATGGGGTTGGTGGAGGCGGCGCGCACCGCCTCCACCACTAGGCGCAGGGATCAGCGACGCCTAGAAGCGAGCCTTCAGTTTCATGACGAAGGCTTGACCGAAGTAGTCGTAGGTCGCGAGGGCCTGGTTGCCGCCGAGCAGATAGGCGTTCTTCGGCGGGCCCTGGTTGAACAGGTTGTTGACGCTGAGCTCGGCGGTGATCTTCTGCGTCAGGTCGTAGGAGACGGCGCCGTTCCAGACCCAATAGGGCTCGACGCTGAACAGTTGCTGCGACGTGCGCTGCAGCTGCGAGTTCGCATAGCCGCCGTCGATCCACCGGCCGTTCAGGTAGGCCATGAACGGCCCGAGGCGGTAGCGCACGCTGCCGTTGGCCTTGAACTTGGGATCGCCGATATTGCCGCGCAGCTTGGTGGTGACGCCCAGGATCTGGTTGTTGTGTTCGTTCACGAACAGACCATTCAGATCGAACGTCAGATTGCCGTACTGGCCGTCCGGCTTCAGGCCGAGCATGGAGACGTAGGGAAGCTTCGCCACGTCGATACCGTAGGACGCTTGCAGCTGGGCGCCGGAGAACAGTTCGGCGCCGAGGTTCTGCAGCGGCAGCGAATAGCCGGTGATCTGGCCGGCGCTATTGCGCGTGAACAGGTTGCAGAACTGGTTCGGGTAGGACGGCGAGTCGTAGCAGGCGTCCATCACCTGGGTCAGGTTGAGCGCGGTGATCGGATTCTTCAGGTGGATGTTGACGTAGTCCAGCGCCACGGTGAGGTGCGGGACCCAGTGCGGCCGCAGGACGAAGCCGGCGGTCCAGGAATTGGCCTTTTCGTTCTGCAGCGTGGAGTTGCCGCTGGTCTGGCCGAGCACCGAAGCGTTCACCACGTTCGACTTGAAGCCGGCGAGCGAGGCGCCGAGGGCGGCGAAGGCCTTCTGGCAGTTGGCGGCCCGCTGGGCGGTCACGCCGTTGATGTAGTTGGGGTCGCAGGGGTCCTGAGCGAAGGTCTGGATGTTCGAGGTCGGCAGGAACAGCTCTTCGATCGAGGGCGCCCGCACCGAGTGGGTGACGTTGCCCCGGAACTCGATGTCCCTGACCGGCGCGAACTTGGCGCCCAGCGAGAACACCTGGTTGGTGCCGGCGTAGCTGTTGTCGATCTCGCGGATCGAGCCGTCGAGTTCGGCCGCGTAGGCGTACGGCAGGTTGAACTTCGGCGACAGCAAGGGGATGGTGGTCTCGCCGTAGAACTCCTTGGAGTCATAGCTGCCCGCCACCGGGAAGACCGGCGAGCCGCCAAAGCCGAGACCGGCCTGCTGGAAGGCGTCGGGGCTGTAGCTGCCGGTCTCCTGGCGATACTCGAACCCGGCCGCCACCTGCACCGGACCGGCCCAGATGTCGAACGGCGAGCCGTTGAAGTTCAGCTGCACGTCGCGTTCGGTGTTGACCGCGATGGCGTGATCGGTCGCCTCGACGAAGGCTTTGGCCGCGGCGCTGGGGCTGTTGGCGCCGAACAGGTTCAGCGGCTGGCAGCCGGTGACCGATGCGGGCTGCTTGCTATAGCCCGCGGGCAGGGGGGGCGGGTTGAGGGTGACCGCGCACTCGATCTGGCCGTTCGGACCGGTGACCACATTGATGGCGTTCTCGAAGTTCGCCAGATTCAGGGTCTGGCTGGTCACGTCGGCCTGCGACCGCCCGTAGTTGAACGAGGCGTCGAAGTTGATCTTGCGGTCGAAGACCCTGAAGTCGCCCTTGATGCCGGGAACGATCCGGTAGGTGTCGACCTGGTTCTGGACGCCCTGGTTGCCGAGATCGAGGCTGGAGCGCGAGAGGTAGAAGGTGGTGACGCCGGCGGCGGCCAGCACCGACTTGGCCTGGGCGGTCAGGAAGGGATTGTTGGCGCTGTACTGGATGGGAGCCTGGCCAGGATTGCTGGCGAACAGGGCCGAATTGTAGAAGCTCTGCGCCGCGTACTGGTCAGCGTCGAGGTGCGAGTACTCGGTTTCGAGGTAGGCGGTGACGTGCGACGTGATGTCGTAGTGGGCCAGGCCGTCGAGCAGGACGCGCGTCGTTTTCGGCACCAGCTGGTTTTCGTCGGCGAGATTGAGGCCGTCGCCGCCGGCCGCGAACACCGAACCCGAGTTCTGGACGCCGAAGTTGAACGGCACGAGGTTGCCGTTGGCGTCGAACGCCACCGGCTGGCCGGCCGCGTTGTGGATGGCGTTCGGATAGGTCGGGCTGCCGAGGTTGCCGAGCGTGGACGTGGTGGTCGGCACGCCGTTCGCCGACAGCGACGCCACCGTGGCGTTCGGCACCAGGCAGGCGCCGTAGCCGAGCGCCGTACAGGCCGCCGACGGCTGCTGGGTGTTGTAAGGCGTCCAGTGCGGCCGATCGGCCAGGGTCAGGCCGTCCTGCTGGGTGTATTCCGCCGAGATCGTCACATTGCCGCGGTCATCGGCGAAGTTCGTGCCGACCACGGCGCGTCCGATGTAGGACTGGCCGTCGCCGCGCGCCGAAATCCCGTAGTCCCCTTCGACCTGGGCGCCCTGGAAGTTCTTCTTGAGGATGATGTTGACCGTACCGGCGATGGCGTCGGCGCCGTAGACCGGGGCGCCGCCCACCGACACCACTTCCACGTGGTCGATCAGGCCGACCGGGATGGTGTTGAGGTCGACTTCCTGGCCCGCCGGCGCGCCGCCGAAGGTGCCGACCGGGATCGGGGCGTAGCCCGAGACGAACCGGCGGCCGTCGACCAGCACCAGGGTGCGCTGGGAGCCGAGGTTATAGAGGTTGACGAACTTCTCGCCCGCCTGGGCGCCCGACTCCTGACCGATGTTCTGGGTGTCGCCGAAGGCCGGCAACTCGTTCAGCGCGTCGGCGATGTTGGTGAAGCCGCGGTCGTTGATCGTCTGCGCGGAGATGGTTTCGGCAGGCTGCAGGGTGTCGAAGCCGGCGCGCGGGATGCGCGACCCGGTCACGACCACTTCCTGGGTCGGCGCCTCGGCGGGCGCTGGACTGGTCTGCGCGAAGGCGGCGCCTCCGCTGGCCGCCGCGGCGATCAACGCCGAAGACGTCAAAAGACCTGCGCGAAGATGACGATATTTCATGGCTGTTCCCCTTGGGCCTACTTGCGGCGGTCAGCAGGATTCGGGACCGGCCGGGCGACTCGCGCCCTGGTATAGTGATCGATAAAGACTGGGTGCGGCGTGTTCACGCTCGAGTTGGACAAGCGCCGATCCTTACGGAAGGCCGCCATCCACCATCACCCTCAACCCCAAACCCCGAATTTCGCTTATCCGATAGTCACGACGTTACGGGATCGTCGCAAATCCCCTATCCCCCTGAACGGGGGGGCGCCGGGATTCGTCGTTTCAAACGGCGGATTGTTTAGAAGATGCTCTTTGAATTCAGAGGCTTATATTATTGGTAATGATCGGCCGCGCCTGCTCCCCAGGCGCGGTGATTTCAGGCGAGAAGATGTCAGCCGAGGTATGCGAGCATGTGGCCGCGTGAGACCGCCTGGGCCCGGCCGTTGACCTTGAGCTTGTGGAACAGGCTTTGCACGTGCTCCTTGACCGTGTCGGGAGACAGGCCGAGCAGGGTGGCGATCTCGGGATTGCTCTTGCCGAGCGCGATCCACTCCAGGCATTCGGCTTCCCGATCCGACAGCAGCCTGTCGTAGCGGCGCGACAGCCGCGGCTCCAGCCGCGCATGGATCTGGTGCCCGATCAGGAAGACGCGCTGCAGCGCCGCGTCCATCTCCTTCTGCGTGTGGCTGTAGGCGCTGTAGAAGTTCAGCGAGGCGCCGCGTCCGCGCGGCATGCGGATGCGGAAGCTGATCCCGGTCCGCACCCCCTGCGACAGACACCAGCGCAGCAAGGAGAGGTCGCCGGCGGAGAACCGCCGTTCGCGGGCGATCGACAGGCCCTTGCCGTCGTTCTCGAACACCAGCGGCGTGAACACGTCGAACTCGCCCCGTGCAACCATACGGCGCAACGGATCCTCCCGCAGACGATCGAGATAGAGCCGCGTGTATTCGGAGGTGAAGCCGTGATCCACGACCTCCAGCGGCATGTCGATCTCGCCGTCGAGCATGTCGACGCCGTACATCAGTCGGTCGAACCCGACCGACCGGACCTGGTCGAGCAGACTTGCCGCTTCGGGCGGCATGGCGGAAACTGGAACCATCGACCCCTCTTATCGCAACCCATTCGGCGCGAGCCCCGGACATCAGGCTAGCGCTCTCGTACGGCGTTGGCCATATCATCCGTGCACACTCACGCATCGTTCTGCACAAGGTCGCGGCAAGTTTTTTAGAAGATTGCGGAATTCTCGCGCAGGCGCTCCCCCCCGCAGCCCTCCTGCGCACCCAATTGCGGCGCCGATCCTGGCCCGTCCGGACTCCATCGGCGACAGCGCACGACCAAGCGGGCTTTTCGACGCACGGACCGCGTCCTATGGATGGCGAGATCGGCGCTGCGCGCCGCGCGCCGCCCGCGGTGGACCCCATGCCCGGAGACCGCATGATTGAACTGGTCGAGGTCTCTCCGCGCGATGGTCTGCAGAACGAACCGGCCGTTCTCTCCACCGACGACAAGGCGAGCCTGATCCTGCGCGCCGAGGCGGCGGGCGTGCGTCGGATCGAGGCGGCAAGCTTCGTCAATCCCGCCCGCGTGCCGCAGATGGCCGACGCCGAGGCGGTGATCACGGCGCTGCCGCGTCGGCCGGACGTGGTGCGCATCGGCCTTCTGGTTCAACGCCCGCCTCGGCCGGACCCTGGTGTCGCCGCTGATGCGGGCAGGGGTGGCGGCCACGGCTTAGCCCCGATCGGCGCATCGCGTGTTGTGCGCGGGTGACCGAGACGGTCGGGCGCTCCAGCGGCGGCGGTACGCCATATATATCGTTTACGTGGAGAATATAGGCGCCGAATACGAGGTGGATATTCGCGCCATGGGATAACGTCCGCGTTCGGAGCAATATTCGCAAAGCGTATTAATTATTGATAAGTATATCTGGTCTATGGCTGCCGCGTGGAGGCAGTATGACTACGCTCGCGGATTTGGCTCTCCGGATTGAGCCTATTTCGGAAGGCGTCACCGGCGGCGCCGTGTACGAGGCGTTTCAGGCTGATCCCGATCTGCTGGTCCTGGCCGTGGTGGATAGCGAAGGCGCCCCCGTCGGCCTGGTCGACCGCAACAGCTTCGCCCTCAAGATGGGCTCGACCTACGGTCGCGCGCTCTACGCCGGACGCCCGATCTCCACGGTCATGGAGCGCGAGCCGCTGATCGCGCCGCGCCATAGGCAGGTTTCCGACTTCGCCGAGGAAGCGCTGGCCGGGCGACCATCGAGTCTGGTGAAGGGAATTATCGTCACCTCGGAGGGGAAATACTTCGGCGTGACCACGATAACGTCCATCCTCAAGGACGTTACCGACCAGGCCAGGGCGCAGTCAGAACAGCTTCAGACCCTGGCCAGCAGTCTCTCGTCGGCGAAATCGGAAGTCCAGACTGCGAACGACCGCCTGAAGGAGGCGCTGGACGCCATGAGTGAGGGGGTCGCTCTGTTCGACGCCGACGACGCCTGTGTGCTGTGGAACAGCAAGTACGCGGGCTACCATCAGCAGACGGCCGACATACTGACGCCCGGAATCTCCTTCGCCGAGATTCTCAGGCATGGCGCCGCGAACGGCCAGTATGACGAAGCGATCGGTCGGGAGCAGGCGTGGGTGGCCGAACGGCTCGAGCGGCGAGCCGCGGTGATCGAACGCACGAGCGAGGAACAGTCGCTCGTCGACGGACGCTTCGTCCGCATCGAGGATACCCGCCTGCCGAGCGGCGGCGTCATCAGCGTCGCCGTCGACATCACCGAGGTCCATCGGCGCGAAGCCTCCTTCCGACTGCTGTTCGACAACAATCCGGTTCCGCTCGGCGTGTTCGAGCGGGAAAGCCTCAAGGTCGTGGCCGCCAATGCGGCGGCCGCCACCCAGTTCGGCTATGCCGTCGAAGATTTTCTGAAGCTATCGGTGCTCGATCTACTCGCGCCGCATGAGCGGGACCGCGCCGTGGAGCGGTTCGCCCAGCCGCGCCTCGAAGGCTTCGCCGGCGAGTGGCGCCATCAAAAGCCCAACGGCGAGAGACTGATCATCAAGCCGATCATGCGGCCCCTGACCTACAACGGCCGGTCCGCCATGCTTGTCGCCGCGGTCGACGTCACCGCGCAGCGGGAGGCCGAACAGGCGCTGAAGGCTGCAGTGCAGTCCGCCGAGGCGGCGAACGCGGCGAAGAGCGAGTTCCTCGCCAACATGAGCCACGAGATCCGCACACCCCTCAACGGCGTGCTCGGAGTCGCCAGCGTGCTCGGCCGGACCGCGCTGACCGCGTCGCAGACCGAAATGGTCGACATCATCGAGACCTCGGCCAAGACGTTGCAGATCCTGCTCAACGACCTGCTCGACGTGGCGAAGATCGAGTCCGGACATCTGGAATTGCAGCCCGAGCCGGTGGTGCTGGCGAAACTCATCCGCCAGACCGCCGCCTTGTTCGCGACAACGGCCACGGAGAGAGGGCTGGGCTTCGACATCGCCATGGACGACGCGGCCGAGAGTCCTGTGCTGGTGGATGGCGTCCGCTGGTCGCAGATCGTCACGAACCTCTGTAGCAACGCGATCAAATTCACCGAAGCGGGACGGGTGAGTCTAAGACTTTCGGCGAGCCTGGAGGGCGACCGGCTTCGCACCCGGATTTCGGTCAGCGACACCGGGATCGGCATCTCCAACGAAGCACGTGAACGCCTGTTCGAACGCTTCTCCCAGGCCGACGGCTCGATCACGCGCCGTTTCGGCGGAACGGGACTTGGTCTCGCCATCTCCCAGCACCTCGCGTCTCTCATGGGCGGCGTGATCGAGGTGGACTCAGAAGAGGGGGGCGGATCGACCTTCGCGCTCGAGCTCACGTTTCCGCGCGCCGAGCGCCAGACGGAACACGAGGTCTCCGTGCTCGACGCTGAGGCCATCGGGCCGGTCGGGCGCGAGCGGCGCATGCGCGTTCTGCTGGTGGAGGATCACCCGGTCAACCGCCAGGTGATCCAACTCATCCTTGGCGAACTGGTCGATCTGACGATGGCGGAAAACGGCGCCGAGGGCGTGGCCGCCGAAGCCCTCGAGCCGTTCGACGTCATCCTGATGGATATGCAGATGCCCGTCCTCGACGGGGTGTCCGCCACGCGCGCGATCCGGGCGCGCGAACAACGGGACGGCGCGTGCCGGACCCCCATCGTCATGCTGACCGCCAACGTGCTCGCCGAGCACGTCGATCTCGCGCGGGAGGCCGGGGCCGATCTGCACCTGGCCAAGCCGATCACCGCGCCGGCCCTGATGCAGGCGATCGAGCAGGCCCTGGCCGACCCGCTTCAGGACGAGAACACCGGGACGGAGATGAGCCGGCGATCGGCTTGACGGGCCGATGGCCTGAAGGACTTCCAGCGCGCGGGCGAGACCTGCGATCCGTCTGCACGGGCCGTGCGGCCGGGTAAAAAATCTTAATGCCTCGCCCGTCCCCACAACAAATATGGATAACAGCATTCGAATGAATGGCCTCGCATACGGGAGAATACTTATTCACAGTGCGAATTGCAAAGCTTACACCTCATTCCAGCCACAAAATGTTATTGCAAGTTTCTCAAACGTGGATTTCTGCGGGGCTTATGCTTGCGTGCGGTCGGATTGACGTCCACCGCGCTCAGACGGAGACGAACGACCATGGCTGCGCATAAAGCCCACGAACACCATTCCCAGGCCGCGGACCACCACGAAATGGCGGCTCAGCACCACCGGCACGCCGCCGAAGCCCATGAGGCCGGTGAAGCGGAAACCGCGGGCCACCACGGCCATGTGGCCGCCGGGCACGCCGCGCATGCGGCGCACCATGCCGGCGAAGCGAGCAAGCTGCACGCCGAACACCACGGCGAGAGCGACGAACACTAGATCGCTGCGCGTCGGCGCAGCGGGCCGGCGGGCCGGCCGAACCCACGGACGTGAGAGATGAAAAACCGCAATCAAGCCATCAAGATCGTCCGGCGCCGAGACGACTGGTCCTGGACCCTGTTCGACGCCGAGAACGCGCCGGTGGCCACAGGCGCGGCCGCGGAGCAGCAAGCCGCCATGGAAGCCGCCTGGCGCACGGCGCGGACCCTTGCTCCGGCCGGCGGCAGGACCTATCCGGAAATCCTCGTTGAAAGCGCGTCGGGCGCCGACGCGAGCAGCCGCGCCGCCTGAAGATTCCGCTCAGTAAGATCCCGCGGACCCTACCGCGGCGGTCGCGCCCCGCCCAGGACGTCCGCCGCCCTGAAGCTGTCCGGGGCGGTCGCTTCCACCGGCGTGACCGCAGGCGTCCATCGGCCGGCCCGCAGGAGCCTCGCCGTACGCTCAATCCTGATCGCCGGCGCCATGCTGCTGCTTTTCGCGCTCGGCGGACGCACGGTCCTGTCGATGCTGCACGTCACTCTCCCCGCGTTCCGCGTGGCTGGGGGGATACTGGCGTTCCTGCAGGCCCTGACGCGCACCTTCGCGAGCCCCGGGCTATCCTCCATCAGCGACGGCGAGCGACGCGAGGCGCAGCGGCCGGGCGGCGGTCTGCTCTGGAGTCTAAGGTTTGGAGCGTCGCTGGAGCGTAAGACGGTTCCCACGTTTGCGTGCCTCTAGCGACGGCGCCCGGCGCCGTGCTTGCGATGTGGTCGGCATGGGCCCGATCGGGCGCCTGAGCCCGATCGCCATAGCGCCGACCTGTCCGACGCCTTCGTCTTCATCCTCTCAGTGAAGATCGAGTTCGAGGCGATCGAGCCGGACGAGCGCCTGCAGCACTTCGTCGATGGGCACAGGGGCTTGGGTTCCAAGCAGCCACCGCAAGTCGGGACGGTTTTCCACCGCACAGGCGTCGGACGCCCAGGAGGAGAGGATTTCTCGCTTCTCCGCCGTGCTGAGGTGGGAATCCTTCACCACCTCGATCGGGCGCCAATAGCCCACGGCGGGCCTGATCTGTCGTTCGCGCGCCTCGCGCAACCCCTTCACCGGGGAAGCGGCGAGGTCCGAGTGCATCAGCATCGACTGCTCCATCAGCTTGGCCGTCCGCCTCCGCCGCGGACAGCGATGTGGTTGATCAGTGGGTGACCGGGTTGACCGGGATGCGTTTCATCCGCTGTCCGCTTTGGACGGCCTTGGGGATGGAGATGGTCAGCCCCCCATCGCGAAACTCCGCCCGGATGTCGGCCTCGCTGGCGCCGTCGAGCGCCATCCTTCGTTCGAAGCGGCCATAGATCCGCTCGCTGAAGGCCCGGTTGCGATCTTCGGTCTTCGCCCGCTTCTCCCCCCGAAGGATCAGCACGTCGTCCTGGACCAGGATCTCGACGTCCCTTGCCTCCAGGTCCGGCAGCTCGGCCGTCACCCGATATTCCGTCTCGGAGTCTTCGACCTCGATGTGCGGCCATGCACGCGCCATCGGAAAGCCGCGGAAGACGTCATCAAACAGATGGTTCATCTCGCGGCGCAGGGTGAAGACCGAACTCGCCCGATCCTGCCACGTCGGCAGGCTATGGTCCCGGTCCGCGCTGCGGCTCCAGGGTACGAGATCTCGCACGTTCATCACGCTCCTCCTCTCCAAACGTGCAAAGGGATGCCGGGACCGACACCCGGTCCCGGCGCAGTTCGACGGGGCCGCGTCAGGCGGCCTTGCGCTCGCGCGTGTCGTGTTTCAACTGTTGCACGTTATGGTCGCCGGACTGACTGATCTCCACCCGGCGCGGCTTCATGGCGTCGGGCACCTCGCGGGCGAGGTCGACCGACAGCACGCCGTTAGCGTAGGCGGCGCCCTTCACCACCACGTAGTCGGCCAGCTCGAACCTGCGTTCGAAATCTCGTCCGGCGATGCCGCGGTGGAGGAAGTTGCGACCCTCCTCTTCCTTGGCCTTGCGGCCGGCCACCACCAGCATGTTCGGCTGGGCGACGATCTCCATTTCGTCCGGACTGAACCCGGCCGCGGCCAGGGTGATGCGGTAGCTGTCTTCGCCGGTCTTCTCGATGTCGTAGGGCGGGTAGTTGCTTTCGCCCCCGCTCCTCATCGCAGTCTCGATGAGGTCCGCCATCCGATCGACGCCGATCACCGACCGGTAAAGGGGGGAGAAGTCATATGCCGTTCTCATTTCCATCTCCTCGAACGAGCAAGTTGGACCTAAGAGAGGCGCCGGAAGCTTCGGCGCCCCCCGACTGCCGGACCTTTCAGCGCCCGGCGGCCGAGGAGTTAGGCGCGCATGAAAATGGGTCAAGGGCGGCTTGAGAATTTTTTTCGCCGCTCTACCTGCACCGCGCCGGGCGCCGATCCGGCGTCCTTGAGCCCCCGAACGACCCACGACCTATGCTTCTGCCGCCAAGCGTGTTGTCCGCTTTCGTGACCCTGTTCGTGACGATCGGCCCGATCGAGACGGCTGTCGTGTTCGCCAGCGTGACCGCAGGCATCCATCGACCGGCCCGCAGGAGCCTCGCCGTGCGCTCAATCCTGATCGCCGGCGCCATGCTGCTGCTTTTCGCGCTCGGCGGACGCACGGTCCTGTCGATGCTGCACGTCACTCTCCCCGCGTTCCGCGTGGCTGGGGGGATACTGCTGTTCCTGCAGGCCCTGACGCTCACCTTCGCGAGCCCCGGGTTATCCTCGATCAGCGACGGCGAGCGGCGCGAGGCGCAGCGGCCGGGCGACATCGCGGTGTTTCCGCTCGCCTTCCCCGTGATCGCCGGACCGGGAAGTCTCGCAGCGGTGGTCCTGCTCATGGGGCGGACGCGAAACTGGGTCGAGGGCGGCGGGGTGCTCCTGGCCCTGCTGACCAGCCTCGTCGCGACCTTCGCCGCCATGTTCGCGGCCGATCATCTGGTTCGCCGGCTGGGACGCACTGGGGCGGACGTCGTCGGCCGGGTGTCGGGGATTCTGCTGGCGGGCCTGGCCGTGCAGTTCGTCTTCGACGGACTGCGGCAGGAGTTTTTCCGCTAGAGCGAAGCCGGTTCCCACTTTTCGCGCGGCGCCTAGGGGCTTAGGCTCGCCATGTCGCCACCAACACCGACCAGGGCTTCGACGCCATTCACCCCAGGAACCGGACGTTCAGCGGGGCGGAGTTGCAACGCTCTTGAAAAGAAGATCGCCCGTCGTCGGCAGACCCATCGCGGCGGCCAAGGTCGGGGCGATGCTCTCCATGCGGATGGGCCCCAGGTTGCGCCCCTTGGGAACGGCGCCGCCCTGAATGAAGAACGCCGAGCTCATTTCCGGGTAATCGGCGGGATAGCCATGCATACCCCGATATCGGCTTGGCGAAACCCGCGGCGCAGCGGGATCGCGGCCCATTTCGAAGCCGATCTCGAAGCCGACCCGGAACGCCGGCGCGTGGCCGGCGGCATAGGCCGGAGTCTTGGTCAGATCCTCCACGCCGCGGATATGAAACGACGTGTCCTTTCCCAGGTCGGTCAGGAACGCGCGAACCCTCTGTTGAAGATCGAGATCGCCTGGACGCGCGAGATACACCGAAGCGGTGGCCCCCCCCCAAGGCATCGCCTCCCAGGAGTCGAATTGGGGCTTGTCCCGATTGAGCCGCGCAAGCCCCGCGTCGGCGAACGCCCGCAGCAGGTTCACGTCGCCGTGCAGCGGCGCGAACCCATGGTCGGACACCAGGGCCACGACGGCCGCGGGGTCGGCGGCTCTCGCCGCCTCCGCCAGCGCGCCCACGACCTGGTCGACATTCCGCAAGGCCGCCTTGGCCTCCGGACTGTCCGGACCGAACAGGTGCTGCGCGTGATCGAAGGCTGAGAAGTTGATCAGCAGCAGTCGAGGATGGCGCGACTTTAGGATCTCGGCGGCGAAACGGCCCGCCACCCGGTCGGAGTCCGGCGTGTGCATGATCGCTTGCACGAGCTTCAGGCCGGTCTTTTCTTCCAGTTCGTCGACCAGTCCGGGCGTCGATAGGGCGCGGATCAGCTTGACGTCCTCCAGGGTCTGATCGCGCCAGTACAGAGGGATGTTGAAATCGATGTCGGCGGCGCCGACCGTGACCGGCCAGTTGATACTGGCGACGGTTCCACCGTGCTGCTTGACCCGATTCCACAGCGTCGGCGTTCGGATGTCCTGCGCGTACCAGTAATATTGGTTGGCGTTGGGATGCAGGGGGTCGAACACCAGGTTGTCGACGACTCCATGCTCCTCCGGCCCGACGCCGGTGACCAGGGAAACATGGTTGGGCAGGGTCAGGGTCGGCGTTTCGTTTCGAACCGACTCCGCATAGCTGCCCTGCCGCAGAAAGCCGCGAAGGTTGGGCAGGTCGGTGTCGCCCCCCTTCAGGCCGGTGATCTCGCTTGGGCGCATGCCGTCGATCGAGATGAGCACCAGAGAATTGGCCCGGGCCATCGAGCCGGACGCAACCGTCAACGCGGCGACCAGGGCCGCGAACCGGATCAGCGAACGCATTCCATTCCCTCGTTCCTATGTGATAGGGAGATATGTAATATTAATATGTAACGACTATATGATCAGATATTTTGATTTATGCCACGGATTGGCGTCTGACGCGCCGACCGGCATGATCGGCTCGCGCGAGCGTCATTGATCCCCGCGTTCTGGGGGATCCATGAGGCGCGCGCGCATCGGAGTGGTGGATGGAACAGAAGAAAGACGGCAAGCGCGGCTTGGGCGCGCTGAGTCTGCAGGTCCTGCGGACCTTCATGACCGTGGCCGAAACCGGCAGTTTTTCCAACGCGGCCAAACAGCTGGAGATCGCCCAGCCCACGGTCTCGTTCCAGATCGCCAGGGTGGAGGAAATGCTGGGGGCGACGCTGTTCCACAGGCGGCCCAAGCCCGAGCTGACCGCCGTGGGCCGCGATGTCTATACGCGCGTGCGGCTCATCCTTAGCCGCGTGAACGAACTGGAGGCCAGTCTGGACCAGTTCAAGCAGCTCGAACTGGGACAGATCCGGATCGGCATCAGCGCGCCCCGGTGCGCCCTATCGCTGATCGGGATGTTCATGCGCGATCACCCCGGCGTCGATGTCCACACCATCGCCGGCAACTCGGATGATCTGTTGCGCCTGCTGGAGCAGAACCGCATCGATATCGCGATCGCCGGCCTGCCGCACGGGGTGACCGACTTCAACTGCCGCCTGATCGAGGCCATCCACCTGTGCGCCTGGCTACCGGCCGGCGACGCGCTGGCGGGGCGCTCCGCGATCGATCTCGAGACCGTGGCGGCGCTGCCCCTGGTCATGCGTGAGCAGGGCTCGATCACACGGCGGATCTTCGAAAGCGCCTGCGCGGAAAAGGGGCTGACGCCCGACATCCGCTTGACCATTCATAGCCGCGAAAGCGTGCGCGAAGCGGTCGCGGCAGGCGTCGGCGCCGGAATTGTCTTCAATTCGGAAGCCAATTTCGACTCCCGGGTGAGCTTCATCCCGATCGAGCCGCAGATCGCTGCGGGCACCTACCTGATCTATCCGGAAACGCTGTGCGATCTGCCCGCCGTTCGCGCCTTTGTCGATCTGGTGGAACGCAAGCAGCCGGCCGCGCCGTCGCTGCTGACCGCTCCGCAAACCGTGCGCCCCGAGCCCGTCGGGGACTCAGTCGTCTGACAGAAGGCCTTCGACGAGCGGCGTGGCGCGTCGTCCCATCAGCTGTTGCCCGGCGGCCGACGGATGCAGGCCGTCGATGAGCTGGCCGGCCTCTTGGTCTCCCAGCAGCACACGACCGTCGCGGTAGTGCAGACGCCGGTCGCCCAGCGCCCTGCGACGGTCGATCAGGCCCTCAAGCAAGCGACGTATCGAGGCGGCGGTCAAGGCGCCCTCGGCCAGGCTGGCGGGACGCGGCGGCGGCGCCACGCCCTCGGCCGTGCGCCGCGCGGGTCCGGGATGGGATTCGAAGGCGCCCGAATGGATCGGCGAAATCACCATGATCGGGACCTCCGGACGGACGCCGCGAATGATGTCGAGAAAGGTGTGAACCGCGGGAATGAAAGCGCGCTCGCGCATGGCGTCGGCCGTGATCACGTTGGCGCCGATCTTGAGGGTCAGGAGGTCGGCGTCGCTTTCCGCCATCGCGCGGGCGACGAAGCCCTCGAGCAGACAATTGCCGCTATAGCCCAGCGAGGTGAGGTCCAGGTCCAGCGCCCGCGCCACGACGGCGGGCCAGCAGTCGCTGGGACCCTCGGCCTCCTTGCCGTGGCTGATTGAACTGCCGTAGTGCATCCATCGCCGCCGGGCGGCGGGCGGCGGCGCGACCAAGGCGTCCGCATCCACCCGCAGCGCTTTAAGGGTGATCGCCGCATTCTGGGGCAGCCATAGTTCGAGCCGCTTCATGCCTGGCGGCAAATGGTCGAAGCGAAGGCGCGTGGCCGGCCCCGGTTGCCGCGTCACCTCGGGCGGAAACCGCCCGAAGTCGACCAGCAGGGTTGGCCCCTCGGGCGCAAGGCGGCGCGCGAACCGGCGATCACCGACAAACAGGTCGAAGACGACCGGGCGTCGCGCGCCGCCCACATAGCGCAGCCCGGTCGCTTCGGCGTCCAGTTCGAGCGCTCGCGTGTCGCTGTCCAGCCGCAGCCGCATCCCGGCGGACATGCTCGCCGTCAGCACCAGCTGAGGGTCAGGGTCCCTCCCTTGCGCTGCGGCGGGAAGTCGCGAGAGGCTAAGCCCTTCCTGCGACCATGCCCGGGTCATGGCGCCCCGAACGAGCCCGTCTGTCAGATCCAGGTTTCGCAAAGGGGGCGATGTCCGAGGCGGAAGCGATGCAAAGGAGTAGGCCGTGAAACCGGCCATCGCTCCGCGAAGGCGCGATGGCCGGCGATCACATCAATAGCGCAGCTTGAAGGTCGCGCCATAGGACCGCGGTTCGCGGAAGAAGCGGATCTGGTCGCCATAGGCGCCGTTCTGCGAATAGACCTGATTCAGGCGGTCGGTGAGGTTGTTGCAGAACACGGTCAGGGACCAGCGCTGGTCCATGGCCGCCACGCCGATCTTGGCTTCGATGGAATAGTGGCGGGGAATATATTCCCGGACCGCGTTGACCACGTTGGAATACGAAAATGTCTCCAGCGCATAGCCGCCGCCGACAAAGGCTTTCAGCGCCGGCGAGAGCGGGCGCTCGTAGTCGCCGGCCAGGTAGAGCTTATAGTCCGGCGCATAAGGCAGCCGATTGCCCGTGCAGTTGGTGTTCAGCCCGTTGCAGTTCACGAAATCGGTGAACCGCGCGCGATTGTAGCTGAAATTGGCGGTCAGGCTCAGCCCTGGCAGTGGGATCGCCTCCACCTCGGTCTCGACGCCCTTCGAGTTCGCCTTACCGGCGTTGGCCAGGCGCGCGACCGACGACCCGTTCACGGTCGGCGTCCACTGCGACACCTGGAAACCGGTGAAATCCTCCCAGAAGCCGGTCACGTTGAAGCGCAGCCGCCGGGCGAACCACTCGGATTTGAGCCCGATTTCGTAGTTGGTGGAGGACTCGTCGCCGAGCCGCAGGCCGGCGTTGAACACCGCCTGGGTGATCACGCCGGTGTTCCAGCCGCCCGCCTTGAAGCCCCTGGACACGCTGGCGAACAGGGTCGCGTCCTGCGTCGGATGGTAGCTGGCCGAGACCTTCGGCGTGAACGCCCGGAAGGTCTCCTTGTCGGTCTGGTCGGAGAACTGGGCGAAGGAAGCGTAGGCCAGGTTGGCCGCGTTGGTCGGGTCGGCGCGGAGCGGATCGTTCTCCGAGAAGTTATCGAGCGTCTTGCGGATCACCGAGTAGCGGGCGCCCGCGCCGATCTCGACGTCGGGGATGGGCCGGTAGAGTAACGAGCCGTATGCCGCGTAGGATTGGTCCGACACCGTCGCGGGCGCATGGATGACCGTGTTGTTGTAGAGCCGTAGCGGCGAAGCGGCCACGGCGAGGGGGATGGCGGCCTCGGCGACGCCGCGGCTCCAGAAGGTCAGCGCCGCGAATTCCGAGCCCAGATCGTAGCGGGTGTCGGCGCCGTTCTTGCCGTCCTGGAAATACAGCCCGGCGATGAAGCTGAGCGGCTGGGCGGCGTCGCTCGAGAGGCGTAGCTCTTGGCTGAACTGGTGCGAAGTCTGGTTGAGGTCGTAGACGCGCCCCGGCACAGGCAGATCGGTGGCGTCTGAGATCTGCTGGAAGCGCTCCGTCTGAAAGGCGCTGATCGACGTCAGCTTGAGCCGCTCGCTCAGGCGCCAGTCGACGGAGCCGATGAAGAACTGCGACTGGCCCGTCTCGCCCTGGTCGTTGCTGTCGGCGATCTGCAGGTCGCCCGGAAGCGACAGGCCGCTGAACTTCGGATAGAGCCTCTGGAAGCTCGCCCATTGCGCGGGCGACCAGGCGCCGATGGTCCAGACGGACTTGTTGTCGTCCCACAGGCCCGAATACTGCAGATTGATCTCGACATCCGCGTTCGGCTGATAGCGCAGCTGCGCGCGGAGCGAGCGCCGATCCACCCCGCCGTAGGACCGGTCGAGGTAGATGTTGTCGATGAAGCCATCCGACGTCTCGCTGGTGGCGGTCACGGCCAGAGCGAGTTTGTCCTTGATGA
Source organism: uncultured Caulobacterales bacterium (assembly GCA_903837135.1). Taxonomy (GTDB): domain Bacteria; phylum Pseudomonadota; class Alphaproteobacteria; order Caulobacterales; family Caulobacteraceae; genus CAIOYC01. The sequence goes on from CAILTK010000043.1 coordinate 55,816, forward strand.
GCGGCAGGTTCACGCGCCCACCGAAGCGGCGGTGGCTGAAGCTGCCGAGTTCGCCGATGAAGTCGCCGCCCAGGTCGCTCAGATCGGGCTTGCGCGTGGTGAAGCTGATGGCGCCGGCGTCGGTGTTCATGCCGAAGGTCGTGCCCTGGGGGCCTCGAAGGAATTCAACCCGCTCCATCCCCAGCAGGGTCTGGTCGTCGGCGTAGGAGCGCTTGACGTAGACGCCGTCCAGATAGACGCCCACGCGCGCGTCATAGCCCGGCGTGCTGGCGTAATCGACCACGCCTCGCATTCCGATCTGACCGACAGTCTTGGCCCGGTTCACGGCAAAGGTGACGCCGGGCGCCGCGCGCTCCAGATCATCGAGGCTGACGGCGTTCAGCTGGTCGATCCGTTTGGCCGTGAAGGCCAGGATCGAGACCGGAACGGTTTGCAGCTTCTCCTCCCGCCGCTGCGCGGTGACGATGATTTCCTCGACGCCTTGCGAGGCTTTCGCCGGCTCGGCGGAGTCGTCGCGGGTCTCGGCGAGCGCCGGGCTGGCGGCCGCGGTGAGCGCGGTCGCGATGGCGATGAGCGATGGTCCAAACCTGTTCATGAGGCCCCCGGGGTTTGCCTGGCGCGCGATGGCGCGCCGATCGATCCAATCTATTGATCGATAAATATCTGCAATCCATGAAGCTAATATGATGGTGCGCAACATCGGCTTGGCGCGGCCCCGAAATCCCGGCGCTGCGCCGGAAATGTGTGGGTTATTCCGCCGTTCGTGCCGAAACGACACGCTCGGAACTGAGTGAAATTATGAATTCTTATGATTATGTATATTGATATATGTTCCACTATCTATAGGGGAACGCTATCGTCGACCCACGCGAGGAGCACCGGATGACTGAGACGAAGCCCTATTTCCCCACGCTCGAGGCGCTGGACGCCTTCCTGGAAGACATGGCCACCCGGCCTTGCGAGGCCCCGGACCTGAGCGAACTCGACCACGGGCTGCAGTGCGCCGAGGTGCTGAAAGCGATGAGGCCCGACGACGTCGAGCTACAGGTGGCGGGCTTGCTGCATGACGTCGCCCACGGTCTGTGCCACATCCGCGACCACGCCGAGGTCGGCGCCCACGCGCTGCGCGATCTGATGAACGACCGGGTGAACGCGCTTATCGCCCTGCATGTCGCGGCCAAGCGGTATCTGGTGACCACCCAACGCACCTATCGCGATCGTCTGTCCCCCACCAGCCTGCGCAGTTTCGAGCTGCAGGGCGGCGACATGAGCGCGGAGGAAATCACCCAATTCGCAAGCGATCCCCTCAGCGACGACGCCCTGCGCCTTCGGGAAGCCGATGACGCCGCCAAGGTTGTCGGCAAGGTCGTCCCGGGCCTTGACGCCTGGCGCGACGCCCTGCGCGCTTGCGCGCGACAAGCCTGAAAATCTCTCGGCGCCGGCGGGGTGGGCGATGGGTGGCCTGAGGAACTTTCTGCGAGAACGCCGAGGCCTGGTCGCGCCCTGGGCCCTGGCGTTCGCGTTCGCGACCTATTTCTGCATGTACGCGTTTCGCAAACCGTTCACCGCCGCGACCTATGATCATATCGTCGGCTGGCCCTTCGCATTCGATTTCAAGGCCAGCCTCATCCTCAGCCAGGTGCTCGGCTACACGCTCTCCAAGGCTCTTGGCATAAAGATCGTCGCCGAGGCCGGTGATCGGGGACGGGGGTGGCTGATCTTGGCGATGATCGGCCTGAGCGAGCTTTCCCTGGTTGTGTTCGCCGTGCTGCCGACGGTCTTGAAGCCATTCGCGATGTTTCTGAACGGACTGCCGCTGGGCATGATCTGGAGCTTGGTCCTGCGCTATCTGGAAGGGCGGCGGACCAGCGAAATCCTCGGCGCCGGCCTGTGCACGAGCTTCATTCTCTCCTCGGGCGTTGTGAAGGGCGTGGGGCTGTGGCTGCTGGTGGAGCGCGACGTCGCCGAAGCCTGGATGCCGGCCCTGACCGGCGCGATCTTCCTACCGATCATCGCCTGTTCGATATTCCTGCTGGCCCAGACGCCGGCGCCCGATGGTCGGGACAAGGAGGAAAGGGCCGCGCGCGTTCCCATGCGGAAGGCCGACCGCCAGGCCTTCTTCCGGCGGCACCGTCCGGAGTTGATCCTGTTGGGCGGCGCCTTCGCGTTGTTGGCGACCGTCCGCGATTTCCGGGATAATTTCGCGGTCGAGATCTGGCGGGCGGTGGGTTACGCGAAGGTCCCGCAGGTGTTGGCGCTGTCGGAGGCGCCGGCCGCGCTGCTGGTTCTCGGAACGGTCGCGCTGCTGGCGCGCGTCAGGGACAACCGCCAGGCCGTCCGGCGGGTTCATCTGGCCATGCTGGGCGGTGTCGTGCTGGCGCTGATCTCAACGGTCTTGTTTCAACTCAGGATGATCGACCCCCTCAGCTGGATGATCAGCCTGGGCGCCGGGATCTATCTCGGCTACGTGCCGTGCACCTCGGTTCTGGCCGACCGGCTGATCGCCGCCCTGCGATCCGGCGGAAACACCGGTTATCTGGTCAACCTGTTCGACACCTGGGCCTATCTGGGCAGTGTCCTCATCCTGCTGATGAAGGCGTTCGCCCTGCGGGACGTCAACTGGCTGCCGTTCTTCCTGGCGCTCAGCTACGCCGGCCTTTTATTGAGCGCCTTTGGGATACTCGCCTCGTATGGCCGCTTCCTGGGCCAAGGAGAGGCGACGCCTTAGAACCGTCGTAGGCGCGCGCCCGGACAGGCCCTCTCGACAAGGGATGGCGATGTCCGCCGGCGCCAGCATGGGCGGGGTTATAGCGGCGCGGCTTGGGTCGGCCGGCAGTGCAGGTAAGTCACGTCCATGGGTTCGCGAAGTCGTCCACCCGACCGTCGACAACCCGACGTTCCAGGTTCGGCTCAGAGCCCAGAGTCCCCGCCCCCTTACCGCGCCGGCGGCCGCGCCCCGCCCAGGAAGTCCGCCGCCTTGAAGTTGTCCGGGGCGGCCACTTCCACGATCGGCTCCTCGCGGTCGTCGTATTCGAGGCGAAGGGCGCGGGTGAAGCCTGGGGATCGCCATGCGCAGCGCCGGCCTGCTCGCTCTCGGCCAGCCTTTGCTGCACCGGATGGCGTGATGCGGCCGCCTGTCCTCCTTCTGTCCGGCCAGCTGCTCACCGCCGAGACCTGGGCCCCGCAGATCGGGGTCCTGGCCCGCGACCACGACCTGCGCTTCGCCGACCATACCCGCGACGACAGCATCGCCGGCAT
>CAILTK010000044.1 GCA_903837135.1 uncultured Caulobacterales bacterium
CGGGCGGTGGCGTCCGCGGCCTGCTGCTGAGCCGCGGCCGTCTGGTCCTGCGCGGCGGCGGCCTGATCTCGGGCGGCGGCGACCTGATCGCGGGCCGCTTCGGCGGTCGCCCGCTGGGCGTCGCGGGCCGAGGCGACGGCCTGGTCCTTGTGCTTCTGCGCCATGCCGATGACGGTGTCGGCCAGGGCCGACGCCTGGATCGCTTCCTGGATCGCCGGGCCCTTGTGACCGGCCTGGAAGTCCTCCTTGGCGCTGGCCAGCATGGCGCGCGCCTGGGCGGCCTCGCGCGGCGAGTCGGTGGCGGCGCCGATGTCATCGACGGTGTGGATCTTGGCCTCGGCGGCGGCGATGGCCTCGCGCGCCCGGTCGCTCTTGTCCGCGGCCCAGGCCGGCGCTGCGACCGCCAGGGTGAGGGCGCTCGAGGCGAGCAGGGATGCGAAGATGGATTTACGAAGCATTGGGGGGTCTCCTGCCCGTGGGCTAAAGCGCTCCCGGGTCAAGTCCCCATCGGCGCCCGTCCAAAACGGGCGACGCGGACAAACGTTGCAGCCTGGCAATGGGAGGCGCCCTATCCCGGCAAGGCCTCGTCCTTGCGGTCGCCCCGCGCCACCACCTTCAGCGCGCCGTCCGGCAGCGGACGCTGCAGATGCCTGACCTGCTCCCAGGGCGCGTCGCTGAGCCAGAGATCGCGCTCCTCCGGCGTCGTCAGGATCACCGGCATGGCCTTGGAATGATAGGTCCCGACCTCGGCGTTGGCGTCGGTGGTCAGGAAGCCGAACACGTCGCAGGTGACCTCCCCGTCCTTGATCTTGCGCACGCAGGTCCACGGCGTCCACACGCCGGCGAAGAAGGCGAGCGGCCGGCGCTCGTCGAGGGCGAACCAGACCGGCTGCAGCGAGCCGCCCACCTGGTCCGGCTCGCTGAACGAAGTGAACGGCACGAGGCAGCGGCGGTCGGGACCCAGCCAGGGCTTCCAGTGCGGGCTCGCGGTATTGCGGATGTTGGTGGTCCCCTTGTCGGGCTCCAGGCGCAGGAGCTGCGGAAAATCCACCGACTGGCCCTTGGCCCGGAGCTTGTCGGCCCGTTTGCTCGCGGCGTCGAACAAGGCCTTCTTCGAGGACGGCATGCCCCAGCGCATGTCGCGCATCTCGCGCGCGCCGTCCTCGCCGCGGATCACCACGGGCGCGGGGTAGTCGGGAAACACCGCCGACAAGGGCGGCTGGTTGTCGTTGCGGTCGCGCATGGCCCGGGCCAACCGGACGGTCTCCGAACGCATCCGCGTCGAGGCATAGAGATTGCACATGGCGACAGACTAGCAGAGCCGATCGGCCGACGAACCGGCGCCCGCGGCCAAGGTCCGCAACGCGCTTTTCGGCTAGGGGCGATGGGCTCCGCCAGGCGGACGCCCGCCCCCGCCGGCCGGGGCATGACCGTGGACGGGATTGAAGCCGCCCGCCCCTTCGTGGCGGAAGTGCGCGCCCGGATCGCGGTGATAGTGTCTGTGGGCCTGGTCCCAGTAGTAGAAGCTGCCGCCCGCGCCCCAGTAGCCGCCGACAAACGGACCGTAATAGCCGTCGTAATAGGCGTCATAGTCGACGTCGGCGTACGGCCCCGACGGGCCGTAGTAGATTTCCTCCGTGGCGCAGGCGGAAAGGCCGGCCACGACGATGCAGGCTCCGGCCAGGGCGATAAGGCGCAGGTTCATCTCGTGCTCCGGTGACCCGACCACCCGCCGTTCGCGTGGGATCGCTGATGGATGATAGGTGGTTTACGGCGCGATCATCTGACTTTCGTCAAGCGCGGGCCGTCCTCGAGCCGCAGGCTCGAGGACAAACCGGGCCCCCCTACTGGATCGTCGCGCGGCCGATCTCCAGGCCTTCGGCGCCGGCGGAGACGTTGATCACCGCGCCGTCGGCGAACTCGCCGGCGAGCAGCTTCTTGGCGATCGGATCGACCAGCTCCTTCTGGATCACGCGCTTGAGCGGGCGCGCGCCATAGACCGGGTCGTAGCCGCGCTCGCCGAGCCAGTGCAGGGCGCCGGCGTCCAGCGCGATGGCCATCCGCCGGTCGGCGAGCAGTTTCTCGACCCGCTCGAGCTGGATGCGGACGATGGAGTCCATATTGTTGCGCGACAGGCGCTTGAACAGGATGATCTCGTCGATCCGGTTGAGGAACTCGGGCCGGAAGTGGCGGCGCACCGCGTCCATCACCAGGGGCCGGGCGGCCTCCACGTCGATGTCGTCGGCCTGGCCGTCGGCCGCGTTCACCGCCAGGAACTCCGACCCGAGGTTGGAGGTCATGATGATCATCGTGTTGCGGAAGTCGACCGTTCGGCCCTGCCCGTCGGTGAGCCGGCCGTCGTCGAGCACCTGCAGCAGCACGTTGAAAACGTCCGGGTGGGCCTTCTCCACCTCGTCGAACAGCACGACCTGATAGGGCCGGCGGCGCACGCTTTCGGTCAGCGCCCCGCCCTCGTCATAGCCGACGTAGCCCGGAGGGGCGCCGATCATCCGGCTGACCGAGTGCTTCTCCATGTACTCCGACATGTCGAGGCGGGTGATGGCCGCCTCGTCGTCGAACAGGAAGCCGGCCAGGGCCTTGGTCAGCTCGGTCTTGCCGACGCCGGTGGGGCCGAGGAACAGGAAGGAGCCGATCGGACGGTTGGGGTCCTGCAGGCCGGCGCGCGAGCGGCGCACGGCATCGGACACGGCTTCGAGCGCCTCGTCCTGGCCGACCACCCGGCCGCGCAGGGCGTCCTCCATCTTCAGGAGCTTGTCGCGCTCGCCCTCGAGCATCTTCTCCACCGGCACGCCGGTCCAGCGCGAGACGACGGCGGCGATCTGCTCGGCGTCGACCACTTCGGGCGCCAGGTTGTCCTTGGACTGCTGGGCGGATTCCGCTTCCTGCAGCCGCTTCTCCATCAGGGGAATCTGGCCGTAGAGGATCTCCGAGGCGCGGCCGAGGTCGCCCTGGCGCTGGGCCTGGGCCAGGTCGGCGCGGAGCCGTTCGAGCGCCTCGCGGGCCTGGGCGGCCGAGCCGATCTTGTCCTTCTCGGCCTTCCAGCGCGCGGTCATCTCGGCGGATTCGGCCGCCAGTTCGTCGATCTCGTCCTCGATCTTCTCCAGCCGCAGCTTGGAGGCGCTGTCGGTCTCCTTCTTCAGCGCCTCGCGCTCGATCCGCAGCTGCACCAGCCGCCGGTCGACCTCGTCGAGGGCCTCGGGCTTGGAGTCCACCGCCATGCGCACGCGGCTGGCCGCCTCGTCCATCAGGTCGATGGCCTTGTCGGGCAGGAAGCGGTCGGCGATGTAGCGGTTGGAGAGGGTGGCGGCGGCGACGATGGCGCTGTCGGAGATGCGCACC
>CAILTK010000045.1 GCA_903837135.1 uncultured Caulobacterales bacterium
CCCGGTGCATGTCGCCGACGTGATCGCCGCCATCGGCAAGCTGCGCAAGTCCAAGATGGAGACCCGGGCGATCGCCGCCGCCTTGGGGTATGCCGAGCTGGAGATCAAGCGCCTGGAGGCCCTCGCGGCCGTCCATCCGACGGTCCTGAAAGCCCTCCGCCAGGGCCGGCTGACCCTCAAGCAGGTGCGCCTGTTCGCCCGCCTACCCGACAAGGCGCAGCAGGCGGAAATCGCCCAGACCGCCCTCGATGGCCATTTCCAGGACTATCAGCTGCGCCATGTGATCGAGCGCGACCGTGCCACGATCGACGACGACCGTTTCACCCTGGTCGGCATGGACCGTTATGTGGCCGCTGGCGGCCGGGTTTCGAGCGACCTGTTCGGCGAACTGCCCGACTGCCTGCTGGATCCCGAAGTGCTGCAAACCGCCTGGCGCGAGCGGGTGCAGCCGATCGTCGACCAGCTGACCGCCGACGGCCTCACGGTCTTCGTCGGCCGGGAAGCCGGGTTCGGCGTACCGGACGGGTTCTACCGCCTGCAGCACGTCTGGGACCGCGACCTGACCGAGGACCAGGCCAAGGCCCTCGCGGACGCCCGCTATGAGGTCACCCGCCTCTCCAGCGAGCTGCAGGACCTCGATCCGTGGTCCGACGATGCGCCGGCGGCCATGGCCCCGGTGTTCACCGCCATGACCGCCGTCGCCGGCGCGCCCCTCACGCGCGACCGGATCGGCGCGGCCGTCCTGACGCCGTCCGACGGCCTCGGCGTGGCCGTAACCTACTTCTCGGCTCCGCTACCCGCCGATCAGTTGCCTGATGAGGCCCCGGAGACCGGCGATGACGAAGACGCCGCCGAGGTCGGCGGCCGCTATGACCGGTCATACACGGATGTGGAAATCCCCCGCGCCGATGTCGATGTGGCCGGCTCCAGCCACGTCCTGCACGAGACCCGCACAGATGTGGCCACGCGCGGCCTGATCCGCGATCTGGCCGACGATCCGGGCGCCGCCCTGACGGTGCTGGTGGCGCAGCTCTTCAAGAACCTCGCCTTGCACAGCGCGGGCAGCGCCGAAGAGTCGGCGGCGGCGATCAGCGCCACCGCCTACCGGCGGGGGACGACGCCGGCGATCCCCGCTCTGGACGGCGAGGTGCGTGCTCGCCTCGACGCCCGCCGGGCGGCCTACAAGGCCAGCGGCCTGCGGCCCATTCCGTGGGTGGAAACCCTGGCCCACGGGGACAAGATGGCGCTGCTAGCCGAGCTGGTGGCCATCTCGCTGAACGTCCGGGAAGGCCGCACCACCTCGCTGCGTCACGCCGCGCGGGCCGAAGCCGCCGAAATCGCCGCCCTTTGCGGCGCCGACATCTCGGCCCACTGGACCCCGGACGAGGCCTACCTTTCCGTCCACTCCAAGAAGCAGCTTTCGGCCTTGCTGGACGAGATGGAAGTTGAGGACGACCGGGCCAAGGCGCTCAAGAAGGACGACCTGGTCACCTTCGTCGCCGAGGCGGCGGCCGAGCGGCAATGGGCGCCGGCGGCTCTGGCCTGGGACCGGCTGCCGGCCGAGGACGACGCCGAAGCCGACGACGCGGAGGACCACGACGCCTCGGCCGAGGTGACGGACCGCCCCAGCGTCGACGTCGCCGAGCCGATCGCGGCCTAAGTCCAACCGAGCCCCCGCCTTTCTTCAGGGCGGGGGCTCTTCTTCTGCAGGTCGTGACGCGAGGATTTTCCAGGCGGATGTCCCGCTGGAGTGACCTTGATGCTGTTTCCTGAGATCGACGCCCTGGCCCGCGCGGCGGCCGGCCACATCCCCTCGCTGACCGATCCCCAGATCGCGGCGCTGTTCGCCGCCCTGGGCCTGGCCGCCGACCAGAGGGCCTCGGCCGCCCGCCAAGCCCTGCGGCGCTGGGCCGAGGACCGCCAGCCGCCGCAGGCCGAGCGGGACCACGCCGCCAGGCGGTTGGCTGAGCTGACGGCCGGCTAGAGGCAAAGGAAGGGGGCGGACGGGCGAGCCCGTCGGGACTGGAGGGAGGAGCCCTTCGCCGCGGGTGATCGGATGACCCGCCATGAACGCCATGCTGCC
>CAILTK010000046.1 GCA_903837135.1 uncultured Caulobacterales bacterium
ACTGCGGGGTGATGTCGGACGCGGCGCCGCCGATGGCGCCCCAGTCGCGGCGGGCGTCCTCCAGCAGAGCGTCGTTCTTCGACAGCCAGACCGCCCGATGGCGGCCCTGGGCCAGGTTGTCGGCGATGACGCCGGCGATCTCCCGGCCCTTGCCGCATCCGGTGCCGTCACCGAGGAAGAAGCCCTTGCGGAACGACACGGCGCCCGCGTGGTCGTCCTTGACCAGCACCACCTGGTGCGGCGCGGCGCCAGTGATCCACGACCCCGGCAGGATCTGGGCGTGCGCCTCGCCGGCGTAGATCACCGTCTCCATCTGGGCGTCGGAAACCAGGCCCTCGCCGGCGATCGTCTGCGGCAGCTGCGGCCGATAGGTCGGGGCCGGCGGCGCGACCGAGGCCATGGGTCCGGATTCCACGAGGGGGGAGGGGTGCGGCTGGACCTTCGGGAAGGCGATGCGGCCGAGCGCATAGGCCTGGTAGAGGCCGACGTCATGGCCCTCGCCCGACCAGGGCTTGGTCTCATAGACGACCGGCGCCGTGGTGTTCAGGAAGGCCAGGCGGTTGGAGGGGGTGGCCAGCGCCCGGGCCCGTGGGGCAAGGATCGCCACTTCGGACAGCACGCGGAACTGGCGGGGCTGGGCCGTCGGGCGGGCCTCGACACCCGCCGCAGCCCGGGCCGCGTCGGCCAGGGTTTCAGCAGAGATCACCGTCTCCATCGCCACGTCGCCGGCACCGCGATCGATCACCAGTAGGCCTGTCTCGACCGCGGTCCCATGCTTGGCGTAGGCCCGGGTCGGGAAGGCCAGCCGCAGAACGACGCGGCCGCGTTCGGCCAGGCGGCGCTGGGCGGGCGCGTCCTCGAACACGCGGGTCGGGACGATGGCCGACAGCCGCCCGCCGTCGGCCAGACAGTCGAGGGCGGCGTGCAGATGCGCCTCCAATTCCTGGAACGGGGGATTGGCGATAACGGCGTGGAAGCCGCCCGAGCCCGGCAAGATGTCGCGCAAGTGCTGCGCATCGTGGGTGGAGCGCGCGGCGGCCGGAAACAGCCCGTCGAGCAGACCCGCCCGACCTGCGGCGATCTCGTTGAGGGTCAGGGTCGCGCCACAAGCCTCGGCCAGGACCGCCAGGAGGCCGGTGCCGGCCGACGGCTCAAGCACCTGGTCGCCGGCGCGGACCTGGGCGGCCAGCACGGCCAGGGCGCCCAGCTGCGGCGGGGTTGAGAATTGGTCGAGCGCGACCTGCTCCTCGCTGCGTCGCGTGTGGGTCAGGCCGAGATCCGCGAGGTTGGCCAGCAGGGCCGCAATCTCCGCCGGCGCATCTTCCAACCGACCGATCTGCGGGCCCAGACGGCGGATCTGCAGCACCAGGGCCGCCTCGACGGCGTCATAGGCATCGCGCCAAATCCAGGCGCCCTCGGTGTCTGATCCCCCGAAGGTCGTAGTCATCACGCTGGCGACGAGACGCCGGTCCAGGGCGCGCGAGCGATTGAGCTGCGGGGACAGGGACCGGGCGGCAGCCAGGATGTTGGCGGCCTTGTGGGTGGCGTCATCGCCGCCGGCGGCGACGGCGAAGAGGGGCAGCATGGCGTTCATGGCGGGTCATCCGATCACCCGCGGCGAAGGGCTCCTCCCTCCAGTCCCGACGGGCTCGCCCGTCCGCCCCCTTCCTTTTCCTCTAGCGAGCCGCCAGCGCGGCCAACCGCCTGGCGGCGTGGTCCCGCTCGACCTGCGGCGCCTTGCGGTCCTCGGCCCAGCGCCGCAGGGCTTGGCGGGCGGCCTCGGCCCTCCGGTCAGCGGCCAGGCCCAAGGCGCTGAACAGCGCGGCGATCTGGGGATCGGCCGGCGAAGGGATGTCGCCGGCCGCCGCGCGGGCCAGGGCGTCGATTTCAGGAAACAGCATCAAGGTCACTCCAGCGGGACATCCGCTTGGCACATCCTCGCGTCACGACCTGCAGAAGAAGAGCCCCCGCTCTGAAAAGAGGCGGGGGCTCGGTTGAAGTTACGCCGCGATCGGCTCGGCGACGTCGCCGCTGGGGCGGTCCGTCACCTCGGCTAAGTCGTCCTGGTCCTCCGCGTCGTCGGTTTCGGCGTCGATCTCGGCCGGCAGCCGGTCCCAGGCCAGAGCCGCAGGCGCCCATTGTCGTTCGGCCGCGGCCTCGGCAACGAAGGTGACCAGGTCGTCCTTCTTCAGCGCCTTGGCCCGGTCGTCCTCAACTTCCATCTCGTCCAGCAAGGCCGAAAGCTGCTTCTTGGAGTGGACGGACAGGTAGGCCTCGTCCGGGGTCCAGTGGGCCGAGATGTCGGCGCCGCAAAGGGCGGCGATCTCGGCGGCCTCGGCCCGCGCGGCGTGACGCAGCGAGCTGGTGCGGCCTTCCCGGACGTTCAGCGAGATGGCCACCAGCTCGGCTAGCAGCGCCATCTTGTCCCCGTGGGCCAGGGTCTCCACCCACGGAATAGGCCGAAGGCCGCTGGCCTTGTAGGCGGCCCGGCGGGCGTCGAGGCGCGCGCGCACCTCGCCGTCCAGAGCGGGGATCGCCGGCGTCGTCCCCCGCCGGTAGGCGGTGGCGTTGATGGCCGCCGCCGACTCTTCGGCACTGCCCGCGCTGTGCAAGGCGAGGTTCTTGAAGAGCTGCGCCACCATCACCGTCAGGGCGGCGCCCGGATCGTCGGCCAGATCCCGGATCAGGCCGCGGGTGGCCACATCGGTGCGGGTCTCGTGCAGGACATGGCTGGAGCCGGCCACGTCGACATCGGCGCGGGGTATTTCCACGTCCGTGTACGAGCGGCCATAGCGTCCGCCGACCTCGGCGGCGTCTTCGTCATCGCCAGTCTCCGGGGCCTCGTCGGGCAGCTGATCGGCGGGCAGAGGAGCCGAGAAGTAGGTTACGGCCACGCCGAAACCGTCGGACGGCGTCAGGACGGCTGCGCCGATCCGGTCGCGCGTGAGGGGCGCGCCGGCGACGGCGGTCATGGCGGTGAACACCGGGGCCATGGCCTCCGGCGCATCATCCGACCAAGGATCGAGGTCCTGCAGCTCGCTGGAGAGGCGGGTGACCTCATAGCGGGCGTCCGCGAGGGCCTTGGCCTGGTCCTCGCTCAGATCGCGCTCCCAGACGTGATGCAGCCGGTAGAACCCGTCCGGCACGCCGAACCCGGCCTCCCGACCGACGAAGACCGTGAGGCCGTCGGCGGTCAGCTGATCGACGATCGGCTGCACCCGCTGCCGCCAGGCGGTCTGCAGGACCTCGGGATCCAGCAGGCAGTCGGGAAGTTCGCCGAACAGGTCGCTCGACACCCGGCCGCCAGCGGCGACATAGCGATCCATGCCGACCAGGGTGAAGCGGTCGTCGTCGATCGTGGCGCGGTCGCGCTCGATCACATGGCGCAGCTGGTAGTCCTGGAAATGGCCATCGAGGGCGGTCTGGGCAATTTCCGCCTGCTGCGCCTTGTCGGGCAGGCGGGCGAACAGGCGAACCTGCTTGAGGGTCAGCCGGCCCAGACGCAGGGCTTTCAGGACGGTCGGATGGACGGCCGCGAGGGCCTCCAGGCGCTTGATCTCCAGCTCGGCATACCCCAAGGCGGCGGCGATCGCCCGGGTCTCCATCTTGGACTTGCGCAGCTTGCCGATGGCGGCGATCACGTCGGCGACATGCACCGGG
>CAILTK010000047.1 GCA_903837135.1 uncultured Caulobacterales bacterium
CTGGCCGCCGCGCCGACCGCGGCGCCGCCCAGTCCCGCCGCCGTCCCGCCGACCGAAGCCACGCCGGCCGCGCGCGGCGGCGACCTGGTCAAGTCGCCGATGGTCGGCACCGCCTATCTTCAGGCCCAGCCGGGCCAACCCCCCTTCGTCCGCGTCGGCGACAAGGTCAGCGAGGGGCAGACCCTGATCATCATTGAGGCGATGAAGACCATGAACCCGATCCCCGCGCCGCGCGCCGGAACGGTGGTGGAGATCCTGGTCGGCGACGCCCAGCCGATCGAGTTCGGTCAGCCGCTCGTCGTCCTGGAATAGGATCATGTTTCAGAAGATCCTGATCGCGAACCGGGGCGAGATCGCGCTCAGGGTCCATCGCGCCTGTAAGGAGATGGGCATCTCCACCGTGGCCGTGCACTCCGAGGCCGACGCCGGCGCCATGTGGGTGCGGCTCGCCGACGAAAGCGTGTGCATCGGCCCGGCGCCCGCGGCCAAGAGCTACCTCAACGTCCCGGCCATCATCGCCGCCTGCGAGATCACCGGCGCCGAGGCCATCCACCCGGGTTACGGCTTCCTGTCCGAAAACGCCCGCTTCGCCGAGATCGTCGGCGCCCACGGCCTGACCTTCATCGGCCCCAAGCCGGAGCACATCCGGATCATGGGCGACAAGATCAGCGCCAAACAGGCGGTGAGGCGGCCGGCATTCCCGTGGTCCCGGGCTCGGACGGCGGCGTCGCCACGGTCGAGGAGGCCATGGCCGCCGCGGAAAAGATCGGCTTTCCTGTGCTGATCAAGGCGGCGGCCGGCGGCGGCGGGCGCGGCATGAAGGTGGCCAAGGACCGGGAGTCGCTGGCCGAGGCCGTGTCGACGGCCTCCAACGAAGCCAAGACCGCCTTCGGCGACGGCACGGTCTATATGGAGCGCTACCTGCAGAAGCCCCGGCATATCGAGGTGCAGGTGATCGCCGACGCGCACGGCAACGTCTGCCATCTCGGCGAACGGGACTGCTCGCTGCAGCGCCGCCACCAGAAGGTGCTGGAGGAGGCCCCCTCCCCGGCCATCGACGCCGCCGCGCGGGCGAAGATCGGCAAGGTGGTGGTCGATGCGGTGGCCCGGATCGGCTACCTCGGTGTCGGCACCATCGAGTTCCTGTACGAGGACGGCGAGTTCTTCTTCATCGAGATGAACACCCGGCTGCAGGTGGAGCACCCGGTGACCGAAGCCATCACCGGCATTGACCTGGTGCGCGAACAGATCCGCATCGCCGCCGGCCTGCCGCTGTCGTTCACCCAGAGCGAGGTGCTGTTCGAGGGCCACGCCATCGAATGCCGCATCAACGCGGAGAACCCGCGCACCTTCACCCCCTCGCCGGGTCAGGTGACCGATTTCCACGCCCCGGGCGGGCTCGGCGTCAGGCTCGATAGCGCCGTCTACGCGGGCTACGTCATCCCGCCTTACTACGACAGCCTGATCGGCAAGCTGATCGTGCACGGCCGCGACCGGGCCGAAGCGGTCTCGCGCATGAACCGCTGCCTGAACGAGATGGTGGTGGGCGGGATCGACACCACCATTCCCCTGTTCCAGGACCTGCTGCACCAGCCCGACATCCTGGCCGGCGACTACCACATCCACTGGCTCGAGCAGTGGATCGCCGCGCAGGCAGGGTGATATCTGACGCAGGGTCGTGTCGGCGGGACGTCGCTTTGCGAAATGCATGACGTTCAGCCTGCTGCGCTTTTGGCCACCGGCCGCCGGCCCAAGCTCCGCGGTGTTGGTTTGAGCCGTCAGGTCTAACGCGGAGGTCGCAGAGCGTGTCGCGGAGCACGCGGAGAGGCGCGTCGAGGGCGAGATTTCTTCTGATAGCCGAAAGCTCAAGCCGCCTCTGCGTTGAATCTTCTGACGGCTGCGGTTCAACGCCGGTCGAGCCTCTCGAAGTCGTTCTTGCCTCTTGTTAGTCTGCGCGGCAGGCGTATCGAAGCACGCACGCCATGCCCTTCACCGCCGACGACCTGATCGCCTGCTACCGCCACGGGGTCTTCCCGATGGCGGAGGGGCGGGACTCGGACGTGATGAGCCTGGTGGATCCCCACCTGCGCGGGGTGTTTCCGCTCGACCGGTTCCACGTCCCCAAGCGGCTGGCGCGCACGGTGCGCCAGGACCGGTTCGAGGTCAGGGTCGACACCGCCTTCGCCGCGGTGGTGGCCGAATGCGCCGAGCCCGAGGGCGAGGATCGCGACGACACCTGGATCAATCCCGAGATCGAACGCCTCTACGGCGAGCTGCACGCGCGCGGCCAGGCCCACAGCGTCGAGACCTGGCGCGACGGCGACCTGGTCGGCGGCCTCTATGGCGTGTCGATCGGCGCCGCCTTCTTCGGTGAAAGCATGTTCTCGCGCGAGACGGACGCGTCGAAGGTGGCGCTGGTGCATCTGGTGGCGCGGCTGATCGTCGGCGGCTACCGGCTGCTGGACGCCCAGTTCCACACCGACCACCTCGCCCAGTTCGGGCTCGAGGAGATTCCGCGCGCCGCCTATCAGGCGCGCTTGGCGGGGGCCTTGACCGGCGCCGGCGTCTTCGGCGCGCTCGCGGCCGGCGTCACCGGATCGGTGGTCTTACAGGCGATCAGCCAGACGTCGTAGATCGGATGCTCGAACGGGTGCAGCGACGGCGAGCTGGCGAACATCCAGCCGCGGAAAACCTGGCGCGGCTGGGTGGCCGCGTTCAGCGGCTGCGACTGCACGTCGAGGAAGGCGATGTTGTCGGGATTGGTCTCGTCGGCCGCGGTGGTCTCACAGGCGCGGACGGTCAGCACCAGCCCCTTGAACCGCACCGATTCGCCGACCTTGGTTTCGAAGCGCAGGGTCTCGGCGGTGAGCTTGTCCACCGCCTGGATCACCGCCGCGGCGTAGCGCGGCCGCTTGAGCGGCTCGACCGGCAGGGCCAGGTCCGCCGGCGGCGCCTCGAGCTTCACGGAGGGGGAGATCTCGAGCTTGGGCGGCGGCGGCCCCTCTTCGGGGGTGACCGCGTTGGCCAGGGCCTTCACCGCCGGCGCGGCGGGCGCGAGCGTCGGCTCGGCCGGAGCGGCCGCCTGGCCGGCGACGGGCGCGACCGGCGCCGCCGGCGC
>CAILTK010000048.1 GCA_903837135.1 uncultured Caulobacterales bacterium
GAGCGCCGCGGCGGTCTCCTCCAGGCTCGCGGCCTGCTGCTCAGTGCGCTTGGAGAGGTCGTCCGAAGCCTGGCTGATCTCGCCGGCGCCGGAAGATATGCCGGCCACGTTGCCGGCGATCACCTTCATCGCCTCCTGCAGGTTGTCCATCGCCGCGTTGAAGTCCTCGCCGAGCTTGCGGTACTCGCCGGGGAAGTCGTCGACCCGGCGGGTCAGATCACCGTCCGACAGGCCGGACAGGCCCAGAGCCAGGCTCGACACCACCTGCGACTGCTCGCGCGCCGCGGCGGCCACGGTCTCTTCATTGGCCAGCCGCTCGCGCTCGGCCCGCTCGTGCAGGGCGGCGGCTTCGGCTTCGACGCGCAGCTTGTCGATGGCGGCGTCCTTGAAGCTCTGCACGGCGCCGGCCATCTGGCCGATCTCGTCCTTGCGCCCGACGCCGGGGACGGCGATCGAGGTGTCGCCGCCGGCCAGCCGGTTCATCGCCTCGACCATGCCGCGGACCGGCTTGGCGATCATGCCCGTCAACAGCCAGCCCATCAGGGCCGCAATGATCAGGGCGACGGCGCCGCCGACGTACAGTGCGACCGTGGCGGCGTTGATCGACGCATCTCGTGTCGCGGTGCGCTCCTTGAGCACAGCCAGTTCGTGTTCTGCGAACGCTCTGTCCGCCGCCCTATAGGCGTCCATCCATTTCTTGTTGACGTCGGTGCCGAGCAAGGCCAGCGCCTGAGCGATTGTCTCCGGATTTTGGGCCAGCCGCATTTCAGGTTCGACAGCCTGGCTAAAGAAGCCTTCCGCTGAATCGGAGATATTTTTCAGGCGTTCCTTTTGCTCCGGTGACTGAACCAGCGAGCTCAGCGCGTCGAGGTGCACGCGAACCGCGGCCTTATCCTTCTCGATCGTAGCCTTACGTCCCGCCGTCTGGGCCACCAGATAACCACGCACCGTGGCCGACATATCCAAGATCGACTTGGTCGATTCGTTCAGTTCGCTCAGAACTTGTTGAGAATGATCGTTCTTTCCGACAGCCGCCTTGATTTGCGACAAACTTAGAAGAATCATGGTCGAAACGCCGAACGTGGCGAAAATCACGAGCGTGAACGCCAAGAACAACTTATGTGACGTTCTCAAATTGACGAGCGACATCAGATCCTATCTCCTGAAATCACGACTGGAATCTTGATATTGCCAATGAGCTGGACCAGTGCGTGACAAAAGTAAGACGTCGTAATTGCGAAAATCGACGGACGATGAAAACTCCCTCTCCAGAATCGAGCAGAGGTGAGAAGGGTAGGCGATAGGACCGCGAATACCATCAGAAACATCTCGTAGGATTGTGGCGTGGCGGCACTTTTATTTTTCCCTCGTTACCGACGACCCGGATCGAACATGTCGTTATTGGGTTGTCATAAATAATACTGGTTATCGCGAATGTTGCGACGTCTGGCGTAGGGAACACTTACGCTTACGAGTATTAACGACGGTAATGCAGGTGAATACGTATGAATGCGTACTTGTCTGTACGGCGCGGAAACTGTGCCTTGAGGGCGAGCGGCGAGGCGGACGTGCTCATGACGAACGGCGCCGTCTGGGCGGCCGCGGTCAGCCGCCGCACGACCGGCGTGCGAGACCTCGATCCATGGTCGGGGCTCGGGCGGCGGCCTTGGATCGTTCAGTTTCGGTGGATCATTTCGCGGGCGCGGGCGCGGGCGCGGGCGCGGGCGCGGGCGCGGGCGCCAACGACCTCGAACACCGGTCGGCTGCTGCAGATGAAAACATCAGGCCCGACGGGGGCGATCAGCACCCTGCGCGAGCGCAGGCAGTCCGCGCGCGCCCGCCCATCCCGCCCCCGCAACCCTCAGGACGTCATGACCTCAGGCGCGGTCGGCGGGCAGCGCGCGGCCGGTCGGCTCAGCCGCCGGAGATCATGCGAAGGAACTTGCCGGTCTGACCGCCGCCGTTGGGGTAGGCTTCCTGGCCGGCGGGATCCTCGATCTTCGACCAGTTGTCGCGGATCTCCTCCACCGAGAGGCCGCCCTCGCCGAGATAGACCCCCTGGGTCTCGTAGATCCGCGCCATGGCGAACACGCCGGCGCCGGCGGTGAGGATCACGCCCGTGGGCGCTTCTTCGGAGCAGAGGTAGGCCACGGCCGGCGTCACGTATTCCGGCTTCAGCTTCTCGAGCATCTCCGGCGGCATGATGTTCTCGGTCATCCGGGTGGCGGCCACCGGCGAGATGGCGTTGACGTGGATGTTGTTCTTTTGCCCCTCGAGCTTCAGCGAGTTCATGAAGCCGACGAGGCCCAGCTTGGCCGCGCCATAGTTGGTCTGACCGAAGTTGCCGTACAGGCCGGTGGAGGAGGTGGTGACCACGATCCGCCCGTAGTTCTGGGCGCGCATGATCTCCCAGATCGCCTTGGTCGGCTTCACCGTGCCCATCACGTGCACGTTCATCACCGCCTCGAAGTCGGGGATCTCCATCTTGGAGAAGGACTTGTCGCGCAGGATCCCGGCGTTGGCGACCAGGATGTCGATCCGGCCCCACTCGTCCATGGTCTGCTTGACCAGGTGGGCGACGCCCGCGTCGTCGGTGACCGAGGCGCCGTTGGCGATCGCCTCGCCGCCGAAGGCCTTGATCTCGGCGACCACCGCGTCGGCCGCGGCCGAGTTGCCGCCCGTGCCGTCCACCGATCCGCCGAGATCGTTGATCACCACCTTGGCCCCGCGCCGCGCCAGCTCCAGCGCGTGCTGCTTGCCGAGCCCGCCGCCGGAACCGGTGACGATGGCGACCTTGCCGTCGAATCTGATGTCGGCCATGGGGAGGTCCTTCTCTATGTCTCTGGCTCTATGTCTCTCGGCGATGCGGAGTAGGCAGGCGCAGCGGAGCCGTCAAGCGACCCCGCCCCGCTTATGCTGCATCACGGCGCCCGCGCGGCGAGATAGGCGACGATGTCGGTGATCTGGGCTTCGTTCAGCTTGCCGGCGGGCGTCGCCATCGGCGCGGCGGCCGGTCCGGTGCGAGCCCCGGTCTTGAAGTCCCACAGCATGCGGGCGAGGTAGGCGGCCGACCGGCCGGCCAGGGGCGGAGCGGTATCGCCGCCGCGCAGGTCCGCGCCATGGCAGCTTGCGCAGGCCTGTCCGCCCGGGCCGCCCGTGCGCACCAGCTTTTCGCCGCGCACCACCGAGCCGAAGGGGGCGTAGTCGATGATCGTCAGGTGCGGGTCCGACAGGAACAGCCTGTCGGTGTCCTCGGGAACCTCGATGATCCGGCCGGCGATCGGTTCGGGCTTGCCATTGGCGACCAGATCCAGCCAGCCGAAATAGCTGGGGCGGGTGGCCGGAACGGTGTCGGTCTCGATCACCCTGTGACGGGCCCGGCGCGTCAGGGCGGCGTAGTAGGCGGCGGCGGCGGCGAGGTCGGCGTCCGAGACCTGCTGGGCGACCTTGATCATCTCCAGCGTGTCGAGCCGGTCCGCCTGGGCCGAGCGGCGCCGGCCGGCGCGGAATTCCTTGACCTGCTCGATGATGTAGGCGGCCGGCAGGCCCTCGAGATCGGCGGCGCCGGGAAAGCCGACCCCCGCGATCAGATGGCACTCGCCGCACGGCGTCGGTCCCTTGGCGGCGGCGTGGGCGACGATGGCCGGGGGCGCCGGATGCTCGTCCGGGAACCAGTCGGGCAGGGCGCCGGCTTTTTCGATCGCGACCAGATCCAGGGTCAGCGGGCTCCCGGGCACGTGCTGAGGTCCCGCGGGCGGCGCGGGCAGGGCGACGGGCTTTCCGGTCGGATAGGCCCAGGCCAGCTTGGGACTGGGCTTGGGCGCCGGGGGGCTGCAGCCGGCGAGAGCCGCCAGGGCGAGCAGGGCGAGGGTTGCGAAACGCATGGTGGGCTCCGCCGGCGGCGCCTGTCGACCCGGTTGAACGTGGAGCTTAGCAGGGAACAGCCCTTGGTCGAGACCGGCGCAAAGGGTCCATGCGCCTTTGAGGATCCTGGCGGCGGCGCGGGCCGCCTCCGTCCGCTTCGCGGACACCTCCCCCAGAGGGCGAGGAGCTCAGAGCGAGCGCTTCGCTAGCCCGCTGCTCCCCTTTTTGGGGGAGCTGGCCCGGAGGGCCTGAGGGGGCAGCGCCGTCGCCGCCCTACTTCCCCGTCTTCGCCGGCGGGGCCGCCGCGGCGACGGCCATCGGATGTGTGACCCCCGCGGTCTGGCCGGGCTTCATGAACTTCACCAGCACGCGCTGGCCGATCAGGAAGGGGGCGGTGTCGGCGGCGACCACCACCTCGACCACGCGGGCGTCGGTCTGCTCGGAGGGGTCGTCGGAGATCAGCTTGCGGCCGCCGAACTCGTCCGAGCGGCGCAGCACCTTGCCGACGTAGAGTTTAGACGGGTCGGCCTCGGGGGCCATCTCCACCGGCTGGCCGATATAGACGTTGGGGATGTCGCTCTCGGCGATCTCGGCGCGCACGATGTGCGGCGCCCGGGGTTCGAGATCGAACATGGGCGTGACGTTGAGGGTCGAGGCGCCGACGCCGGGGTTGGCGAAGCGGCGGGCGATGCGGCCGTCGGCCGAGGCGCGCACGCGGGTCAGGTCGAGCTGGTAGCGGGCCGAATTGAGCGCCGCCTCGGCGGTGTTCACCGCCGCGCGCTGGGCCCCGAGGTTGGCGTCGGCGGTCTTGATCGCGTCCGCCGCCTGGTCCACCGCCTGGCCGGCGACGAAGTTGCGGGCCTGCAGCTTGGCCAGCCGCTCGTACTCGCGCTGGGCGGTGGCCTTCTGCACCTCGATCAGGTGGATCTGAGCCTGCGCCTGAGCCACCGCGGCCTCGGCGTTGGCCACCGCCATGCGCGCGGGACCGTCCTCGAGCTGGGCCAGGACCTGGCCCTTGGACACCTCGTCGCCCTCCTTGACCTCGACGCTGGTCACCACGCCGGCGGTGCGGGCGGCCACCTGGATCACCCCGCCCTCGACGTCGGCCTTGCCCGCCGAGATGGCGGCGTAGGGCGAGATCGGCTTGACGGCGGCGGCCGCCGCCTTGGCCTTGACCGCCTTGGCGCTCGACTGGGCGTAGAGAAACCCCGCGCCGACCACCAGCAGGGCCAGAAGGGCGAGGATCGCCCAGGGTTTGCGAAGAACGGACAACATGGGCGGTCAGGCTCCGGCGGACATGAGGACGGGCGCCGGCGCGGTGTCGTGCACGGGCCGAAGGTCGTCGAGGATCCGGCCGTCCTCGATATGGATGACGCGGTCGGCGTGGGCCTCGAGCCGCGGGTCGTGGGTGACGCAGATCACCGCCGCGCCGTGCTGGCGCGCGGCCCGGTGCAACAGGCGGATGACCAGCTGGCCGTTTTCGCCGTCGAGCGCCGAGGTCGGCTCGTCGGCGAACAACAGCCGGGGCTCCTTGGCCAGGGCGCGGGCGATGGCCACGCGCTGCTTCTCGCCGCCGGACAGCTGCAGCGGACGATAATGCAATCGATGGCCGAGGCCGACCTCGGTCAGAGCCTCCGCCGCCTTGTCGCGCGCCGCCCGGCCCGACAGGCCGGTATACTTGAGCACCAGCGCCACCTGCTGCAGCGCGGTGAGCGAGGCGAACAGGTTGAAGCCCTGGAAGATGAAGCCGCAGTGATCCAGCCGGAACTTGTCGATCTTGCCGGTGGGCAGGCTCCAGAGGTCGCGGTCGAGCGCGGTGACCTGGCCGGTATCGGGACGCAGGAGGCCCGACAGGGCCGCCACCAGGGTCGACTTGCCCGAGCCCGACGGCCCCATCACCATGGTCAGCTCGCCGTGGGCGGCGTCGAAGTCGACCGACTTCAGCACCTCCACGAAGGTGCGACCGGTCTTGAACTTCTTGCTGAGCGCGTGGGCTTGGATCGCGGGTTTCATCGCAGGAGGTCCGCTGGCTGGCTCTTCTTCAGGACGCCGAGCGAGAAGAAGCCCGACACCACCGCGATCACGACGAGCGAGATGGCGATGAAGACGACGAAGCCCATGGGAAAGCCCATCGGCACATTGGCGCTGCGGGCCAGGGCCCAGATCGAGAACACCAGCAGGGCGGTGGCGAACAGGCCGGCGACGCCGACCCAGAACGACATCTCCATCACCACCGCGCCGAGCGAGGCCATGCCGACGCCGAGCGCGCGCAGGCTGGCGAACTCCTTGACATTGGCCAGGATGGCGGCGCGCAGGGTCTGCCAGGTGATCACCACGCCGACCGCCGCGCCCATGAACATGGCGAAGCCGAGCACGATGCCGATGATCTGCTCCTTCATCAGGTCGTTGCGGTTGGCGATGGCCAGTTCGGGCTTGGTCCAGGCCCGGTACTGGCCGCCGGCGACGGCGTTCAGCTGGTCGCGCACCTGGGCCGCGCGGGCCGGATCGCGCAGCTTGACCAGCATCGGGCCGACCCGGTTGTCCGGACGCGCCTGCTTCAGGAGACGCAGGGTGGCGCGCGAGGCGATGATCTGCACGTTGTTGATACTGGGATAGCCGGTGACGGTGGCGGCGACGATCACCTCACGGCCGTTCAGCGCCGCGTGGTCGCCGAGCTTCACACCCAGGCGTCCGAGCGCGGTCTTGTCGACGGCGACGGCGTAGGGCTGCGACAGGGCCAGGCGGACGTTCTCGTCGAAGTCGCTCGGCAGGGTCAGCGAGCCCGGCGCGGTGTCCACGGCCATGACGTTGACGTAGGTGCGGATCTTCTCCTTGCCGGCGCCGAGGTTGGAGAACTGGCCGCCGCCGTCGTCCATGTCGGCGACGTCCACCACCTCGGGGTTGAGGTAGATCAGCGGCATTACCCGCCGCGGCATGCCGCCGGTGCCGAGCAGGCTGGTGGCCTTGGCCGGCAGCACCATCAGGTCGGCGGGCGAGCGATCGATCGTCGCCGTCACCGATTCGACGATGCCGACGAACAGGCCGACCAGCACCAGCACCATGCAGCCGGAGGCGGCGAGCGCCACCACGGCCGCCAGGTACCGGCGCCATTCGTACAGGACTGTGGATAGCGCCAGCGACATGGACCCCGACCGCCGTCACGGCTTGCGGCATTGCAAACTTCACCTTGGAAGAGCCTCAAAACCGTGCGCCGGGTCGAGTTAATTCGCGGTAACGGGGGTCTCCACGCCGCAGACGCCGCATAATCTTAGGTTGTACCGTGGGGCCTCCGACAGGCTCCCTTCCCCCGTCGAGGGGGAAGGGCCAGCGCTCGGTTTTCAGCCGTGTGCGCCGGCGGCAAGTTCCTCTTCCTACCGCAGCAGATCCGCCGGCTGGCTCTTCTTCAGCACCCCCAGCGCGAAGAAGCCGGAGATCACGGCGATGGCCACGAGGGCGAGGGCGATGGCGACGACGAAGCCGAGGGGGATCTCCATCGGCACGCTGGCGTTGCGGGCCAGGGCCCACAGGCCGGCCATCAGGAGGCCGGTGGCGATGAGGCCGGCGACGCCGACCCAGAACGACAGCTCCATCACCACCACGCGCAGGGAATTCATCGACACCCCGAGCGCGCGCAGGCTGGCGAACTCCTTGACGTTGGCCAGGATCGCGGCGCGCAGGGTCTGCCAGGTGATGACGATCCCCACCGCGGCGCCCATCAGCATGGCGAAGCCGAGCACGATGCCGATGATCTGCTTCTTCATCAGGTCGTTGCGGTTGGCCACCGACAGCTCGGGCTTGCTCCAGGCCCGGTACTGGTCGCCGGCGGCGGCGTTCAGCTGATCACGCACCTGCAGCGCGTGCGCCGGCTCGCGCAGCTTGATCAGCAGGGGACCGATCCGGTTGCTCGGCCGCGCCTCGCGCAGCAGGCGCAGGGTGGCGCGCGAGGTGATCACCTGCACGCTGTCGATGTTGGGATAGCCGGTGACCGTGGCGGCGACGATCACCTCATGGCCGTTCAGCGCCGCGTGATCGCCCACCTTCACCCCGAGCCGGCCGAGCGCGGTCTTGTCGACGGCGATGGCGTAAGGCTGCGACAGGGCCAGGCGCACGGTGTCGTCGAAGTCGCTCGGCAGGGTCAGCGAGCCCGGCGCCGTGTCCACGCTCATGATCTCCGCATAGGTGCGGACCTTGCGCTTGCCCGGGCCGAGGTTGGAGAACATGCCGCCGCCGTCGTCGATCTCGGCGACGTCCACCACCTCGGGATTCATGTAGACCAGCGGCATCACCCGCCGCGGCATGCCGCCCGAGCCGAGCAGGCTGGTCGCCTTGGCCGGCAGCACCATCAGGTCGGCGGGCGAGCGGTCGATGGTGGCGGTGATCGAGGCGACGATGCCGACGAACAGGCCGACCAGGCCCAGCACCATCACGCCCGAAGCGGCGAGCGCCACCACGGCCGCCAGATAGCGGCGCCATTCGTACAGGACGGTCGATAACGCCAGCGACACGGGCCCCCCACGGTCACGGCTTGCGACAACGCAAGGTCAAGGTGAATGAACCCCGGAAACTGCGGTAGGGCGAGTCATATTTCGTGGCCGCCCTTCCCCCTCGATGGGGAAGGGGCGGGGTTGGGGGTGCGACCCGCCGAGGTTGAAGCGAACAACGCGCGAAGCGCCTCCCGCTCTCGTCCAGACGCGTCGTGCACTCACCCCGATCCCCAGCCCTTCCCCATCGAGGGGAAGGGAGCCCCCCGCTGGCGCCCCGCCCGAACCGGCGCTACAGACCCGTCAAGAACAACCTTAGGGCCGGGAAATTCATGATCCGCTTGCAACCGATGCTGTTCGCCGCCGCCATGGCCGCGGGCCTGTGCGCCGCCGCCTCGCCGGGACGGGCGCTGGCCGACGAGGGCATGTGGACCTTCGACCACTTTCCCTCGGCCAAGGTGAAGGCGGCCTACGGCGTGGACATCGACCAGGCCTGGCTCGACCGGGTGCAGGGCGCGGCCGTGCGGCTCACCGGCGGATGTTCAGCCTCGCTGGTGTCCAAGGACGGGCTGGTGCTGACCAACAATCACTGCGTCGCCGAGTGCGCCCAGAGCCTGTCGAGCCCCGGGCACGACCTGTTCAAGGACGGCTATTCCGTGAAGGGGCGCGACGACGAGCGGAAATGTCCGGGCCAGCAGGCCGAAATCCTCAAGACCATCACCGACGTGACCGCGCGGGTGGTCGCCGCCGGCGCCGGAACCACCGGCGCGGATCTGGTCAAGGCCCGCACCGCCGTTTCGGCCACGATCGAGAAAGAGGGCTGCCCCGACACCGCCACCACCCACTGCCAGGTGGTGCGGCTCTATCAGGGCGGCCAGTACAAGCTCTACACCTACCGCAAGTACGCCGACGTGAGGCTGGTATTCTCTCCGGGCTTCACCGCGGCCTTCTTCGGCGGCGACCCCGACAACTTCAACTTCCCGCGCTACGACCTCGATTGCGCGTTCGTGCGACTCTACGAGAACGACCGGCCGGTCTCCACCCCGGGCCACCTGGTGTGGAGCGCGGCGGCCCCGCGCGACGGCGAGCCGGTATTCGTGGCCGGCAATCCGGGCGGCACCGATCGCCAGCTGACCATCAGCCAGCTCGAGACGCAGCGCGATCTTAGCCTGCCGATCGCCCTGATGCTGTCCGCCGAATTGCGCGGGCGGCTGATCCGTTTCAGCGAGGAGAGCCCTGAGCACAAGCGCATGGCGGGCGATGAGATCTTTGGCCTGGAGAACGGCTACAAGGTGCGGTTCGGTCGGTTGTTCGCCCTCAACGACAAGGCGTTCATGGACGGCCTCAAGGCGCGCGAGGCGGAGCTGAAGGCCAAGGCCGGGACCACCGCGCCGTGGGATGCGATCGCCCGGGCTCAGGTCGCCGCGCGCGAGCTCTATCTGCAGCGCACGATGGTCGACGGCGGCCCGATCGGCTCGCAGCTGTTCACCTACGCCAAGGGGCTGGTGCGCGCCGCCGCCGAACGGGCCAAGCCGTCGGCCGACCGACTGCCCGGCTATGGCGACGCCCAGCTGCCGCTGCTGCAGCACCAGCTGCTGGATCCGCAGCCGGTCGAAAAGCCGATGGAGCAGCTCGAGATCGAATTCTGGCTGACTAAAGTGCGCGAACTGCTGACCGTGGACGACCCGTCCACCCAGCTGATCCTTGGCAAGGACAGTCCCGAGGGCCTCTCGGCCCGCCTCGTGGCCGGCTCGACCCTGGCCGACCCGGCCGTGCGCAAGGCCCTGTGGGAGGGCGGCGAGGCGGCGATCCAGGCTTCGAAGGATCCGATGATCCAGTTCATGCTGCGCATGGATCCGGCCGCCCGGGCGCTGCGGAAGGAGAACGACGAACGTGTCACCGGGCCCAGCGTCATGGCCACCGAGGCGATCGCCAGGGCCCGCTTCGCCGCCTATGGCGACAGCCTCTATCCGGACGCCACCTTCACCCTGCGCCTGTCGTACGGAAAGATCGCCGGCTGGATCGAGCGCGGCCGGCCCGTGCCGTCCTTCACCCGGTTCGCCGGCCTCTACGAGCGCGCCACCGGCCAGGAGCCGTTCGCCCTCGATCCCCGCTGGGTCGCGGCCAAGGGGCGGCTGAATCCCGACACCGTGTTCGACATCGCCACCACCAACGACATCATCGGCGGCAATTCGGGGTCGCCGCTGATCGACGCCCGGGGCCGGGTGATCGGCGCCGTATTCGACGGCAACATCCACTCGCTCGGAGGCGACTACGGCTACGATCCGGCGCTGAACCGCGGGGTCGCCGTCTCCACGGTCGCCATCGGCGAGGCGCTCGACAAGGTCTACGGCCAAAAAACACTCTTGGCGGAGCTGGCGGCGCCCTGAGGTAGATCAGCGCGCTCCGGCGCCCGCTCGGAGGGGGCGGAGGGTTTGCCAAGCCGCCGGCCGCGCGTAAGCTGCAGGCGCGGGGGTGTTCGAAATGGGGTGGGTTCTGACGAGAGCAGTCGCAGCCGCGACGCTGCGCCGCGTGGGCGGCTAGCGCATGTTCGAAAACCGGTTGACCCGGGCGCTGTGCATCTATGTCGGCTACCAGCGCTATCCGGTCCCGGCGGCGCACCCCGAGGATCTGCAGGCCGTGTTCGGGCTGAAGTGGGCCGAGACCCTGCAACCGCGCCTCGACGAAATCCTGAACTATGCGGTCGGTCTGACGGTCGGCGCGGAAATCGACCTCGGCAGCCTGGCCGACAACGCCGCAAGAGCGGTCCGGCGCAAGTACCGCGGCGTCGGCCGGCGCGGCCGGCGGGCCGTGGCCTGGTACGTCACCCATCACTGGCGGTGAGCGCGCCCCCTTCCCCTCGGCGCGTCAGGCTCTAAGGTCGCGGCCGTAAGTCGGGGGCTGACGATTGAATCTGCTTAACGCACAAAGCCTGCTGGGCGTCATCGGGGTGGTCGGCGCGTGCTGGCTGCTGTCGGAGGATCGCAAACGTTTCCCATGGAAGCTGGCGGTCGGCGCCCTGGTGGTCCAGGTCGGCCTGGTGCTCCTGCTGTTCGGGTTTCCGGCGGCCAGGAGCGCCCTGCAGGGCGTCGGCGCCGGCGTGGACGCCCTGTCGTCCTCGACCCAGGCGGGGACCAGCTTCGTGTTCGGTTATCTGGCCGGCGGCGACCAGCCCTTCCCCACGGGACCCATGGGCCCGCCGTTCGTGTTCGCCTTCCGGGTCCTGCCGGTGATCCTGGTGGTGTGCGCCCTGTCGGCCCTGCTCTGGCACCTCAAGGTGCTGAAGTGGGTGACGCGGGCGTTCGGCTTCGCCTTCCAGAAGACGCTGGGCCTGCGCGGGCCCCCGGCCCTGGCCACCGCGGCCACCATCTTCCTCGGCCAGGTGGAGGGGCCGATCTTCATCCGCGCCTACCTCGACAAGCTGTCGCGGTCCGAGCTGTTCATGCTGATGTCGGTGGGGATGAGCTGCGTCTCCGGCTCGACCATGGTCGCCTACGCCACCATCCTCAAGTCCACCCTGCCGAACGCCGCGGCGCACGTGCTGACCGCCTCGCTGATCTCGGCGCCCGCCGGGGTGCTGCTGGCCCGCATCATGGTGCCGCCGGGCGTGGTGGAGGAGGGCGGCGAAACCGTGTTCGGCGACGACAACCGCTACGACAGCGCCATCGACGCGGTCAGCCACGGCATCGGCGACGGCCTGCAGGTGGTGCTGAACGTGGGCGCCACCCTGATCGTGTTCGTGGCCTTCGTCGCCATCGCCGACAAGCTGCTCGGCCTCCTGCCGGCCATCGGCGGACAGCCGGTGACCATCGAGCGCGGCCTCGGCCTGGTGTTCGCGCCGCTGGCCTTCGCGATCGGCGTGCCCTGGCGCGAGGCGGGAACAGCGGGCGGTCTGCTCGGCGTCAAGCTGGTGCTGACCGAGTTCTCCGCCTTCATCAAGCTCGGGGCGATTCCGGTCGACCAGTTGTCCGAGCGGACCCGCACCATCATGACCTACGCCCTGTGCGGTTTCGCCAACGTGGGCTCGGTGGGGATCAACGTGTCGGGCTTCTCGGTCCTGGCCCCCGACCGGCGCGGCGAGATCCTGGCCCTGGTATGGAAGGCGCTGATCGCCGGTTTCCTCGCCACCTGCATGACCGCCTCGATCGTCGGCGTCATGCCGTCGGCCCTGTTCCACGGAGGATAGCGAAATGAAGCTCTACGATAGCCGAAGGGCGCCGAACCCGCGCCGGGTGCGGTGGTTCATGGCCGAGAAGGGGATCACCGACATCGAGGTGATCCAGCTCGACATCTTGAAGGGCGAACACAAGACGCCCGACTATCTGGCCAAGGTCGGGCTGCCGGTGATCCCGGCGCTCGAGCTCGACGACGGGGTGGTGATCACCGAGAGCGTCGCCATCTGCCGCTATCTTGAGAGCGTCTATCCCGAGCCCAACCTGTTCGGCCGCGGCGCCGAGGAGACCGCCGTGATCGAGATGTGGACCCGGCGGGCGGAGATGCTCCTGGCCACGCCGCTGATGATGGCCGTGCGCCACGGCCATCCGGCGCTGGCGGCGATCGAGACCCAGGTGCCCGAGCTGGCGGCCAACGGCCGGTCGGGGGCCGAGCGGGCCGTCAGGCTGTTCGACCGCCGCCTCGCCGAGAGCCCCTTCATCGCCGGTGAACGGGTGACCATCGCCGACATCCTGGCCTTCACCGGCCTGGACTTCGCCCGCATGGTCCAGTTCCAGGCGCCGGAGACCGCGACCCACTTCCACCGCTGGGCCGACGCCATGCGCGCCCGCCCGGCGGCGGCGGCGGGGACCTGAAGCGCTCTTTTCGGAACCGGCTTTAGGCGGTGGCGCCGACGCTGGCCGCGCCCGGCTCGGCGATCGCCTTATAGCCTTGGATCAGCGAGGTCAGTTGCGCCGCCGACAGTTTGGCGTCGGAACCTCCTGCCAGCGCCGACCATTCGTTGGCGACGGACTGCCTGACCGACGCCAACGGGTCGGCCGCGCCGGCCGCCGGCGCGGAGCCCAGGCCGAGCATCGCATCGACGTCCGACAGCCCGATCTCGCCGCCGCCGGCTCCGGCCGCCGTCATGACCCCGTTCGCGGCGTCGGCGGCGTTGGTCGGCGGCGTGTGCAGGACCGGCTGATCGGCGGTCGGCAGGGTGACGCTCGGCAGCGTCGAGGCGTCCACCGGCGAAAGTTCCGCGGACGACAGCCCGGACGGCGCCCCGCCCGACGCCGACGGGGCCAGGCCGAACGGCGTCGCGCCCTGTGTGGCGTTCAAAAGATCGAGCATCACATCGATGCGCTGATCTGGGCCGCGGTCAGCGTTGGCGCGGCGGCGAGGTTTGCCGCGCTGGGCTGATTTTGCCCAGTGGCGGCGGCGGAGTCCGTGGCCTGGGTCGCGGTCGACGCCGCACGGCTCGTCGATGCGTAAGTCGTTGAAACAGCAGAACCGACGCCGCTTGTGATCATCGCCTCAGTCTCCTTCGCCCGGGGGCGGACGAACCGGCGGTTGCGCCCCGCTCAGCGCCAAGCAGCAAGCGCCGGGCCATACCTACGGCTTGGCCGGGGGATCGCCGCCGTCGAGGGGTTCGGGCGTCCGGCCCTCGGCTTCGGCCCTGCGCGCGCCGGCCAGGATGCCGCGCAGCGAATAGTCGCCCTCGTGACAGGCGTATTCGAGCATCGGCGACGTCGAGGCCTTCAGCACCATCTCGCCGGCCCAAGGCTTGGCGTAGGTCTTCGGGTCGTCGACGCTGAAGCGATAGTGAATCTCGGTCTTCGACAGCCGGGTGAACCATTCGGTGACGCGGGCCTGATCCGACAGGATGTACTGGCCGCCCGAGGTGGTCTGGTAGCTCTCGCCCGGATTGAAGTTGATGGTGTCGACCACCAGGGTGTCGCCCTGCCAGACGCCGATGGAATCGCCCATCCACTTTCGGATCTGCGGCGGCCCATGCGGCGCGTTCAGCCGGATCAGCCGCACGTCGTGGTTCATCTCGCCCTCGATGGCGACGACGTCCCTGGTCTGCACGATCACATAGTTGGCGTTGAACAGCCCCGGCGTCAGCGGCGGGCCCAGGGGTTCGCCCGCCCCGAGGAGGCAGCGTTCCTCCACCGGGCGGGATTCCGGGTTGGCGAAGTCGCGCGCCTCGCGTTTGCGCGCCGCCTTCAGCTGCGCCCTGCCGGAGGTGGAATAGGGCAACTGGCCATCCTCCGGGAAAACGATCACCGAGCTGCGGACCTCGCCGCGCACGCGCAGCATGTGGATCTTCTCGAAATATTCCACGTGGATCGCGCCGACGTCCGGCGGGGGCGGCCGGCCCGCCTTCGCCAGCTGGGCCTTGGCGTCCTGCTCGACCAGGTCGGGGTCGTTCTGAAGCTTCTCGTACGCCGCGGTTTCTTCGGGGCTGAGGATCAGATGCTTGAACCGCTCGGGCCGCTCGAAATCCGTCGCGGTCAGGTTCGACCAGCCGCCGCTGAGATCTGGCGGGGGAGCGGCGCGCCTGACCCCGTGAGGTTTGGCGGCGGCGATCGAAGCGAAACAGAGCGCCGCCGCCATCGCGTTGCGCGCTATCGTCGTGCTGTTCATGGGCCCCCGCTCAAGACCCTTAGCGAACCACCGATATCGACGGAAATCGACCCTATTTCGCGAACGCCTGCGACAGAAGCGCCTGCAGGCCGCGCGCGTCGAGCCGTTCGGGGTTCTTGTCCGAGCAGTAGGAGAAACCGTCGGGCAGGGGACGGGCGCCCTCGGCCATATAGGCCTCGCGGCGGGCGTGGTCGTGGCTCGGCAGGATGGCGTAGCGGTCATGCAGCTCCACGGTGGAGCGGGCGTCGTCCTCGCCGATCATGATCTCGTGCAGCTTCTCGCCGGGGCGGATGCCGATCACCCGATGCGGCAGGCCGGGGGCGATGGCGTCGGCCAGTTCGGTGGTCTTCAAGGAGGGGATCTTGGGCACGAAGATTTCCGCGCCCTTCATCATCTCCATCGACGACAGCACGAAGTTCACGCCCTGGCGCAGGGTGATCCAGAACCTCGTCATGCGCGCGTCGGTGATCGGCAGGTCGGCGGCGCCCTCCGCCGCCAGCCGGCGGAACAGGGGCGCGACCGAGCCGCGCGAGCCCACCACATTGCCGTAGCGCACCACCGAGAAGCGCGTGCCGTCCGCTCCGCTCATCGCCTCGGCGGCGACGAAGATCTTGTCGGAGGCCAGCTTGGACGCGCCGTAGAGGTTGATCGGATTGGCGGCCTTGTCGGTGGAGAGGGCGACGACCCGCTTCACCCCGGCGCGGATGGCCGCGTTGACCACGTTCTCGGCCCCCATGACGTTGGTCTTGATGCACTCGAACGGATTGTATTCGGCGATCGGCACATGCTTCAGCGCCGCGGCGTGCACCACATAGTCGACGTCGCGCATGGCGCTCTCGAGCCGGGCCTGATCGCGGACGTCGCCGATGAACCAGCGCATGTAGGGGGCCTGGAAATCCTGGGCCATCTCGTACTGCTTCAGCTCGTCGCGGCTGAACACGATCAGCTTGCGCGGCTGATACGCCTCGCCGATCATGCGGGCGAAGGCGCGGCCGAAGCTGCCGGTGCCGCCGGTGATCAGCACCGACTTGCCGTTGAGGTCGACGCGCGGCTCGGTGAAGTCGCGCCCCAGCGCCAGGCTGTCGAGGTCTTGCGCCGATAAGGGCGCGCGGGCGGCGGTGGACATGGAATCAAACTCCTGCGCCGCGACCTTTGGCCGGACATGGTTAACGGGGTGGTAAGCCCCGCGGAGCGAAGTGCGGTCATGACGCCGCTTCCCTATGGCCGCCAGCTGATCGAAGAGGACGACATCGCCGCGGTGGTCGCGGCGCTGCGCTCGGACTTCCTCGCCCATGGGCCCCGGGTCGGCGCCTTCGAACAGGCCTTCGCCGCGGCGGTGGGCGCCAGGGAGGCGGTCGCCTGCTCCTCGGCCAGCACGGCGCTGCTCCTGGCCCTGCAGGGGCTCGACGTCGGCCCCGGCGATCTCTGCGTGGTCCCGGCGGTCACCTTCCTTTCCACGGCCACCGCGCCGCTGCTGTGCGGCGCGCGGGTGGCCTTTTCCGACGTCGACGCCGACAGCGGCCTGATGACGCCGGCCAGCCTGGCGGCGGCGGTCGCCGGCCGGAGCGTCAAGGCGGTGCTGCCCGTGCATCTCGGCGGGCGCATCGCCGACATGGCGGGCGTGTCGCTGGTGGCGCGCGCGGCCGGCGCGGCGGTGGTCGAGGACGCGGCGCACGCGGTAGGCGGGGTCGACGGCTTCGGCGCGGCGGTCGGCGCCTGCGCCGTGAGCGACGCGGCCTGCTACTCCTTTCATCCGGTCAAGACCCTGGCGGCGGGCGAGGGGGGGATGATCACCCTGAATGATCCGGCGCGCGCGGCGCGGATGCGGCGCCTGCGCAACCACGGCGTCGCCCACGATCCGGCGCTGCTGACCCTGGCCGAGTCCCTGGAGCCGGACGGATCGCGCAAGCCCTGGGTCTACGAACAGCTCGAGCTCGGTTTCAACTACCGGATGGACGAGATGTCCGCCGCCCTCGGCCTGTCGCAGCTCGGCAAGCTCGGCCGCTTCTCGGCCCGGCGCGCCGCGTTATCGGCTCTCTATGACCAGGCGCTCGGGCCTCTGGCGCCGCTGGTGCGCCCGGCGGCGCCCGGCGAGGGCCGTCCGACCCTGCACCTCTACCAGGTGTTGATCGACTTCGACGCGGCGGGCGTTCGCCGCGAGGGGGTGATGCGGCGGATGGCGGCGGCGGGGATCACGGTCCAGGTCCACTACATCCCGCTCTATCGCCAGCCGACCTTCATCGCCCGCCACGGCGAACAGCGCCTGCCGGGCGCAGAGGCCTTCTACGCCCGAGCCCTGGCCTTGCCGCTGTTCCCGGCCATGGCCGACGGGGACGTGCAGCGGGTGGTCGAGGCGCTTGGGGAGGCGCTTGGGGTGAGGCCGTGATTTAAGGGCCTTGTCCGCTACCCCACCATTCCCCAGTCCAGCGGCTCGCCGCGTTTGAGAGCGCGGGCGGCGGGACGGCCGAGGATGTCGGGCAGGCGTTTGGGTTCGAGGCCGAAGCCCGGGCGGATCGAACGGACGTCCTCGGCGGTCAGCATCGCGCCGGCCGCCACGTCCCGGACCACATAGAGCGAGCGGCGGAACTGCTTGTTGCCGGTTTCGGCCTCGCCCCGGCGCAGCACCGGCTCGCCGAGGGCCTCCCAGGCGTTGCGGCAATCGTCGACCAGCCGGTGGAGCTCGTCCGGTTCGAGGCTGAAGTCGGCGTCGGGCCCGCCGTCGGCGCGGGCGAGGGTGAAGTGTTTCTCGATGATGGCGGCGCCCAGCGCCACCGCCGCCACCGCCGCCGCCGTCCCGGGGGTGTGGTCGGAGAGGCCGACGATGCAGCCGAACCGCGCCGCCAGCATGGGAATCGCCCTGAGGTTGGCGTCGGCGAAGCGGGCCGGATAGGCGGAGACGCAGTGGAGCAGGGCGGTGCGTTCCGGTCCGCCGGCGGCGTCGAGCGCCTCCGCGATCTCGGCTTCCGTGGTCATGCCGGTGGAGACGATCAACGGCTTGCCGGAGCGCGCGGCGCGACGGATCAGCGGCAGGTCGATGGCCTCGAACGAGGCGATCTTGAAGGCCGGCGCGTCGAGGCCCTCCAGCAGCGCCACGGCGGTCTCGTCGAAGGGGGACGAGAAGACCAGCATGCCGCGCTCCCTGGCGTGCGCGAACAGGGCCGCGTGCCAGTCGTACGGCGTCTGCGCCTCGGCGTAGAGGTCATGCAGGGTGCGCCCCGCCCACAGCCCGCCCTCGATGCGAAAGCCCGGTCCGTCGTGGTCGAGGGTGATGGTGTCGGGCGTATAGGTCTGCAGCTTGACCGCCTCGGCGCCGGCGTCGGCGGCGGCGTCGATCAGGTGAAGCGCCCGGTCGAGGCTGGCGTTGTGGTTGCCGGACAGTTCGGCGATCACCAGCGGGGGTGTGTGGGCGCCGATCTCGCGACCCGCGATCGCGAACGGCGCGGCCATCCGGGGTCCCTTTCAAGCTGGACTCATGTTCAGGGTGAAAGACTCACCGGATTTGGTTAAGACTCCGTCGCCGGACCCCTCCGGCGCCCGTCCTCCCTCAGCCTTCTCTTCAGGCGCCATGATCGAACTTCGCGATATCGAAGAGAACGACCTCGAGCGCCTGTTCCGGTGGCGCAACGAGCCGGAGGTGGATCGGTGGATGTACAGCCATCCGCCGACGCCCGAGGCGCATGAGACCTGGTTCGCCGCCTTCATCCGCGACCCGGACCGCAAGGGCTGGATCATCACCCTCGACGGCCGGCCGTGCGGGTCGATGACCCTGACCGGGGTCACCAGCGCCCAGCGGCGCGCGCGCTGGGACTGGTATATCGGCGACGCCGAAGCCCGCGGGCGCGGCGCCGGGCGCGCGGCCCAGGCGCTGGGCCTGGAGCTGGCGTTCGGCCCGTTCGGCCTGCAGCGGGTCTGGTCCGAGGTGCTGGCCGCCAACGAGGTGGCGCTCCGCGCCCAGGCCGCGGCCGGTTTCCGGCGCGAGGGCTATCTGCGCCGCCACGCCTACAAGCACGGCGAGTTCCGCGACGTCGCCCTCCTGGCCATCCTGGAGTCGGAATGGGCGGCGCGGCGGGTCATGGTGCTGACCGACCTGAAGGCGTCCGGACTTATCGTCGCGGCGCCCGCCGTTAAGGGCGCGTAAAACTCTCGGGCGCACGGTCGCGCGTCTCTCGTGTGCGAGTCGATCCGTGTCCATCAGCCCCGGCAGCTCAACAGCGTCGCTGCTCTCGCAGATGAGCCTGACTGCGTCCTCGCCGTACACCAAAGAGAAGAACGCCTACACGGGCAAGGTCACCTACGTCTACAACGCCCCCGCGCCGATCTCGATCGACTCCTCGACCCTGAGCGCCCTGCTCGGCGAAGGCATCACCGGGACCAGCAGCAACGCGGCGACGAAGACCACCCACCTCGTGACGCCGTGGTCGTCGGCGTCCACCGCGCCTCAGCAGAGCAGCCTGGTCAAGTCGGTGACCAACGGCGCCTCGTTCTTCACGGCGTCCTCCGCTCAGCTGGCGGCGCCCGCCGGCCCTCACCAGCAGGACTACGACGCGATTTTCGGGCTCTACCAGGGCCTGAATGCGATGGAAGGCCTGGCCTCGGCCGCGTCCTCCAGCACGGTCAGTTCGGCGCAACAGGCGGCGTACCAGAAGACGTTCGCGCAAGGTCTCACCCAGCTGCAGAGCTATCTCGGCAGCGGCGCCTTCAAGTCCATCGACGTCGCCTACGGCTCCATAGCCGCCAGCCAGCAGTCCAGCCAGGGCGCGACGGTGGAGACCGACGCCTATACCACCAAGCCTCTGGCCACCGGCTCAAACAACACGCCAGTGGCGGCCTTCGCCGGGCCGGTCGCCTTCAACATGCAGGTGGCGTCGCTGAACGGCACCAGCAAGACCGTCGCCTTCAACCTCGACGACATGGGGTCCACGCCGCGGACGCTGGCCAATGTGGTCACCTATCTCAACAGCCAGCTCACCGCCGCTGGCGTGGCGACCCGCTTCGCCGACGTGATGACGCCAGGGGTGGCGCAGACGGCGCAGGTCAACGGCAAGACCACCACCATCTCCACCAGCCCCAATACCTATGCGCTGAAGATTGTCGGCAGCGCGACCGAGAAACTCACCCTGTCGGCGGCCGACGCCGCGCCGGCCGTCTATCTGATCGGAAGCCAGGGGGCGGCGGGGAAGACCACCACGACGGTCACCACCTCCAGCAATGGCGCGCCGACCCTCACCACCACCACCGGGGCGTCCGACGTCACCCAGATCCTGGCCAAATACAACGGCGGCTCGAACGCGGTCGCCACCAGTCCGTCCGACGGCGTGGTCTCCAACACCACGATCGCCAATTCGCCGACCGCCGTGCAGGCGACCGCCACCGGGCCCGACGGCTCGGTCTACGTGCTCGCCAACATCACCGGTAAGACCGCCGACGGCCAGACCATCAGCGGAAGCTCCGACGTCGCGCTGATGAAGTACGATTCGGCGGGCAACCTGAAGTATACCCGCACCCTCGGCGCCGCGAACGCGGCCTCGGGCTACGCCATCTCCGTGTCCCAGGACGACAGCCAGGTGGCGATCGCGGGCACGACCACCGGACAGCTCGACGGCACCGACACCTCCCAGGCGGCCGGCGCCACCGCCGGTTTCGTCAGCGTCTATTCCACCGCCACCGGTGACGAGCAGTGGTCGCAGACCCAGAGCCAGCCTGAGGGGACGACCCAGACTCCGACCTCCATCACCTTCGGCTCGAACGGACAGGTGTTCGTCGCCGGCACGGCCACTGGGCAGCTTTTGGGCAGCGGAACCACCTCCGGCAACCAGAGCAGCTATATCCAGGGCTACACCGGCAAGTCGGTCACCGCCGCCAACGGAACCACGAGCTGGGTCTCCTCCTCGACCTTCACCAGTCAGTTCGGCTCGGGCGGCACCAACAAGCCGGCGGGCGTCGCGGTGTCGGGCAATACGCTCTACGAGGCGGGCGTGGAGAACGGCGACGCGGTGGTGCGGGCCTACACCCTGCAGAGCTCCGGCGCGCCGACGCTCGCCGCGACGCAGGACCTCGGCGCGCTGAAGGGCGGGGCGGTGGCCGGGATCTCGATCGCGGCCGATGGCTCGGTCATCGTCGCCGGCTCGACGGAGAACGGCGCCCTCGCCGGGACGGTAGGCCAGGCCTATACCAGCGGCGAGCAAGGGTTCGTGGCGACGCTGAGCTCAGGCCTGACGCCGAACGCGATCAATTACGTGCCGACGGCCGCCAACTTCGCCGCCACGTCGATGACCACCTCCGGCGGCAAGGTCTATCTCGCCGGCGCGCTCACCCAGGCGCCGCAGACGGGCCAGACCGTGGGGTCCGCGGGCTATGTCGCCGAGGTCGATCCTACCTCGGGCCAGGTGCAGTGGTCCCGGACCCAGCAAGGCGTCGACGGAATCGACACGCCGACCAGCGTCGCGGTCGCCAGCACCGGCGCCTCGACGTCGCTCGACACCCTCGGTCTTCCGACCGGCGCAATGAGCTTCGCCCAGTCCACCAACGTGATCGCCGCCTCCAGCGTGCGGGCCGGCGACCTGTTCCAGGTTCAGGCGGGCTCGGGCGCGCCCGTGAGCATCACCATCAAGGAGGGCGACACCTTCCAGAGCCTGGCGCAGGAGATCAACTTCGCCACGGGCTTCCAGGCCACCGCCACCACCGCGGTCGTCAACGGCAAGACCGTGCTGAAGATCGCGCCGACCAATGCGAACAACACCATCAAGCTGCTGTCCGGGCCGACGGGCGCGGACGCCCTCGCGCCGCTGGGACTGAAGGCCGGGGTGCTGACCGACGACGCCAACAACACCAGCGCCTCCGGCGCCACGTCGAGCAAGGCCAGCGGGGCCCGCTCCGTGCTTGGCCTGTCCCTCCCCGCCAGCATGAACATTTCCACCACGGCGGGGGCGAAGACGGCGCTGTCGGCGCTGCAGCTGGCCATCGCCAAGGTCGAGAACCTCTACCAGGACATGGCGGCGCCCCCCTCGACCAAGACCGCGACCAACCAGCAGCCGCTGTCGAGCGCCATGCAGACCTACTACTCGAACCAGCTGGCCAACTATAAGCTGGCCGTCTCGCGTCTGGGCGGCTGAACTC
Organism: uncultured Caulobacterales bacterium; assembly: GCA_903837135.1. GTDB lineage: Bacteria > Pseudomonadota > Alphaproteobacteria > Caulobacterales > Caulobacteraceae > CAIOYC01. The sequence continues at coordinate 22,044 of CAILTK010000048.1, forward strand.
CGGTTCGCCCGGCGCGATCCTGGTCTTGCACCGCTGCGCGCGTCGGCATACCCCGTCGCCATGAACCTTCTGCAGGATCGTCGAATCCAGATCGCCGTCGGTGCCGGCGTGGCGCTGCTGCTCGCCCTGCTGCTCTCGGTGTTCGTCTTGCGCCAGCCGAAGAAGCCGGACGAGTCCGACCTCGCCGCCAAGTCCGGGCTTCAGGTCAACGCCGTGCACGACGAGGCCCGGGTCAGCCAGACCAAGCCGCTGCGCTGCTTCGTGAACGGCCAGTACGTCGGCGACTTCCCGGTGCTCGAGTGCGCCAAGCGCAACGGCGTGGCGGCCCAGGCGCTCGACGTCGGTCTTGATCCGGCCACGGGCCAGGTGGCCGGCGGGGCCGCGCCGCTTCAGCCGCTGCCGGCGTCGACGCCGGCC
>CAILTK010000049.1 GCA_903837135.1 uncultured Caulobacterales bacterium
GACGAACAGGGCCAGGCCGACACCGCCGCGCGCAAGGTGGCGATCTGCACCCGCGCCTATCACACCCTGGTGGACAAGGTGGGCTTCCCGCCCGAGGACATCATCTTCGATCCCAACATCTTCGCGGTGGCGACGGGGATCGAGGAGCACGCCAACTACGCCGTCGACTTCATCGAGGCGACGCGGGCGATCAAGGCCAGCCTGCCCTACGCGCGGGTCTCGGGCGGCGTCTCCAATGTGTCGTTCAGCTTCCGCGGCAACGAGCCGGTGCGCCGGGCGATCCATTCGGTATTCCTCTACCACGCCATCGCCGCCGGCATGGACATGGGCATCGTCAACGCCGGCGACCTGCCGGTCTACGACGACATCGAGCCCGACCTGCGCGAGGCGGTGGAGGACGTGATCCTCAACCGGCCGTCGAAGTCCGGCCAGGACGTCACCGAGCGGCTGGTGGAGATCGCCCCGCGCTACAAGGGCGACAAGGGTCAGGTTCGGGTCGTCGACCTGGCCTGGCGCGAGGCGGAGGTGGGCGAGCGTCTGGCCCACGCCCTGGTGCACGGGATCACCGACTACATCGTCGAGGACACCGAGGCGGCGCGTGTGGCGTCGAGCAAGCCGCTCGACGTGATCGAGGGCCCGCTGATGGCCGGGATGAACCGGGTCGGCGATCTGTTCGGCGCGGGCAAGATGTTCCTGCCGCAGGTGGTCAAGTCGGCGCGGGTGATGAAGCAGGCGGTGGCGCACCTGTTGCCGTTCATGGAGGCCGAGAAGGCGGGGCAGGCGCACAAGGCGGCCGGCCGGATCCTGATGGCCACCGTGAAGGGCGACGTGCACGACATCGGCAAGAACATCGTCGGCGTGGTCCTGCAGTGCAACGACTACGAGGTCATCGACCTCGGCGTCATGGTTCCGGCCGACCGCATCCTCGACGCGGCCATCGAGCACAAGGTCGACATCGTCGGCCTGTCCGGCCTGATCACCCCCTCGCTCGACGAGATGGTGTTCGTGGCCGGCGAGATGGAGCGCCGCGGCTTCACCATCCCGCTGCTGATCGGCGGCGCCACCACCAGCCGCACGCACACGGCGGTCAAGATCGAACCGTCCTACAGGCGCGGCTCGACCACCTATGTGCTCGACGCCTCGCGTGCGGTGGGCGTGGTCTCGGGCCTGCTGTCGGCGGAAGAGGGCCCCAAGGTCGAGGCCGCGACCCGCGCCGAATATGTGCGCATCCGCGAGCAGTTCGCCCGCGGCCAGGAGGCCAAGTCCCGCTCGACCATCCAGGAGGCGCGCAACAACCGCTTCGCCATCGACTGGAACGCGACCCCGCCCCAGCCGCGGCCGTCCTTCCTGGGCGTGCGCGAATTCCGCGACTTCGACCTTCAGACCCTGCTCAGCTACGTCGACTGGTCGCCCTACTTCCAGAGCTGGGAGCTGGTCGGCCGCTATCCCGACATCCTCGAGGACGACATCGTCGGCGAGGCGGCGCGCGGCCTGTGGGCCGATACCCAGCCGATCCTGCAGCGCATCCTCGACGAGCGGCTGCTGACCGCCCATGGCGTGGTCGGCTTCTGGCCGGCGGCCGCCCACGGCGACGATCTGGTGCTGTTCGCCGACGAGGGCCGCTCCACCGAACGTGCTCGCCTGCACACCCTGCGCCAGCAGATGGACAAGGCCGGCGGCCGGGCCAATGTCGCCCTGGCCGACTTCGTCGCCCCCGTCGGCGGTGCGCCCGACTATGTGGGGGCCTTCGCCGTCACCGCCGGCCATGGCGAACTCGACCTGGCGCGGCGCTTCCGCGAGGCGGGCGACGACTATTCGGCGATCATCGCCACGGCGCTGGCCGACCGGCTGGCGGAAGCCTTCGCCGAAGCCATGCATCACAAGGTGCGCACGGAGCTCTGGGGCTATGCGGCGGACGAGGGCCTGTCCGCCGCCGACATGATCGGCGAAAAATACGTCGGCATCCGGCCGGCCCCCGGCTATCCGGCGCAGCCCGATCACACCGAAAAGGCCGCCCTGTTCGACCTCCTGCAGGCCGAGGCCCACACGGGCATGCAGCTCACCGAGAGCTTCGCCATGAACCCGCCGGCCAGCGTCTCCGGGCTCTACTTCGGCCACCCGCGGGCCCACTATTTCGGTGTCGGCAAGGTCGGCCGCGACCAGGTGGAGGACTACGCCCGCCGCAAGGGATGGGCGCTGGCCACGGCGGAGCGCTGGCTCTCGCCCATCCTGGCCTACGACCCGACGACCACCCGGCAAGGCCAGGCCGCCTGAGGGGGCTTGGACTCCAGTCTATTTCGCCGTATACCGAAATAAGACGTCGGAGGTAGCCGTGGGTGTTTTCCGAGGGATGGTGATGGCCATGGTCGTGCTCACGCCGACAGCCGTCCTCGCGCAGGCTCCCGTCGCCGGAGACTGGTCCGGCGGGCTCAAGGCCGGCGGCGCCGACGTACGCCTCGTCTTCCACATCAAGGGCGATCCGGGCGCCTTGACGGCCACGCTGGACAGTCCGGACCAGGGCGCGACCGGACTTCCCATCGCCTCCGTCACCCAGTCCGGGAGCGACCTGGCCTTCGACATCGCCATTTCACATGCCCGCTATACCGCCCGCCTGTCCGCCGATGGCCGGACGCCCGAGGGCGCCTGGGCGCAGGGCGGCGCCAGCCTGCCGCTCAGCCTGACCCGCGGCGTCGCCGCCCCGCCGAAGCGGCCGCAGACGCCGGCGAAGCCCTATCCTTACCGGGAGGAGGCGGTCGCCTACGACAATCCGGCCGGCCATGCGCATCTGACCGGGACGCTCACCCTGCCCGCGGGGCCGGGGCCCTATCCGGTGGTGCTGCTGATCACCGGTTCGGGCCTGCAGGACCGCGACGAGGCCGTGTTCGGCCATCACCCCTTCCTGATCTGGGCCGACACCCTCACCCGGCGGGGGATCGCGGTGCTGCGCGTCGACGACCGGCAGCGCGGCGGCTCGACCGGCGATGTCGAACACGCCACCAGCGCCGACTTCGCCACCGACGTGGAGGCCGGCGTCGCCTACCTCAGGTCCCGCGCCGACATCGACAAGTGCCGTATCGGCCTGATGGGCCACAGCGAGGGCGGCATGATCGCGCCCATGGTCGCCGCCAGGGATCCGGGAATCGCCTTCATCGTCCTGCTGGCCGGTCCGGGCGAGACCGGCGAGGCGACCATGCTCGCGCAGAACCGGGCGATCGGCACGGCGTCGGGCGTGCCGGAGGCCGTCGTCGAGCGGCGCGTCGCCGACTCCAGGGCCCTGTTCGACGCGGTCAGGGACGCGCCCGACCAGGCGACCGCCGATGCGAGGCTGCAGGCGGCCTGGCGGGCGCTGCTGAAGCGGCAAGGGGCGGCCGAGACCACGCCGATGCCGGCCGAGGTGAGGGCCGCGGCGTTGCCCTGGACGCGATTCTTCGCGGCGTACGATCCGCTGCCGACCCTGGCCAAGGTGCGGTGTCCGGTGCTGGCGGTCAACGGATCCAAGGACCTGCAGGTGCTGGCCGATCCGAACCTCGCCGGCATCAGGGCCGGGCTCAGGACCAATCCGGACGCCGCCGTGGTCGAGCTGCCCGGGCTGAACCACCTGCTGCAGACCGCCGACACCGGTCAGGTGTCCGAATACGCCACCATCGAGGAGACGGTGTCGCCCCTGGCGCTGAAGACCGTCGGGGACTGGATCGTCGCCCACGCGCGCTGAACCGGCGCGCATCGCAAATCTTGGTTAACTATATCCGTTGACGGTAGCTCGGTATCGAATCGCGAGCCGCCGTGCCACATCCCGCCGCCCACACCGCCGTCGTTCCGCAGTTCTCCGCGGAGGACCGACTCCGGCTGGAGGCAGCGACCCAGCGCCATGCGACGGGGGATCTCGCCGGGGCCGAGGCGCTCTACCGCGATCTGCTCACCGCGCCCGGCGCGCAGGTCGAGCGGCTGCATTTCGTGCTCGGCCTCGTCAGCGAGCAGCGCGGCGACAAGGCGCAGGCGCTCGATCACTTCGACCGGGCCGCCGAGGCCGGATTCGCCTCGCCCGTGCTGGCCTCCAAACGGGCGGAGCTGCTGCGCCGCGCGGGACGGCTGGGCGAGGCCCTGTCCGCCTATGACCTCGCCATCGCCCTTGGCCAGAACGACGCGGACGTGCACCATGCCCGCGGCGTCGTGCTGGCCGCCCTCGGTCGGCCGCTGGATGCGCTGGCCGCCTACGACGCCGCCCTCGTCGTGCAGCGCGACAATCCCAAGGCGCACGGCAACCGCGGCGTCGCGCTCGAGGCGCTCGGACGGACCGAGGAGGCGGTGCTGGCCTATACGACCGCGCTCGGGTTCGACCCCGCCTACCGCCATGCGCACCACAATCTCGGCTCGGCGCTATTGAAACAGCAGGCGCCCGAGGCGGCCCTGGTCAGCCTCGAACGGGCTCTGCGGCTGGACGCGGGCACGCCCGAAACCTGGAACCTGTACGGCATGGCGCTCTGCAGCCTCTCCCGCTACGAGGAGGCCCTGCCCAGTTTCGATCGCGCCATCCAGCTCCGCCCGGCCTACGCGGAGGCTCACAACAACCGCTCCATCGCGCTTCGCTGGATTCGTCGCTTCGAGGAGGCGGTGCAAAGCGCGGCCAAGGCCTTCGCCCTCGATCCGACGCTGGCCGAGGCGCTGAACAGCCGCGGCTCGGCGCTGCTGCGGCTCAGCCGGCTCGACGACGCCCTGCTCGACTTCAACGCCGCGCTGGCGATGCAGCCGCGAATGGCCGGCGCCATCCTCAACCGTGGCACGACGCTCGAGGCGCTGGGCGAGGTCGAAGCGGCGCTCGACGATTTCCGCGAGGCCTTGCGGCTTGAACCCCACATCCCCGACGGAGAGTTCAACCTCGGCCTGGCCTGCCTCCGCATCGGCGACTACCGCGAGGGATTCAAGCTTTACGAGCGCCGTTGGGACAAGCGGACGGGCCCCTTCCTGGAGCATGCCCGCGATCGGCTGTGGAAGGGCGAACCGGTGGACGGTCGGACCGTGCTGGTCACCGGCGAGCAGGGTTTTGGCGACGTGATCCAGTTCTGCCGTTTCGTCGATGAGGTGGCGGCGCGCGGCGCCCGGGTGGTGCTGCAGGTTCAGCCGCCGCTGAAGCGGTTGATGCGCGGGCTGGCCGGGCCGGCCGAGGTCATCGGTCTGGACGAACCGGCGCCGCACTTCGACGTGTTCTGTCCGGTCATGAGCCTGCCGCACGTCCTGGGCCTCGACGTGGACGGCGTGGGGCGCGGACGTTATCTGTTCGCCGCGGCCGGCGACGAGGCGGACTGGCAGGAGAGCCTCGGCAAGGTCCAGGGTCTTCGGGTCGGCGTCGCCTGGAACGGCAACCCGGGGCACGAGAACGACCACAACCGGTCGGCGTCGCTGCAGGCCCTGGCGCCCCTGTCCGACCGCGGCTTCGATCTGGTGAGTCTGCACAAACAACACGACTGGAAGGAGGCCGGCCGCATGGAAGCCGCCGGGATCCGCACCTTCGACGCCCAGTTGCACGACTTCTCGGACACCGCCGGCTTGATCGCGGCCTGCGACGCGGTGGTCTCGGTGGATACCGCGGTGGCCCATCTCGCCGCCGCCATGGGCAAGCCGACCTTCATCCTGCTGCCCAAAGTCAGCGACTGGCGCTGGATGAACCGGCGCACGGACTCGCCGTGGTACGGCTCCGCCCGGCTCTTCCGGCAGACCGTGGCCCGCGACTGGAGCGGTCCCGTGGCGCAGGCGGTGGAGGGGCTGACCCAGCTCAGGCCGGAGCGTCGTCCCTAGCTAGAGCGAGGCGCGGGTGGTCGCCCACGCCCCGTCCCATCGCCGGGGCGACGGCGCCATAATCGCCGTCCACCCGCATCATGGATCCTGCTCCGGTCGTTTTCAGCGGGCCGCGGGGGTCGTCACATAGGCGGTGTCGCTGGGCCCCACGCCCGTCAGCCGGACGACCGCCGGGGCGTCGCGGGTGAAGGCGAAGTGCGGGGCGCCTGCCGGTTCGGTGTAGAGGCCGCCGGCCGTCAGCGCTTTTGCCGGCGCGTGGGCCGGGTTGGCCCCGTAGCCAAAATACCAAGCGCCGGAGATGACGGTCGCGAAGCGGTCGTCGCGGTGCGTATGGGCCGCGATCGCCGTGTTCGGCGGCACATGGATCTCGAGCACGTAGGGCCCAGGCTTGGCGGGGTCGCCGTAGAGCAATACGGTGCGGATGCCGCTGAGGCCCGAAGTGCCCGCCCCCGCTCCGGTCATCGGCATGGCCTGGATCTGTTCCAGCGATAGGGCCGTCCGGCCGAGCCGCCCGTCCTTTGCCGCCGTCGGTCGTCCGTCGAGAAAATCGTCGATCGCCGCGACGGTCGCGGCCGGTTGCTCCTCCATCAGCCAGTGCCCGGAGTCCCGGATGACCAGTTCGCGCACGTCCACCGCGCCGGCCTGCGCCACGACCGCCATCGTCGGGCCAAACGATTTGTCGCCGCCGATCGCGAGGACCGGCATGAGCAGTTTGCCGTGCGCCGCCAGCCAGGCGCGATTGTCGATGGCGTCCTGATCAAAGGCCGCGAATTGGCGGAAGCCCGCGTGCATGCGCCCGGGCGCCGCATAGAGTTCGGCGTAGTGGACGCGCGAGGCTTCGGGAAAGCGCGCCGGGTCGGCGGCGAACTCGTTCCAGAAGCGGTCGAGGTAGATGCGCTCGCGGCCGGCGACCAGACGCTCCATGTCCGGGCCGCCGAACCGGAAATGCCACAGCAACGGGTTCTTCAGTATCTCTTCCCACGGGCCCACGCCCGGCACCGGCGCATCCATCAGCACCAGCCTGGTCACCCGGTCCGCGTGGCGGGCGGCGAGCGCGTAGGCGACCATGTTGCCAATGTCGTGGGCCACCACATCGGCGCGCGCCGCATGCAAGGCGTCCATGACGCCGACGATGTCCTCAGCCTCGTTGGACTTCTCAAAGCCGGAATCGGCGCGCGCGGAAAGGCCGAGTCCCCGCAGGTCGGGCACGATGACCCGGTGAGTGCGCGCGAGGTCGTCCGCCAGCGGCGCCCACATGTCGCCGGTGTCGCCGTAGCCATGCAGCAGAACGACCGCCGGTCCCTCGCCGCCGACCCGCACATGGATCGTCGTGCCATTGGTCTGGATCTCCTCGTTGTGAAAGTCGCGGGGGAAGTCGCGCGGCAGGTCGGTCGCGGCGCCGACGAGGGGGGCGGCCAGGGCGGTGAAGGCGGCGCCCGCAAGGGCAAGCCGCCGAAGGAGGCTGGGACGTGACATCGGGATCTCCCTGTGGATGCGGATCAATGGCGCAAAGCTAGACGAAGGCGGCTCCTCGGATTAGGGGGTGGCGAGGCCAAACATTTTTGATTTGAACGCAAAGATGATGTCGAGCGGCGTGGATCGTACCCGGGAGCTGGAGGTGTTCCGCGCGGTCGCATCGGCCGGCAGCTTCTCAGCCGCGGGCCGCAGCCTCGCCCTGACGCCGTCGGCCGTCAGCCGCACCCTCGATCGGATCGAGGCGCGGCTCGGCGCGCGCCTGATGTTGCGGACCACGCGCGCCCTGACGCTCACCGCCGAGGGGCAGGCGTACCTGAGCGCGGCCCGTCGTATCCTCGCGGACCTCGACGAAGCCGAGCAGGCCATCGCCGACCAGGGCGCCCCACGCGGTCGGATCCGGGTCAGCGCCGCCGTCTCACACGGTCGGCTTCGCATCGTGCCCTTGCTGGGCGAGTTCGTTCGTCGCTATCCAAACATCCAGGTCGACGTGAACCTCAGTGATGAGCTCGTCGATGTGGCCGCGGGGCAGGCGGATGTGGCGATCCGCGCCGGGCCTTTGGCCGACAGCGGGCTTACCGCGCGCCGCCTCGCCGAGAACGGCCGCAGCATCGTCGCCGCGCCGGACTATCTGGCCCGCAGGGGCATGCCCGGCGTCCCGGAAGACCTGCACGACCACAACTGCCTGAACTTCAGCTTTCGCCGCGCCGAGCCGGTCTGGCCGTTCCGCAAGGACGGGGTCGAATATGCCTTGAGGGTTCAGGGGTCGATCGAAGCCAACAGCGGCGATACCCTGGGCCAGTTGGCCCTCGACGGCGTCGGCATCGCCCGTGTCGGCGATTTCAGCCTTGGCGACGCGATCGCCGACGGCCGACTGGTCCCCCTGCTCGAGGCGTTCAACCCCGGCGACAAGGAGATTTTTCATGCCGTGTTCGTCGGCGGCGCCGGCATGCCCGCGCGGACCCGGGCGTTCGTGGACTATCTGGTGGAGCGTATGGCGCCCGCCCCGGGGCCAGCCGTCCCGATCGGCCGAACAGTCTAGCAATTTCCCTTGACGCGTTTGCCCCGAAGACGCCCGCGCTTTTTTGGGCCGTACTAGCTGTAGTCGTCGCCGCCGATGTCGCCGGAGGTGCCGGGGTCGTCGTCGTAGCTGTCGTCGCCATAGTTGTTGATGGTGACGTTCTCCTCCACCGGGCCGCCGCCGAAGCCTCCGCCCCCGAAGCCTCCGCCAAACCCGCCGCCGCCAAAGCCGTGATGGCCCCCGAACAGGTTGGAGAGACCCTCGAACAGGAAGGCGCCGCCGGCCACGCCCGCCGCCGTGGTGCCGGCGCTCTGCAGGAAGCTGCCGAGGCCTGACTGCTGCCCGCTCAGCGGGCCGCCGCCGAACAGGCCGCCGCCCTGCGGCGGATACTGCGACGGATAGGCGGGAGGAGGGGGCTGAGCCGCCTGCGCCCAGGGCGAGGGCTGCGCCGGCCGCGGACCGCCGCCGCCGAAGAAGCTCGCCGGCTGCGGCTGGGGCTGCGACCGCTGCAGGGCGTCCTGCAGCTGCTGAATCTGCGCCTGCGCCTGATGCAGCGCCTGATCGGCGATCAGCGCGTGCTGGGCCAGCACATAGGCGGCGTCGGGATTGGAGCGGACCGCCTGGTCGATCATCTGGGCCGCCTCTGGATCCTTGGCGACGCCCTGGGTCTTGCACAGGTCAGACAGGAACTGGGTGAGCAGATTGCGCTCGTCGGGTGTCATCGTCGGGCTTCCAAACACCGGCCCTCGCCGGCGAGACAGAGATGGGCGTGAGGCGGGGCGGGCTCAAGCCGCATGACCGAGATGTAATCCACGCCTCCGATCGGGCCTCGGATCAGGCGGCGGCGACCGCCGGCCGGCGGCGCTGTTCGATCACCCGCTCCATGGCGGCGAACAGCAGCTCCGGCTTGATTGGCTTCTCCACCACCGCGTCCATGCCCTGCTCCATGTAGGCGCGGGCGTCGGCCGGATCGGCGTTGGCGGTCAGGGCGATGACCGGCGTATCGGCGGTCCGGGGGTCGGCGCGGATCAGGCGCAGCGCCTCCAGGCCGCCCATGCGCGGCATCCTGACGTCCATCAGCACGAGGTCGAAGCGCTCGGCCTTCACGGCGGCGACCGCCTCGTCGCCGTCCTCGACCGATACCGACTCGCAGCCGGCGATGGCCATCAGCTTCTCCGCCACGAACCGGTTGGTGGGGTTGTCGTCGGCGATCAGCACGCGCCAGCCCGCTTCCAGCGCTTCGTTTTCGCCGTCGGCGGCCTCCTGCACCGGCGGTGGAAGGTGGAACAGCACGAGGTCGAACAGGAAGCTCGCCCCCTGACCAAGCGTGCTCTCCGCCTTGATCGACCCGTTCATCTTGTCGACCAGCTGCTTGCAGATCGACAGGCCCAGCCCCGCGCCGCCGTGGAGACGGCCTTCGTCGGTCTGCGCGTACACGTCGAAGATGGACTCCAGCCGGTCCTGGGGGATGCCCGGGCCCTGGTCGCGGACCACGCCCTGGAGGGCGACGTAGAGGTCGTCCTGCTGGGCGCTGAGCCGGACCTCGACGGTCCCGCGGGTGGCGAACTTCAGCGCATTGCCGATCAGGTTGTTGAAGATCTGTTTGATGCGGACGAGGTCGCCGAGCGCCCACAGGCCCTCGGGGCCGTCGTAGGCCAGCTTCAGGATCAGACCGGCCTGGGCCGCCCGCGCGGACCACAGCGCGCCCGCCTCGGCCATCAGGCCGGAGACCTCGAAGGCGTCTTCGTGCAGGTCCAGATTGCCGGCGTCGCCGCGGAAGAAGTCGAGCGAATCGTTGAGCATGCGCAGCAGGCTGCCGCCCGAGGCCAGGATCGCGTCCACGTGCGGCCTCAGCGTCTCCTGCTTCAGTTCGTATTTGAGGATTTCGGCGACCGAAAGGACGCCGTTGAGCGGGGTGCGGATCTCATGGCTCATGACCGACAGGAACTCGGCCCGCTCCTTCAGCGCTTTCTCGGCCTGGCGCAGGTGGCGCAGGTTGGAGCCGTTGGCGCATTTCAACAGGCCGATCGCCGAGCCCACGCCGATGAACCGTCCCAGGTGGGTGATCACGAAGCCCTTGAGCAGATCCGACGACCGGCCGCTCAGCACGTCGCGGGTGAAGTAGGCGACGTCCGCGTCCGCCTCGACCACAATGGGATCGTCGTCCATCAGATTGGCGATCGGCCGCTTGGCGTAGAGCGCGCGGCCATAGGGGCTGGCCATCTTCATGATGAAGGCGTTGCGTTCGACCAGGCCGACCGGCGCGCCCTCGTCATCGACGATGGCGATGGCCAGGGTGTCGGGCTCGCGGTTGAAGCGCTCGTAGATGTCCCCGCCGGGGGTGGAGGCCAGGGCCGGCTCGCCGCTCTCGACCAAGTCCCACATCGTCTGCATCGGCGGCTCCCCAGCGGCGTGGCTGAGCCTTTGCGGTCTGGAAGTAAAAATTAAAATAATGACATGGCAAATGCTTCGTTTGTCATGGGCTATTCACTCCAATACGAACGCGACAAATTTGTGACTAATCAGATAGGTATTGATGTGGAATAGAATTCGCCGCCGCCGGTTCGATCACTTGCAAACTTGATGCTAGGCGTTAGCCTCGCAATACCCCTGGCATGAAAGTAGCACGGATGGCTGATCCTCGATTGATGCTGGCGTTCCTGGCGCTTGCGGGAGCAAGCCAGGCGCAAGGGCAAGCAAACGCGCTGGTCCCAGCGCTCGAACCTTTGCGATTCCTGGTCGGACGTTGGGAGGGCGGCGGGGCGGTCAGCGACCCCGGTGGACGGGCGCACGGCGTCTCTCTCATCAGCGTCGAGGCGGACGGCCGCGCCCTGCTGCGCAGCGACCGTAACCAGGTGTTCGACAAGGCCGGGAACCCGACCGGAAGCTTCGGCCAGCTCATGACCATCTATCCCGACGCCGACGGGGTGCGCGCCGACTATGTGGACGGCGAGGGGCATGTCATCCACTACGGCCCGGCGAAGATCGTCCCGGGCGCGTCGGCGGAGTTCACCAGCATCGCGCCGCCCGGCGCGCCGGTGTTTCGCCTGCGCTATGACGCGCGGGGCCCCGACGGGCTCAAGGTCGCCTTCATGATCGAACCCCCGGGACAGACGGACTTTCAGCCCATCGCGGTGGGCGAGGTGCACAGGACGCCCCCGACGCCGACGGTCGACTCGGTTCCGACCCGCACGCCGCTCGCCAGCCTGCGCCTGCCGAAGCCGAAGACGGTGGACTATGTCGAGGCTACCCGCGTCGACTTCGCGCCGGGCCAGGCCATGCCGCCGCATCATCACTCGGCGCCCGTGGTGTGCATCGTCGCCGAGGGAAGCTTCGCGGTGAAGATCGGGGGACGACCGGAGATGGCGGTTCCCACCGCCGGGGTCACGCTCGAGGCGCCGGGCGAACGGGTCGACTACTTTCGCAACCTCTCGAGCGACCGGGGCGCCGTCCTGATGTGCACGGTCCTGGCCGCCGATGGCGACGCGCCGATCAACGTGACGGAGCGTCCGTGAGCCGCGCGCTTTACCGATCCGACGAAGCGGTTCAATCTTGAGGCGATCATGAGCGGAGGGTGCGGCATGAAGCGGGTGCTTGTGACGGCCGCGTTGGCGATCCTGGCCCTGCCCGGCGGGGCGTGGGCCCAGGCCGCGGACACGCCGGACAGCTTCCACGGCGTGCGGATTCTGAGCACGGACGCCGGCGAGAAATCAGGGGACGCGCCGGTCGAGGCCGTGTCTCAGACGCTCGGCCCCTACGCCACCGACGCGGTGGTGTTCCTGACCTGGACCGGCGAAATCACCTACCGGGCGCCGCACGGGCTGGCCGAGCCTCAGGTGTCGATCAGCTACGACGGTCACGTCAGCCACGCCAAGAACGCCAAGATGACCGTCGCGAGCGACGCGCCGACCGGCTATCGCACCAGCGATACCGACAGGCTGTTCCTGAAGAAGGGACAGACGACGACAATCTCGCTCGACGTCGGCGACCACGGCGGCCTGGCGGCGTCCAAGCCGATGAGCGTCGCCCGCTTGCAGACCCTGGCGATCGCCGCGCACGATTGAGGGTGTCTGCGGGCCGGTGGCGCGGGGCCGGCCACCAGTGTAATCACCCGCGCCAATGCGCCAGCTCCTTCAGGCCCTGACCAATCTCGACGCCAAGGCGTGGCGGACCATCGCCATCTCCTTCCTGCTGTTCGGCGGCGTGGGCGTGGTGTTCGTGCTCGGCGCACCGCTGCTGGGCCTCAACGGGGCCGCCAGCGTCGAGCGCTGGATGGGCGCGGGCGTGGCGGGGCCGTGGGCGCCGCTGATGGCCGTCGGGGGGTTCACCGTGCTGGCCTTTCTCGGCGCGCCGCAGTTCGTGCTGATCGCGGCCGCGGTGGTCGCCTTCGGGCCCTGGCCCGGGTTCGCCTACAGCTGGCTCGGCACCGAGGTGTCCTCCCTGGTGGGATTCTGGCTGGGTCGACGGTTCGGCGCCCGGCTGCTGCGCGACTACGCCGGCAAGGGCCTGAGGCAGTTCACCGATCTGGTCGGTCGCAACGGCTTCCTGGCCAGCCTGATCGTGCGGCTGGTGCCCTCGGCGCCCTTCATCGTGGTCAACATGGCCGCGGGCGTGACCCCCATGCGCTGGTGGTCGTTCGCGCTGGGGACGGCGATCGGCATCGTGCCCAAGATCGCCGCCACCGCCTTCTTCGGGCACGCCGTGGTGAACGCCATGAACGGCCGGGCCAAGGGAGGGAGTTGGCTGAGCCTCGTCCTCGTGGTCGCCGTGTGGATCGCCATCGGTCTCGCGGCGCGCTGGTGGCTCAAGCGGCGCGAAGCCGCGGTGGAGGCCGAGACCGCTGCGGACTGACGGGGGCGGGCGTCGCCGGCGGCGGATCGGTCCGGTCGCCTCCGGCCCCGGGGCCCCCGGCGGCTTGCGGCATAAGCGACGGCGGGTCGCGTGGAGGCAGGTGTCAGGAATAAGCCCTTGAAATCCGGGCTCTCGCAGTGCAGACGTCCGTCTCGCCCTTATGACCTGCGAAATCAGCCGCGCTAGGGGACAGCGCAGGCTTCGTTCTATGGTTTCCGGGGCGGCGTGCCTACCTCACCGCCCGTCCGACAAGGCCCCACATGCTTCCTTCCCTCTTTGGCGTCATCTCCAACGACATCGCGATCGACCTCGGCACCGCCAACACCCTGATCTACATGAAGGGCAAGGGCATCGTGCTGAACGAACCATCGGTGGTGGCGCTCCGCAACGTAGGCGGGCGCAAGATCGTCCACGCCGTCGGCATCGAGGCCAAGCAGATGCTGGGCCGCACCCCCGGCCACATGGAAGCCATCCGCCCCATGCGCGACGGGGTGATCGCCGACTTCGAAGTGGCGGAAGAGATGATCAAGCACTTCATCCGCAAGGTGCATAAGGGCAACCGCTTCGTGAACCCCAAGGTGATCGTCTGCGTGCCGTCGGGGGCGACCGCGGTGGAGCGGCGCGCCATCAACGACTCCTGCCTCAACGCCTCGGCCCGCCGGGTCGGCCTGATCGACGAGCCGATGGCGGCGGCGATCGGGGCGGGCCTGCCGATCCACGAGCCGACAGGCTCGATGGTGGTGGACATCGGCGGCGGCACCACCGAGGTGGCCGTGCTGTCCCTGTCCGGCATCGTCTATTCGCGCTCGGTGCGCGTCGGCGGCGACAAGATGGACGAGGCGATCATCTCCTACATGCGCCGCCACCATAACCTCCTGATTGGCGAAACCACCGCCGAGCGGATCAAGAAGGAAATCGGCACCGCCCGCCCGCCGATGGACGGCGACGGCCTGGCCATCGAGGTCAAGGGCCGCGACCTGATGCAGGGCGTGCCGCGCGAGGTGCGCATCTCCGAGAAGCAGGCGGCCGAGGCGCTTGCCGAGCCGGTCGGTCAGATCGTCGAGGCGGTGAAGGTGGCCCTCGAGGCCACGCCGCCGGAACTGGCCGCCGACATCGCCGACAAGGGCATCATGCTCACCGGCGGCGGAGCCCTGCTGCGGGGCCTCGACAGCGAGATCCGCGACCACACCGGCCTGCCGGTCACCGTGGCCGACGATCCGCTGTCCTGCGTCGCGCTCGGGTGCGGCAAAGTGCTTGAGCACCCCAAATGGATGAAGGGCGTGCTGGACGCTTCGATCGCTTAACCCTTTACTCCGCTCACTCTCGGGCCGGCGGGCGCCCGATTCACACATCGCCAACGGAGATGACGCGTGGCGTATCGCGACAGCCCGTTCCAGGAGCTGAAGGTCCCGCTGACCTGGACCGCCGGCGTCGCCGCCGTGCTGGCTCTGGCGCTGGCCGTGTTCGTGTTCGTCTCCGACCGCAAGGACCAAGCCCGGGTCAGCGCCCAGGCGCTCGGCCACGCCAAGGTGCGGGCCGGCTTCGACGGCGTCCTCGCGCCGGTCTCCGGCGTGCTGGCCGCGCCGGTGCGCTGGATCAACGACGGCGCGGGCTCGGTGGGCGATTACTTCTTCGCGGTGTCGCAGAACCGCAAGCTGAAGAAGCAGGTGGCCGAGCTCCAGCAGGTCGCCGTCGCCGACGTGGCGCTGAAGAACCTCAATCGACGCTATGAAGAGCTGCTGAAGCTGCGCACCGAGCCGCCCATCCCGATGGTCACCGGCCGGGTGGTCAGCGACACGCGCGGGCCCTTCTCCAACGCCCGTCTGATCGACGTGGGCTCCGACTCGGGGGTCAAGATCGGCAATCCGGCGATGAGCGAGCAGGGCGTCGTCGGCCGCGTGGTCGGGGTGTCGCCGAACGCCAGCCGGCTTCTCCTGCTCACCGACCCGGAAAGCCGCACGCCGGTGCTGATCGACCGCAGCAACGCCCGCGCCGTGCTGACCGGCGACGGCGGCCCCAACCCCCGGCTCGAATACCTGCGCGGCAAGGATACGGTGCACAACGGCGACCGGGTGCTGACCTCCGGAGATGGCGGCCTCTATCCCCGCGGCCTGCCCGTCGGCGTGGCGGAGCAGGACATCCGCGGCGTCTGGCGCATCCGGCTCTATTCCGACAGCGGCGCCATCGACTTCGTCCGCGTCCTCGTGTTCGACGACTTCTCGCAGATGGTCGATCAGGCCAAGCTGGCCGAGCCGGCGATGCCGCCCCTGAGCGCCGCCGACGCGGCGAAGGTCAAGGCCGCGGAGGTCCCGCCGCCGCCATCGGCTGCGTCCCCCGCCGCCCTCCCGGGAGGACCCCCGCCGCCGGCCGCCGCCTTGGCTCCGGCTGCGGCGCCGCGAAGCCTCCCCCCGCCCACGCCGGCGAAGCCGGTCGCGCCGCCGGCGGCGACCCCTGCGTCCCGGCCCGCGGCGCCCGGGGCGGCAGCCCGGCCGCCCACCATCGCTCAAACGGTCGCCAAGAGCCCCGCCGTCAAGAACCCCGCCGGCAAGCCGCTGGTGAAGAAGAAGCCGGTCAAGGTCAAGCCGGGCGAATACCGCCGGGTCCACACCCCGGACAACCTGCCGCAGTACGATCCGAACCGTCCCGACGGCAGGGGCTGAGGCCATGGCCCGCACGCCGTCACGACCGCTCGAGCCGTGGCGCTGGCTTGGCGTGCCGGCGCTGCTCGTCATCCTCGCGACGGTCGCCATCGACGCGCCGATCCGGCTGTTCACCCTGGCTCTGCCGGAGCCGGTGTTTCCCATGGTTCTGGCGTTCGGGTGGGCGATCATCCGCCCGTCGATCCTTGGGCCGTTCCTCCTCGTGCTGGTCGGCCTGTTCCTCGACCTCTACTGCGCCGCGCCCCTCGGTCTGTGGCCGATCAGCCTGCTGGCGGCCTATGGAGTCGCCCTGATCGGGCGTACCCTGATGGTGGGGCAGGAGACCGAAGTGATGGGATTGTACTATGCCGCCTCCGTGCTCGCCGCCTTCGCCTGCGCCTACGGACTGGTGGCGATCGCCGGCCACGGCCAGCCCAGCCTGATCGCCATCCTGTGGCAATTTGCGGCCACCCTCGCCCTGTTCCCCTTCGTCCTGATGCTGCGTAATCGCTTCCGCGACGCCGACATCCGTTTTCGTTGAGTCCGCCGGTGAGTCTGGAACCGTGAGCCTGGAACCGTCCATCTTCTTCGACGAGGTGAATGAAAGGCAGGGGGTCTTCCACCGCCGCGCCTTCATCCTCGGCGGATTCGCCGGCGTCGGCGCCCTGACGCTGATCGGGCGGCTGGCGGACCTGCAGCTGGTCGAGGGCGCGCGCTATCAGCTCTTGTCCAATTCCAACCAGTTCAACTTCCGCATTCGCCCGCCCCCGCGCGGCCGGATCCTCGACCGCAACGGAATCGAACTGGCCTCCAACCGGCCGGACTTCCGCGTGCTCTACCGCAAGGGCGAGGCCAAGGAGGACGCGGCCGACACCCTGGCCAAGGTGGCCGAACTCATTCCGATCACCGAGCAGAAGCAGAAGAGCCTGCTGAAGGAGATCGCCAACGCTCCAAAGGCGACGCCGATCGCCCTGGCCAACGACCTGTCCTGGGACGACTTCACCCGCATCAACGTGCGGACGCCCGAACTGCCCGGCGTGGCGGCCGACATGACGGATTCGCGCGTCTATCCGTTCGGGGGCGCCTTCGCCCACGTGATCGGCTATGTGGCGCGGGTCTCGGCCGAGGATGTGGAGCGCGAAAAGACCCCGGACGGCAAGCCGGACCGGCTGCTGCTCGATCCCGGCTTCCGCATCGGCAAGCAGGGGGTGGAGAAGGCGCTGGACCAGCAGCTGCGCGGCCATCCGGGCGGCCAGAAGGTGGAGGTGGACAGCGTCGGCCGGGTGGTGCGCGAGGACCCGGCGGGCGACATCCACGCCATCCCCGGCAAGGACGTGGTGCTGACCCTGGACGCCGACATCCAGAACCGGGCGCTCGAGGTGTTCGGCCAGGACTCCGGCGCGGCGGTGATGATGGACGTGCGCACGGGCGACGTGCTGTGCATGATGTCCGCCCCGTCCTTCGACGCCAACCAGTTCGTCTCGGGCATACCGTCGGCCGAATACAAGATGCTGTCGGACTACGACCACAAGCCCTTGATCAACAAGGCGCTGGCGGGCCTCTATCACCCCGGCTCGACCTTCAAGACGATCGTCTCGCTGGCGGCCCTCGAGGCGGGTGTGGACCCCAAGCGGACCTACACCTGCAACGGCGCCTTCGCCTTCGGCAACCACGTGTTCCACTGCGACAAGCATCACGGCACGCTCGACATGCACGGGGCGATCGTCACCTCCTGCGACGTATTCTTCTACCAGACGGCGCTGGTGGTCGGCCCCGACAAGATCGCCGAGGTGGCGCGCAAGTTCGGCCTTGGCCAGATCTACGACATCGGCGTCTCCGGCCAGCGGCGCGGCATCGTTCCCGATACGGCGTGGAAGAAGAAATACTTCGCCAAGCAGAGCGCGGAGGCGCAACGCTGGTGGCCGGGCGAGACCCCGTCGATGGGCATCGGCCAGGGCTATACCGACGTGAACGCGCTGCAGCTCTGCGTCATGGCCTCGCGCCTCGCCAACGCCAAGAAGGCGCTGAACCCCCGGCTGATCCGATCGATCGGCGGCGTCGAGGAGCCGCGGGGCAGCGAGGTCGAGGACCTGCCGTTCAACGCAGACCACATCCAGTTCGTGCGCGCCGCGATGGCCTCGGTCGCCAACGACGCGGCCGGCACGGCCTTCGAGTTCGCGCAGCTCGGGCTCGGCCCGATCAAGATGGCGGGCAAGACCGGCACCGCGCAGTCGCACAACTATGTATCCGGCCACGGCCAGCACGGGGCGGTCGGCGCCTGGGCCACCCGCGACAACGCCTGGTTCATCGCCTTCGCCCCCTATGACGATCCGCGCTACGCCCTGTCGGTGCTGGTGGAGCACGGCGGGTTCGGGGCGTCGGCCGCGGCGCCCAAGGCGCGCGAGATCATGCGGGTCGCCCTGCTCAAGGATCCGGAGGTCCGCGCCCGGGTCGAGCAGCCTCTGCCCTTGCCGCCCACCAATCCGAACGCAGATACGGGCGATGTCGCCCCGCCGCCGCCGTCCGACATTCCCGGGGCGCCGCCGCAGGGGCCCTCCGGGCCGCAGCTGCAGAACCCGAACACCACGGACCAGCCCACATGACCTCGTCAGCGCTCACCCGGCCCGGCCAGCGCGAGCGGCTGTCGGAAAAACTCACCGAGATCGACTGGCGGCTGGCTCTCGTGCTGACGGTGATCGCCGGCCTGGGCGGCATGATCCTCTACTCCGCCGCGGGCAACAACTGGGGGCCGTGGGCCGACAAGCATCTGATCCGCTACGGCCTGTGCCTGCTGATCATGCTGGGCCTGTCGCTGATCGGCCTGCGCATCTGGTTCGCCGCCGCCTATCCGGCCTACGCCCTGGCTCTGTTCCTGCTGCTGCTCGTGCCGGTGATCGGACACTCCTCGCTGGGCGCCAAACGGTGGGTGTTCGGGATCCAGCCGTCGGAAATCATGAAGGTGGCCCTGGTGCTGGCCCTGGCCCGCTTCTACCACGGCCTCACCTCGCGCGAGGCGGCGATGTCCTGGAAGCTGTTGATCCCCGTCGGCCTGATCGGCGTGCCCGTGCTGCTGGTCGCCCACCAGCCTGACCTCGGCACCGCCATCCTGCTGGCCGTCACCGGCTTCGGCATCATGGTGCTGGGCGGGCTGTCGTGGCGGCTGATGACCTCGGCGGTAGTGCTGGGCGGGGCGGCGGTGGCGCCCTTCGTCATGTTCGTGCTGAAACCCTATCAGCGCGATCGTCTGCTCACCTTCCTGCACCCCGAGGACGATCCCTCAGGCCTCGGCTACCACATCACCCAGTCCAAGATCGCCATCGGCTCGGGCGGACTGATGGGCAAGGGGTTCGGGCTCGGGTCGCAGAGCCAGCTGAACTTCCTGCCCGAAAAGCAGACCGACTTCGTCTTCTCGACCTTCGGCGAGGAGTTCGGTCTCGTGGGATGCGTGGGGCTGCTGGTGCTTTACGGCCTGGCCATCGCCATCGCCCTGCGCATCGCCTCCATTTCGCACAGCCATTTCGGCAGGCTGTCCGCCGCGGGGGTGACGATCACCTTTGCGCTCTACGTCCTGGTCAATGCGGCGATGGTCATGGGGCTCGCCCCCGTGGTCGGCGTGCCCATGCCGCTGATGAGCTACGGCGGCACGGTGATGGTGACGGTGATGGTCTGCTTCGGCCTGGTCGAGGCGGTCCGCGTGCACCGCTACGAGGAGATGCCGTCGGGCCGCGGCAGCCTGCTGTAGGCCTCGCCGCCCTCGCGGCCGCCGTCGCGGCTTGACGCCCCGGCGAGGCGGCTCTAGCCGGAGGGCGATCCCAGCCCGGAGCCGCCATGCCGACCCTCGTCCTTCTCCGCCACGGCCAGAGCCAGTGGAACCTGGAGAACCGCTTCACCGGCTGGGTCGACGTGGACCTTACCGCCGAGGGAGAGGCGCAGGCGCGCCGCGGCGGCGAGCTGATGGCGGCCGAAGGGCTGGCCTTCGACCGCGCCTACGCCTCGGTGCTGACGCGGGAGATCCGGACCGGCTCGATCGCCCTGCAGGCGTGCGACCAGCTGTGGATCCCGCTGATCAAGGATTGGCGGTTGAACGAGCGCCACTACGGCGGCCTCACCGGCGGAAACAAGGCCGAGGCCGCGGCGCGGTTCGGCGACGAGCAGGTGCACATCTGGCGCCGCTCCTATGACATCCCGCCGCCGCCGCTCGAACCGGGCTCGACCTACGACTTCGCCAGGGACCGCCGCTACGCGGGGGCGCCGATCCCCAATACCGAGAGCCTGAAGACGACCCTGGATCGGGTGCTTCCCTACTGGAGCGACGAGATCGCGCCCAAGCTCGCGACCGGCCAGACCCTGCTGATCGCCGCGCACGGCAATTCCCTGCGCGCCATCGTCAAGCACCTTTTCCAGGTCGGCGACGACAGGATCACCGGCGTGGAGATCCCCACCGGAAATCCCCTGCTGATCGGCCTTGACGGCGACTTGCGGCCGACCGCGGCGCGCTATCTTGACGAAGGCCGCGCCGAGCCGCTGCCATCGCGCGATTGAGGTCATGGTGAGCGTGGCCGTAAGGACGTCTTAACGCGTCGGATTTAGCTTAGCGCCTCAGTAACTTAGCCGAGTCGCCCGGTCATGGCTCATACCGCCGTCACATATCGCTCGCTGAGCCAGGCCGAGGTCGACGCGGTGTGCGCCCGCCATGACCGTCTGTGGAAGGCCAAGCCCGGCGGCGCCCGCGCGGTTTTTTCGTTCGCGGATCTGTCCAACCTCGACCTGTCGCGCCGCAATCTGCAGGACGCGGACTTCAGCGGGGCCATCCTGGCGGGCGTGAACTTCGAAGGCTCGACCCTCGACAGCGCCAACCTGTTCGCCGCCGACCTGCAGAACGCGCGGCTGGCCGGCGCGTCGCTCCGCCGGGTCGATCTGCGCGGCGCCAGCCTGCGGGGCGCCAACCTCTCGGGCGCGGATCTGTTCGAAGCCGATCTGCGCGAAGGCTCGATCGCCTCGCTCGACGGCGAGCGCGGCCTGCGCATCCACGAGCCGTCGCGCAAGGCCTCCGACGCCCAGGGCACCAGTCTGCGCGGGGCCAACCTGCAGCGGTCGCGCCTGTCGGGCATCATCGCGGTGAAGGCCGACTTCACCGACGCGGTGATGCGGGACTGCAAGCTGGTCCGCGCCAACCTCAAGCTGGCGACCCTGTGCGGCGCGGATCTCGCCGGCGCCGACCTGTCGGGCGCCGACCTTTCGAGCGCGGATCTCACCGACGCCATCCTGGTGGGGGCGAAGACCACCTTGTGGACGATCGACCACGCCAACATGACCGACGTGCTCACCGACGAACCCTCGGGAACGCCGTTGAAGAACCTTCCCTACGCCGAAATGCTGGCCCAGCACGCCCTGTGGTGCGAGACGGGGGGAGCGGCCGGCAAGCCCTCCATCTTCGACGGCGCAGACCTCCGCGAACTCAAGAGCGTCCGCACGCTCAATCTCACCGCCCTGTCGGCCAAGCGCGCGGTGTTCTACGGCCTCGACATGGACGGTGTGCAACTGCAGGGCGCGCATCTCGAGGGCGCGGACCTGAGGAACTGCAACCTGCGGGGCGCCGATCTCAGGGGCGCGCGGCTGGTGGGCGCCAAGCTTTCGGGCGCCGACCTGCGCCAGGCCCACCTCGGACCCCTGATGATCCGCCAGGACCTGCTGCTGCCGGCCGATCTGACCCGCGCCGTCTTCAAGGGGGCGGACCTGACCCGGGCGGATCTGCGACGGGCGGTGATGAAGGACGCCGACTTCGAGCGCGCCATCCTGACCGGCGCCAATGTCCGTCTGCTCGATCTGGTCGAGGCGCACACCCTCGGCGTGCTCGGCCTGCCGCGGGACTAGGGGACGGTCCAAGATCCGGGGCCCGGCTTTCGGACCCAACGTGCGCAAGGCGAAGACCCGCGGCGCCTGTCCATGTCCATCAGGCCGGACAGACGCCCAACGCGGTTAACCGCCCGGCCATCTCCCACTGCTAAGCCGTCGCCCTGATCGACGGAGGCCCGCCCTGAACACACCCGCATCCCCCTCGCGCCGCCAGATGACTCAGGGCGAACTCGACTGCACGCTCGACGCGCACGAGAATCTGGTCGCAGGCAGACCTGGCGGGCGGCGGGCCGCGCTGAGCTTCGCCAATCTCTCCGGCCTGGACCTGTCGGGACGGAACCTGACCGAGGCCGAGCTGTCGGGCGCCGTGCTCGAGGGGGTCAAGGCGCTGAAGACCAACTTCGAGTGCGCGACCCTGTTCGGCTGCGATCTTCGCCGGGCGGACCTGCGCGGCGCCAACTTCACCCGGGCGGACCTGCGCGGCGCCAGCCTCCGCGGCGCGAACCTGTCGCAAGCCGATCTCACCCGGGCCGACTTCCGCGTCGGCCGGATCGCCGTCGCCAACCGGGTCAAGGGTCTGGAGACCCTGCGCCACGTCTCGCGGCCCGGCGAACTGGACGAGGCCAATCTGTCGGGCGCGACGCTCGACGGGTCGCAACTCGACGGACTGAGCGCCTATCGCACCGACTTCACCGACTGCTCCATGCGCGGCGCCAAGCTGTCCGGGGCCAACCTCAAGGACGCCAATCTGGCCGGGGCCATGTTACAGGACGCCGAGGTCTCGGGCGCCAACCTCGAAGGCGCCTGCCTTCGCGGGGCGGTGCTGGTGGGGGTCGACGTCGCCCGCGCCAGGACCCAGGGCGCGGACCTGTCAGGATCGCTGCGCGACCCGCCGGGGGACGACAGCGCGCGCGCCGCGGCCCTGATGGCGCGGGCGATCGACAATTACCGATGGCTGACGAGCGGCGGCCTGGAAGCCCAGCCTTCCTCGTTCGATGACGAAGATCTGCGCATCCTCGGCGCCCAGCTGAAAGGCCGCAGCCTGCCGGCACTGTCGGCGCGCCGCGCGTGCCTGGTCGGCATGGACCTGTCGGGCGCGCAGCTGCAGGGGGCCAACTTCGAAGGGGCCGACCTTCGCGGCGCCAACCTCAACGGCGCGGACCTTCGCGGCGCGCGGTTCCAGGGCGCGAACCTTACCAAGACCTCGCTGCGTCAGGCCAACCTGGCGCCGCTCCCGCTGGGTCCCGGCCGCTCGACCCCGGCGAACTTCACCGGGGCGCGGATGCGCTATGTACGCGGGGAGGGGATGAACGCCGCCGGGGCCATCTTCGACGGCGCCGATCTGCACGCCGCGGGCCTGACGAACGCCTCGCTGGTGGGCGCGCGGTTCGCCGGCGCGGTGATGGACGGCGCGGTCGGCCTCATCGCGACGGCGGCCTGACGAAAAAAGGGCGGCCCCGGTCAGGGCCGCCCTCCTGGTGTTCAGCCGGTCGCCCGCGTCAGGCGGCTTGCGCCTGGCCTTCGATCAGGGACGAGGCCGGCGACTGGCCGATCTCGATCTTGCGCGGCTTGAGGCTCTCGGGCAGTTCGCGCTTCAGCGCGATCGACAGAAGGCCGTCCTTGAGGTCGGCTTCGGTGACGACCACGTAGTCTGCCAGCTGGAAGCGGCGCTCGAAGTTGCGCTCGGCTAGGCCGCGATGCAGGTACTGGCGGCCTTCGTCGTTGGCGGCCTTGCGCCCGGTCACCGTGAGGAGGTTCTCCTTCACCTGGATGTCCAGTTCGTCGGCCTTGAAGCCGGCGACGGCGATCTCGATGCGGTAGGCGTTCTCGCCGACGCTTTCGATATTGTAGGGGGGGTAGCCCGCGGGACCCTCGGCCTTGGAGGCGGCCTCGAGCAGGTTCGCCAGCCGGTCGAAGCCGACGACGGAACGGTAAAGGGGCGTGAAATCAACGGTACGCATAAGCATCCTCCTTCATAAGCAAGGTTGCGACGCCCCGGCCTGCGTAAGCCGGCGCGCTATGGGTCTGGACCTGCCACCCCGAAGGCGTGGCGACGATCCACGCGGGCCCGATCATCGGCGCCCGCGCCACGGAAAAGTGGGATGGCGCCCGCGGTCCTTCAAGTGGGGCCTTGCTTTCGCCGCGATACGCAACGAGGCTGCGCTCGCCAAAAAGCCCGGGGCCTGTCCATGTCCAAAAGACCTCGTATCGCGGCCTTGGCCGCGCTTGCGATTTCGCTGTCGTCTTCCGCCGCCGTCGGCGCGGGCCTTCCCGGCGGGGCGAAGGCCCCGCCGCCCCGGTTCAGCGAGGACGCCAGCCTGATCGACAGCATCGGCGGCGCCTGGCGTCCGCCGGCCGAGGTGGCGCGCGACAAATACCGCCACCCGCTGGAAAGCCTCACCTTCTGGGGTCTGCGTCCGCACACGGTGGTGGCGGATCTCGAGCCGGGCGGCGGTTATTGGACCCAGATTCTCGCCCCCTACGAGCGGATGACCGGCGGCGTCTACATCGCCGGCGTCGCCGATCTCAACAATCCGAACCTGTCGGAAGGCGGCAAGCGCGGCCGCGAGGCCTTCGCCGCCAAGTTCGCCAACGAGGCCATCTACGGCAAGGTGCAGCTCGCCAGCTTCGGCCCCAAGTCCGCGCCCTTCGCGCCGGCGGGCTCGGTGGATCTGGTGCTCACCTCCCGCGAGCTGCACAACTGGGCCCCGGCCGGCCTGATCGACAAGATCATGGGCGACGCCTATGCGGCGCTGAAGCCGGGCGGGATCCTCGCCGTCGAGGACCATCGCGCCGATCCGCGCCCCGAGGCCGACAAGCTCAAGGACGGCTACATCGCCACCGCCACGGTGATCGCCGCGGCGCGAAAGGCGGGATTCGTCCCCGACGGCGCGTCCGAGATCAACGCCAACCCCAAGGACACCAAGGATCATCCGTTCGGCGTCTGGACCCTGCCGCCCTCGCGGCAGAGCTCGGCGGACGGCAAACCCAACCCGGCCTTCGATCGCGCCAAGTACGACGCCATCGGCGAGAGCGACCGGATGACGCTGCGCTTCAAGAAGCCCGGCTAAGATCGCGCTTTTGACCCTGAGGCCGACGCAGCCTAGACCGACGCGGGTTGGACTGGCGCAGACGGGGCGCGGAGGCGTGCAGGCATGAGTTCGGCGACCGCATCGCGGCGGAGGTGGCTGTTCGGCGCGGGCGCGGGTCTGGGTGTGCTGGCGCTCGCCGCCTGTGGGCGCAAGGCCAAGCCCGCGGCCGCCGACGCTCCCGCCGCGGGCGATCAGCTGGAACGCGGCACGCTGGAGTGGGCCGTGGCGGGCGACTGGCGGCCGGCGTCGGATCGTAAGCGTGACGCGGCGCGCCATCCGCTGGAGACGCTGAAGTTCTTCGGCCTGCAGCCCGGCATGACGGTGGTGGAGCTGTGGCCGGGCGCGGGCTGGTACACAGACATCATCGCCCCGTTCCTGGCCGCCACCAAGGGCAAGCTCTATGCGGCCAATCTCGAGACGCCCAATCCGGACGACAACGCCGCCGACCAGGTGGTCGCCGCCTACAAGAAGATGATCACCGACAAGCCCGGCCTCTACGGCCCGGTGGAGTTCACCACCTTCGGCCCGAAGTCCGGCCCCCTGGCGCCGGCCGGCTCGGCCGACATGGTGCTGTTCTTCAACGTCAACAACTGGATGGCGGCCGGCGTCGCGGAAAAGGCCTTTCGCGACGCCTATGCGGCCTTGCGCAACGGCGGCGTGCTCGGCATCGAGCAGGCGCGGGCGTCGGTGGGCGGCCCACAGGATCCGCTCGCCGTGTCGGGCTATGTGCAGACCGACTACGTCAAGCAGTTCGCAGCCGAGGCCGGGTTCCGCTACGACGGATCGAGCGAGATCAACGCCAATCCCAAGGACACCAAGGACCACCCGTTCGGGGTCTGGACCCTGCCGCCGACTCGCCGGTCCTCGCCGTGGCGCAAGCCGCCCAATCCGGCCTTCGACCACGCCAGGTACGACGCCATCGGCGAGCCGGACCGGATGACGCTGAGGTTCATCAAGCCATGAGGCGCGGACTCATTCCGTTCGCCGTCGTGCTGGCGCTGGCGGCCGGCGGCGCCGCGGCGCAGGAGCGGCTGGTCGACGCGGTGCGGATCTTCGCCATGCTCGACCGGTTCTACGCCATGCCGCCGGCCGACCGGTCGCTTCTGGCGGTCCGCTACAACGTCATGCGCGACGGCAAGCCGGCGCCGGACCTTCACGCCGTCCTGGTGGTGGGCCAGAAGCGCACCCCGATCCCCATCGCGGCCGACGGCAGGATCGATCGCCTGCCGACCCCGACTGAGCTCGCCGCCCACGCCCAGGTCGCCATCGACGCGCCGCCCTCAGCCAAGTTCTCCAGCCGGCTGTCGCTCGACACCGCCATAGCGCCGGCGCCGGAGGTGAGCGCGGCGAGCTGCGCCCAGGCCATCGCGCAGGCCAATGCGGTGATCCGCAAGGCCGCCGGCGTCATGGCCATGCTGGCGCCCAAGGTGAAGGCGGCCACCTTCGTCGGCGCGGGGTCGGGCGTCGCCGTGCTGGCGGACGGCAGGACCGTGAGCCTGCCCCTGGTCGGGGGCGCGCCGGCCTACGACCCCGAGGTGATCAAGGATGCGCGCTCGATCCGTCTTGGCCGGGCGCCCTCGGTGATCAGCCTGGAGTAGAGCGGGACGCGTTCAGACGGAACCGACCTCGAGCCGTCTTCGCCGGTCCTGGCCCGTCGATCCAGACTTGCTGCGGTAGCGTTTCCCTGGGCGCCCGGCACGGGGCCGGACGTAATCGGGGAGAGATTCCGTCAAAACGGGCCATGCTCTATTGGCAACTCTTGGTAATGGGGAATGGGTCAATCTCTACGACCCCTTGATAATCTTCGCCGCCTATGGCCGCATCGGAAACGCCGTCGGGCCGGGCTTCAAGAGACGCTGGGCGAGGGTGGCGAATTCGCACAGCAGCGGCCGGGTGTCGCGCGGGTCGATGATCTCCTCCGCCAGGAAGGCGTCCGCCGTGCGGAACGGAGACCGCACCATCTCCATCCTTCGGCGCAGGTCGGCCAGCAGGGCCTCCGGGTCCTCCGCGGCTTCCAGGTCGCGCTTGTAGGCCGCCTCGATCCCGCCCTCGACCGGCAGCGAGCCCCAGTCGCCCGAGGGCCAGGCGTAGCGGAACTGGGCCCGGTCGTGGTTGCGAACCGCCGCGCCGGCTACGCCGAAGGCCTTGCGGACCATGATGGTGCACCAGGGAACGGTCGACTGGTAGACGGCGCTCATCACCCGCACCCCGTGGCGGATGGTGGCGGCCTTCTCGGCCTCCACGCCGATGGCGAAGCCGGGCACGTCCACCAGGTGGATCACCGGCAGGTGAAAGGTCTCGCACATGTCGATGAAGCGGGTGAGCTTCTGCGAACTGTCGGCGGTCCAGGCGCCGCCGGCGATGTAGGGGTCCGAGGCGATCACTCCGACCGGCCAGCCGTCGACGCGGGCGAAGCCGGTGATCGAGGCCTTGCCCCAATAGCGTCCGATCTCGAAGAACGAGCCCCGGTCGACCACCGCATCGACGATCGGCCGCATCTTGTAGACGCGCCGGCGGTCGCGCGGAATGGCCCCGATCAGCCAGTCCTCGCGCCGGTCGGGATCGTCGGTCGGCGCGCTGCGCGGCGGCGTCTCGTCGATCGAGGAGGGCAGATAAGACAGGAACCGGCGCACACAGGCCATCGCCTCGAGTTCAGTGTCCACCGCCTCGTCGCAGACGCCGTTCCGCGCGTGGATCTCCCATCCGCCGAGCTCTTCCTTGGTGACGTGTTCGCCCAGCGCCGCCACCACCGGCGGGCCGGCGGCGAACACCTGGCTGAGCCCCTTGACCATCACCGCATAGTGGGTCGCGGCCACCCGCGCGGCGCCGAGGCCGGCGCAGGGGCCGAGCGCCAGGGCCGCCACCGGAACCTGGGAAAGGTTGGCGGACACCACCCCCCAGCCGTGCACTTCGGGGATGTAGGTCCGGCCCCCGCTGTCGAGCGTGCGGACCGATCCGCCGCCGCCGGTGCCGTCGATGATGCGCACGATCGGCATGCGCCATTCGCCGGCGCTCTGTTCGGCCAGCATCATCTTGCGGCCGATGGAGGCGTCCGCCGCCCCGCCGCGCACAGTGAAGTCGTCGCCGAGCACCACCAGCGGCCGGCCGTCGATCCGGGCCCGGCCGAACACCATGTTGGCGGGAAGGAAGTCGACCATCTCGCCGTGTTCGTCATAGGCGGCGCGGCCGGCGATCTTGCCGACCTCGTGCAGCGTGCCGGGATCGATCAGGGCGTCGATCCGTTCGCGGACGGTCAGCTTGCCGAAGGCGTGCTGGCGGGCGACGCGCTCCTCGCCGCCCATCTTCTCGGCCAGGGCCTCGCGGCGGCGGAGCTCCTCGATCTCGGACTGCCATGACATCGGCGGGCTTTCCTTTGCGCAAACGCGTGAACGGTGTTTACTCCGCGCGCCCCGCTGGCAAGCCCCCGGCGGGCTCGGAGGAAGCGAACGATGGCCACGCTGGAAGAGATCACCGAGCAATTCAAGCTCGCCGTCGGCGCCGATTCCGGCCTCGGCAAGAGCATCAAGTTCGACCTCAAGGGGCCGGGGGTGATCTACATCAACGGTGGGACCGTTTCGAACGAGGATCTGCCGGCCGACTGCACGGTCACCGTCTCCAAGGATGACTTCGAGAAGCTGGCCAAGGGCCAGCTCGACCCGACCATGGCCTTCATGACCGGCAAGCTGAAGGTCAACGGCGACATGTCGGTGGCGATGAAGCTGCAGCCCCTGCTCGCCAAGGCGCGGGGTTGAACGGGGCGAACGCGCCGGCCCCGCTGATCTCCATTCCCGAGGCGCCGGCGCCGGAAGGCGTGGCGGAGTGGTTCACGGGGGAGGGCGGCGCGCGCCTGCGAGAGGCCCTGTTTCCGCCGCCCGCCGCCGCGCGCGGCTCGGTGATCCTCAGCCCCGGCCGTTCGGAGCCGATCGAGAAGTACTTCGAGGTGGTGCGCGACCTCACCTCGCGCGGGTTCGTGGCGCTGGTGCACGACTGGCATGGCCAGGGCCTCTCGGCGCGCATGCTGAAGGACCCGCTGGCCGGGCATGCCCACGACTGGAAGAGCTTCCTCGGCGACTACCGGCGCATGATCGCGGCGTTCGAAGCGCGGCTGCCCAGGCCGTGGATCGCGGTCGGCCACTCCATGGGCGGCGGGCTGACGGCCCTGGCGCTGGCCGAAGGCGAGGATCGGTTCGCCGCGGCGGTGCTGTCCGCCCCCATGCTGGGCCTGAACCTCGGCCGGGTGACGCCGCGCGCCGCCGGGGCGCTGGCGGGATTCATGCGCCTGATCGGGCGCGGCGGCGAATACGCGGCGCCGGCGATCGACCCGTTCGACGAAAGCTTCGACGGCAACATCCTGACCCATGACGCGCGGCGCTACGAGCTCTTCAAGGCCCAGCTCCGCGCCTGCCCCGAATTGCGGATCAGCGGCCCAACCTTCGGCTGGCTGCTGTTCGCCCTCAAGCTCTGCGCCCGGGTCCGCAGGTCGCGGCGGATCGACCGCCTGCCGATCCCGCTGGTCATCGCCCTCGCGGGACAGGAACGGCTCTGCGACAACCCCGCCGCCGCCGCGGTCGCCGCCCGCGCGCCGCACGGCCGGTCGTTCGAGATCCCAGGCGCCTTCCACGAGATCCTGATGGAGACCGACGAGCGCCGTGCCCAGTTCTGGGCCGCGTTCGACGCGGTCGCGGATCGGGTCGCGCCGCGCCAGGCCGGGCGGTCTTAGACGGATCCGAACCCTAAGCACGTCTTCGCCGGGCTTGTCCCCGGCGATCCAGACTTCCGGCGTCGGCGTTTCCCTGCATGCCCGGCAGCAACCGTCTCTCGATGCGCTCTGCGTGCTCGGCGAGACTCTCTGCGTTCTCAGCGTTGATCCTGCGAGGCCAGGCCAGGCCAGGCCAGGTCAGGAACGGAGCGCCACCTTCACCTCAATTCGGAGACGGTTCGGCGCACCGTTTCATTTCGAGGGTCGGCCTGCGGCCGATGGCCAACTCCACGGCTAAATGCAGCGCGACCTAGCTGAGCAGCTTAATCGCCTCATCGCGCACGCGGGCGTCGCCGGCGATCAGCATGTTCCCGCCGTCGGGGCCGATGGGGTCGCCGCTCCAGTGGGTGATGAAGCCGCCGGCGCCCTCGATCACCGGAATGGCGGCCTCGATGTCCCAGGCCTTCAGCCGGGTCTCGACCACCGCGTCGAGCGACCCCATCGCCACCATGGCGTAGGCGTAGGCGTCGCAACCATACCTGGCCAGCCGTGCGGCGGCGCGAACCCGGGCCCAGCGCCCGGAGTCCTCGCCCTTGAAGATATTCGGGTCGGTGGTGGCGATCAGCGCCTCGCCGAGGGCGGGGCAGGGGCGCACGCGCAGGGGAAAGATCTCGCCCCCGCGCACCAGGCTGGCGCCGCGGCGTGAGCCCAGGAACACCTCGCCGATGTAGGCTTGGCCGATGGCGCCGACCACGGGCCGGCCCCGATGGCGCAGGGCGATCAAGGTGGTCCACACGGGTAATCCGCAGATGAAGGCGCGGGTGCCGTCGACCGGGTCGAGCACCCAGACGAATTCCGCCTCCGGACGGTCCTCGCCGTACTCCTCGCCGATCACTCCGTGATCGGGATAGCGTTCGGCGATCAGCCGGCGGATGGCGGCCTCGCCGCCGCGGTCGGCCAGGGTGACCGGATCGAACTCGCCGTTCTTGGCCGGCCCCTTGTCCTCCAGGCCGTTCTCCACACGGAACAGCGGGAGGATGGCGTCGCCGGCGGTCGCCTGCAGCTCGAGCGCGAAGGCTTCAAAGGCGGCGAGGTCGGCGTCGGCCAGGGTCATGCTCAACGCTTACTCCGGCCGGGGCGCCGGCGAAAGCACCCGGTCGGGCTAAAGCGCGGGCTCGTTGTTGAGCGACTTGGCCAGGTCCAGCAGACGTCGGCGCGGACGTTCGCCAAGCTGATAATAGGCGCGGATCAGGTCCATGGTCTCCTTGCGGGCCATCACCTCGCCCGGACGGGTCTCGGCGACGATCGGCTCGCGCTCCTTGCGGGCCTGCGCTTCGGTGATGCCGTCGTAGAAATAGCCGATCGAGATCTCAAGCGCCTCCGATAGCTGCCACAGCCGGGCGGCGGAGATGCGGTTTGCGCCGCATTCGTACTTCTGGATCTGTTGAAAGCGGATCCCCACGGCCGAAGCCAGCTGCTGCTGGGTAAGGCCGAGCAGGCGACGACGGCGGCGCAGGCGGCGGCCGAGGTGCAGGTCGATATCGTTAGCCATCAGGCCAATCCCCTCAGGTCGTTCCGTCCCGATGTGGGACAGCTGCGCTTCACAGGGGCAAAGCCCATGCCGTCTACTCGCGGCGTGGGCGAAACCAGGAACGCTGATGGGATAGCCTAGCAGGCGTATTTGTCCTTAACGCGACGGTGGAATGCCGCACCAGCGCGGCGACGTGCGGTCTGAACGCCGTTTGGGCCGATCACCCGAGTTCAGCCCGCCGAGCGGGCGCCTGGACAGGCGAAACGGCCCGGGCGGCGCCCGGGCCGTTCGCTCTCGCTCAAGGTCGGATCAGCGGGGCGGCGTGGTCCCTGACGGTGAAGTCGGGCTGCCCGGCACACCGGACGGGCTGGCGCCGGTCGGGCTCGTGTCGGGCGCGCCGGCGCTCCGGGTCCGGCTGCCGCGACGGTGCGTAGCGCTCGTGCCGGCGGTCGACGGACTGCCGGGAGTCGTCATGCTCCCCGGCGTGGATCCCGGCGTGGTGGTTCCCGGCGTGGTCGGCATCCCCGGCATGGGGGGCGCGCCGGGCGTCGTCGTCCCGGCCGGCGAGCCGGGCATCGGC
>CAILTK010000050.1 GCA_903837135.1 uncultured Caulobacterales bacterium
CAGACCATGGCCTGGAAATCGGTCGCCGGGGTCTGCACGGCGCTGAGGCCGAGGCCGGCTGCGAAGGCGGCGAAGCCCAGAAAGGCGAGGATCCGGGCGTCGGCGCGGCGCTCCAGGAGAACCGCCACCGGGGCCATGGCCAACTGGGCCGCGCCGGTGACGAGCATGATCTCGCCGATCACCAGCGAGCCATGCCCGCGCACGAAGGCGAGGAACACCGGCATCAGGTAGACCGAACCGAACAGGCCGGTTCCCAGCGCGAAGCTGAGCCCGCAGCCGAGGGCGAAGTTGCGGTCGCGAAAGGTGCGAAGCTCGACGATCGGCGTGTCGGATCGCAGTGAGCGGACCACGAACACCAGGGCGCCGGCGACGGTCGCGGCGAACAGGACGAGCACCCGCGGCGACAGCCAGCCCCGGCTGGGCGCATCCTTCAGGCCGATTTCCAGGGTGGTCAGGGCCAGCGCCGCGGCGGCCAGGGCGATCAGATCGAGGGTCTTCGCCAGGCCGGGCTGCATCCGCGCCCGCGGCAGGGCCAGCGCCGCGCCGGTCGCGGCGATCAGGCCGGGAAGCACGTTGATCAGGAACAGCCAGCGCCAGGAATAGGTCTGGGTGATCCAGCCCCCGACGATCGGACCGGCGGTGGGCGCCAGCACGGCCAGAACCCCGGCGATGGTGGTGGCCAGCCCCTCGACCCGCGCGGGAAACAGCAGGAACACCGCCGCGAACACGGCCGGGATCAGCGAGCCGCCGGAAAATCCCTGCACCACCCGAAAGACGATGATGGTGGTGAAGTCGGCGCTGTTGGCGCAGCCGATCGACGCCAGGGTGAACAGGGTCACCGCGGCGACGAACAGCCAGCGCATGCTCAGCATCCGCGTCAGGAAGCCGGTCAGCGGGATCGCCACCACCTCGGCCGTCAGATAGGCGGTCTGGATCCAGCTCATCTGATCGGGCCGCAGCTTCAGCGCGCTCTGGATGGTCGGCAGGGCGGTGGCGACGATCTGGATGTCGAGGATGGCCATGAACATGCCGAGGCACATCATGGTGAAGCCGAACCAGGTCCGGACCGTCACCTTCTCCTCATCCGAGGGCCGCGACAGCAGAGTCATCGCAGGGGAGCCAGCGCCCCCTCCTCCACCCGGATCCGCCAGGTGAGCATGGCGAGGTTCAGAAGGCCGAAGACGATCGCGGCGCCCCACAGGCCGAAGGCCAGCGGCAGGACGATGATCTCGAGCACCACCACCGTGTAGTTGGGGTGCGGAATGAATCGGAAGGGGCCGCGCTTCACCAGGGTCTCGCCCGGGATGAACAGGACCCGCGTGGTCCAGCGCCGGCCAAGCGTGGCCAGCACCCACACCCGCGCCGCCTGCAGCACGAGGAACAGGACGACCCATGGCCAGATCAACGGTCGGTCCCACCCGCGCAGCCAGATCCAGACGAGCCAGCTCGCGTGCAAAAGGACGATCAGGGGATAGTGGCGCGCGCCAACCTCGACCGCGCCCAGGCCGCGCAGGCGCCGCTCGTTGAGCCGGCCCCAGACCAGCTCGGCGCCCCTTTGCAGGGTGACGAAGACGAGGAGAGCGAGCGCCGGAAGCATCAGGCCTCGAGCGCGACGAAGGTGGCCGTGAACCCCGGCCCGAGCGCGGCCATGACCAGGCGCCTGGCCGCGGCCTTCGCCGCGGATTGGGCCGCGAGCACGCGGTCGAGCACGAAGAGGACCGTCGGGGCCGACATGTTGCCGAACTCCGACAACACTTCGCGCTCGCTGTCGAGCGCGCCCTGCTCGATCCCCAGGCTGGCCTCGATCGCCGGCAAAACCTTGGCCCCGCCCGGATGGCAGACGAAACGGTCGACGTCGGCCAGTTCGAGGCCGGCGCCCTTGAGGAATCCGGCCGACCCGTCGGCGAAGCGTTTGCGGACGAAGTCGGGGAGCCGGGCGTCGAGCACCACGCCGAAGCCCGCGGGGTCCACGCGCCAGCCCATGATGTCGAGGGTCTCGGGCCACAGATGCTCGCCCGTGGCGCCGATCCTGGGCCCCTCGTCCTCACCGCCGGCCCGCAGCACCGCGGCGGCGGCGCCGTCGCCGAACAGGGCGGTGGCCACCACGTTCATCTTGCTGGGCTCGTCCGGACGCATGCTGAGGGTGCAGAGCTCCACCACCACCAGCAGCACCACCGAGCCCGGGCGGGCCTCGGCGAGGCGCGCGGCGATCGACAGGCCGGTCACACCGCCGCCGCAACCGAGGCCGAACACCGGCGTGCGCATGGCCTCGGGCGACAGGCCGAGCACAGGGCCGGCGCGGGCTTCGAGACTGGGCGTGGCGATGCCGGTGGACGAGACCGTCACCACCGCGCCGACGTCCTTGGGATCGACGTCCGCCCGGCGCAGCGCCTCGCGCGCGGCCTCGAGCCAGAGCCGTTCGGCCTCGTCGAGGTAGACCGCGTTGCGCTCCTCCCACGGGTGCGGGACGCCGTACCATTCGATCGGGCGAACCGCGCGTCGCGTGCGGATGCCGGTGTTGGCGAACAGGCTGCGGATATGGTGCTCACGGAACACCTTGCCGCCGAACAGGTCGACCGCGTACTCGGCGGCCTGATCCTGGTCGATCACGTGCGCCGGCGCAGCCGTGGCGACCGACAGCAGGACCGTGGTGTTCGTCATATCTGGTCTATCCGGAGGCGCCCCATAGCCAATGATTACTCCAACCGGGCTGAAAAGGTTCCACTCCAAGCGCGGCTTTGGCGCTTTACCCCGCGGCGCCAGGTCATTTGGCCAGGGTCCAGCGCCCGGCCTGCACCCCTTTGGCCGGCCGGCCCGGCGCGTCGCCCCGGAAGCTGTAGAGCGGCTTGTCCCTGTAGGCCCACTGCAGGGCGCCGTCCTCGCGGCCGATGATCGACCAGTCGCCGAAGGGCTTCGATCCCGGCTTGGCCTCCAGCGGCCGGCGGGTCGCCAGGCAGGCGCCGAGGCAATGGCTCATGCCCTTCATCGTGTCCCACTCGAAGGTGTAGAGCGGCCGGCCGTCGGCGGTCGCCAGCGCGCCGTCGACCCGGCGAAGCCCGTCCGGAAGGCCCGGCGGGTCAGCCGCCTTGGCGGCGACACCGTCGCCGAGCGAGATCATCGGCGCCGGGTGCGATACGCCGTGCCAGGCTTGCCCAGGCGCCGGGATGTCGGTCCAGCGGTTCGCGCCGACCTCGCAGGTCTGGATCGCCGGCAGGTAGAGCGGTCCACTGACCGCCGGCAGCTTCATCATCACGCCGAAGGTGTCGAACATGTCGTCGGCAAGCCGCCCGCGCCAGGTGATCGCCTTGACGCGGGTCGTCACCGGTCTGCCGCCCTCTCCCATCGCCGGTTCCGCCAGGGGTTCGCTGTCGATCTCGACGACCCAGCCGGCCTTCGCCTGAGGCTTGGCGCCGAGGACGCCACGCGGCAGTTCGACCCGAAGGGCCGTCGTCGCCGAGCCCGCGCATCCGTGCGAGACGCGGAACGCGCCGACGTAGAACGCGCCTGGCCCTGCGGTGTCGGGCGCCATGACGACATGGGCGGAGGCGGGGGCCGCGAGCGTCGCGCACGCGGCCGCCCACAGGGCGATCCATCCGTCGCCGATCCTGAGGTTCAGGGATATCATGCTGTCCCTCACCGCTAGAACACGTAGTCGAGCTTGGTGACCACAGTCCGCTGCGGGAACGGGTGGTACTCGAAGTAGGAGACGCCGCCGAGGTTGTCGACGCCGACGTCGGCCGCCCAATGACGGTCGATCCGGTAGCGGACGTGCAGGTCGGCGACGAAGTAGCCGCCGAAACCGGTGAAGGTGTTGGCGAAGTGATCGATGTTGTCGATCGTCCCGTACGACCGGTCGCTGTAGCGGGCCGCCAGGGTGAAGACCCACTGGGCCGTCGGCTTGTAGGTGGCGACGGCCGCCGCCCTCAGCCGCGGCAGCTGCGGCAGCTGTTTGCCCACCACCGTGTCGCCGACGAAGGTCGGGGCGTAGCCGTTGTCTCGGAGGATCCTCGACTGGTTGTAGGTGGCCCAGCCGGAGAGTTCGAGGCCCTTGATCAGCACGTCGCGCTGGCTGGCGACCACCTCGATCCCCTGGTTTCGGACCCGATCCACGTTCTGGGTGAAGCTGGCCAGGCTGGTCGGCGCGCTCGGCAGCACCAGACCGCTCTGCGAGATCAGGGCGTTGGAGATCGCCTCGCCAAACAGGCTGACCCGGACCCGTCCGCCCGGCCAGACCCGCTCGGCGGAGAGCTCGGCCGACGTGGCGTCCTCGGGCTTCAGATACGGATTGGGAACCTGCAGCTGTCCGCTGACCGTGGCCGACTGGTAGAGCTCCTCCACCGTCGGAAAGCGATAGGCCTTGCCGATCGAGGCGGTGAAACGCCAGGCGGCGTCCGGCATATAGGCGAGCACGGCCTTGGGCGAAAAGCGGCTCGCCGACAGGTCGGGCTGGCGGACGTTCAGCGCCGGACTGAGGGCGTAGTTGACCCCGTCGAAGGCGCGCCAGTGCTCATAACGCCCCCCCACGGTGAGCTTCACCCGCGACGTGACGGCGATCGCGTCCTGCAGCCAGATCGCTTCAGTCTCGGTCTTGCCGCCGGAAAAGGCGGCGGTGGTGGTCGGCGCCCCCGCGATCCAGTCGGTCAGGTTGTACTTGGGATTGTCAAGCTTGAACCCGTCCTGATGCAGTCCGGCGGAGAGGATGTTCATCCCGTCCGCGCCCTGCGGCCGCCAGACGCCCTTTAGGTCGAGCGTCTCCCAGCCCGTACCGTCGAGCACGGTGTCGGTCCCCGCCCCGCCCGCGCCGGCCGCCGGCAAGGCGGTGGACGGCGCCCGCTGGCGGTCCTTGCCGTAGTCGTAGAGGCTGGCGATGACGCTCCAGTCGAACAGTCCCCCCGTGTGCGAGCCCACCGACAGGCTCTGCATGAGATGATCCTCGATCAGCTGGTAGCGGTCGGCGGAAAAGGCGCTGGCCGCGACCGTGTAGGCCCGGCCGCCGATGTTCAGCGCGCCAGAATAGACCGGGGCTCCGGCGGCGTTTTGCAGGTAAGACTGGACGGCTCCGCTGTCGTTGTTCTGGAAAAAGCCCAGGCTGTACACGGCGCTGATCGTCGGGGTGAGATCATACCCCAGCTTCAGGGTGGCCTTGTCGATGGTCTGGTGCTCCAGCCCCCCGGCCCCCAGGACCTGGATCGCCGCGCCGTTGCGGTTGGCGTAGGCGTAGGCTCCGGTGACCGGCGTCCCCGCCGTCGACGTCGTGCTCGGCGTGGTTCCGGTGATGTAGAGCAGCGGCTGGCTCTCGGTATCGAGGTGATCGACGCTGAGCCAGAACGAGAACCGGTCCCGCCGGTCGCCGATGGTCGCGCCGACCCGGCCGCTCGGATAGGTGGCCTTGGTTCCGAACTGGCTGAAGTCCTGCCAGGCCCCCTCCACGGTGGCCGAGCCCTCGAGATGGGTCGGCATGCGGGTGGTGATCTCCACCACTTCGCCGATCGCGTTGCCCGGGAAGGCCGCCGAGAACGGGCCGTACATCACGTCGATGCGGGAGATCTCCTCCGGCGAGACCATGCCCCAGCGCGGCGAGGCGTTGGTGTTGTTGTTGCCGATCAGGGCCGACAGCAGCACGCCATCGGCATAGACCAGGCTGCGCGCGCTGGAGCCCACGCCCGAGGTGCGGGTGGCGATCGGATCCTGGGTGTCGCCGATATGGCGCTGGCGGACGAAGACGTCGGGCATGTATTTCAGCGTGTCTTCCACCGTGGTGGCGTTGACGGTGTCGAGCACCGTGGCGGCGGTGACCCCCTCGGTGGTGACGGCGACCTGATCGAGGGTGGGCGCGAGACGCTGGCCGGTGACGATGACCGGCGAGGGGTCTTCTGCGGCGACCGCGTTCGCGGCGATGAAGATCGGGCAGAGGGCGAGCGCGGCGCCGCCCGCAAACAAGGATGGTGACATGGTGGCTTGGCCCCAAGGCGGGCGCATGCGCGCACCGCCGCTGACGAGAAGGGCGCGGGCCCACAGGGGCCCGCGCCGCGGTTCAGAGCGTCAGGGTGGAGGCTGGAGGCCCGCGGGCGTTGGGCGTGAAGGCGGGGGGGCCGCGCGCGCCGAGCGATCGCTGAATCCGGTAGGACGTCCAGGCGATCGTGGACGCCTGTGGAAGCACGACCTCGGCGCCGCACAGGGGCGGATTTGCGGCGAGGTCGCAGAACGGGCAGGCCTTGTGGGCCTGGAGCGGTGAGAGCGACGTCTTCCCCCCCGCGCCCGAAGGCAGGCCCACGTGGCAGATCTCGGCGGCCGCCGCGCGGGACAGGTCGCCGTGCGACGCCAGCCCCCCCGCCTGCATAGTCGCCTGCATGACGGTGGACTGGACCGAGGCGAGGTTGAGGAACGCCACGGCGAGCAGCGCCATCGCGTACACGGTCAGCCGAACCAGCCCGCCCGTCCTCATGCGGCGCGGCTTAGGCGCGATCGGGACAAGAGGCAAGCCGTGCTGAGTCGCCGACCGCGATGTCGCGCGCGCGCGTCGACCGCGCATGGTCCGCGTCGTTCGCCCGCCTTGGACAGACGTAGCGCAAGGTGGCCCAGGCCCGGCGAACGGGTGGAGGTGTCTCAGTTTGAATTTATGGTCCCGGTCGGGAGGCGGAGTAGCGGATCACATCGCCGCCTTCGTCGCGGGTGATGTATCCCATACTTTCGAGCCAGTTCAGGTCTTGATTGACCCTCTGCGCGTACCCTTTTTCGCCGAAAATAGCCTCCGCGATCTCGCGTTGGCTCAAACCAGGCCGGTGGCGAACCACCACCTCGATTGCTTGGGCGACAGTCGGTGGATCGAATGCCATGCTGCGCTCCCCACGGAGGGTCGGTGTTAGGCCGGTCGGAGAGCCGAGACAACCGATGGCCGGTGCGAGACGCGTCCTTCAGGCCGCCGAGGCCGCGCCCAGCCAGCCGAAGCCGACGCCGCGCACCACGGACATGTTCTGCAACCGGTGCAGGATGGTCTGAGCGCGCTGGGTGTCGAGCCCCTCCGCTTCGATACGGATGGCGACGTGATCGTCGCGCCGCGTCAGCTCCGCCGAGCGCAGGGTGGCCGCCACCAGGGCGAACGGCCCCAGCACGCGCAGTAGGGCGTCGGTCTCCCCGGCCGCGACGATCTGGAAGACGAACAGGGGCGCGCCGTCACTCATGACCGGCCGCTCCGGCTTTCTGGGCGACGACGGGGTAACACCGCCGCAGCAGGACCTTCCCGCTCGCGTCGAAGGCGGCCAGCTTCATGGAAGCCCCCTCCCCGCTCGGCCGCATCCAGATCACCTCGTGCGCCGGCGCCGCCCCCGCGTCCGCCGGCCAGAGCCGCGTCAGCGTGCGTTCGGCGGCGAACAGGCCGTCGGCCTCCACCGCCATCAGGGTCGCCTCCACGCGCGTGATCCGGTCGATGGCGTCCGCGCCGCGCAGGGCGCGGATGAATTGGGCGGCGGCCATGGCCACCGGCGCGTCGCTCGGGTCTGCTTGCGGGTCTTCTGAAGTCATGTTCGGATCCTTTTTTGAGGGACCGACGGCGCAATAAAAAACCCCGCTGCCTTTCGGGAGCGGGGTTGATCTTGCGATCCGCCGGAGGTTTCAACTCGCGCGCGTTCGCCCCGCTTCGGAGGTGGGGGTAATAATAATGGTCATCATGGTTTTCGCCGCGCAGCCGGCGGCGGTCGGCGCGAGGCCGGTCGACATCAGGGGCTGGCGGACGAGGTCAGACATGGTGATCCACAGGGAGTCGAACGCTCCCTAGCGCGATCGGACAGATCGGGCAAGCCGGAGCGAGGCGAGGTCAGCCCTTGGCGGCCCTCGGCGCGCTGTGGACGCCGCCATGGAAGGCATGGAACCCCTGGCCGCCGGTCTCGCGGCGGAAATGGTTGGCGTGGTCGACCGCGAACGGCTGGCCCTCGCCCATCGAGTAGTAGAACCCTTCGTCGCCCCAGTAGCCGTCGTATACATTGCCGTAGAAATCATCGTAATAGCTGTCATAGGCGACCGGGTGGTGAATGTAGAAGTCGGCGGTCTGCCGCGGATAATAGTTCTCGTTGGCGCATGCGCCCACGCCGGCGCACACGGCGCCGACGCTGAGCACGAGCAGAAATCGGTTCATGATTTGGGATTCCCCTAGGGACCCATGCCCCTATACATCAACCGATGGTCACGATTAGAGTTTCATTTTCGGAAGATTTATTTTTATCGGCGAGAGCGCGGGGCGAAGACTTGGCGACGAGGTCGCCGGCCACCGGACATTTCACCGACTGACATTCGCGCCGCGCCGGCTAATATGCGGCGTGAACCTCATGGTGCAGGGCCCACGAACCACAGGCCCTATAAAAAGACAGGGACGGAAATCCATGGTCGTCTTCAGCGTTCTCTACCCCGCCACGGACGGCGCGACCTTCGACAAGGCGTATTACGACGCCACCCACATCCCCCTCGTCAAAGACGCCTTCCAGGGCGGCGGCCTGACCGGGGTGCGCGTCCTGTACGCCCTGCCTGGCGCGCCCGGCCCCTATGTGGCGATGGCCGATCTCGAGTTCGAAAGCATGGAGGCGCTGCAGGCCTGCCTCGGCGGGCCGCGCTCGGCCGAAGTGATGGCCGACGTGGCCAACTTCACCACCATCCAGCCGATCACCCAGATCAGCGCGCCGGCCTGAGGGGCCCGGACCCGCAGCCCCTTTCAACGAAGAGGTCGGCCAACCCGCCTGAGATGGATTCGCGCCGGCCAGTCATAGGCGGTTTCAGGTCAGCGCATTCCACGCTGCGAGCGAGTCCACATAGTCTCGCCAGTGCGAAATCCTGCGATCTTTTAGCTCTATGATCGACGCGAAGCGGTTGTCATAGTCCGCGCCGGTCGCCACCACCGTACCGTGCACCTCGTATTCTATGACGACGACCTGGCCCTCGTCCGCCTTGTGGACGACCAGATTATCCGCGGCGCGAAGCGTGATGTAGTCGCCATAGCCGCTGAACTGAGCCATCAGCGCCGCGCGACCGTTCAGGACCCGAGGCCATCCGGGGAAATCGTATCGGACCTCGTAGATCACCGCGTCGGCAACGACGTCGAAGAAATGCTCGCCGTCGACGAGATCGCCGAGCGCCTCCCGCACCAGATCGAAATAGGGCTTGCTGGCCGCATACATCGCATAGGCCGGACTGGACACCGGTGTTCTCCTCCTGCTTCGAACAGCCGTCCTCAATACTGTCCGTACCGTCCCGCCACCGAGCGCAGCAGGGCGGCGGAGTCGTAGCCGACGCCGTCCTTGAACACGATCTCGACGTTCTCGATGTCGGTGATCGTACGGGCCGGATCGCCCTTGATCACCACGAGGTCCGCGTCCTTACCGGCCTCCACCGTGCCGATCCGCTTGTCGAGGCCGAGGTAGACCGCGCCGTTGAGGGTGGCGATGCGGATCGCCTCCTCCGGCTTGAACCCTTCCTCGACCAGAAGCTCGACTTCGCGCAGATCGCCGAAACCCGGAATCACCCCGCCGTTGCCGGTCGGATCCGGCCCTGCGAGCATCAGGCCGCCGGCGGCGACGAACTTTCGCTCCAGGCCCAGGTCGTGCTGGAACGCGGTCAGGCTGCGGGCGGCGCGCTCGGGCGACTGGCTGTTGGTGGCGTTGCGGGCGTAGAGGTAGGCCTCCCGGGCTTCGGGGGTGAGCACGGCCATGGCCTTGGGCCACAGGGGCGCGTGGCGCGGCACGCTCTGCTCGAACACCGGCAGGGTCGAGGTGACCGCCACGTGGTGGGCGATCAGCGTGGCGATCAGGGCGTCGGCGGCGGGGCTCGCCGGGTCCATGGCCATAAGGGTCGGACCGCCGACGCTGTCCGGGCAGGTGTCCGGCGTCTTGCCGGGGTCGAGCTGGGTGTTGACCCAGAAGCCGTGCTCGAGGTTGTCGATGCCGAGCTCCGCCGCTTCGGGATAGGTCACCGAGCACAGGTGGCCGGTGAGCTTCAGCCCGCGCTTGTGCGCCTCCTGGATCGCCGCCCCGAGTTCGGCGCGGGTGATGTTCATATAGGCCTTGAAGGATGTCGCCCCCTGGTCGGCCCAGAACCCCACCGTGCGGCGGGCGTCGTCGGCATCCTTCAGCTGGTGCATCTGCACGAAGGGCGAGTTCGCGCCTTCGAGATAGGGGCCGGTGACGTCCATGTGCGGGCCCGGCAGGGCGCCGAGATCGATCTGCCGCTTCATGTTGATGTCGACATAGGGCTCGACCGAGCCGGTGGTGCGCAGGGTGGTGACCCCGTTGGCCAGGTAGAGCCGCGGCGAGGAGAAGGTCATCTGCGGCACGATCAGCGGCGGTTCACTGTGGCCGGCGGCGTCGAGGTCGGGCCGGGCGATGTAGTACATGTGGTCGTGCATGCCGACGAGGCCGGGCATCAGCGTACGGCCCGTCAGGTCGTGCACCTCGGCGCCCGGCGGCGGGGCGCCGGTCCCGACCGAGACGATCCGGCCGCCGGCGATTACCACCGTGCGGTCGTCCTTGGCCGGCGCGCCCGTGCCGTCGATCACTCGCACGTGCACCAGGGCCAGCGTGGGCGCCGACACCGTCACATAGGGCAGAACCGCCTTGGCCGGCGGCGCCGGCGGCGGCAGCACCAGGGGCTCGAGCGGCCCCGCGCTCGCCGCCCCGCCCAGCGCCAGACTCGCCGCCATACCGATCAGATGTTTACGCACGCTCGCCTCCCGGAATCGCCGCCGGGACGTTAGGGCAGGCGCGAGGGGGCTCCAACCCGGGCGTTCGGGGGGGATCGGCGGGACGCCTTTCGGCAGGTTGGACAACGCGCCACCGCGAGCCCGCGCAGGCCGCTCCCCCAATGTCGCCCTCAGTGCGCCTGCTGGCCGTCGGTCGGGGGCGGCAGGGCGCCGGCGTTGCGTTCGGCGGTGACGGCGGCGGCGGTGATCGGACCGGCCTTGTTGCCCCACGCCCCGCGGACATAGGTCGCCACCGCGGCGATCTGCTCGTCGGTGAGGTCGCCGCTGAACTTCGGCATGCCGCCGCGCCCGTTCAGGATCACGTGCGCCACCTGCTGGGGCGGTCCCTGCACGAAGGCGTCGCCCGCCAGGGCCGGAAAGGCGCCGGGTATCCCCTGCCCCTGCGGCTGGTGGCAGGCGGCGCAGCTCTGGCTGAACAGGGCCGCCCCGTCCTGGGCCAGCGCCGGGCCGGCGAGAAGCGAGGCGGCGACGCCGCCGATGATCAAAGTCGTCCGTATGGTCATGGTCTTAGGCGTTCACTCGCTTGTGGATCTTGCCGATCTGTTGCCAGGCCGATTCGATGCCGCCCTCCTGCCAGCCGGTAAGATAGCTCAGGTGCTCGCCGGCGAGATAGATGCGCCCGTCCGGCTCGTTGAGCAGGGGATAGGCGGTCTTGCGACCCTCATCGCTCCACTCGGCCCAGCCGCCCATGTTGAACGGCACCCGGTGCCAGGCGATCGAGAAGGATTTCTCGGCGTTCTCGGCGTACTGGGGGAAGACCTTCTGGCCGGCGGCGACGGCCAGAGCCAGCCGGTCCTTGTGGCTCTTGGCGCTGACCTGGGCGGCCGGGGATCCGAACTGATAGTAGCCCAGCACCACCCCCTTCTTCCCGAGCCAGCCGGTGGACGGCAGGCTGATGCTGCCGATCATCGGGTCGTCGTAATAGACGTGGCCGCCGTAGATGGCGTGGTCCTCTTCCCAGAACCGGCGCTTCATCTGGATGCCGATCTTGCCCACCAGGGCGTAGGACACCCCGCTCATCGCCTGCTTGAAGGCGGGCGAGACCTGCATGTCGATGGTCTTCAGCACCGACAGCGGGATGGCGGCGATGCAGTAGTCGGCGACGACGGTCCCGTGCTGGCCCTTGGCGTCCTTGTAGGCGACGGTGACCTTATCGGGCGTCTGGCTGATCTTCTCGACCACATGGCCCTTGCGGATGATCGGGCCGAGATGGCGGGCGAAGGCGAAGGGCAGCTGGTCCATGCCGCCGATCGGCTCGAACATGGTGCGCTGCTGGTCGTAGCCGGCCACCGACTGCAGCGTCGCCCAGGTGCGCGACTGCAGAAGGTCGCTGAGGGGGTGCGGCTTGGAGTCCACCGGCGGGTTGAGGCCCGCGCCGGGATTGATCTCGGGGCCGCGGCCTTCCGTGCCGATGTATTTGAAATCCTTGCCGGTGAGATAGCCCTCGTTGCGCAGATAGCTGAGGAACAGCTCCCGGTCGCCCTTGCTCATGGTCTCGTCGAGGGCGCCCTGGTTGATCTGCTTGGCCAGGATCTCGGCGGCGTAGCCGCGCACGTCGGCGGCGACCTCCTGCTTGCGGATGGGCTTGCCCGCCAGGGGACCTGAGCCCTTGTCGAACTGGATGTAGGAGTGGTCGTTGTCGTTGTTGAACAGTTCGACCCCCACGCCCAGGGTCCGGGCGTAGTGCAGATAGCCGCGGTGCCAGTAGGGGATCCGCCAGGGGCCGCA
Source organism: uncultured Caulobacterales bacterium (assembly GCA_903837135.1). Classification (GTDB taxonomy): domain Bacteria; phylum Pseudomonadota; class Alphaproteobacteria; order Caulobacterales; family Caulobacteraceae; genus CAIOYC01. The sequence goes on from CAILTK010000050.1 coordinate 12,470, forward strand.
GTTGATGTAGTAGCCGTCGTCGAAGTCGCAGACCTGCTCCTCGCCGCCGAGCTCCTTCTGCCGCACGCCCTTGCGCGCCGAATAGGACCGGCCGCCCACGCGGTCGCGGGCTTCCAGAAGGGTGACGTGATAGCCGGCCTTGGACAGTTCGTAGGCCGAGGTCAGACCGGCGACGCCGGCGCCCAGGATCACCACGCTCTTGCCCTTGGCCCCGCCCGTGAGCGGCGGCGGCGCGGCGGCGCGCGCCTCGATGCCGAAGCCCAGCGCGCTCATCCCCGCCAACAGCAGCGGCGTTCCGCCGACCCCGGCCAGATGCTCCAGGAACATGCGGCGTGTGGGGGGAAAGGCGGAGGGTTGGGTCATGACGGGTGTCCTCGGAGAACCACAGGACAGCACGCGACGCCGGCGGTCCACTGGGGTCACCGTGCGTAGGCGCCGCTCAGGGACCTGTAAATCCACCGCATCGGCCGCGCGCAAGCGGAGCCTTGGGCGCCTAACGCCTGTGCGACGCCTGATCGGGAATTAGGCGCCGGCTTTCCGGAGAGCGAGACGGTCTTTGTCCGTCCCCGTTCGGCCTCATCCCGAGCGCCGGAACCCTAAACCCGCCTCACCACCTCGAGCACCGCGGCGCCATAACGGTCGAGCTTGGCCTGGCCGACGCCGCCGACGTCGCCGAGCCTGCCCAGCGATCCCGGCCTGGCCTGGGCGATCTCCAGGAGGGTCTTGTCGTGGAACACCACATAGGGCGGCACGCCCTGGGCGAGCGCCGCCTCGCGCCGCCAGGCCTTGAGGGCGGTGAACAGGGCCTGGGTCTCGGGGCTCTGGTCGATGACCGGCGAACTCTTGGCGCGCCGCTCGGCCCGCGACGCCGCCCGGTCGTGCACGCGCACCTCGACGCGCCGCTCGCCGCGGTAGACCGCCCGCACCGCTTCGGCGTCGCCGAGCCCGACCAGGGGCCGGCCGTCGTTGGGATCCTCGACCAGGAGGCCGTCGAACAGCAGCTGGTCGACCAGGGTGCGCCATTCGGCGACCGACAGATCGCCGCCGACGCCGAAGGTGCTCAGCGCCGCCTCGTTCGGGTGCACGTCCTTGGTCTTGCCGAGCAGATGGTCGACCACCCGCCCGCGCCCGAACCGCCCGCCGAGCCGGTGCACCGCCGACAGGACCATCTGCGCCGGGCGGGTGGCGTCGCGACTCTCGGGCGGGTTGACGCAGACGTCGCACTGGCCGCACGGCTGGGCCTCGCCCTCGCCGAAATATCGGCGCACCGCCGCCGCCCGGCAGCCGAGGCCGTCGAGCATGGCGTAGAGCTGGCGCGCCTTGCGCACCTGGGCCAGCTTCACCTCGGGGCCGACCTCGCGCTCGTTGATGCGCCGCAGGGCCCAGGCGATGTCGGAGGCGCCGTAGAGGGTGATCCCCTCGGCCGGCTGGCCGTCGCGCCCGGCCCGGCCGACCTCCTGCCAGTAGGCCTCGATCGAGGCCGGCGGATCGGCGTGGATCACATAGCGGACGTCCGGCTTGTCGATGCCCATGCCGAAGGCGATGGTCGCCACCACCACCGCCGCGTCCTCGTTGAGGAAATAGCGCAGCCGCTCGTCACGCAGGCGCTTGTCGAGCCCGGCGTGGTAGGCGATGGCCGGCGTCCCGGCCGCCGTCAGCCGGGCGGCCAGCTCTTCGGTATCCTTGCGCGAGCCGCAGTAGATCACGCCCGACCGGCCGGCGCGGGCCTTGACCAGGGCCTCGACCCGCGCGTGCGCCCCGCCGGCCTTGCGCTCGGCGGAGAGCTGCAGCTCCGGGCGGGCGAAGCTGTCGACGAACTCGCGGGCGTCCGCGAGGCGCAGCTGGGCGCGGATGTCGTCGCGGGTGCGGGCGTCGGCGGTAGCGGTGACCGCCAGCCGCGGCACGCCCGGGAAGATCTCCGCCAGCCGGCCGAGGGCGCGGTATTCGGGCCGGAAGTCGTGGCCCCACTGGCTGACGCAGTGGGCCTCGTCGATGGCGATCAGCGACAACGGATGGCGCTCCAGCCGGTCGAGCAACCCCGACTGCATCAGCCCCTCGGGCGACATGTAGAGGATGTCGAGGGTCCCCTCCCCGATCCGCCGCCAGATCTCGACGCGCTCGTCGGGCTGGGTGTTGGAGTCGAGCCGCGCCGCGGCCACCCCCTGCTGCTGCAAACCGGCCACCTGGCCGGCCATCAGCGCGATCAGCGGCGAGACCACCAGCCCCAGGCCCGGGCGCAGGATGGCCGGGATCTGGTAGCACAGGCTCTTGCCGCCGCCGGTGGGCAGCACGGCCAGGGCGCTGCGTCCGGCCATCGCCTCGCTGATCACCCCGGCCTGCAGACCGCGGAAGTCGGCATGGCCGAAGGTCGTGCGCAGCACCTCGCGCGCGTCGTCCAGGGCTGAGTCGGAAACCATCGCCGCATATGGAGGAGCAGGCCCGGATCGCACAACCTCGGCCGACGCGGGCGGGAGAGTTTCCGGGGACAGGACATCCGCCGCTTGACTCATTTTGATAATTAGCTAAATGTCACACCATGAGCCTGGTGTTCAAAGCCCTTTCCGATCCGACGCGCCGGCGGGTGCTGCAGCTCCTGCGCAAGGGGCCGATGAGCGCGGGCGACCTCAGCAGCCGCTTCGATGTCTCCAAGCCGACCATGTCGGCGCATTTCGCGGTGCTGAAGGAGGCGGACCTGGTGCACGCCGAGAAGGCCGGCAAGTCCGTGATCTATCACCTGAAGTTGTCGGTGCTCGAAGAGGCGCTGCTCGGCTTCATCGATTCGTTCGGCCTGGGTGCGGAGGCGCCGGAGGCCAGTGGGGAGCCCGACGGGGAGATTGCACGATGAGGCAGCAACGGATGGCGAAACGGGAACTGATGGGGAGTATCGCCTGGGCCGGCGTCATCGCGGCCCTGGCGATCGGCGCGAGCGTCGTACACAAGCTCGGTTATATCGACCGCGACACGGTCATCCGCCTTGGAACCGGCGTCACCGGACTGTGGATGGCCTGGTACGGCAACCGGATGCCCAAGACCTTGGTCCCGGTCCCCGCCGCCGCCGGTCAGGCCCGGCGGGTCGCGAGTTGGTCGATGGTGCTGAGCGGGCTCGCCTATGCGGGTCTGTGGGCCTTCGCGCCGATCCCTGTAGCGGTGTGGGCCGGCTGCGCCGCGGTGCTGACCGGCGTCGCCGTGACGCTCGGGTATTGCCTGTCGCTGCGGTCGAGGACGGTTGCGGGGTAGAGCGGGCCATCCACCAAACGACCTCCCCCGCGCAGCGGGGTGGCGGGAGGTAGGTTACGAGCTCTGGTCAAACATCGCAGGGTGTCTAAGCTCGCGTCAGGGAAGACACGGAGGCGGGCATGACACGCAGACTTTTGGCCTTGGGCCTGTTCACACTGGTGGCGGGCGTCGCGCCCATCACGCTTGCTCAGGTCGCGCCCACGGCGGACGCGCTGACCGATCCGGCGATGAAGGGCCCGGAGGTGATCGCCTTCATGAAGCTGAAGCCCGGCGGCAAGGTCGCCGACATCGTCGCCGGCCGGTTCGTGCGCGCGCTGAGCCAGGCGGTCGGGCCCACCGGCAAGGTCTATGCCGTCGAGCCGGCCGAGGTGGTCAAGGCGCACCCGGAGGTGCTGAAGATCATGCAGGGGCTGACCAGCATGCCGGCCTATTCCAACGTGGTGCTGAGCACCGATCCGATCGACGCCATGGCCCTGCCCAAGGGGCTGGACGTGGTGTTCATCCGGCAGAACTATCACGATCTGCACGACAAGTTCATGGGCCCGGCCGACGTCGCCCTGTTCAACAGGCACGTGTACGAGGCGCTGAAGCCGGGCGGCGAGTTCGTGGTGCTCGATCATGCCGCGGCGGCCGGCTCGGGCCTGCGCGACACCGATAAGACGCACCGGATCGACGTCGCCGCGGTCAAGGCGGAAGTGACCGGCGCGGGCTTCGTGTTCGACGGCGAGAGCCCGATCCTGGCCAATCCGGCCGACGATCACACCAAGTTCGTGTTCGATCCCGCGGTCCGCGGCAAGACCGACCAGTTCCTGCTGAGGTTCAGGAAACCGGGCTGACGGGAGAGATCAGGTCACCGGCCTGAAATCCAGGTGGTGGAAGTCGTAGCTGAAGTCGGCGAGCGGTGAGAAGGCCTTCATGGCGATCCGCTCGACCCGGCCCTTGGCCGCCACGAAGGTGACCAGCGCATCCTCGCCGACGCCCGGCGCGAAATGGGTGCGGAAGCTGTCCGGTCCCCAGGGCTGCAGCACGCTCTTGAAACTCGGCGTGGGCAGGAAGGCGATCGCCAGACCGGCGCCCTGCCGGCTGACGATCACGTCGCCATACCAGGGGTCGCGGTAGCGGCCGACATAGGCGTCGAGCGGGAGCGACGGGCCGCCCGCCGGCGGGGTGGTCACGTCATGGTCGGCGTGGGCGATGGCCTCGGCTTCGTCGCGGGCGGAGGCCTTGCGGCAGGCTTCGACCCAGTCGAACGCCGGCGCGCCGAGCAGGTGGTCGAGGATGGCGTTGCGGAGGTAGGCCGTGCTTTGGCCCTCGGCGTTGGAGAACACCACCACGCCGAGCTTTCGACGCGGCAGGAGGGCGGTCTGGGTGATCTGCCCGTTCAGCCCGCCGGAATGGCTGATCAGCCGTTCGCCGCGATAGTCCTGCACGCCCCAGCCCAGCGCATAGCTGCGCTGCACGGGCCGCCCCGGATTGTCGGGGGTGGGGCCGTCGCTGACGCCGGTGATCACCTGCGGCGCCCACATGGCGTCGGCCTGGGCCTCGCTCCACAGCCGCTTTCCCCCCGGCGTCACCCCGTGGGCCAGTTGGGTAGCGATCCATTTCGCCTGGTCGCTGACGCTGGCCTGGATGCCGCCGGCCGCCTGGATCGCGTCGCCGTGCTCGCCCTGCGGCTGGACGATGGTCATCGGCCCCCGCCCCACGAAGGCGCCGCCGCGACGGCCGTGCCGGCCGGCCACATTGTCGGCGTGAAGCCAGTCGAGCGACGGCGCAGCGTCGGTCTCGCCGATCGGGGCGAGCAGGCGCGTCGCGATGAAATCGGCCCAGGAGCCGCCCGACACCCGGGCTATGAGGATGCCGGCCACCGTGTAGAGGATGTTGTCATAGGCGTAACCGCCGCGGAACGGCCGCGCCGGCTTCAGGTAGGCCAGCGCCTTCAGGGCGTCTTCCGCGGTATGGGTGGTGTCCGGGAAGAACAGCAGGTCGCCGGCGCCGAGCGGCAGGCCGCTGCGATGGCACAGCAGGTCGCGCACCGACATCATCTGCGTCACCGCCGGATCGTACATCCGGAACTCGGGCAGATAGCGGATCACCGGCTCGTCCCAGCCGAGCCTGCCTTCGTCCACGAGGATGGCGATGGCCGCGGCCGTGTAGGCCTTGGTGTTGGAGGCGATGGCGAAGCGGGTGTGCGCGTCGATCCGCTCCGGCCGGCCCATGGTCCTGACGCCATAGCCCTTGAGGAACGGCTCGGCGCCCGCGCCCACCACGGCGACGCCGTACCCTGGAATCTCGAAGGCGGCGCGGAAGCGCTCGGCCTCGTGGTCGACGAAACCCGGATCGAACGCCGCCGCCTGCGCGCGCGACAGCAGGGGGACCGCCAGCCCGGCGGCGAGACCCGAGGCGAACAGGCTGCGCCGGTTCAACTGCGACGGCGACATGGCGTTCTCCTCGGGGGTCAGGACAGCGTCGGCGCTAACGACTTTGCCGATTTGGCGCAAGCTGGCTGAGTTGGAAAGCACAGTTGGCGTCAGGGCCGACGCCCGTTCCCGATCAACTTCCCCCATTCCAGGCGATTGGCTGCTATCGCCGAGCGAGAACGCCTTGCTCACCCCAGCAGGCGGTCCCGGGCGGCGTTGAGCTGGGCGGCGAGGCCGCTGGCCCCGCCATGGTCGGGGTGGACCCGCTGCATCAGCCGCAGGTAGGCGGCCTGGATCTCCTGGCGGGAGGCGTTCGGCGGCACGCCCAGCATAGCGCGAGCCTCGGCCTCGCTCAGCTGCGGCGCGGTCCGCGCCTGCGCCGGGGGGCCTTCGCCACGCCGCCGCGCCGCCAGGGCGAGCGCCCCGGAGACGGCCAGCAGCGGCAGTCCCAGCACCACACCACCGCGCACGCTGAGGATCAGGCCGGCGAAGGCGAGCAGAATCGCGCCGACCCCCACCCCCGGCCGCCAGCGTCCGGCTGCCCGGCGGGTCCAGCGGCCCAGCCGCCGCATGCCGGCGCCGCCCAAAACCGCGCCCAGAACGATCAGCCCCAGAATCAGAAGCGGGAGCATCAGCTCGCCTCGGCGAGAACCTCGTCTTCCTCGATGTCGGGACCGGCCACATGGCCCGGCACCCCGATGGCGGCCATGACCGACCGAAGCTCCTGGCGCGCGGCGACGTGGGTCAGCGACACCGGCACCGGACGCACGACCGGCGACAGGTCGGCCACGGTCAGGCCGAACGGGAACAGCTCGCGATAGATCACCCGGTCGCGAAGGCCGGGGCCGATGCGGAAGCCGACGCGCTTGCTCAGCGCCTGCACCCGCTCGTCGAGCCGGCGCCGGTTGCGCGCCTCGGTGGTGGCCAGACGGTTGCGCAGCACCAGCCAGTCGATGGACTTGCGGGCGCCCATCATCCGTCGCTTGCGGCTTTCCCAGACCGATTCCGCATAGAGGCTGGGCTTGGTGAGCTCGAGGGTGACCGGATCGACCGCGCCCAGCATGTCGAAGTCGACGAAGCTGTCGTTCATCGGCGTGACGATCAGTTCGGCCCGGCTGTGCGCCACGCGGGACACCAGGGTATCGGCCCCGGGGGTGTCGATCACCACATAGTCCGCCCGCGCCGCGGCCGTGTCGATCATCTGTTCGAGACGCGCGGTAGCCTCCGCGTCGTCGAGGCCGACCAGGCTCTTCGCCTCCTCCAGCCCGTCCACAGGCATCGGCAGGCCGGCCCCCGACGCCGCGCACCAGGTGGTGCGGTGGGCGAAGAAGTGGCCCAGCGACTGCTGTCGTAGATCGAGGTCGATCACCGCCACGGTATAGCCGTCGTGCAGCAGGGCGCAGGCCACGTGAATGGCCAGGGTCGACTTTCCGGCGCCGCCCTTCTCGTTGCCAAGCACGATGATACGCGGCGAAACGGTCGCAGAACTCAGCACGGGCTGCTCCTTACCGACTCAGATGGGCCATTTCGATCGGACCCGACAACCAGCCGCCCGACAACTCAGGGTGACTACCGACTACCATGCGCCTATTTCCCGCAGGCGCGCCACAAGCGTCGGCGGCGCCGATTCCATATCACCGGCGGATGACAGATCCTTCGGAGCGTCCAGGGGCGAGAGATAGCGCCAGCCCTGAAAGGCGCGACGCGGCGTCGGCGTGACGCGGACGATCTCGGGATCGAGCACGATCTCGCAGCGGGCCGCCTGCCCCTCGCCCACCGTCTCCACCGCCAGGATCGCCTGGCGGCAGAGGATCAGCCCCTTGAACACGCGATAGAGCGAGCCGCCGTCGGTCAATTCCGCCGCCCGCTTCGGCGTCTGCCGGGTGCGCAGCCTCCAGTCCGGCTCGCGCGCCGCATGCTCGCGCCGCCAGCTCGAGAGCTCCTCGACCGTGTCGCAGCCCACGCAAAGCTTGATCAGATTCAGACTCATTAAGGATGTGGTAACCTGACGGGCCTGTCTCGCGAAGGGGGGCGGCGCGTTCGTCCACAGCCGCGGCGCCGCACCGGTTCGTTTGCGACGTGGCGACGCCATGCGAAAAGGACGTAGTGTTGCGCTCTGGAATCGCCGACATGGCCGAACTGCACACCACCCTCGCCGACGGGCTCAACAGCGCGGAGACGCACACCGCCCTCGCCCGCCTGTTCGTGGGCGAGAAGGCGTCGCCGGAGGTGGTCTGGTTCTCGCTGCCCGGCGGCCGCACCCTCTACACCGCCGGCGAAGACCCGGACCGGCTCTATCTGGTGCGCGCCGGGCGCCTGGGGGTGATCCGCAAGGGCGAAAACGGCGAAAGCCAGTTCCTGGGAGTGATCAAGCCCGGCGAGCCCGCCGGCGAAATGGCCCTGATCGCGGGCACGCCGCACTCGGCCACCGTGGTCGCCATGCGCGACTCCGAGGTCCTGGCCCTGCCCCGCCACGCCTTCTTCAACGCCGCCCGCCGCGATCCGGCGCTGATGGCGGAGCTGGCCCGGCTGATGATCGTGCGGGCCCGCCAGCCGGTCTCCGCCGCCGGTATGACCGCCCCGCGGGTGCTGGGCTTCATCGGCGGGGCCGATGGACCGTCGGTGAGGCCGCTGGTCGAGAAGATCGAGCGCTCGCTGCAGGCGCTCGGCTATTCCGTCGCCGTGCTCGGCGCCGAGGCCGAACACGCCCCCACCGAATGGTTCTCCACGGTCGAGCAGCGGCACGACTTCGTCCTCTTCAGCGCGGACCGCGGCGAGGAGGCCTGGATCCACCTTTGCGCCCGGCAGGTCGACCGGCTCTTGCTGCTTGGCCGCAGCGACCAGCCGCCGCCGTTCGAGCCTTCCGCCTTCGCCGGCCGGGCCATGCATGAGCACCGGCTGATCGACCTCCTTCTGATCCATCCGGCGACGGCGAGCCGGCCGTCGGGAACCGGCGCCTGGCTGCAGGCGGGGCCGTTCAACCGGCACTTCAACATCCGCGACGGATCGACGGCGGACGCGGAGCGGATCGCCCGCACCCTCTGCGGCGCCTCGGTCGGCCTGGTCCTGTCGGGCGGGGGCGCCCGCGCCTATGCCCACATCGGGGCCATCCGCGCCCTGCGCGAGGCGGGAACGCCGATCGACTTCCTCGGCGGCACCTCGATGGGCGGGATCATCGCCGCCGGCGTCGCCATGGAATGGCCGGACGAGGAGATCGTGCGCCGGATCCGCCATGCCTTCGTCGAAACCAGCCCCCTCGGCGACGTCGCCTTTCCGATGATCGCCATGACCCACGGCCGGCTGGTGCGCGACCGGCTGAAGGAGCACTTCGGCGAGGTGATGATCGAGGACCTCTGGCTGCCGTTCTTCTGCGTCTCCTCCAACCTGACCAGCGGCGAGGCCTTCATCCACGAGCGCGGCAAGCTGCGAAAGGCGCTGCGCGCCTCCGCCTCCCTGCCCGGGGTGATGCCGCCGCAGGTGGTGGACGGGGCGGTGCTGGTCGACGGGGCGGTGACCAACAATCTGCCGGTGGACGTCATGCGTCGCTGGCACCGCGGCGCGGTGGTGGGCGTCGACGTGGCCGAGGAAGGCGCCCTGCGACCGCCCGACATCGAGCGGCCGGCCTCGATCTGGCGCTGGCTGGCGTCCGGCCAGTGGCGGCGCGGCCCGCCGATCGTGTCGCTGCTGATCCGCGCCGCCACCCTGTCGAGCGCCCGGCCGATCGAGGAGTTGGCGCGCTTCACCGACCTTCTGGTGACGCCGATGATCGACGGCGTCGGTCTGCAGGACTGGAAGGCGTTCGATCCCGCGGTCGAGGCCGGCTACCAGGCGACCCAGGCCGCGCTCAGGACCCTGAAACGCCCGCTCACCCAGTTGCACGGCGCCGGCGGCCAGGACGACAGCGACATGGAGATGCGGCTTTAGGGGGGAGAGGCGGATGCTGCGGGCTTTCGGCCAAGAGGTCTGGCTGGCGGACGGCCCGGCCACGGCGGTGGCGGGCTTCCCCTATCCGACGCGGATGGCGGTCATCCGGCTGGCGGACCGCGCCCTGTTCATCTGGTCGCCGGTCCCGCTTTCCCATGACCTCAGGGCCGCGGTGGAGGGCCTCGGCGAGGTGCGCTACCTCGTGGCGCCGAACGCATTGCACCATCTCTTCATCGCCGAATGGCGCGAGGCTTATCCCGCCGCCCGGATGTTCGCGCCGCCGGGCCTGCGCGCGCGCCGAAGGGACCTGGCCTTCGACGGCGACCTCGGCGATGGGCCCGCGCCGGAATGGGCCGACGAGATCGATCAGGTCGTCGTCCGGGGCAATCTGATCACGAGCGAGGTGGTGTTCTTCCACCGCCCGAGCCGCACGGCGATCTTCACCGACCTGATCCAGCACTTCAGCCCCACCGCCTTCGCCGGCTGGCGCGCCGTGGTGGCCAGGCTGGACCTCATGACCGCGCCCGAGCCGGAGGTGCCCCGCAAATTCCGCACCGCCTTCGTCGGCCGCAAGGCCGCCCGCGCCGCGCTCCGGCGCATTCTCGCCTGGCCGGTGGAAAAGGTGATCATGGCGCACGCGCCGCCGGTCGAGACGGACGGCCAGGCCTTCATCGCGCGGGCGTTCCGGTGGCTGGTGCGGTGAGCCGACCCGTTCATCCCCGGGGGGGCCTCTGGCTATCCGCTCATTCCCCCAAGCCTTCAAAACTTGCTGTCATTCTCGGGCGAAGGGACGGCGCGACGCGACCGACCGCAGACCCGAGACCCCAGCAGCTCCACCCTCGATGCGCGTCGTCGCAGCTTCCAAGAAGATCTCTGCTGGGTCCTCGGGTCTTCGGTCCGCTTCGCTCCCCTACGCCCGAGGATGACCGACTTTGGCGACATGAGGACTTGTGTATCCCCACCGCTTTCGCGGGGAGAGCGGATTTCTATAACTCACTGGCCGAGATTATCTTTTCCGCGCCACGATGAAGATGCGCGGGAAGTCGAACAGGGTCGAGCCGTCGGCCTGCTTGGGGAAGGCGGCGCGCATCAGGGCGGCGTATTCGGCGAGGAAGGCGTCTCGCTCGGCCCGATCCTCCAACCGCGCCAGGTACGGACGCAGGCCCGTGCCCATCATCCAGTCCAGCACCGGATCCTCGCCCGACAACACATGCAGATAGCGGGTCTTCCAAACGTCCACGTCGGCCAGCGGCGAGAGCCAGCGCCAGTAGTCCTCCGCCGGCGCCACCGGCTGCACGTCGCGGAGCCCCTCGAGCGAAGAGGACCAGCGCGGCGTCTTCGCGAGGTCGCGAAGCTCGGCGTGCCAGCGCTCGGGCCAGGTCACCGGCATCTGACAGGCGAACACGCCGCCGGGCTCGAGGGTCGAGACCAGGCGCGGAAACAGGGTCTCGTGCCCCCTCACCCACTGCAGGGCGGCGTTGGTGAAGATCAGGTCGGGCGGCGTATCGGGCGCGAAGCCGTCGATGTCGGCCTGCACCCAGTCGATCTCGGCGTTGCGCTCGCGCGCCGCCTTCAGCATGGCCGGGCTGGAATCGAGGCCATGCACGCGAGCGTTCGGATGGCGCTTGGCCAGCAGGGCCGCATGCTCTCCGACGCCGCAGCCGAGGTCCCAGATCTCGCCCGGCGTCAGGTCCGCCGGGATCTGCACCATCAGGTCGAGGGCCGGCCGGTCGCGATAGGTCTTGTACCGCTCGTACTGTTCGACGTCCCAGGTCGCGCCGCTCATGCCCGCTCCACCGCCGCGCCGTAGGCCGGCGCCTCGGCGCTTCCCTGCATGTTCGGGTGGGCGTCATAGGGCAAGGCCAAGAGGGCGTCGGCGCCCGCCGCTTCGGCATGCTGGCCCGGCAGGTCGTTGGTGGTGGTGACGATCATCCGCGACTCCCGTTTCGCTCCATAGACCGCCGCCGAGCGGCCCGGCGCAAGGGCCGAACGGCGGAGCCTTTGACAGCCGCCCTGCCGGCAGATATCTGAACATCGTCAAGTTGGAGGCGGCGATGGCGGGCGAAACGGTTCTGGTGACCGGCGGGTCGGGCTATATCGGCGGCTGGTGCATCGTTCCCCTGTTGCAGCAGGGCTATACGGTGCGCACCACCGTCAGAAGCCTGTCGCGCGAGGCCGAGGTACGGGCGCGGCTGGCCGCCGAGGCGCCGACCGACAAGCTCAGTTTTTTCGCCGCCGACCTCTTGTCGGACGCCGGCTGGGACGAGGCGGCGACGGGCTGCGACTACGTCCTGCACGTGGCCTCGCCGCTCGGCGTCGGCGGCGCGACCGCGGAAACCCTGATCAAGCCCGCGCGCGAAGGGGCGATCCGGGCGGTGCGCGCCGCGATCAAGGCCGGCGTGAAGCGGGTGGTGCTGACCTCGTCGGTCTCGGCCACCGATCCGCCGATGGACGCCCCGTTCGGCACGACGGACGAGACGGTGTGGACCGACCCGGCCGGCAAGGGGGTCAGCGCCTACGCCCAGTCCAAGACCCTGGCCGAGCGCGCGGCCTGGGATCTGATCGGCCGCGAAGGCGGCGCGACCAGCCTGGCGGTGGTCAATCCGGGTCTGGTGCTGGGGCCGGTGCTCGGCGCCGACTATTCGGACTCGGTGCAGGTGGTCGAGCGGCTGATGACCGGCCGCGTGCCGGGGGTTCCCCGTCTCGGCTTCAGCCTGGTGGACGTGCGCGACGTCGCCGACCTTCACCTCAAGGCCATGCTGGCCCCCGGGGCGGCCGGCCAGCGCTTCATCGCCGCCCATGACTTCCGCTGGATGGCGGAGATCGCCGAGGTGCTCCGCGCCCGGCTCGGGCCCAAGGCGGCCAAGGTCCCGACCCGCAAGGTCCCCGACCTCGTCGTCCGGCTGGTCAGCCTGTTCGACAAGGATCTGCGGGAGGTGACGCCCTATCTCGGCCAGAAGCGCGTCTTCTCGTCCGCCAAGGCCCAGACCCTGCTCGGCTGGCGCCCGCGACCGGTGGACGAGACCATCGTCGACTGCGCCGAAAGCCTGATCGCCCACGGCCTGGCCTGAGACCGGCGCCGCCTTGATCGGCGGGGTGCGCGTGCTAAACCGCCCACGCCCTGCCGGAGAGTCCCATGTCTGAGCCGCTGAGCCCTCCATCGGGCGCCACCCGCACCGAGACCGACACCTTCGGCCCGGTCGACGTGGACGCCAGCCGCTATTGGGGCGCCCAGTCGCAGCGCAGCCTGGGCAATTTCAAGATCGGCTGGGAGAAGCAGCCGGCCTCCATCGTCCGCGCCCTCGGCGTGATCAAGCGCGCCGCCGCCGAAGTGAACGTGGGCCTCGGCCGGCTCGATCCGGCGATCGGCGAGACCATCGTCAAGGCCGCCAACGAGGTGATCGAGGGCAAGCTCGACGCCCACTTCCCCCTGTCGGTCTGGCAGACCGGGTCGGGCACCCAGTCGAACATGAACGCCAACGAGGTGATCTCCAACCGCGCCATCGAGATGCTGGGCGGGGAGATGGGCTCCAAGAAACCGGTTCATCCCAACGACCACGTCAACATGAGCCAGTCGTCGAACGACACCTATCCGACGGCCATGCACATCGCCGCCTCCGAAGAGATCGTCCACCACCTGCTGCCGGCCCTGAAGACCCTTCGCGACGCGCTGAACGCCAAGGCCGAGGCCTGGAAGAGCGTGATCAAGATCGGCCGCACCCATACCCAGGACGCCACGCCCCTGACCCTCGGCCAGGAGTTCTCCGGCTATGCCCAGCAGGTCGCCAACGGGATCGCCCGGATCGAAAGCACCCTGCCGATGCTGATGCAGTTGGCCCAGGGCGGCACCGCGGTCGGCACCGGACTCAACGCGCCCGTCGGTTTCGCCGAACAGGTCGCCGCCAAGATCGCCGAGATCACCGGCCTGCCCTTCACCTCGGCCCCCAACAAGTTCGAGGCCCTGGCCGCGCACGACGCCATGGTCTTCACCCACGGCGCGCTCAACACGGTGGCCGCCAGCCTGTTCAAGATCGCCAACGACATCCGTTTCCTGGGATCGGGGCCGCGTTCGGGCCTCGGCGAGCTCTCCCTGCCGGAGAACGAGCCGGGCTCCTCGATCATGCCCGGCAAGGTCAACCCGACCCAGTGCGAGGCCCTGACCATGGTCTGCACCCGCGTGTTCGGCAACGAGACCACCCTGACCATGGCCGGCGCCTCGGGCCATTTCGAGCTCAACGTGTTCAACCCGGTCATGGCCTACAGCCTCCTGCAGTCGGTGCGCCTGCTCGGCGACGCGGCCGAAAGCTTCACTGAACACTGCGTCGTGGGCATCGAGCCGCGGCTCGACAACATCAAGGCCGGGCTCGACAAGAGCCTGATGCTGGTCACCGCCCTGGCCCCGAAGATCGGCTATGACGCCGCCGCCAAGATCGCCAAGACCGCGCACAAGAACGGCACCACCCTGCGCGACGAAGCCGTCGGCGGCGGCTATGTCACCGACGCGGAGTTCGACGGACTGGTCCGCCCGGAGAAGATGATCTCGCCGGGCTGAGCCGATGGAGCTCGACCGCGACGGCGCCGAACGGGCGGACCGGCGGCTGGCTGAGGACGAGATGGCGCAGCTCGCGATCCTGTCCGACGTCCTTGGGGACAGGCCTGGTCTTCGTGCGGGCGATGAGCCGGCGGCCCGCGCTCTGGTCGGCGCGGGCTCCACCTTGCTGGCGTTGGCGCGCGAACGCCTCGGTCAAGTCGCTCGGCCGGTGCGTGTGGTGGTGTTCGACAAGACGGCCGGCCGAAATTGGGGTGTCGCTTGGCACCAGGACCGCACCATCGCCGTCGTCGCTCGGGTCGATACGACTGGTTATGGTCCCTGGTCGCGCAAGAACGGGGTCGTGCATGTGGAGCCGCCGTTCGAGGTGCTGGCGGGCATGCTGACCGTTCGTGCGCACCTCGACGCCTGCGACGAGACTAACGCCCCGTTGATCGTCGCCAAGGGATCGCACCGCGTCGGCAAGGTCGCCGCGAGCCAGGCTGCAGAGTTCGCCTTGGGTTTCGAACAAGCCTTCTGCCTCGCGGAGGCCGGGGAAATCTGGCTGTATCGGACCCCCATCCTCCATACTTCAAGGCCCGCCGAGGCGCCCCGCCGCCGACGCGTGCTGCAGGTGGACTTCACGACGGCTGTGCTGCCGGATGGGTTGGCCTGGGCGATGGGCTAATCAAAGCGCGTCGAATCGCCACCGTTGCAATCAGGCGCTAACTTGCACCCATGCGGGCGATCGACGCGAAACACTTCTGGCTGGAGGCGCGGTTCGAGCGGCGCGAGGGCTGGGACGCGGAGGCATACCCGTTCAACCTGCCGGCGGTGCGGTGGACCGAGACCCTGGTGTTCCACCCCAAGGTCACCTTCCTGGTGGGCGAGAACGGCGCCGGCAAGTCGACCCTGGTCGAGGCGCTGGCCGTCGCTTGGGGCTTCAATCCCGAGGGCGGTTCGACCGGCATGCAGTTCCAGACGCGCGGATCCCACTCGCCGCTGCACAAATTTGTCCGGCCGGTCAGGGGCCGCGCCCGGGCCAAGGACGGGTACTTCCTGCGCGCGGAAAGCTTCTTCAACGCCGCCAGCTATATCGAGCAGGTCGGCGTTCGCGGTTACGGCGACACGGACCTGCACGCCCAGTCCCACGGCGAAAGCTTCTTCGCCCTGTTCGAACACCGCTTCCGCGGACAGGGCCTCTATATCCTGGACGAACCCGAGGCCGCCCTCTCGCCGAGCCGCCAGCTATCCTTCCTGGTCCGCATGCATGAGCTGATCGAAGGCGGCTCCCAGTTCATCATCGCCACCCATTCGCCGATCATCCTCGGCTATCCCGACGCGACGCTCTATCAGGTCTCGGATCACGGGCTGGAGACCGTGACCTACGAGGACACCGAGCACTACCAGGTTACCCGCGCCTTCTTGAACCGTCGGGAGAGCATGCTGAAGACCTTGCTCGAGCCATAGGCGCCTGACTGGGATTCGAACCGACTATCGTGCTAGGTTGCGGGCCATGGGCAAGCCCGAACTCCGCCTCGGAATCGACCCTGAACTGCTGGCGCAGGCGGAGCGCCTCGGTCTGTCCGTCGCCGGCATGAGCGAGACGGCGCTTCGACTGCACCTTCAGAAAGTCGACCCGAAAGGCGCCGAGGAACGGGCGCGTCGCTGGGCCGAGGACAACGCCGAGGCGATCAAAGCCTACAACGATCGCATAGAGCGGAACGGGCCGTTCGGAGACGACCTTCGGACGTGGTGATCCGGCAGTTCGACGTCTTCCTCAATCCGTCAACGGCGAGTCGGGTCTCCGCTCCATTTGTGTTGTCCTCCAGTCGGAATACGCGGGCGAGCTTCAGACCTCGATCGTAGCGCCGCTCTACAAGAGGAGCGACGCAGATCTTCTGACGGCCATTACCGTTGAAATGAAGCTCGATGAACAGAATTTGATCGCGTCGATTCCAGAGCTGGCCGCGATCAACAATCGTTCGCTGCGGACCAAGACCGGTACAGCTGTCGCGTATGAAGACCAGATCCGCCGCGCCCTCGACCGATTGTTCACCGGCTTCTGAACTCAGGCCTCCACCACCTCCATGCCCACGGGCGCCAGCGCCAGTTGGGCGAGTTGCAGGTCCTTGAGGGCGAAGGGGATGCCGATGATGCTGACCGCTTCGGTCACGGCGATCAGCAGATGGCTGAGGGCGATGTACCAGCCGGCGAACACGAACCAGACCACGTTGAGGATCGCGCCGAGGCAGCCGGTGCCGAGGTCGCTGTGGCCGAGGTCGGCGCGCGCCACGATCTTCTTGCCGAACGGCCAGAAGGCGAAGCCGGCGATCCGCCACGCCGCCAGCGCCCAGGGCAGACCCACGATGGTGAGGGCCAGGATGAAGCCGCCGAGCAGCCACAAGAGGCCCGAAATCCACCCGCCCCAGATGAACCACAGGATGTTGAGCAGCAGCTTCATCGCGTCCTCCAAAGTCCGCCTTCAGATGGGCGCGGTTTCGCCCCGGTAAAAGCCGTCCGTTGATTACTTCGTCTTAAGCCGGGCGCGCCGTCAGCTCCAGCGCGCCTTGGCTTCATCCTTGGTGATGGCCAGATGGACCCGATCGCCGTCGATATAATCGACCCACGCCAGGGGTATGTAGTGGTGCACGCCAAGGGTCGCGATGTCGAACTTGGCCAGTTCGATCCGGTCGCCCTTCACGTGGTCGACGCGGCCCACATGGTGGCCGTCCGAGGACTGGACGTCCATGTGTTCGCGGATCTCGCTGCCGCTGATCATCGGATCACCTCCTGCGGACAAACCGCGCCCGGCTGAAACTCCGACGGCGTGAGCGGGTTTCCATTCCTGCGCCGCGGGTTATGCTTTCCGGGCGAGGATTCGTCATGAAGACCGATGTCCATCTGAGGCTCGACCCGGAGCTGGTGACCAAGGCGGAGGCGCTCGGCGCGCTGGAGGCGGTGGTGGACCAGGCGCTGCGCGAGGCGGTCGGCCCGGACGGACAGCAGCGACGGCGTCGCTGGGCTGAGGACAACGCCCTTCTGATCGAAGCCCTGGCCGGCGGGGCGGCGGAAACGGCCCCCTGGCCATGAGCGGAGACATCATCAATCTGAACAAGGCGCGCAAGGCCAAGGCCAAGCGCGAGTCGCAGTCCGGCGCCAAGTCCAACCGGATGAAGTTCGGGCGCGGCAAGGCCGAGATCATGGCCGAAAAGCGCGACGCCGAACGCGCGACGCGAACGCTCGAGCAGCACCGGCTGGAGCGGGCTCCCGGCGAGCCGGATTAGGCCGCGATCCGGCGTCCGATGGCGCCGTCCCGGCGCTGCGCGGGCACGGCGAGATAGGCCGCCGGCGGCGTCTGCAGGTTCAGTCGCGCGCGCGCGACCTCCAGCGGCAGCTGCAGCAGCGCCTCGAAATCCTCGCCCGGCAGCCAGGCGGCCGTCTTGCCCCGGCGATAGGCTTCGCGTACCGCGCGCACCGCCGCCTTGCCGCCTTCCTCGCGCCGGGCGCGCAGGGCGCCGCCGACGGCGATCACCGCCCAGCCGAGCGAGCGGGTCTGGGCGTAGGAGAAGGCCACCAGGCAGAGTTCGCCCAGGGCGTCGCGGCCGTAGCCGGTAAGGATGTGCCAGATGTCGTGGGTGTCGCGGATGCGCCGGCCATACCAGGCGACCGGATGCTCGAGGTCGATGCCGCCGCCGGTCCGCCGCGCCGCCTTGCGGCTTTCCTCTGCCAGCCCCTCGGCGGAAAGGTTTTCGGCGCGCATGAACGCGCGATACGCCGCGCCCACCGTGCCGGGGGCGAAACTGTCGAGGTAGGCCGGATCGTTCAGCCGGTCGTTGAGCTCGAGCCGGCGATAGGCCAGCCGGCCGCCCTCCACGGTCGAGGTCAGCCTGCGATAGCCGCGCAGGGTCGAATTGCCGTTCATCGCCTGCATGATCTCGAACACCTGCTGGGTGTCCTCCTTGTCCTTCATCAGCCGGCCGAAGGCGCGCAGGGCGCGGATCGGCTGCAGCCGCTGGCGCGGCAGGCGCGTCGGCGCAGTCGCGGCGGAAGGCTCGCCGGTGCGGGCGAAAGTGGATTGCAGGGCGGCGTCGGTCATGGTGGCCTCGGGGTGCGACGCCTGAATATGACGCAGGCGTCACTTTTTTGCAAGGAGCTTCCCGGAGTGCTGGTCAAACGCTCGGTCAACCTGTCCGGCCACGCCACCTCGCTGGCCCTCGAGACGGAGTTCTGGACCGTGCTGGAGCGCATGGCCGTGGGCCGAAGCCTGGCCGCCCTGATCGGCGAGATCGACGACCGCCGCGGCGACCAGCCCCTCGCCTCCGCCTGCCGCGTGGCGGCGCTGCGATGGGCGGAGGGAGAATGTGGGTAACGACGGCGAAAATCCTCCTCCCCGCGCGGGAGAGGGATTAACCCCCCTACCCGCCGTGTCCCGCCAGCCATGTGCGCACGGCGGGGACCATGCGCGCCTTGAGGTCCGCGGCGGCGCGGATCCCGCCGGCGGTGCGCACCGCCGTCACGTGCGCGCCGTTGCTGGCGTTGCTCGACGGCAGGGCCAGGAGCTTGTCGGCGACGGCCGGGCTGGTCGAGCCCGTCGCCGCAGCTTCCGGCGCCGTTGCGCCAAGCCCGTCGCCGACGATCCGCTTGGCGAAATCCGCCTCGTGCGTCACCGCCAGATCGAACACCCGGTCCGCGTCGCCGGAGCTCTGCGACATCGCCGTGACGAAGGCGGTGATGCGGCCATTGGGGATTTCGCCGGAGTAGGCGAAGTCGATGTTGGCCGCGATCAGGGCCGGATCGTCGGCGCCGGCCATGGCCGTGAAGTAGCGCAGCTTCTCCTCGGTGCTGGTCGCCTTGATCCCCAGCGCCTTCAACTGCGCCCAGGTGGCGCGATCCATTCCCCGACCGACGATGCTGAGCACCGCGCCGCGAATCTCCGGCGACAGGGTCGCCTGGCCGGCGGCGAAGGCCTGGAACCGACGCTTGGCCTCGGTGATGGTCTCCGCGTCGCCCAGCCGGCCGAGCGCCGAGATGAACTCGGGCCGGAGCTCCGCGTCGACGAACGCCTCGCCCGGCTTGGCGTCCCAGCCCAGCCTGGGGAAGGCCGGCTTGACCAGGCTGATGGCGAAGGCGTCGAAGGCCGGACGCTCGGGCGAGCCGATCAGGGCCCGGTCGATCGCGCGGAGCCGGCCGAGGGTCTCTTCCCACACCGCGATGTTGTGCTCGCCCTTCAGGCGCGGCAGCAGGTTCAGGTAACCGTCGAGCGGCGCCCGCTCGGCCAGGAACAGGGCGTACTGGTCGCCGAGCAGATCGGCCCGGTCGGCCGGCGACAGGGTCGGCAGGACCGCCGCCAGCGCCGCCAGCGAGGCGGCGTCGTACTGGCTGCGATAATAGCCGTTCTCGCCGTAGTTGATCTTTACCGCCGCGCCGCACGCCCCGATCGGCACGCTCTTAGGCTGGCCGGTCAACAACACGCGCCGCGAGGTCAGGCCGGGGCCGCCGATGGTGACCGGAATGCTCCAGGTCTCCGGCTTGGGATGCGGATCGTGGATGGTGAACCGATCCTGCGTCAGGGTGATCGTCGCCCTGCCGCCGTCGCAGGCGCGCGCAACCTTCACCAGCGGCACGCCCGGCTGTTCGGTGAAGCCGGCGGCGACCCCCGCCACATCCCGGCCCGAGGCGGCGCCGAGCGCGGCCCACAGGTCGGCCGACGTGGCGTTGGCGTAGGCGTGCGCCTTCATGTAGCGGCGCATGCCGGCCCGGAAGGCGTCGGGACCGATCCAGTCCTCGATCATCCGCAGCACCTGGCCCCCCTTCTGGTAGCTGATGCCGTCGAACGCCGAGTTGGCTTCGCTTTCGTCGCGGATCACCTGCTGGATGGCGTGGGTGGTCGCCAGGGCGTCCTGGGCCATGGCCCGCTCGCGGTCGCCATGTTCGCGCGCCCGGACCTGCCAGGTGGGATTGAAGCGGTCGGTCGCTTTGTTCTCCATCCAGGTGGCGAAGCCTTCGTTGAGCCAGATGTTGTCCCACCAGCCCATGGTCACGAGGTCGCCGTTCCATTGGTGCGCCATCTCGTGCGCCACCACGAGATAGATCTCCTGCCGCGTTTCCGGCGAGGAGGTCGCCGGATCGAACAGCATGGCGTTGTCGATGAAGGTGATCGCGCCCCAGTTCTCCATCGCCCCGGCCTCGTAGTTGCCGGGGATGGCCAGCAGGTCGAGCTTGGGCAGCGGATAGGCCGTGCCGAAATAAGCGTTGTAGTAGGGCAGCACCTGCTCTTCGACCGCTAGCGAATAAGCCGCCTGGCGCTCGCGCCCGGTCGGCGCCCAGGCGCTCATCTTCACCCCGGCGGCCTGGCCGCTGACCGCCTTCATGTCGCCGGCCACCAGGGCGACCAGATAGCTCGACATCTTCGGCGAGGTCTGGAACGACACCGTCTTCAGACCCGGCCCGGCGGGCTTCGTCGAAGCGATCGGCATGTTCGACACCGTCGCCAGATCGCTCTTGAGGGTGACGTTCAGCTGGAAGGTCGCCTTGAACGCCGGCTCGTCCCAGCCGGGGAACATGCGGCGCGCGTCGGCCACTTCGAACTGGGTGACCAGCATCCGCTTCTTGGCGCCCGAGGCGTCGCGGTAGTCATCGTAGTAGATTCCGTTCGGCGATTCCGGGATCGGCCCCGAATAGGCGATGCTCAGGGTGTGCCGGCCGGCGGGAACCGGCGCGGCGAAGCTCAGGGTCGCGGTCTGCGTCTTGTCGTCCTGGGCGATCTCGGCGGCGGCGCCGGTTTCGAGCTTGGCGGACTGAAGTTTCAGGCCCGCCTGGTTCAGGGTGATCGTACGGGTCGACTGGCGGACCTCCACGTCGATCGTCTCGTGTCCGGAGAGAGTCAGCGCGTCGAGGTCGGTGGCGATGTCGATTTTGTAGGCGCTCGGTTTCACCGTCTTCGGAAGACCGCCGGGCGCGGCGTCGAAGTTGAACGGCGCTTCGGCGAAGGCGGCGGTGGACAAGGCCGCGAGGGAGGCGGCGACGAGCAGGGTACGACGGAACAAGGCGGACTCCGGACTGTTTGGCCGGGATCCGGCCCTGCCCGCTCCTTGCGACCGCTCGCCCGGCTTGGCAAGGCGCCGGACCGAACGCAAGCAAAGGGCAGTCCTCTAATTCGACCTCATCCTGAGGCGCGAGCCGCAGGCGAGCCTCGAAGGACGAGGTCGTCGCATGCCGCCTGCGGCAGCGTGGGTCGCCGACCTCCGAAAGGTGGGACGTCGTGCGTTCGCCTCGTCCTTCGAGGCTCCGCTTCGCTCCGCGCCTCAGAATGAGGCGAATATTTCGCCACGCGAGGCTTTGCTGTCAGCCGTCGCCCCGTCTCTGGAACACCCCCACCTTAAACCCGGCCCGCGACGTGCTACATTCGTTCTCCGAGTCACAGCCGGTTCCCCAGTGTCGCAGACCCCGTCGCAGCCTCCCGCCCCCCGTATCTCCGACCTCGCGCGCCCCGCCCCGCCCGCGGGCGCCCTCGCCTATCTCGACGGTCTGAACCCGGAGCAACGGGCGGCGGTCGAGGCGGTGGACGGCCCGGTGCTGGTGCTGGCCGGCGCCGGCACCGGCAAGACGCGCGTGCTGACCACCCGTCTCGCCCACATCCTCGCCACGGGCCGGGCCAAGCCGTGGGAGCTTCTGGCCGTCACCTTCACCAACAAGGCCGCGCGCGAGATGCGCGAGCGGATCACCCATCTGATCGGCCCCTCGGCCGAGGGCCTGCGCTGGCTCGGCACCTTCCACTCGGTGGCCGCGCAGATCCTTCGCCGCCACGCCGAGCTCGTGGGCCTGAAGTCGAGCTTCACCATCCTCGACACCGACGATCAGGAGCGGCTGCTGAAACAGCTGATCGAAGCCGAGGGGATCGATTCCAAGCGCTGGACCCCGCGCCTGCTCGCCGGCCTGATCGACCAGTGGAAGAACCGCGGCTACACGCCCGACAAGGTCCCGGCGTCGGAGGGCGGGGAGTTCGCCGCCGGCAAGGGCGCATCCCTCTACGGCTTGTACCAGGAACGGCTGCGCGCGCTGAACGCGTGCGACTTCGGCGACCTGCTGCTGCACAACCTGACCATCTTCGCCCGCCATCCGGACGTGCTGGCCGAGTATCACGGGCGGTTCAGATACCTGCTGGTCGACGAGTACCAGGACACCAACGTGGCCCAGTACCTGTGGCTGCGCCTCCTGGCCCAGGCCAGCCGCAACCTGTGCTGCGTCGGCGACGACGACCAGTCGATCTATGGCTGGCGCGGGGCCGAAGTCGACAACATCCTGCGCTTCGAGCGCGACTTCCCGGGCGCCAAGGTGGTCCGGCTGGAGCGCAACTACCGCTCCACCTCGCACATTCTGAAGGCCGCCTCGGGCCTGATCGCCACCAACAAGGGCCGGCTCGGCAAGACCCTGTGGACCGAGGCCGACGGCGGCGAGAAGGTGCGCGTGTCGGGCGTGTGGGACGGCGAGGCCGAGGCCCGCCTGGTGGCCGACGAGATCGAGCGCTGGGTCAAGCCGCCCGCCGCCGGCGACCGCGACGCCAAGAAGCGGCGCTTCAGCGAGGCGGCCGTGCTGGTCCGCGCCTCGTTCCAGATGCGGGCCTTCGAAGAGCGGTTCGTGCTGCTGCAGATCCCCTACAAGGTGGTCGGCGGTCCGCGCTTCTTCGAGCGGGCCGAGATCCGCGACGCCCACGCCTATCTGCGCCTCGTTCAGTCCGAGGACGACGACCTGGCCTTCGAGCGGATCGTCAACACGCCCCGGCGCGGCGTCGGCGACACCTCGGTAGCCAAGCTGCTCTCGCTGGCCCGCCGCCACGGGGTCTCGGCGGTGGCTGCGGCGCGCGGCCTGGTGGGCACGGACGAGCTGCCGGCGCGCACGCGCACCGCCCTTTCCACCTTCATCCGCGACCTCGATCGCTGGAGCGCCATGGCGCGCACCCTGCGCCACCCCGAGCTGGCCGAGACCATCCTCGAGGAGAGCGGCTACACCGACGCCATCCGCGCCGACCGAAGCCCGCAGTCGCAGGGTCGGCTGGAGAACCTCAAGGAGCTGGTCAACGCCATGGGCCAGTTCGACACCCTGCAGGCCTATCTCGAGCACGTGTCGCTGGTGATGGACCTCGACCGCCAGGACTCCGACGACGCGGTGTGGATCATGACCCTGCACTCGGCCAAGGGGCTCGAGTTCCCGCTGGTCTTCCTGCCCGGCTGGGAGGAAGGCGTGTTTCCCTCGCAGCGCTCGGTCGACGAAAAGGGCGAGAAGGGGCTCGAGGAGGAGCGCCGGCTGGCCTACGTCGGCATCACCCGGGCGCGGGAGGAGGCGCGGATCTCCTTCGCCGCCAACCGGCAGGTCTATGGCCGCTGGACCTCGCAGCTGCCCTCGCGCTTCGTCGACGAGCTGCCGCCGGCCAACGTCGAGGCCTCGTCCGAGACCGGCTACTATGGCGGCGGCCCCGGCATGGGCGAGGCCAAGTCGCGCTTCGACGACCAGCCGGTGTTCTCGGGCTCGACCTATTCCTCGCCGGGCTGGAAGCGGGCGCAGGACCGTTCCGCGGGCTGGGCCACCAGCCGCGGCCCCGCCGGGCGGCAGGTGATCGAGGGGGAAGGCCGGCTGATCGCCACCTCCGACCCCGCCGGCGGCTCGGGCCTCTACAAGACCGGCGACCGGGTGTTCCACATCAAGTTCGGCTACGGCGAAGTCACCCTGGTCGAAGGCTCCAAGCTCACCGTGGCGTTCGAGAAGGCCGGCGAGAAGCGCGTGATCGACAGCTTCCTCGAGCGAGCATAGGCCAGGCGTTGGCGCTGCCAAGCTGCTCCCCCCTGGGGAGCTGTCACGAAGTGACTGAGGCCAGCGCCGCCCTCAGCTGCCTCCGCAGCGCAAACCGATCTGCGCAGAGCCAAAGTTTGGCGGCGGCGCAGCCCCCTTCGTCCGCTTCGCGGCCACTACCCCCCGGAGGGGGAAGAGCTAGGCGCTTGGGCAGCCGCCAGGAGCCCCGCTAGATATACCGCAGCAGCACCAGGATGATCACGATCAGCAGGATCAGACCGACGCCGCCCGAAGGGAAATAGCCCCAGGACCGGCTGTAGCCCCAGCGCGGCAGAGCGCCGATGAGGAGCAGGATCAGGATGATCAGGAGGATTGTGCCCATGGCCTTTACGTCCCTTCGCGTCGGGACGAACGGCCCCGCTTCGGCGACTTAACGGGACGGCGTCGCCACGGTTCCGCTGCGGTCGTAGAGGTCCTGCAGCACGCGCGGAATCAGATCCGGCAGGTCCTCGGCGATCAGGCCCGGACCGAAGCGGCGCGCGGCCTCGCCGTGCAGCCAGGCCGCCGCCGCCGCGCCGTCGAACGGGTCCATCCCTTGGGCGATCAATCCGCCGATCAGACCGGCCAGCACGTCGCCCGACCCCGCCGTGGCCAGAAAGGGCGAGGCGTGGCGGTTGAGGGTGGCCCGGCCGTCGGGGTGGGCGATCACCGTCTCCGGCCCCTTCAGCAGCACCACCGCGTGGGCCGCCGCGGCCGCCCGCCGCGCGGCGCCCAGCCGACCGTCGCTTTTCAGCAGGCCGGGAAACAGGCGCTCGAACTCGCCCTCGTGCGGGGTCATCACCGCCTTGCCCGACAAGGCGCCGAACAGCCGGACCGAGTCGTGACGAAAGCTGGTCAGGGCGTCGGCGTCGAGCACCAGGGTCGCGTCGGTGCGCGCCAGCGCCAGGACGTTGAGCTGGGTCCCCTCCCCCACCCCGGCCGCCGGTCCGATCACCACGGCGGTGGCGAGTTCGGCCGAACGGGCCAGGGCGTCGGGTCCGTCGAAGGCGCGGACCATCACCGCCTCGAGCTGGGAGGCGTTGACCGCCAGGGCGGACGGCGGGCTCAGCACCGTCACCAGCCCGGCGCCCACCCTCAGCCCCGCGCGCGCCGCCATCCGCGCGGCGCCGGTGGCGCTGATCCCGCCCGACACCACGTAGAGCCGGCCGCGGTCGTGCTTGTGCCCGTCCTCCGCCGGCCAGGGGAAGCCGGGCAACCACAGGTCCGGGTCGTTGATGGCGGCGTCCATGGCTGGCTACCCGAAGCGTAACTTGTCGGCGCCCACAAGAACCCTCTCCCCCGTTGAGGGGAAGGAGGGGCCAAGGAACAGCGGCGTCCTCGGCCTCATCACAGCACCTGCGTCTCCGCCTCGCGCCCTTCCTGCACCAGGGCGAGGGTGCGTCCGTCGGTCTCGAACACGGTGATCGAGGCGTTGTCGGGCTGGATCACCCTCACCTCGGGCCGGCCGAGGGCATAGGAGACGGCGGCGTTGATGGCGACGAAATGGCTGAAGATCGCCGCGCCGGGATTCTCCGTCACCGCCGCCGCCACCGCGTCGCGCCAGGCCAGATAGTCGAGGTCGCCCTCGATCCCGGCCCAGGTCCCGGCGAAACCCGCGCGCAGCCAGTCCGGCCGGTCGGCGGCCGGCAGGGCCTTCGGCGTCGGAATCTCCGCCACGCGCGGCTCGACGCGGGCCTCCACGCCGAGGGCGGCGGCGAACGGGACGGCGGTTTCGCGGCAGCGCCGCAAAGGCGAGGTGAGCACCAGGGTCGGCGGCCGCGGCAGCGCCAGAAGGGCGGCGCTGGCCGCTTCGGCCTGGCTTCGCCCGACGGCGTCGAGCCCCGGATCGGGATCTGAGCCGTGGTCGCCCCACCCCGAGGCCGGGCGGCCGTGCCGGATCATGTAGACGCGGGCCATCGCAGCGCTCCGTTCAAACTGACGTTAGCTTGGTCCATAGCGCCGCGATCCCGTCAACGGCCGCCGCCGGCCCCGATCGCCCAAAATATCGGCTCACACTGACTGATTTTTGGCCATCTGCACAGAAAGCGATCCGGGGCTTGGAGAGCCTCCTGCTCCGGCTTGAGAGGAAATTGGGGAAATGCTGACTGGGCTCGCCGGCTCGTTGAAGGGCGCGGCGCCCTCCAACCTGTGTGTGCGATGAAGAAAATCGAAGCGATCATCAAGCCGTTCAAGCTCGATGAGGTGAAGGAGGCGCTTCAGGACCTCGGGGTCCAAGGGATGACGGTGCTGGAGGCCAAGGGCTACGGCCGTCAGAAGGGTCACACCGAGCTTTACCGCGGCGCCGAGTACGTCGTGGACTTCCTGCCCAAGATCAAGATCGAAGTGGTCGTCGCCGACGACCAGCTGGCCTCGGCGCTGGAGGCGATCACGACCGCCGCGCGCACCGGGCGGATCGGCGACGGCAAGATCTTCGTCTCGGAGATCATCGAGGTGTTGCGCATCCGCACCGGCGAGACCGGCGCCCAGGCGATCTAGGCCCAGGCGCCGAGGATCGGACGCCAGAGCGTCTGTGTTCGGAATTGCAGGGTGGGGCTTTCGGACCCACCCAAGCTGAGCTAAGCCCATCGGCGTTGCGCGCTCCGCGCCGCTGAACCCACCGGCCCGGACCCCTGCGGGCGAACCAGAGGACTGCGATGAAGCCTGCCGACATCCATAAGGAAATCAAGGACAAGGACGTCAAGTACGTCGACGTGCGCTTCACCGACATGCGCGGGAAGATGCAGCACGTGACCTTCGACCTGTCGCTGGTCGACGACGACTTCCTGACCGAAGGCACCATGTTCGACGGCTCCTCCATCTCCGGATGGAAGGCGATCAACGAAAGCGACATGCTGCTGAAGCCGGATCTCAGCACCGCCTACATCGACCCCTTCTACCAGCAGACCACCCTGTGCCTGTTCTGCGACGTGCTGAACCCCGACACCATGGAGCCCTACAACCGCGATCCGCGCTCCATCTCCAAGAAGGCGCTGAACTATGTGAAGTCGTCGGGCGTCGGCGACACCGTGTTCTTCGGCCCGGAAGCCGAGTTCTTCGTGTTCGACGACGTGCGCTGGAACACCGCCGCCCACGACACCGGCTATTCGTTCGACTCCATCGAACTGCCGGCCAACACCGGGCGCGACTATCCCGAAGGCAATATGGGCCACCGCCCGGGCCCCAAGGGCGGCTACTTCCCGGTCAACCCGATCGATTCGGCCCAGGACCTGCGCGGCGAAATGCTGGCGGTGATGGGCGAGCTCGGCATGGAGCCGGAAAAGCATCACCACGAGGTGGCGCCGGCGCAGCACGAACTCGGCCTGAAGTTCTCCGACCTGATCACCATGGCCGATCGGATGCAGCTCTATAAGTATGTGGTCCACAACGTGGCCGCCGCCTACGGCAAGACCGCCACCTTCATGGCCAAGCCGATGTTCGGCGACAACGGCTCGGGCATGCACGTCCACCAGTCGATCTGGCGCGACGG